>NZ_JBHDJI010000001.1:0-926120 GCF_041877245.1 Sphingobium agrisoli
GTCAGTGAGCGCGGCTATCGTTCCTGGCGTTCGCGACCGATAAGCCACCGGGAGCGGACGGACATGAGGGTGCTGGCCCATATCCGGGAACAATATAGCCTGAGCCTTGGCAGCTACGGTCGTCCCAGGATGACGATGGAGCTCAAGGAAGCAGGGCTCAACGTTGGCGAACGTCGTGTTGGACGGCTGATGCGGATCAACGGGATCAAGCCCGTCCGCACACGCAGGCACAAGGTTACGACCGACAGCCACCACCGCCTGGGCGTCGCGGCGAACTGGCTGGACGGCGACTTTGCCGCCGATGCACCCAACCGCAAATGGGCGGGCGACATCACCTATGTCTGGACGTCAGAGGGCTGGCTCTATCTGGCCGTCATTCTCGACCTGCACAGTCGCCGTGTCGTTGGCTGGGCGGTCAGTGACAGGATGAAAAAGGATCTGGCGATCCGCGCACTGGATATGGCGGTGCGGCTGCGTCAGCCGCCAGAGGGCTGCATTTTCCACTCCGATCGCGGCAGCCAATATTGCTCTTATGACTATCAGAAGAAGCTGCAGGCCTATGGCCTGCGTCCATCGATGAGCGGCAAGGGCAATTGCTACGACAACTCCGCTGTCGAGACCTTCTTCAAATCCCTGAAGGCGGAAATGATCTGGCGGCAGAGTTGGTCAACCCGGCGGCAAGCAGAGGCAGCCATCTTCCAGTACATCAACGGCTTCTACAATTCCCGTCGCCGCCATTCATATCTGGGCGGCATCAGCCCGCTCGCATTCGAAGCCCAGGTGGCATAATGAGATGGGTGACCGGCGCAAAACCGTTACAAGTCCAGAGCATCACCATGCGTTTCGTCCTTCCCGCACTTCTCGTGGCCGGGCTGCTGGGATCGACTGCCGCACATGCGCAGGACGATCAGAAGGCACCGACCCTATCCTCGATCAAGCCCGACTTCTCACACCCCATCACCAATATCCCGGGAAAGACGATCCGAACCGTTCTCGTCACCTACGCCCCGGGCGACAGTTCGCCAGCCCACACGCATGCGAAGTCCGCATTCATCACTGCGTACGTGCTTGAGGGGGCAATTGTCAGCGGGGTCAACGGCGGCCCTCCCAAAACCTACGAGGCGGGCGAATATTGGACGGAAAGCCCCGGTGATCAGCACGGCGTCAGCGCCAACGCAAGCAAGACCGAGCCGGCAAAGCTGCTCGCCATCTTCATCCTGGACGACAATGACGGCCCGCTGACCACATTCGATAGTCATCACTGAAGCCCAGTCGGCCAATCGTCGCCGATGCGGGATCGGTGAATCCGCCAACGACCCCACGGGGGACTCGCGATGCCCTTCACGACCATCTTTGCTCCGCTGTGATCTAGGGCAGACAGACATCGAGTGGGTGCGCCGCGTCCCGGCGGGAACGGCGCGCACAGTCGAAATACAGCCGCTCCGAACCGCCCGCCGTGGCGCGCGGCCACCACGCTTCGGGAAAAGCGACGAGCGCGACGTCTAATGCTAAGATCGCCACTGGAAAGCTAAGCGGAGAACAGAGTGCATTATTCGATTCGGACGGCCGTGAACACGAGCGCGCTCCTCCTTCTTGCAGGCTGCGCCACAAGCACCACCCGGCCCCAAGCCGAACCAGCCGCCGATGTCGGCGGCAGCATCACGATAGCGGTGGGCCCCTGCTTCGGCTTTTGTCCGGTCTACCGCACCGAGGTCGGCTCCACCGGGAGGATCGTGTTCACCGGTGAGCGCCATACCGCAGTGATCGGCGAGCGCCGTCGAGATGCCGGGGTTGCCACGTACAGCTCTCTCGAAGCGGATCTCGCAGAATATCGACCCGCTGACGGGACCACGCAGCGGGTCGAATGCGACGCGGCGATCACCGACACCAGCACATACACCATCACTTGGCGTCGCGCCGATGGCCGCGAAGCGGTAGCGACGCATCAGAGCCGCTGTTCCGGCGGCCCGGGGCAGAAGCTCGATGTCCTGCTTCAATCCGTCCCTGAGCGCCTTGGCATATCGGCATGGGCGAAGCAGGTGACACGCCCGGGTGCATCAAGGGGCTGAGCCGGATGCCGCACATACCGGACTTCGAAGCATGGGCGATCTTCGCGAAGGTCGCGGAACTAGGCTCCTTCAGTCACGCCGCCGAGGAACTCGGCCTGGCAAGCACGACCGTCTCGAAGGCGGTAACCCGTCTGGAGCAGCGGATGCAGACCACGTTGTTTCACCGAACCACGCGCAAGCTATCCCTCACCGAGACCGGTCGCCTTACGGTATTCAGGGCCGCTCGCATCCTAGCCGACGGACGTGCCATCGAGGCCGACATTGTGGAGGAGGCCGCGATCCCGCGCGGGAAGATCAGGGTCGCCTGCGGCACCGCCTTCGGTCTGGCCACGATCGTGCCCATAATCCCCATGTTCCTGCGTGACTATCCCGACATCGAGATGGACCTTTGCCTGACGGAGGACGATGTCGATCTCATCGCCTCCGGCTACGACGTCTGCATCAGACCAGGCCAGCCACCAGACAGCACCCTGAGGACGGTAAGGCTGATCTCGTTCAATCGCCCCCTTGTCGCCGCCCCCTCGCTCATCGAGGAGTATGGAGTGCCAGAGCATCCCGATGAGCTGACTCGGTTTCCTGCCATCATTCCGACGAACGTTCCCTGGGGGCTGGACTGGCAGTTCGACCATCCCCAGCACGGATCCGTGACGGTCCGCATGTCGGGCAGGTTTCACATCAATCATGCGATCGCCGTGGTGCCCGCTGCGGTTGCGGGCATAGGGGTGGCGCTGCTGCCCGATTTCTTCATGGACGAGGAGCTCAAGTCGGGCAGCCTCGTCCCGCTACTGCCCGAGTGGTCGGCGGCGACGGTGTCGGCGTACATGGTCACACCACCCGGGGTAGCGCGACCCGCCCGCGTCCGCGTGTTCATCGAATGGCTTCGCGACTATTACACGCGCAAGAGCAGGGAACGCCGCGACGCAAGCGCATGACGTCTCAGTCGACATGCACGACCGCAGAGACCTGGTCGCCGGTTGAGCGGGCGATCGGGCAGACCCTCATCGCCTCCTCGACAATGGATGTAGCCGCCGCAACGTCGATGCACGGGATATCCGCCGCAAGGGCGACGCTCAGGCTCAGCACATCCTCACCTTGGCGATCGACGGCGATCGTCGCCGTGACATTGCTGTCAGATGGCACCTTCACGCCTCGTGCAGCGGCGACCTGACGGATCGCTGCGAGAAGCGATGCCGCATGGGCCGCTGCGAAGAGCTGCTCGGGATTGGTTCCCGGACCGTCATCGCCCCCAAGCACCGATGGCGTGGAGAGTTCGACCTTCAATCGACCATCGCTGCTGGATGCGAAACCAGACCGCCCACCTATGGCGGTGGCTGACACATTGTATAAATTGCTCATGCTGGAACTCCTCTTCGGGGTGGCCGGTCGTTCAACGGCTCCGGAACAGCCTCATCTTCCGTTTAGAGCACCGCAGGCCCCCAAATAATGGGCAAGGGGCCACATCATTGATGCCCATTGGGGCGCAATGACCCTAGTCGAGCACCCCACCGCCGAGACTGCGAACGAGGGCGACATCGAGGATGAAGCCCCGCGCCTGCAAGGCAGCCGCGATGCGGCGGCGGGCCAGAAGACGATCCTCCACGATCAGAACGGACTGATAGTCGATCGCACCTTCCCTGTAGCGCAACTGGGCCAGCCTGTAGGCTCGTTCGGTGGCCGCCATCGCCTGATCTGCACCGGCGACTTCGTCCACGAGACGACGACTGCTCACCGCGGCATCCGCTACCTCGCGCAGTGCCTGCGTCAGTACCTCGTCGTACATGGCTACGGACGCGTCATATTCCGCCCGCGCGCCGCGGTAATTGGCCCGGCGCCTGCCACCATCGAAGATCGGGAGGCTCATAGCAGGCCCGGCCGATCCGATGTCGCTGCCGCCGTTCAGCAAGTTACCGATGCCCAGAGCTTCAAAACCTATGAGCCCGAGCAGGTTCACGTTCGGATAGAACTGCGCTCTGGCGACCTTGATGCGCCTGCCGGCGGCCTCGACCCGCCAGCGCGCCGCCACGATGTCGGGCCGACGGCCGAGCAAGTCGGCCGAAAGATTCGGCGGCAGTCCGAAGGTCTTGAGCGCCGGTGCCGTGGGACGCCGGATGGAGAGTCCTCGATCGGGACCGGCGCCGAGAAGGGCCGCCATGCGATTGCGCGTCAGCCCGATTGCCTCGTCGGCTTGTGCAAGCTCCGACCGCGCGGCCGGGGGTCCGGCCTCGGCCTGCGCGAGATCAGCGTCCGAGTCAAAGCCGTGCTGGACCCTCGCCCGAACAAGATCGAGTGATCGCTGCCTAACGTTCAGGGTCTCCTCCAGGACGTCACGATCCCTATAGAGGCGAACGAGATCGGCATATGTTGCCGCAACGGAAGCGGAAACGATGAGCCGCGCGGCAGCGACATCCGCCCTTGCCGCCTCTGCTTCGGAGGTCACCGCGGCGACGGCGGCCCTGTTCTTTCCCCAAAAATCCAGTTCCCAGGAGAAGCCAAGGGTTGCCCGGCCATAGTCTTGGTAGCCCTGGCGTTCCGGGGTCACCGGGATACCAAGGTTCGCGCTGGGCCTGCTGACGGTCAAAGACCCATCCGCCGTGACTGAAGGGAGCAATGTCACCCTTGCCGATCCCACCATGGCCTCCGCACGACGAAGTCTGGCGGCCGCTTGCGCCATCGTCGGCGCGTTGGCCAGGGCCTCCTCGACCAGCGCGCTTAGTTGAGGGTCGCCATAGGCTTGCCACCAGCCGTCGCCTGGCCAAGCAGTCGACCCGGCCGAAAAGGATTCAGCGCCGGAGTAGGCTTTCGGCGTTCGGACTTCAGGCAAGGGTCCGAGCTTTGGCGGCGTCACGCATCCCGCGAGGAGAGCTGCGGCTGCAAGGACGAGGAACCGGCTCACGACCGCTTCCCGCACGTGAACGATCCTCCGACCAGCCAGGAGACAAGACCGCCATGAGAGCGGCCGTCCTCATGAGAGCCGACCTCGATCCGCGGCGTCACGGACATGCCGGTCGATAGGCGTTCCAGACCCGGTTGATCGGGATCGAGAAGAATGCGAACCGTGAAACGGCGGACGATCTTCGTGAAGTTGCCCGTGGCGTTGTCCGGGGGGATGACGGAGAATTCCGATCCGCTCGCGCCGAATGCTCCCTCGACGACGCCGCAGAAGCTGACGTCCGGCACGGCGTCCACGCCGACCTGCACCCGATCGCCCGAGCGTATCCGCGCCAGCTGCGTTTCGCGCAAATTGGCCTCGATCCACAACCCACGGGTGGGGGTGATCGCAAGAAGACGCGTGCCCGTGTTCACGAATTCGCCCAGCCGTATGTTGCGCGCCGCCACCCGCCCCTCCCGAGGGGCAGTGATCTGGGTCCGATCCAGATCCGCTCGTGCGCGCACCAGCTTCGCACGGGCGCTCTGAATCTGGGCTTGCGCTGTCAGACGCTGCGCGCCGAGCACCCCAAGCTGCCGACGGGCAACCTGTGCCTGCGCTTCCGTCTGCGCGACGGAAGAGCGCGACCGCACATTTTCCGCTTCTGCCGCCTCGAAAAGCTGGCGGCTGACGGCGCCCTGCCCGACCAGCGCATCCGACCGCCTGAAGTCCGCGCTGCTGCGGACGGCGCTCGCCTTCGCCGACGTGACATTAGCGTCCGCTGCACGTATCTGCGCTTCCTGCAGCTGCTCCTGGGCACCTATTTGCCTAAGCGAGGCTTCGGCCTGCGCAATGGCAGCTTCGCCATCGGCGACCGCGGATCGATAGTCAGTGGGGTCGATCCGGATCAGAACCTGGCCGGGCACAACCTTGGCATTGTTCTCGGTCAGCACAGCAGTGACGTAGCCTGGAACCTTGGGCGAGATGAAAGTCACATCCCCCTTCACATACGCATTGTCCGTCGTGACAAAGGCGACACTTTGGGGGCCGTAGGCGTAGAGACATGCAACCGCCCCGACGGCTGCTCCGCCGACCAGCAGAGCGGTGGCGACACGTCTGCCGGCGCTCCAGGCCTTTGGCGAGGCGGCTGCGCGCTCGCCCGCCATGCCGGGCTCCGTGCGCGACATTGCAATGTTGTTCATGCGGCTATCCCTTTCGGTATGGAGTTCCCCTGCGGGGCCGGCACCTCGGCCGGAACTGCTGGCAATGCCCAGACGACTACCGCGCCCACCGCGAGCGAGATCGCCAAGATCAGGAAGGCGTCGGCGAAGGCGAGCGTGAAGGCCTGCCCTGCGGCGGCACGCCCAAGCGCGGCAATCGCCGAGGCGTGCGCCAGATCGCCGTCGGCGCTGAAGCGCGAGAATGCCCCGGCGGATTGGGCAAGGCGCTGCGCCGTCTCCGGCGACGTCGTGCTGAGGCTTTCCACCAACGCTGCGGAATGGAACTTCTCCCGCTCGACGACCAGATGGGAGAGGATTCCGAGCCCGGAAACTATGCCGAACACCCGCGTCAGGTTGAAGATGATGCCCACGGTCGGGCCGTCCTGCATCGTCACCTGGTAGGTCGCGAAGCGAAGAACCGCGACACTGAAGAAACCCATGCCTAGGCCAGCGACCGCAGCACCGGCGCGCAACTGATCGGCTGCCCATTCCGGCGTGATCGGCACGCACAGGGCCGCTGCCGCAGAGAAACTGGTCAGGCCGGCCGAAAGGAGCCACCTGCTGTCGAAGCGGCGGGCCCACAAATATGATGCGACAAGGGCAACGGCGGTCGTCGGTGCCATCGCCGAGAGAACCGTGCCCGTGTCCACGGGCCGATACCCCTGCAACCGGCCCAAGTAGGACGGCACGATATAGACGGCAAACATCTGCCCGAACCGGAAGAAGAGGGACAGGATGATGCCCCATGTGAAGGTAGGCCGCCGAAATACCGCGAGAATGAGAAGTGGCTTGCCGGTACGAAGCAACCCCACGACGGAAGATACGATCACAATCGCTCCGCCAACCAGCAGAGCAGGCACCCACCACGCCTCCAACCAGAAATGCCTCTCACCCTCCGATCCTGCGATGAGGACCATCGCCAGGCCGAGGGACAGAAGGATGAAGTTGGGCCAATCCGCTCCCGTCAGCATCTCGATGCGGCCCTTCTCGCTTGTCATCACCTTTGTCGAAAGGGCCCAGTAGGGCAGAGCGAGCAACGCCTGTGCCCAGAACAGGCTGCGCCATCCGAACGTGTCGACAAGCGAGCCACCCACTGTCGCGGCGATGCCGAAAAAAAGCGAAGTCGACGCGGCGAACAGCGCCATACCCTCGAAGCGTCCGCTGAGAGGGGTTAGCGTCGTCATGACCAAGAGCATGAACATCAGCGGCATGGCGCCGCCGAAGACGCCGTGGAGGGTCCGCGCGAAAAGCATGACGGGCAGGTTCGGTGCGAGAGCGCACAGTATCGAGCTGAAGACGAAACCGGCGGCGGCGACCGACATCGCCCTTCCCCGCCCGATACCGAACGCAAACGCTGGCGTAGCGAGTATGCCTGCCATGGCACCGAGGTTCTGAAAGGTGTTTACCAGCGCTCCGCTGTCCGCAGCCACGTCCAGCCCCCCCGAAATGTCCGCCGCGCTGAACACGGCTACCAGTGGGAAGAGGGACCCCAGCACGGCGCCATATCCGGCGACGGCGAGCGCCGCGTAGGGAGGCTTCTGTTCGGCAGGTGCGGACAATTGAATCTCCCATGGATGCTCGCGTGACATAGGGAGGATAGGCTCGACCCATTCCTGCGATTATCGGGCTAATCGTCAGATGTTTGATGCCAATGAGCGAGTAATGACCATCCCATGGTATCGCCTGCGGGCACGCAATTTCTCGGGCTCGCTCGGACAAGGGACGGGCTATGCGCTCCCCATCCTTTGGTATGGTGGTGCCGCCCTACGATTAGGGCTAAAGTATGCGCGACTATGCCCCACCAAGGCCGGCTCGTTCGCCGCCAGCACCGGAGAGAAGGATGGAAGCACACCATGTCACGAGCGAGCCGATCGTCCAGATCGTCGACGACGACTTGGGCATTCGTGAAGCTCTTGAGGAGCTATTCCTGTCAGTGGGACTAAAGACGCAAAGCTATGCGACCGCGCCGGAATTCCTCGACAAGGCTGACCCCGTTTCGCCTGGCTGCCTGCTGTGCGACGTGCGTCTGCCGCAACTTGGCGGTCTGGAATTGCAGGAACGGCTGCCCGCACACGGTTTCCTCCTTCCTGTGGTCTTCATGAGCGGGTATGCCGACATTCCCATGGCGGTGCGTGGCCTGAAAGCGGGAGCCAGGGACTTCCTCCTGAAGCCTTTTCGCGACCAGGATGTCTTGGACGCAGCGAACGCCGCGATCGAGTTTGATCGACATTCCAGATCCGTGGCGGTCGAAAGCGGTCAGGTCAGGTTGAGGTTCGCCATGCTGACCGTGCGTGAAAAACAGGTGGCATCGCTCATTCTGTCCGGCAGAAAAAACCGCCAGGTCGCCGATGCCCTGTCGCTCAGCGAAATCACGGTCAAGATTCACCGCAGCAATGCCATGCACAAGCTGCAGGCCGGCAACGTGCAGGATCTCGTCCGAATGGACCGGCTTCTAGGTTTCGCCATCAGCCGCACGGAGCAACAACAGTCCGAAGCGCACGGCAACTAGTGGTGAGCGGCGCGCTCCAGGGCGAGATCGATCTGACGCTTGAAGTCTTCCGCATTCAGCGGCTTGCGCAGATACGCTGACGCTCCGGACCCCAACGCCCGCACCCGGTCCAGTTCGTCCTCGCTCGAGCTTACGAAGATGAGGGGAGTAGCAGGGGCTATGGCAGCCACTCGCCGGCCTAGCTCATATCCATCCATCCCAGGCATCCTGATGTCGGAGACCAGGCAGTCGAACCGCATCTGGGCCAGCTTCGAAAGAAATTCCTGTCCCGACCGGAAGCGCGCGGTTTCGAAGCCCAACACCTCAAGGAGTTCCGCGATCGCATCGCACATGCCCGCATCGTCGTCGACGACCGCAATCAATGGGATATGCTGCAAGCGGAGTTCCTTTGACCCGGAAACCAGACATAACCCCAATCGCGCATTTCAGCATGGCGCGGAAGCCATACGCTAGTCTATGCCGCTACGCCCTGACGGATCGAAACCGGGATATGGTCCCACATCCTGACGAGTTCCGCCACAGACGCCACCTCCATCTTCTTCATGACGCTGCCGCGGTGCAGCTTGATGGTGACCTCCGTGACCCCGAGTTCATAGGCGATCTGCTTGTTCAGGAAACCACCCACCAGGAGTTCGAGCACCTGGCGTTCGCGCGGCGAGAGAGTGCTGAACTTCGATGCGCTATCATGCGACACCCTGTCATTGGCGCGCCTCGCGCGATCGACCTCGACCGCTGCGGCAACCGCATCGAGCAGCTCCTGATCCCGCACGGGCTTGGTCTTGAAGTCGAATGCTCCGGCCTTGATGGCCCTGATGCTCATCGGCACGTCACCATGGCCGGTGAGGAATATGATCGGCATCAGATGTCCGCACTCGACAAGCTGCGCCTGGAGGTCAAGCCCGCTGAGACCCGGCATGCGAACATCGAGGATGAAGCAACCGGGTCGATCGGGGAGGTCGCTGTCGAGAAGCATCCTCGCATTTCCGAAGCTGATCGTCTCGATGTCGACGGACAGAAACAGTTCCTCGAGCGCTTCACGCAGGTTCCCACTGTCGTCGGCAATTACCACCAACGGTCGCTCGTCGATAATGACGGTCAGCCCCGGGGGCGTGTGCGGAACAAGAGAACCATCCTCGACCAAACATGTCGCTCCTTCGTGGAACGATAGCAGAGAGGCAGGAAGCGACCAAGGAAGAAGCCCCTTCATATCCTTTCGTATGATGCGGTTCGGCCACTCAACCCAAAGGTCAGGGGTCGGGCTCTCCGATAGAACAGACGCTGCCAATTCCAACGTGCGCCGTGAACTGGGCGGGCCTTACGACATTTTGGGCATCCATCAGGCGGACACGAACCGGATAATCGGTGTGGGCCCGCCACCAATCCGTAGGCCAAGGAGGGATACCGCTCCAAGGCGCGTCGCGGACGTCGTCACAACCGGTGCAGCAGTTCGCCCGTCGCCCGCACGATGAATGCATCCCTATCGACGATATCAAGAACCTCCCCAGTGCACAGCCGCCATTGGCGCCTGCCTATGACCCGGCGGGTTCCGCGATGTCCCTGCCACCGATCCAACAGCCGGAACTCGATCGCGATAAGCCAGCTGCCGTCGTCACCGACAACCCGCACGCAATCGAGTTCCTCCTCCTGCATCGCCTATGCCGCCATGAGTTCGTCGGCGGGTCCGAAGAACTCGTAGTGGATACGATCGGAAGGCACGCCCGCCAGTGCCAGTTCGGCGACGAATGCGCGGAGGAACGGCTTAGGCCCGCATAGGAACACATCCGCCTGCGTCAGCGGCGTGTTCTCGCGAAGCCAATCAATGGAGATGAAACCCTCGCCCTGGTGGGATTCCCCAAGGACATCGCATTGCTGCGGGTCGCTGTAAAACGCGGAGACATGGAGGTTCGGGCAACCCTTGGCCAGTTCACGCACTTCGCGGTCCAAGGCGTGCGTATCGCTGTTCATCGTGCCGTGGACATAATGCGCTTCGACGTGGGGATGATCACGGACGATCGCCTCCGCCATGCTGACCATCGGCGTCAGGCCAACGCCGCCGGACAGCAGAACGACTGGTCGTTGCGGTGCGTCGGAAAGGAAGAAGTCGCCCGCCGGCGGCGTTGCCTCTAGTACATCGCCTTCCTGGATGAAATCATGGAGGAAGCGCGAACCGCCCTGGCCGTTATCCTCCCTCTTTACCGATATGCGGTAATGGTCGTCATTGGGTCCGCAGGAGATGGAATAGTTGCGCTTGAGATCCGGCGAGCCGTCCGGCTTCAGGCGGAAGGTGAGATATTGTCCGGGCTTGTGGCGCAGCACGGGGCCTCCATCCTCCGGACGCAGAACGAACGAGGTGATGACACTGCTCTCGCGGATCTTTTCGGCTACGACGAAGCGGCGCCAGCCGGTCCAGCCCCCTTCAGATGCCATTATCTCGTTCCTAAGGACCGCCTCCCTCGCCTTCAGGATATTGGCGAGGAACCAATAGGCTTCGCCCCAGGCAGCGAGTATCTCGTCCGTTGCCGCCTCACCAAGCACCTCCTTGATCGCGGCAAGCAATGCATTGGCGACGTAAGGATAGTGCTCGGGAAGGATATGATAGCCAACATGCTTGTAGGCGATGCGCTCCACGACCGGGACAAGCACGCCTAAGTTCTCGATATTCTGGGCGTAGGCCAAAATGGCCGCCGCAAGCGCGTGGACCTGGGCACCGCTCTCCCCTTGGTTGGCGTGATTGAAGAGGGCCTTAATGTGTTCGTCCTGAAAGAGGCGTGCGTACATCGCCGTCGTAATGGCCGTGCCGTGCTTTGCGAGCGCGGGAACGGTGGCCTTGACGATGGCAATGGTGGCGGCGGAAAGCGGTTCGGTCATCTCAGTCTCCTTCATGGATGATCACCCACGCGGTCGGCGCAGGCGCAGTGGAAAAGTTTCCAGGATTCCGGTCGTGAAGGAGACCGGACCGAGGGATAGGTTCGAGCTGCCGGGGGATAGGGAGGTCCGTCAGAACTCGCGACGCGGTGAAGTCGTCAGGTGGCGGCCGGGGTCGGAGATCGCCGGTATCTTATGGCGAGCTGGAAGCTCTCTGCGATGCGCGCAGCCTTGACCTGCACGGCGGCGGCGCCCGGAGGCGGCAGCATCTCCTCGGCGGTCTCTCGCCAGAGCTCCAGCCATCGGGCGAACCGATCCGGCGTCATGGCATCGGCATGCATGAGGTGGAGAGCGAGCGGACTTCCCTTGTACCGCCCGCTTGTCAGCATGATCGAAGACCAGAAGTCGGTCAGCCTCCCATGATGGTCCTCCCAATCGCTGACATGGGCATCGAACACAGGCGCGAGGAGCGGGTCGCCACGCACTCGACGATAGAATGCCAGGACCAGCGGTCGTATCATCGCCTCATCGATAAATGGGGGATGCGCCATCGAGCGACTCCATTAAGGTGCAATTTTTATGCACCTATCTTCCAACTCAAAAAGGTGTATGTCAACTGCATCTTTCCTGTTGCGCCATTCCTATTAAAGGGGCATACATAATGCACCTTTAGCGACTCACCCTTCCGACGGGCCGCGCAGCAAAGGGAGGAAATCGAGATGTACGAGAAAATCGCCGTTAGCATCGAGCACCGCAAACCCGAGGATTTCGGAGATCGCGTCGCGTGGGGCTTCACCAAGACCCTGCGCTTCTTCGCGGACCTGATCTTCCAGCAGAGGCATACCCATCGCGCCATCGTGATCGAGACCGTCGCTGCGGTCCCCGGGATGGTGGGTGCCACCTTGACCCATCTGAAGTGCCTTCGCCGCATGGTCGATGACAATGGGTGGATTCGCACGCTGATGGAGGAAGCCGAGAACGAGCGGATGCATCTCATGACCTTCATCAAGGTCGCGCAGCCCAACATGCTGGAGCGGCTCCTCATCCTCCTCGTCCAGTGGGGGTTCTACTGCGCGTTCTTCGGCATCTACCTAGCCGCTCCGCGTATCGCCCATCGCGTCGTTGGCTATTTCGAGGAAGAGGCCGTCATCAGCTACACCCATTTCCTGCAGGCCATCGACGCCGGTGAGATCGCCGATCGCCCCGCCCCTGCCCTTGCCATCCACTATTGGAAGCTGCCAGCCGATGCCACGCTGCGGGACGTCGTGCTGGTCGTCCGCGCCGACGAAGCGCATCACAGGGACGTCAATCATGGCTTCGCGGATGCGCTGGGTGGTCAGGAAGCGCGCGAGGTTGCCCCCTATCCCGAACATGCCGAAGAACTACATATTGCAGCCTGACTTCGGCCACTCTTCGACCATGTCTCCAGCGGTCCGGCTTGAGCCGGGCCGCTTTGTGCGTCATGCCATCGCAATGTTTTCGAACGACGGAACTGCCCCATGCAGCTAACCCGCTATACCGACTACGCCATGCGTGTCCTTCTTCATGTGGGCGCACGTGACGAGGGAGACCTATCTTCGATCCAGGAAATCGCAGATGTGTACGGCGTGTCCAAGGATCACCTCAAGAAGGTCGCCCAGGATTTGGGTCAGGCCGGGCTTCTGATAACCATACGTGGCAGAAATGGCGGACTTCGGCTGGGCCGGCCGGCCAGCGACATCACCATCGGGCAAATCGTCCGCCACACCGAGAGCGGCTTCACCCTGGTCGATTGCAGTTCCTGCATCATCGAGTCGGCCTGTACCCTTCCCCGAATCCTGAACGAAGCTACGCGGGCCTTCCTGGCAGTGCTGGACAAATACACCCTCGATGACGTGCTCAAGCGCCGAACTGATCTGCGCGGGCTGTTCGATCGATCCGCTCCACTCAAGGACGTGATCCAGTCCGTGGCAGAGGACGACGGTCACTCCAACAGCCGGAATGATCCGGGTCAGCGACCCGAATGAAGTCGTCTGCGACTCCCTAGCTTACCGAGATGACCCCAGTTGCGAACGCTCCAGACCCGAAGCGTCGAGTTATGACGACGAAGCGGTCGCGTCGCTCGTTCTGCACCGGAGAGGCGGCCGCACGGTGGACGCCGACCGGCACCGCTCCATTGCCTCCGCGACAAATCTGGGCCCCCTGCGCGCGATTGTCCTTGATGCAGAGCCGGCAGCGGTCGACGGCCCGGCGCATCAGCGGACCGATCGTCCGCCAAGCAGCGGGGGCTGGCCTCAGCCCATCCTTATGAAACTAGTTTCGGCTTTCTCTTTCGCGCCGACCGTGCGCTGCACCGCCTCTGCGATTTCCTCATCGATTGCCTTGCGCGCGGCTGCGTCAAGCTCGTTGTAGCCCTTCTCGTCGATGCCGTGCTTCTTGAGGACAGCATCGCGCGCGCGCTCGGCTGGCGTCTTCGCGGCAGCTTCCTTGAGTTCCTCGATCGCGCGGCTCAGATTGGCATCCGCCTGAACCCCACCGCTCTGCTTTCCGCCGCTGGGGCCGGTATAGCCTGCGGGAAAGGCGAAGTTCTGCAATCCACTACCAATCTTGATGGTCATCAAGCTCGCTCCACACTTATCCGTGCCCTGCCTCCAAAAATGCAGGTGCCCCGGATCAGAAATCGCCGGAGGTGCCTGCGGAAGCCTGGCTTCGTCGGTATCCGACGGCGAAGCTAGCGCTAATCCCCATCCGGCTATTAGGCCCTTATCGGCATCAATCAGATGGCATTCACCTACCTAATCGTATGAATTACGGGTCCGTATCTCCGCGCTACCACCGAACAAGAAGGAGTACGGAGAATGTCCCAGCGTATCGATCACCTCAAGCAGGTTCCCGCCCTCACGCAGAAGCTGATGGAACTGACCTTTGCCACGAAGAAGGGCACCGTCGAGGAGACCATCCTCGGCCTTGTCGAGATGCGGGCTTCGCAACTGAACGGTTGCGCCTTCTGTCTCGACATGCACATCAAGCAGGCGAAGATCCACGGCGAACGCGAGCTACGCATCCACCACATCGCGATCTGGCGCGAGTCCCCGCTTTTCAACGATCGGGAGCGCGCCGCGCTCGAATGGACCGAAGCGCTCACCAAGCTGTCACCCCATGGCGTGCCCGACGAGATCTATAACATCGTTCGCGCCCAGTTCTCCGAGGAAGAGACGGTCTACCTGACCTACACGATCATGGTGATCAACGCCTGGAACCGCGCATCCATAGCATTCCAGTCGGTCCCCGGCTCCCAGGACAAGGCGTTCGGCCTCGATAAGGCGAACCTGATCTGATCGGGACCGCCGGACGACAGAGGGGGATCGTCGCGCAAGCGAACAGCCGGCGCTCCCCCGGTCCAGACACGAAGTGGAACACAGATGCCATCCATCCTTCTCGTCACCGCAAGCCCATATGGGCGCGCATCGCGTGGCACCATCCTGGCCATGCAGGCGGTGGAAAACCTCAGGCAGAGGCACCCATCGCTGGATGTCGTCGAAAGAGACCTTTCCGCGCTCGCCGATGCCACCATCCGCTCCGTCTATGCCGATGCGATCGTGGGCGGCCACTCACATGACGAAGAGGTGTTCACGCTATCCGAACAGTTGATCCGGGAACTTGAGGAAGCCGCATTTGTCGTCGTTGCGACACCCATGCACAACTACACCGTCCCGGCATCGTTGAAGATGTGGATCGACTTCGTGCTCCGCTATGGACGGACGTTTGCCACCGTCGGCGGCATCAAGAAGGGCTTTCTGTCGGACCGCCCAACGCTGGTGGTCGTGACTGCCGGGGGCATCGTATCGGGACCGGGCAAGTTCCAGCCCGATCATCTGACCGGTTATCTTCGCGATGTCCTTGCGACGATCGGCATCGACGATCTCAAATTCATCTACCTCGACGGCCTCGCCAGCCCGGTGCGGGCAGAGGAGGTCGCCATCGCAGGGGGCCATGCCATCGCTCGCGACGCAGTGTTCGGGCGGAACGAGGCAAACCACTCATATGCATGAAGGAGATCGCCCGTTTCGCGTCGGGGCGAAACGCGTGTCCGTCCCCATACTGAGGGATGATCACCGCTGGCACTTGGTCTGATAGCCCCCAACATCAGCGAAGGCCATGCCGGGCATGCTCGGAACATCCCCCATTTCGAGCGTTCTACAGGTGCCATCGCCCTGCGGCACCTGTGGCCAAGGACGGGCCGGCGCTTGCGTCCGGCCCGTCCGCAACGGGCGGAGGACATGCTTGGGAGTACGCGATGAAGAGGATAACGACCCCATTTGGCTTTGAGACGACAGCCTTAGAGGTTCTAAATGGTGTCGACCTCACAGGCCGGGCCGCGATCATCACAGGTGGCGCAGCGGGCATCGGCGTCGAGACCGCACGGGCCCTCGCGTCGGCCGGCGCGTCCGTCACCCTGGCGGTCCGTCGTCCCGATGCCGCGAAGGCGGTGGTCGATGGCCTGCGTCATTCTACAGGCAATCCCGCGATCGATGTCCGACATCTGGACGTGGCCGACCTCAATTCGGTTGCGGCCTTCATAGACGGCTGGACCGGACCGCTACATATGCTGGTCAACAACGCCGGGATAATGGCGCTACCTCAACTGCAACGCAGCCCGCAAGGCTTTGAAATGCAGTTCGCAACCAACTTCCTCGGCCATTTCGCGTTGACCGTCGGCCTCCGCGCAGCGCTGGCCCGGGCAGGAGGCGCGCGCATCGCTTCGCTGAGTTCGAGCGGTCATCAGTTCTGCCCTGTGCTATTCGACGATCTGTCATTCGACTTCGTGCCCTATTCACCAATCATGGCCTACGGGCAATCCAAGACCGCAACCGCGCTGCTCGCAGTCGCCATCACGCACCACTGGGCCGACGACGGAATCCTGAGCAATACGCTCCATCCAGGGGCAATCGCCACAGGTTTGCAACAGCACACCGGCGGGCTGCAGACACCGCAACCATTGCGGAAGACGGCGCAGCAAGGAGCCGCCACTTCAGCCCTTGTGGCCGCGTCGCCGCTGCTGAACGGCGTTGGAGGGCTGTACTTCGAGGACTGCAACCAGGCACATGTCGTCGTGAAACGGCCGACGGACTTCTCCGGCGGTGTCGCGCCATATGCCCTGGATGCGGACAATGCCGAGCGTCTGTGGACACTCGCACACGGGCTAATCGATCGAGGCGGGGTGTCTTGAGCGACACGGCAGGTCTGGCAATAGAAGCGGTCGACGTGCGCCGCGCGGCAGTCAAGCATACCCAGCCGTCCGCAAGGATCTAAAGCGTAGAGCCGGACGCTTTC
This sequence comes from Sphingobium agrisoli, assembly GCF_041877245.1. Classification (NCBI taxonomy): domain Bacteria; kingdom Pseudomonadati; phylum Pseudomonadota; class Alphaproteobacteria; order Sphingomonadales; family Sphingobiaceae; genus Sphingobium; species Sphingobium agrisoli. The sequence continues at coordinate 16,843 of NZ_JBHDJI010000001.1, forward strand.
GACGACACCGCGATGCGTTGCTCGCTCCCAGCCCCGGCTAGCTCACCTTCCCAATCAACCGGCAACTCCTGAGTGCGGGGCTCCGCGTGATCGACGTCCCAGTGCTCGCCGCCATGCGCGTCACCTTCCAGAACCTGAAGCTGGTCGTCCTCACATCTACAGCCGGTCGCTCGGCGATCGACCTTAGTTTCGCGGCTGCGCAGCCTCCAGAGACCATGAGCTACTCGCGCGCCCTACCCATTCGTATAACCGCTTCTCACCCTTACGGCGGTCGTTGCCAACCTGCGCTAGGGCTATCCTGTCATGGACCGTCCTGCAGTCTCGCTTGCGCGATTGCGGTCGGTTCCGTCCGGTGGTCTCAAGACGCATCGGTCGGCCGCCCATATCGCGCAACCGCCGCGTCCCGCTTCCGAGAGAGCGGAACCCTGAAAGACCGATCCGGGGCCCACCGGGTCGTCATCGCGGCCCATCTCTCGGGAAGGGGATCACATTCATGACGCCTCCCTTCGGCCCGGACGACCTCAAGTCGCTCCATTCCACCCGTCGCGAAATGCTGGGGGGAATAGCTGCAGCCGGAATCATCAGCTCGACACAGATCGCGGCCGCTGCGCCGCCTGCCAACTCGAACGCGAAAGGCATGACGATGGATAACTTCACGACCAAAGACGGCACCCGCATCTTCTACAAGGATTGGGGCCCAAGGAACCTCCAGCCGATCGTCTTCCATCACGGATGGCCGCTCAGCTCCGATGACTGGGACGCGCAGATGATCTTTTTCCGCGAGAATGGGTTCCGCGTCGTTGCGCATGATCGGCGTGGCCACGGGCGCTCGACGCAGACGGACGCCGGAAACGACATGGACACCTACGCGCAGGACGTCGTCGAACTCGCGGCACATCTCGAACTGCATCGCGCAGTGCATATCGGCCATTCAACTGGCGGAGGCGAAGTCGCTCGCTACGTCGCGAGAGCGGAGCCCGGTCGCGTCGCAAAGGCGGTCCTGGTTGGCGCAGTCCCACCGGTGATGGTCCAATCGGACAGCAATCCTGGCGGCCTGCCGCTCTCGGTGTTCGATGGCTTCCGTTCCGCGCTCGCTGCAAACCGCGCCCAGTTCTACATCGATATCGCCTCAGGCCCATTCTATGGGTTCAACCGCCCGGGCACCACAGCGATCCAAGGCACGATCGACAACTGGTGGCGCCAAGGCATGATGGGAGGCGCCAAGGCACATTATGACTGCATCAAGGCCTTCTCCGAAACCGACTTCACCGAAGACCTGAAGAAGATCGACGTGCCGGTTCTCCTGATGCACGGCGACGATGATCAGATCGTGCCGATCGCAGACTCTGCGGAGATCGGCATCAAGCTGCTGAAAAAGGGTGAGCTCAAAGTGTACAAGGGCTACCCGCATGGGATGCTGACCGTCCACGCCGACATACTCAATCCGGATCTGCTTGCCTTCATTCGGAAATAGGCCGAGCGATCGGCGGCCGGACCTTCCTCGGTCCGGCCGCCCTCGCTCCGTCCGGCCAGCCAGCCCCGCCCCCACGTCTGCACAGGTTTGGTCATTCCTCCCATTCCAGCATGAATGACATGGCATTGTGGTCGATAATAACATCGAGTGACCGGAGCTACCTAGGGTGCGTCTAGCGACGCTCTCGAACGATAGGGAACAGAGACAAAGCCGGAACCAGCCGATCGCAATGAGGCGGTCGGCCAACGGTGGCACTCACCCTGCTGATCACAAGTGCGTCACGCCTGACGAAAGATCGCCGACCAACGCAGCGAGCCGCGGCGGCATGAACGAAAGGTAAGTGCCATGAAATCTCTGATCACCTTCGCCCCGCTCGCCATCGTTGCAGCGATCGCCGCTGCCGCGCCAGCTGCCGCACAGGAAGCGTTCCAAGGTCCGTACGCGGGCATTGAAGCCGGCTGGAACAGGAACAAGGTCGGCGACGCCGATACCGACATCGGCCGCGCAAATGTCGGGCGCTCTCAGGATTCGGCAACCGCAGGCATCTTTGCAGGCTACAATCGCAAGGTCGCCGATCGGATAGTCCTGTCGGCCGAAGCTGGCTTCAGCATGGGCTTCGATGATGCCGTCACGCGCTCGGGAGGCGGCATGCTCGCCAGCATCGATCCTGAACGCAGCTTCGACCTTGGCGTTCGCGCCGGCTACCTCGTCGACGACAAGACCCTCCTGTATGTCCGCGGCGGCTACGAGAACCTGCGCAGTTCGGTCCGCATCATCGATGCTGCTGGATCGCGTTACAACAAGGACACTTTCGATGGCTGGTCGGTGGGCGGCGGCGTGGAACGCATGCTCACCCAGAAGGTCTCCGCCCGTGTAGAATATCGTTACAGCGACCTGGGCGGCAGCGACACCACGTTTCAGCGTCATCAGGCTCTGGTCGGCGTCGCCTACCACTTCTGAGCCCATCCCTGGAGGCGCCCCGACCGATACTGCGGTCGGGGACGATCCATCGCTGCAGGAGGCAGGCCATGGGCTACGCCTATTCCAACATAGCTGATCATGATGTCATCGAAGCAGCCTCGTCGTCCATCTCATCGATCGGAAAGAGCAGCGCCGAGAGCCTTTCGAAGATCGAACGCGCCGTGATCCAGCTTTCGATGCAGGACACGCCAAGGTCAATCCAGAGGCCATCCAGATGGGGCAGCCGATTGGCCAACCTGGTTGGAAGGCAGCAGCCGAACCACCTGGCGAGCGAGCCACTCGAAGAACTGCGTCGTTTCGCCATCATGGCCAGGGTCCGCGGTGAGGCCGACGCGGCGATGCTACGCCATCTCTCGGACGCAGGCTACTCCGCCGGGCAAGCCGAGATCGCTATCGACCTCGTGCTCCGTCACTCCGCGCATTCGACCAGGGAGCGGACCCAGACCACCGGATGGTTGTTGATATCGGTGGTGGCGATATTCGTCTTCCTCGCGATGCAGACCGCGCTCGAGGAGACGATGGTGAGCGTGATAGTCGCCAGTCTGACATTCGCCACCTTGGCCTCGCTCGTCGCTCCTCGCGAGCAGCAGTTCCGCTAAGGCGCAACACGCTGTATGAGATGGTGTGCGACCGTCTCATAACCGCAGCGATGATACACCCGCTGGGCGGCGACATTGGTCACGGCGGTGTCCAGTGCGAGAAATTCCCGCTGGTCCGTCACGCCGATCTCCCGGACTGCGTCCAGGAGCCTTTCCGCATGCCCCCGCTTGCGCGCATTCGCGGCGACGACGAGGTCGTCGATGTAGAGGAACCTGCCGAAGACCAGATTCTCCAGCATCCTGAAGCCTGCCAGCGCCACTACTTCGCAGCCGCTTTCAAGACTTAGCAGGCGATAGCCTTGCCCCATCTGCCTTCGTATTCTTTCGACAACCTCTGTGTCATTTGGCGGCAGATGCGGTCGGAGTTCGCGCATGACGGGGATGCATGCCGTCAGATCATTACCAACCGTCAATTCCCTGATCTCCATCGGAAACCCTCCTTCGTCCTCTCTTATAGCATGACGTCGCACCCTGCATTGCGGGCGCAAGGCCGAGCCGTCGATCATCGCGAGCGCCTGGCGCTTTCTTAAACCCTAACTGCGCCGTGGCAGGGCTTTGGAAGACGCAGATCCCATCCAGATCGGCTGCCCATGTCGACCATCCGTGGTTGCTCTTTCCAGCCGTGGAGTAGATCAGATGGCGCAAATGCAGGTAGCAGCCACTGGCCAAACGCGGCATTGGAGGTCCGGCGGCGCTGGCTTTGGATCGGCAATAGCCGCCGCAGCTGCTCAACCGCCCGCGACAGGCATATTACAGGTGAATATCGCACCACCGCCTTCGCGGTTGGCAGCGCTGATGTTCCCGTTATGGGACCGCATGATGCTGCTGCAGATGGTAAGCCCCATTCCCATACCCTCCGGCTTGGTGGAAAAGAAGCCATCGAACAGGCTGTCCAGATGCTCTTCCGCAATTCCCGGACCCGTGTCGGCCACCACAAGCGTAACCCGATCCGCTGCATCCATCCTCGTGGACACCGCCACCTGTCTCGGCCCAACAGACGTGCGGTAGTCGATCGCATGCATCGCATTGACCAGTAGATTGACGATGACCTGTTGCAGCTGAATGCGGTCACCATCGATGTCGTGGATGTCAGGGTCGAGATCGGCTCTTATTGCCACCCTCCTCTCGATGCTCTCGTGATGGACGAAGCGCAGCGCAACATCGACGATCTCATTCAACTTGATCCTCGTCCGGATGGGCACCCGCTTCGAAGCCATCCCCTGAATGCGATCGATGATCTCGGTTGCCTGAGTTGCGGCCTCCACCATCCTTTCTATGAGTTGACGCGCCTTGGGAAGGTTCGGCTCCGGCCTTTCAAGCCACCGCAAGCTCGTGGTGCCGTTCAGCATGATGGCGCCTAGCGGTTGACGCACCTCGTGCGCGATCGAAGTTGCCAGTTCGCCGAGGGTGGAGACACGTGACGCGTGAGCCAGATCCGCCTGAAGCTGCCGAAGATGCGCCTCCGTCGCGAGCCGGTCGGTGATTTCCAGCATCATGATGAACGTGACGTCGAGGCGTTCGGGAGGCCTCGGAAATGTAACGAGGAAAAGCACGTCCACGACGCGTCCATCGGCGGTGTTGATCCGCAATTCCTCGACATGGGTCCTACGGCCATGAAAGTGTGCGACCATCACCCGAACGGCGGCCTGCGGCGTCGCTTCGAAGATGTGGCGCACCGATCTGGGATAGAAAGCGTCGTCAGTCTCTCCGATCAGGGCCAGCGCCGCATCGTTGGCCCGCGTGACCATCACCGTGTCACAGGCAAACTCAATCAGCTCGGGATTCTGCAGGAGGTAGGCCTCGATATCCACTACTCCGTCCGCCTTCAACTTCTCGAACGCGTCCGCGGGACTCGTCGAGTCCACCTGCCATAAAGCTATCGGCATGTGCTTGAGCAGGCGGGAGAAGGTCTTGGCCTCCTGACCCGATACCTCTTCCGCATCGAAGCTCTCATCGAGCGACAGAACGGTTGCTTTCGCCTCTGACAGCTGGTTGCTCATCCATCGGCTCTTTCGATTGGTGGTCGTGCAGACCAAAATTGCCGTTCGTAGTCGCCCGATAGATCCCGCTTCTCGCGATCCCCAGGAATGAGGGCGAGACAGGGTCTCGGCTAAGAGATTTGAAAAATCCGCTGATCCAGCATCGCCACTGTAGCTCGCCTGCGGACAAATTGGCTCCGCCTAGGCAACGATGCAATCCCCGAACGGGTATGGATACCGATATACGAATAACGGAGTGATGCCCGAGAGGGCGGTCGCCCTCTAAGTCGCAAGCAAGATCGTATGGGTGGAGAGATAAAGTGGAACGTCGGTGGGTATCCCGACAGGATCTCCAATATCCTTGCGCCGGAGGACGTCCAGAATCTCTAGCGGCTTGTCTCGCCGAAAGCTGATCGCGAGGGGATATTCCCGTGATGCACCGGCATAAGCAGTGGATCTTAGGCAAAATGTCGTAACAAAGTTGTGCCAGCGTTGGCCCGCGATGAAGAGGCCGCCCGCGCCGGGTGGCGCGAGCGGCCCTCTCCCCCGTTTAACCGATCAGGAAATCGGCATTGGTCAGCGACAGGCCCGCGCCGATCTGGGCGAAGGCCACCGCTGCGCCCGCTCCGGTGCCGTCCGCGTCGTAGAACAGCGTTCCGGTGGCGCTGTTGTAGATGATGCGATCGCCGGCGTCCGCCGCCGCCGATCCGATGACAAACGCCCCGGCGTTCAGCGTGCCTGCCGGCCCTGCTGCCGCGAAAATCGCGGAGGAGAGGACGACCGTGTCGTCGGCAACGCTGAAGTCGGTGATCTGGTCGACATTGCTCGTGCCCAGTGCGGTGGAAAAGCGGAACTGGTCCTGCCCGGCCCCGCCGGTCAGCGTGTCGGCACCGGCGCCGCCGTCCAGGACGTTTGCGCCGCTATTGCCGGTGAGGCCGTTGGCAAGCGTGTTGCCGCTGGCGTTGATATTGGCGGTTCCGGTGAGCGTCAGCTGTTCGACGGCGCGATTGTTGAGATTGTAAGTGACGGTGCTGAAGATCGTGTCATAGCCTTGGCCGCTCGCTTCGATCACTTTGTCGCCCGTGTCGTCGACATAATAAGTGTCGTCGCCCAGACCTCCTGCCATGGTGTCCGCGCCGCCGCCGCCATTCAGGATGTTCGCGCCGCTGTTCCCGGTCAGGCTGTTCACCAAGCTGTTGCCGGTCGCGTTGATATTGTCGTTGCCGACCAGCGTCAGTTGCTCGATGGCACGGCCGGCAAGACCGTAGCTAACCGACGCGAAGATGGTGTCGCTGCCCTCGCCATTGGCTTCTACCACCTTGTCCAGCACATGATCGACATAATAAATGTCGTCGCCCAGCCCCCCCGTCATCGTATCGGCCAGCGCGCCCCCGTCAATGATATCATTGCCCGTCGATCCGGTGATGTCGTTCGCCTGAGCATTGCCGGTGAGAGACTGGCCAGCGGCATTTACGCCAATCAAATTTTCGACATTTGCGGCCAGAACGTAGCTCGTTAGGGTGGTGCGAACCTCGTCAACGCCCTGCGCCACCAGTTCGATCACCACGTCACCAGCCTCGTCGACATAATAGAGATCGTTGCCGAGGCCACCCGCCATAATGTCGTCGCCGCCGCCGCCGTTCAGGATATTGGCGCCGATGTTGCCGACCAAGCTGTTGGACAGGGAATTGCCCGTGGCGTTGATGTCACCTGAACCCGTCAAAGTGAGCTGCTCGATATTGCGGCCGGCGAGACCGTAGGTGACTGAGCTGAAGATCACGTCGAAGCCCTGGCCGCTATTCTCGACCACTTTGTCCGCTAAGTTATTGACGTAATAGACATCATCACCAAGGCCGCCCGTCATCGTGTCCGCTCCGACGCCGCCGCGGATGATATTGCCCAACCCATTGCCCGTCAGCGTCTGCCCTGTGGCGAGGGTGCCGGTCAGATTTTCCAGCGCTGCGCCGAGCGTGTAGCTGGCGAGGCTGGTGCGGACCTCGTCCGTGCCCTCGCCCGCCAGCTCCGTGATGCTGTCGCCGGCATTGTCGATGATGTAGACATCGTCGCCCAGCCCCCCGATCAGCGTATCGGCACCCGTGCCGCCGTTCAGCACGTCATTGCCCGAGCCGCCGGTGATGGTGTTGGCGAGGCTGTTACCGGTCAGCGTCTGGCCGGTCGATGCGAGCCCCGTCAGCCGCTCGACATTGTTGCCCAGCGTGTAGGAAGCGAGCGTGGTGCGGACCAGATCGTCGCCCTGGTTCGCGGATTCGGCGACCACGTCGCCTGCGTCGTCGACCAGATATATATCGTTGCCGAGGCCGCCGACCATACGGTCAGCGCCCGCAGCGCCGTCCAGCGTATCGTCGCCCCCACCGCCGGTCAGGATGTTGGCGCCGGCGTCGCCGGTGAGCAGATCGGCATAGGCCGATCCGGTGAGATTTTCGATCCCGCCAAGCGTGTCGGTGCCCGCGCCCACTGTATCCTGCGCCAGCGCGATGCCCAGGGTGACCGTTACGCCAGCCGCAGCAGTCACGTAGGTCGCCGTATCGCTGCCTTCACCGCCCAGCAGCAGGTCGTCGCCCTCCCCGCCTTCGAGCAGATCGTCGCCCGCTTCGCCATAAAGGCGGTCGTTGCCCGCCTCACCCTTCACATTGTCGTCGCCCTCGCCGCCATAGAGCAGGTCGAGCCCGATGCCGCCCAGCAGCGTGTCGTTGCCGGCGTCGCCATACACCTGGTCGTCGCCATTTTCGCCCCGCAGCACGTCCGCGCCATCGCCGCCACGCACGATATCTTCGCCGTCGCCGGCAAAGACGCGGTCGTCGCCCGCCCCGGTCAGCAGCAGATTATTAGCGGTGGACCCGGTGATGACGTCGTTATAGGCCGATCCGGTCACATTCTCGAACCCGCTGATCGTGTCGGTGCCTGCCCCGCCGGTCACCTGCGCCGCCGTCGAGGCGAGCGAGATGGTGATGCCGGCCGCAGCGCTCACATAGCTCAGCGTATCGACGCCGCCGCGCGCTTCGAGCCAGTCGTTGCCCGCGCCGCCCTCGAACACATTATCGCCGTCCGTGCCGATCAACGTGTCGTTGAAGGCGGAACCGATGATGCCCTCGATATCGATCAGCGTGTCGGTGCCGCTATTGCCGCCCAGCGCATAGACGTTGGACGCGGCGCTCAGGTCGATGATGACCGCCTGGTTGGAGTTGGCATAGCTGGCCATGTCCCAGCCATAGGAGCCGATCAGCGTGTCATTGCCCTCGCCGCCCTCCAATATGTCGTCGTCATAGCTGCCGTTGAGATTGTCGTTGCCCGCGCCGCCGACAATGCGGTCCGCGCCATAGCCGCCATCGACCGTGTCGTCGCCGTCGCCTGCTTCGACATAGTCCGCGCCGTCGCCGGCACTGATGTAGTCGTTGTCCGCGCCGCCATAGATTCGGTCGTCACCGCCCTCGCCATATATGGTGTCCGCGCCGAATTCGCCATGCAGTTCGTCGCTGCCCGCCCCGCCTAAGATATAGTCGGCGTCGTCGCCACCGCGGATCAGGTCGTCGCCGTCCTCACCATAAAGGCTGTCGGTGCCGACGCCGCCGTTCAGATTATCGTCGCCAGTCCCGCCATACAGCGAGTCATTACCCTGCCCTCCTGTAATGATGTCCACGCCCGCGCCCCCGACCAGCGTGTCGTTGCCGCCATTGCCGTTGATCGTGTCGTTGCCGTCGACGCCGTAATAGACATGCGCGTCGTCTGTATCTTCGAAGACATTGTCCTGCGGCGTGCCGATGATGCGCTGGAAATGGTTGCCCGCGAAGTCCGACAGTTGCACGTCAGCGATGGTGCCGGGGGCGAGCTCCACGACATAGTCGGCCGAGGTGAGGGTTAGGTCGCGATCGAAGTCGAAGATCAGCACGGTCTTGGCGGTGCCACCGCTGCCGATGCGGCTCCACCAGACCTGAGTGAAGCCCGTGCCAAGGTCGCTGCCAGGCAGCGGCGCGCCGTCATAATAGAGCGCGGACGACAACTCGCCCCGGAACACCAGAGGCGTGCCGTTGATGTCCACCGCGCCATTATTGTCGCTGTCGAGATGGATCAGCGACAGCTTGTCGCCATCGGTCCGGTTGAAATCCGTGATGACATGGGGCGCGGCGAAGCTGCCATAGAGCCAGAAGCTCGACAGGCGGAACGTGTCCGCCCCGGTCCCGCCGGTCACCGTGTCGCGGCTGTTCGCCTCGGTGCCGACGGCGACGATGTCGTCGCCCGCGCCTGCATTGATGCTGTTGATGCCATAGGTGCCGCTCAGCGTGTCATTGCCGTCGCCGCCGGTGATGACGTCGTCGCCATAGCTGCCGTTGATCGTGTCATTGCCGGCCTCGCCGTTCAGTATGTCATTGTCGTAGCTGCCATCGACAATGTCGTCGCCCGCACCGGCGTTGATCGTGTCATTGCCATAGCTGCCGTAGAGATTATCGCCCACCGCGCTGCCGGTGACCGTGTCGTTGCCATAGCCCGCGTCGACATAGCTGCCGGCTGTCCCTGCCGTGATGATGTCGTTACCGTCCTCGCCGTAAATATAGTCGTATCCAGCCCCGCCGATCAGAACGTCATCGCCGGCCCCGCCCCCAATATTGTCATTGCCCGCGTCGCCGTAAATCGTGTCGTTCCCGTCGCCACCGCTCAATGAGTCGCTGTCGTTGCCGCCATAGAGGATGTCGGCACCGGCACCGCCGTTCAGATTGTCGTTCCCGGCGTCGCCATAGAGGGTATCGTTGCCGTCATTGCCAGTGATGGTGTCGTTGCCGTCCTGCCCCGACAAGGTGTCGTTGCCCAGCAGACCGTAGATCAGATTATTGCCTGCATTGCCGGTATAACTGTCGTCACCCGCCGTGCCGGCAAAAGCCTGGAAGTGGCTTCCTGCGAAATCCGACAGTTGGACGTCGGCGATGGTGCCGGGGGCGAACTCCACGACATAGTCGGCCGAGGTCAGGGTCAAGTCGCGGTCCGAATCAATGATCAGCACGGTCTTGGCGGTGCCGCCGCTGCCGATCCGGCTCCACCACACTTGAGTGAAGCCGCTGCCAAGGTCGCTGCCAGGCAGCGGCGCGCCGTCATAATAGAGCGAAGACGACAGTTCGCCCCGGAACACCAAAGGCGTGCCGTTGATGTCCACCGCACCATTATTGTCGCTGTCGACATGGATCAGCGACAGCTTGTCGCCGTCAGTCCGGTTGAAATCCGTAATGACATGGGGTGCGGAGAAGCTGCCATAGAGCCAGTAGCTGGACAGGCGGAATGTGTCCGCACCGGTCCCGCCGGTCACCGTGTCGCGGCTGTTCGCCTCGGTGCCGACGGCGACGATGTCGTCGCCCGCGCCTGCATTGATGCTGTTGATGCCATAGGTGCCGCTCAGCGTGTCATTGCCGTCGCCGCCGGTGATGACGTCGTCGCCATAGCTGCCGTTGATCGTGTCATTGCCGGCCTCGCCGTTCAGTATGTCATTGTCGTAGCTGCCATCGACAATGTCGTCGCCCGCACCGGCGTTGATCGTGTCATTGCCATAGCTGCCGTAGAGATTATCGCCCACCGCGCTGCCGGTGACCGTGTCGTTGCCATAGCCCGCGTCGACATAGCTGCCGGCTGTCCCTGCCGTGATGATGTCGTTACCGTCCTCGCCGTAAATATAGTCGTATCCAGCCCCGCCGATCAGAACGTCATCGCCGGCCCCGCCCCCAATATTGTCATTGCCCGCGTCGCCGTAAATCGTGTCGTTCCCGTCGCCACCGCTCAATGAGTCGCTGTCGTTGCCGCCCCGGATCACGTCCGCGCCCTCACCGCCGAACAGCACGTCGTTCCCGTCGCCGCCCCGCATATTGTCGTTGCCGCCCAGGCCATAGGCCGTGATCGCGCCCGCGCTCGCCAACAGCGTGTCATTGCCCAGCGTGCCGCGCCACACCGGGAAGGTGTCGGTGAAATCCTCCTGCGTCAGTGAGGTCGCACCGTTGATATAGGTGTAGATGTCAAGTTCGGAGAACTGGCCGTTATCGTCCACGTCAACCCACAGTTCGACGCGCCCGGCGCTGCTGTTATTCTTCCACACAACGTCGGCGAAGCCGTCGCCCACCAGCGCGGCGGGCAATTGCACGCCCGATGCCCCACCGCCCACGACGAAGGTGAAGTCGATCGGCGTCGCGTTGAACACAATGCCGCGTCCATAGGCGTAGCCGGGCAGATCGATCTTGTCGCCGCCGGTGACCCCTGCCCCCTCGAAATCGAGGATGGTGTCGATGGTCGAGGGCGAGCTGTCCGAGCGGGGCGTGTTGTAGGTAAAGGTGAATACGTCGTTGCCCGCGCCGCCGCTCAGCGTGTCGCCGTCCAGCCCGCCGATAATCTGGTCATTGCCCGCGCCGCCGTTCAGCACATCCTGACCGAGGCCGCCGATGATGATGTCCGGGCCGCTGCCGCCGGTGATGATGTCGTTGCCCGCGCCGCCAGTGATCTGCATAGCGTTGGTCGCGGCCGCGCCGTTGAGGTAGAGAAAGTCGGTCTGCAACTGCCCGCCGGCGTCGATCCAAGTGACATTGGTTTGCGCGTGGAGCGTCAGCTTCACCTGCCCCGATCCGATCGAGAAGCGCTCGACATTGCGAACGGTGTCGGCGTCGAACAGGATATAATCATTGTAGATGCCGTAGATCGACATGACGTCGATGCTGCTGCCCCCATCAACGCTACCGTCGATCCGGTCCAGCGCGTTCAGATTGGCGCCGACATCGATATAGTCCGCGCCGTCGCCGCCTACGACGGTGTCATTGCCGGTTCCGGTGATGATCTCGTCATTGCCGTCGCCGCCGTTCAGCAGATCGTCGCCGTCGCCGCCATCGAGAAGGTCGTCGCCGCTGTCGCCATTGATGATGTCGTTGCCGCCCAGACCCGATAGCGTGTCGTCCCCGCCCGCGCCGGAAATCGTGTCTGCGCCGCTCGTGCCGGTATAGACATTATTGTCGGCATCGCCGGTATAGTTCGCCATCGTCCCTCTCCACACACCATCATGACCGGGGCACACTGCCCGTATTTGGCTGGATTAATAGGACGCCCGGAGAAATCCGCATGCCCTGTTTAGGGTATGCGGGGTAGGTTCAGCGGTCGGAGCGGCAGGCCAGGATCGAACGAGCGGGCACGCCGATCGCCTCCCCATCGAGGAGGAAAGCGCATGGTTCGGCCGCGCCGTTGACGCACAGCGCGAGGCCGCCGTTACGGAAACGGAGCATCAGCCGGCGGCGATGCGGCTCCTCCCACTGGCGGGTGGTAAGAGCGTGGCCCTGCTCGTCCAGCCACGCCACGTCGGCGTCTGACAGGAAGTCTGTGCCTTGCAAGGCCGGTGTTTCGGCACGCAGCGCGGCGAGGGCGAAGGCGTGGGCCTCGATTATCGGGTCGCGCCCCGCCCAATCGACCCAGCCGATCGCATTGTCCTGACAGTAGGCGTTGTTATTGCCCCGCTGCGTGCGGCCAAATTCGTCTCCTGCGGTCAGCATGATCGTTCCGCGCGACAGGAACAGGATGGATAGCAGCGCCATGACGTCCCGCCGTCGCGCCGCCTGTATCGCCGGATCGTCGCTTGGCCCTTCCACGCCGTTGTTCCAGCTTAAATTGTCATGATGGCCGTCGCGATTATGCTCGCCATTGGCTTCGTTATGGCGCTGCACATAGGCTGTCAGGTCAGCGAGGGTGAACCCGTCATGCGCCGCGAGAAAGTTGACGCTGCGGGTTTCTTGGCCGGCAAAAATGTCGGACGATCCCGCCAGCCGCGTTGCGAACGCGCCGATCGTGCCGCTGTTGCCGCGCCAGAATCGGCGCATTTCGTCGCGATATCGATCATTCCATTCGAGCCAGCCCTCGCCGAAGTTCCCGAGTTGGTAGCCGCCTGGCCCAATGTCCCATGGTTCGGCGATCAGGATACGGTCGGACAGGCGTGGATCGGCGCGCATCGCCCGCAGCAGGGGGGCGTCGGGATCGAACCCTGCCTCCACCCGCCCAAGCGCGGGCGCAAGGTCGAAGCGGAACCCGTCCACCCCCGCTTGCTCCACGAACCAGGCAAGCGAATCCAGGATCAGCGCCTGCGCGACCGGCGCGTTGCAGGCAATGCTGTTGCCTGTTCCGCTATCGTTGATCAGCCGGCCCTCGACGTCCCGCCGGAAATAGCCGCGGCCATCCAGCCCCCGCAGCGAAAGCGTGGGACCGAGCCGGTCGCTTTCCCCGTCATGATTATAGACCATGTCGAGGATGACTCCGATGCCCGCATCGTGCAGCTTCGCCACCGTGTCCCGCAGTTCGGCCATTCCGCCGGGCGCGATGCGCGGGTCCAGCGCGAAATAGCTCACCGGATTATAGCCCCAGGCGTTGGTGAGGCCGAGCGGCCCCAGATGCCGTTCGTCGATCCAGGCGTTGATCGGCATGAGCTCAACCGCCGAGACATGAAGCGCCTTCAAGTGCGCGAGGATGGCCGGGTGCGCGAGCGCCGCGATGGTGCCGCGCTGGCCTTCCGGCACATCGGGATGCAGCATGGTGAAGCCGCGCACCTGAACCTCATAGATGAGGCCGCCGGGCGTGAAGTGCGGTCGTTGGACGAGGCGCGCGGGCGACGGCTCCGTCACCACGCCTTTGGGCATTAGCGGGGCGGTGTCGCCCCCTTCGCCGCGCGGGGCCGCGAGCGCCGGATCATAGCCGAACGCCCGGTCGATCGCCTTTGCATAGGGATCGAGCAGCAGCTTGTCGGGATCGAACCAAAGCCCCGCATCGGGGTCATGATCGCCGTCGGCGCGTAGCCCGTATCGCGCACCGGCCCCAACGCCCACCACCTCCAGATGCCAGCGCCCTTCGGCGTCGCGCAGCATCGGCAGACGGGTTTCGCGATTGTCCTCATCGAACAGGCACAGCCACAATTGCGCCGCGTCGGGCGACCAGACCGCAAAGCGCGTACCCTGCGGTCCTACGACCGGCCCCAAGGTCATTCCGCCCCCGCCAGGAGCGACCGGTAGAGCACGGCGTATCGGGCGGCGCTGCGGGTCCAGGATACGTCCGATCGCATCCCTGCCCGCTGCATCGACTGCCACGTCGCCCTGTCGCGATGGAGCGCCACGATCCGGCTGATCGCACCGTGCAGCGAAAGTGGATCAGACGGCGCGAAGACGACGCCGGTCGCCACGCCGGCACTCACCGCTGCTTCATTGGCGTCGATCACCGTATCGGCCAGGCCGCCGACCCGCGCCACCACCGGAACGCAGCCATAGCGCAGCGCGTAAAGCTGGGTCAGGCCGCACGGCTCAAAGCGCGATGGGATGAGAATAGCGTCGCCGCCCGCCTGGAGCAGGTGCGACAGAGGCTCGTCGTAGCCGATCTGGACGCCCACTCGGCCGCGATGCCGTTCCGCCGCCCCCAGGAACGCGCCCTCCAGCGGATGATCGCCCGACCCCAGCAGGGCAAGCTTGCCGCCAAGCGTGACAAGATGGTCGATCGCGTCGACCATCAGGTCCATGCCCTTCTGCCAGGTCAGGCGGCTGACGATGATGAAGATCGGCGCGGCGTCATGATCCAGCCCGAACCGCTTTTCCAGCATCCTCCGGTTGGCGGCGCGCGCGCCTAGCGCCCGCATTCCATAGGGGCGGGGAATAAGCGTATCGGTCGCCGGGTTCCAGATGCCGGTATCGACCCCGTTCAATATCCCGTGGAGGCGATCGACACGCCCATTGATGAGGCCATCCAGCCCCATGCCATGGACCGGGGATCGGATTTCCTGCGCGTAGCTCGGGCTGACCGTCGTGATCGCGTCGGCTGACACGAGCCCTGCCTTCAGATAGCCGATGCCGCCATAATATTCGACGCCATCGACGCCCCATGCCTCGGGCGGCAGGCCGAGTTGCGGGAAGATATCCGCGCCAAAACGGCCCTGGAAAGCCAGATTGTGGATCGTCACCACCTTGGGCACCGACGCCGCCGAGCCGAAGCGGACATAGGCGGCGGTCATTGCCGCCTGCCAGTCATGGACATGGACAATGTCCGGCCGCCAGCCCTTCAGAGCGCCTTCGGTGACGTCCGCCCCGACACGGGACAGCGCGGCGAAGCGCCGCCAATTGTCGCTCCAGTCATTGCCGCCAAGATCGGCATAGGGTCCGCCTTCGCGGGTAAAAAAATCGGGCGCGTCGAGCACCAGCAGGTCAAGCCCGTCGACTTGCGCCGAAAGCACCGCCGCCTTGACGCCAAACAAATCGTCATAGCGGCGCACCAGCTTGCCTTTGCCGATCCGCGCCATGACCGCAGGATAGCCGGGCACCAGCGATAGTACCGCGACTCCGTGCTCCGCCAGCGCGCCGGGCAGAGCGCCGGTCACGTCGGCGAGACCTCCGGTCTTGATAAGCGGATAGATTTCGGAGGCGACGGACAGCAGCTTCATCATCATCCTTTATTCCGAAGCAACTTTCAGCCGCCTAAATTCCGCCGATACATTGCATTCATTCTTCCCTGGAAGGGGAGGTGGCTGGCCGCAGGCCAGACGGAGGGGTGTCCCGTTCACGAGAGGGTTGAGTAGGTCGGTCATGCCCCCCCGGGCATGACCTTCAGATTGCCGGGGGCAATCTGAACCTGCTCAACCCCTCCACCACCCGCTACGCGGGCGGTCCCCCTCCCCTTTCAGGGAGGATTTTCCCATGCGAATCCGGTTTCCATCCCCACTCACGCCACCAGCCGGTCGATCATCGGCTGGGTGATCAGGCACACGCCGCTTTCGCTTCGGCGGAAGCGTTGCGCGTCATGTTCGGGATTTTCGCCAACGATGAGGCCGGGCGGGATGATGATGCCGCTGTCCACCACGCATTTGTGCAGCCGCGCGCCGCGCCCGACAACGCAGTTGGGCATGATGACGCTTTCGGTGACGGACGAGAAACTGTGCGTCCGCACATCAGAAAAGAGCAGGCTGCGGTGCAGCGAGGAGCCCGACACGATGCAGCCGCCTGCAACCAGCGAGGAGGTCGCCGATCCACGCCGGCCATCCTCATTATGCACGAACTTGGCGGGCGGCGTGACCTCCGAATAGGTCCAGAGCGGCCAGCTGCGGTCATAGAGATCGAGCGAGGGCACCACGTCGGTCAGGTCGATGCTCGCCTGCCAATAGGCGTCGATCGTGCCGACATCGCGCCAATAGGGGACCAGCTCGCTTTCCGCGCGAACGCAGCTGCTGGAGAAACGATGCGCCACGGCTTTGCCATGCTTGACGATATAGGGGATGAGATCGCCGCCGAAGTCGCGCTTGCTGCCCGGCGTATCTGCGTCGCGGCGGAGTTGTTCGATCAGGAATTTGGTGCGGAAGACATAGATGCCCATCGACGCCAGCGCCTCGTCGGGCTGGCCGGGAATGGCGGGCGGGTCTTTCGGCTTTTCGACGAAGGCGGTGATATTGTCAGCCTCGTCGACATGCATGACGCCAAAGCCCACGGCCTCCATGCGCGGCACTTCCAGACAGCCGACGGTCACGTCCGCCCCGCTGTCGACATGCTGCTGGAGCATCAGCTCATAGTCCATCTTATAGACATGATCGCCCGCCAGAATGACCATATATTCAGGCGCATAGGCTTCGATGATGTCGATATTCTGGAACACGGCGTCGGCCGTGCCCTCATACCATTGGCTTTCGGAAATGCGCTGGCTGGCGGGCAATATGTCGAAGCTCTCGTTGCGTTCGGGGCGGAAGAAGTTCCAGCCGCGCTGCAAATGCCGGATCAGCGAGTGCGCCTTATACTGGGTCGCGACGCCGATGCGGCGGATGCCGCTGTTGAGCGCGTTGGACAGCGCGAAGTCGATGATCCGCGCCTTGCCCCCGAAATGCACCGCCGGCTTGGCGCGGCGGTCGGTCAGTTCGGCAAGGCGGCTGCCCCGCCCGCCAGCAAGCACATAGGCCATGGCATCGCGCGCGATCGGCTGATATTTTGTCTGCGTCATGGGGGCCTCTCCTTGATCGCCCATATTCTTGTTCAGTAATCCAGTTCCAGCAGCAAGGTTGCGAAGGGCGGGATGGTGATATTGGCCCAGCCCTCTTCGTCCGCTTCTACCAAGCCCATATTGCCCGCGCCGCTGCCGCCATAATCCGCCGCGTCGCTGTTCACGATCTCGCGCCAGCGCCCGCCCGAAGGGAGTCGCAGCCGATAGCCGTGGCGAAGCAGCGGGGTGAAGTGGCTGACGACCACCACCGGCCGAGCGCCGGGCGCACGACGGACCCAGGCGAAGATCGAGTCGGCGGCGGCATCGGCCAGCACCCACTCGAAGCCATCCGGCTCGCAATCGCGCGCGTGAAGCGCGGGACGCGAACGGTACACACGGTTCAAGTCCGCGACCAGCCGCTGCACCCCGACATGTGCGTCGGAATCGAGCAATTCCCAGTCAAGCGCGCGCGCCTCGCTCCACTCGCGCCGCTGGGCGAATTCCTGCCCCATGAACAGAAGCTTCTTGCCCGGATAGCCCCACATGAACGCATAATAGGCGCGCAGCGTCGCGAATTTCTGCCAGTCGTCGCCGGCCATCTTGGTCAGCATCGACCCTTTGCCATGCACGACCTCATCATGGCTCAAAGGCAGGACGAAATTCTCGCTGAAGGCATAGACGAGGCCAAAGGTGATGTCGTCATGATGATGCGCCCGATGCACCGGATCGCGCGCGAGATAGCGCAGCGTGTCGTGCATGAAGCCCATGTTCCATTTGAAGCCAAAGCCCAGGCCCCCGCTATGTACCGGCGCGGACACCGCCGGCCAGCTGGTCGATTCCTCGGCGATGGTGACGACGCCGGGATGCTGGCCGTATAGCGCCTTGTTCATCGCTTGAAGAAACGCGACCGCCTCCACATTCTCGCGCCCGCCATGGGCATTGGGAATCCATTCGCCCGCCTTGCGCGAATAGTCGAGGTAGAGCATCGAGGCGACGGCATCCACGCGCAGCCCGTCGACATGATAGCGTTCCGCCCAGAACAGGGCGTTGTTGACCAGGAATTGCGCCACTTCCCGCCGGCCGAAATTATAGATGGCGGTGTTCCAGTCGGGATGGAACCCCTTGCGCGGGTCGGCATGTTCGTAGAGCGCGGTCCCGTCGAACCGCGCGAGGCCATGCTCATCGGTCGGGAAATGCGCCGGCACCCAGTCGAGCAGAACGCCCAGCCCCGCCCGGTGCGCGCCGTCCACGAAGCGCGCGAATCCCGCCGGATCGCCGAACCGCGCTGTCGGCGCATAGAGGCCCAGCGTCTGGTATCCCCAGCTCGGATCATAGGGATGCTCGCTGATCGGCAGCAGCTCGATATGGGTGAAGCCCATGCCCACGACATAGGGAATCAGCCGCCGCGCCAGTTCGTCCCAGTCCAGGAACCCATCATCGTCTGCCCGCTGCCAGGAGCCGGCATGGACTTCGTAGATCGACATGGGCTGGCGGCGCGCATCAGCCTGCCGCCAATAGTCGCGGTGCCGATCGTCGCCCCACACATGGTCCATCGGCGCCGCCACGATCGAGGCGGTCGAGGGGCGCAGCTCGGACTGGAAGGCGAAGGGATCGGCTTTCAGCGGCAGCACCACGCCGTCCGCGCCGACAATCTCATATTTATAGGGCGTGCCCGCGCCGACCTCCGGCACGAATATTTCCCATACGCCCACATCGGCGCGCCGGCGCATCGGCCCGCGTCGCCCGTCCCAGCGGTTGAAGTCGCCGACCACCGACACGCGCTGCGCGTCGGGCGCCCACACCGCAAAATGGGTGCCGCTCACGCCCTCATGGGTCAGGATATGCGCGCCCAACTTATCGAACAGGCGCAGATGCGATCCTTCGGCGAGAAAATAGTCGTCGAGCGGCCCCAGCACCGGGCCAAAGCTGTAGGGATCGAGCAGCGCGTAGGTGCCTCCGTCGCCATAGGTCGCGACATAGCGCAGCGGCTGCTGCTTGCGGATCGACACCTGCCCGGCAAAGAGGCCGTCGGGATGGATCAGCTTCAGATCGCCGACGGGCTTCCCCGCCAGCGTCTCCGCTGAGACGCTGACCGCCTCGGGCAGCAGCGTACGGGCAACATAGCCTTTGTCCGCCGGATGCACGCCGAGCGTGGCGAAGGGATCATCGTCCCTGCCGGCTACCAGCCGCTCGATCTGCTCCGGCGTCAGCATCATCCCTGGCCCATCTTCCATATGTCGGCGGCATATTCACGGATCGTGCGGTCGGACGAGAACCAGCCCATGCGGGCGACGTTGCGGATCGCTTTTTCGGCCCAGGCGGCCTCATCCTGCCAGATCGCCTCGACCCGGCGCTGCGCGGCGGAATAGCTGTCGAAATCGGCGGCGACCATGAACCAGTCATGGTCGTACAGCCCCTGCACCAGCCCCTTGTAGCGATCGGGATCGTCGGGGGAGAACACGCCGCCAGCAATCGCCTGAAGCGCCTGCCCTAGTTCGCGGCTGCCCTCGATCACCTCGCGGGGACTGTAGCCCCTGGCGCGCCGCTCGTTCACCTCCTGCGCGGTGAGACCGAAGATGATGATATTCTCCTCCCCCACATGGTCGCGCATCTCGACATTGGCGCCGTCGAGCGTGCCGATGGTGAGCGCGCCGTTGACCGCGAACTTCATGTTGCCGGTGCCCGACGCTTCCATGCCGGCGGTCGAAATCTGTTCGGATAGATCGGCAGCCGGGATCATCACCTCGGCCATCGAGACATTGTAATTGGGCACGAACTGCACTTTGAGCAGCCCCGCCACCGCCGGATCATGATTGACCGCGCGGGCCACGTCGTTCGCCAGTTTGATGATGAGCTTGGCGTTATGATAGCTCGGCGCAGCCTTGCCCCCGAACAGCTTGACGCGCGGCACCCAGTCCTTTTCCGGGTGGGAGCGTATCTGGTCGTAGAGCGACACCGCCTCCACGATGTTGAGCAACTGCCGCTTATATTCGTGGATGCGCTTGATCTGGATGTCGAATAGCGCCGCCGGGTCGATCCGCGCGCCGACCCGTTTGCGGAGCAGGTCGGACAGCGCCGCCTTGTTCGCCCGTTTGATCTCCAGGAATTTCCGCTGGAACGCGCTGTCGGTGGCGAAATTGTCCAGATCGCGCAGCGCCTCGGGATCGTCCAGGAAACGCTCGCCGATCGCGTCGCGCACCAGCCCGGTCAGCCCAGGATTGCACTGCATCAGCCAGCGGCGGAAAGTAACACCGTTGGTCTTGTTGTTGATCCGCGCAGGATAGAGCCGGTGCAGGTCGGCGAACACCGTCTCCTTCATGAGTTCCGTGTGCAAAGCCGAGACGCCATTGACGCTGTGCGACCCGGCAAAGGCCAGATTGCCCATCCGCACCCGCCGCTCGCCGCCCTCGTCGATCAGCGAGATCGTGCCGACCGCGCGGTCGTCGAAGCCGCCCGCCCGGCGCGCCTCGCCCAGCAGGCGGCTGTTGATCGCATAGACGATCTGCATGTGGCGCGGCAGCAGCCGTTCGAACAGCGGCACCGGCCAGCTTTCCAGCGCCTCGGGCAGTAGTGTATGGTTGGTGTAGCTGAAGGTGCGGCGGGTAATGTCCCACGCCTCGCCGAAATCAAGGCCGTGGTCATCGACCAATATTCGCATCAGTTCCGCCACCGATACGGCCGGATGGGTGTCGTTGAGCTGAATCGCTGCCTTGTCCGCCAAAGTCCGCACGTCGCCGAAATATTGGACATGCCGGCGGACAATGTCCTGAAGGGACGCGGAGGAGAAGAAATATTCCTGCCGCAGCCGCAATTCCTGCCCCGCCGGCGAGGAGTCGGCCGGATAGAGAACGCGGGTCAGCGCCTCCGCTCGGTTGCTTTCAGCCAGCGCGCCGAGGTGATCGCCGGCATTGAACCTGTCGAGCAGGATCGGATCGATCGGCTGAGCTTCCCACAGGCGCAGCGTATTGACCCGCTTGCCGCGCCAGCCGGCGATCGGCGTGTCATAGGCGATGGCGATCACGCGCTCGCCCGGCCGCCAGCGCATCTGGTGCGACCCCGCGTCCTCGCCCTCGGCCGGATCGACGCGGCCGCCAAAGCCGACCTCGTAGCTCGCCTCGCGCCGTTCGAACTCCCAGGGATTGCCGTGCGCGAGCCAGGTCTCAGGCAGCTCAACCTGCCACCCGTCCGAAATCTCCTGTCGGAACATGCCGTTGACGTAGCGGATGCCATAGCCATAGGCGGGAACGTCCACCGTCGCCATGCTCTCCATGAAACAGGCGGCAAGCCGGCCAAGGCCGCCATTGCCGAGCGCCGCGTCGGGCTCCAGCGCGGCGATGAGGTCGAGATCGACCCCGAGCCGGTCGAGCGCGCCCTGAAGATCGCCCAGCATCTCCATATTGGACGCGGCATCGCGCATCAGCCGGCCGATCAGGAATTCGAGGCTCAGATAATAGACCCGCCGCCCCTGTTCTTCATAGGTTTTCTGCGTGGAGGCGATCCAGGCGTCGATTACCCGGTCACGTATCTCCATGATGACGGCATGCAGCCAGTCGTGCGGCTTGGCGGCGACAGCGTTCTTGCCGATGCGATAGGTCAGGCGCTCGACGATCTCATGCGCCAATATGTCCGGGTCCGATTGACGCGGCGCGGGCTTGGGCAGCTCCGCCTGGGCCTTGAGATTCATGCGCGGTCCCCCTGATGCAAATCGCCTTGGCTGTTGGTGGGACCGATGATGACACAGCCGTCCGCCCCATTCCATCGCGATTTTTGCGCTGCAACAACAACGGACGCAACTGCCATTCGATCCGGGGCACGCGCTAATCTGGTTTAGCTGCGTCGCTCAATCGTCCGGCAATACCGCCGCCGCGACCCCGGCGCGCAACTGAGCGCGGATGGGGTAGGTGCTGGAGGGAAGATGCTGGGTCATGAACAGGCCGATGATCCGAGTAACGGGATCGATCCAGAAATAGGTCGAGAATACCCCGCCCCAATAATATTCCCCATGCTCCAGCCCCATGGCAACACCGAGGCCGAAGCCGACGCCCTGATAATCGGCTTCGCTGAACATTGCGCTCGACAGGCCTGCGAGGTCGCCGCCGCCCGGTAGCTGGTTGCGCCGCATGGCTTGCACCGTCTCGTCGCAGAGCAGTCGAACGCCATCCAGTTCGCCGCCGCGCATCAACATGCGAGCGAAGCGGTGATAGTCGGCGACCGACGACGCCAGCCCCCCGCCCCCCGACAGGAATCGCCCGGTCCTGCGCCAACCGCTTCGCGCGCCCAGGTCCGCGACGCTGATGCCGCCGCTTTCGTCCAGCCGCCAGGCGTCGGTCAGCCGATCAGCCTTCTCGTCGGGCACGGCGAAACCCGTGTCCCCCATCCCCAGCGGATCGAAGATGCGACGGCGGAACACCGAGCCCAGATCCTCACCCGTCAACCGCTCGATCAAAACGCCCAGCACATCGGTCGACACCGAATAATTCCAGCGCTCGCCCGGCGAAAATTCGAGCGGCAGCGTCGCCAAGTCAGCGATAAATTGATCGGACGTGCGCTTCTGCTGGAAATCGTCCAGCCCCAGCGCCCGATAGCGCGCGTCGATGGGCGTCTGCCGCTGAAGCCCGTAGGTAAGGCCCGAGGTGTGGCGCATCAGGTCGATCATCCGCATCGGCCGCGTCGGTGGCGGACCATCGTCGCTGCCGACGCGAAGATAGGCGAACTCCGGGATCACATCGGTCACCGGCGTGTCGAGCGCGACCTTCCCCTCCTCAACCAGCATCAGGAAGGCGACCGACGTCACAGGCTTCGTCATCGACGCGATGCGGTAGAGCGCGTGTTCCCTGAGCGGCGTGCCGTCGGCTCGCGCCTGCCCGCGCACGACGGATAGCAACGGCTGCTCGCCGCGCGAGAGGAACATCTGCATGTGCGGCAACCGGCCGGTGGCGACATAGGTGCGATCAAGCATGTCGACCAGCGCATCGAGCCGATCGGCGTCCATGCCCGCCGCCCGCGCCGCCGCCCTGTCCGTCACGCCCGCCATGATGCCGTCTGTCCTTTGTCGCCTATGTCCTTGCGCTAACCCAGCCACAGGCCCAGGTAAACCGCCTGGGCAATTGCCAAGACCCCGCAACCCCCTCTATGGCAACGCGCCATTATGCTGCTCGACTGGACATGACAGGCATGGCCGACGGCCTATCCGCGATCTTCCTTGCTCACCGGCCTGCGCTGCTGCGCTTCCTGCGCGCGCGTGGAGCCGGCGAGGACGCCGAAGATCTGTTGCAGGATATGTGGATGAAGCTGGAGGCGAAGGATCTGGGGCCGGTCGCCGACCCCGTCCCTTATCTCTATCGCGCCGCCAACAACCTGATGCTCGATCGCTATCGCTCCTCCACCCGGCGCGAACGGCGCGAGCAGGACTGGTCGGAGGGCGCCGGCGGGGTGATGGCGGACCCAACCGAAGCGACCGCGATCGACGAGCGGATGATCCTGAACCAGCGGCTCGAACAGGCCCGAGCCGTTTTGCGCGAGCTTGGTCCGCGCGTCGAACTGGTGTTCCGCCGCTTCCGCATCGAAGGGGTGGGTCAAAAGCTGATCGCCGAAGAACTGGGGGTCAGCCTCACCACCGTCGAGAAGGACTTGCAGAAGGCCTATCGGGCGATGCTGGCGCTGAAGCAGAAATTCGATACGGAATGATCGGGTCGGCGGCGTCAGAGCGGTTGAGGGGCAGAATGGAAACAGGGCAGCAGCCATGATCGACGAGGAAGCGCTGGACTGGCTGGTCCGCACGCGCGATCCCGATTTCACCGACTGGGACGGCTTCACCCTTTGGCTGGAGGCGGACCCGGCGCATGGCGCGGCCTATGACGCGCTGATGGCGGCGGACAGCGAGCTGGACAGTTGGCTGCCGACCGAGCCTGTCGCGATGCCGGTCGCCGCCAACGACGCCGGCCCGCGCGGCTGGCGCCCGTTGCGCTGGATCGGCGGCGGCGCGGTGGCGGCGGCGCTGGTGGCGGCCGTGTCGATCGGCATGTTCACGCGAAGCGACATCTACAGCGTCACCACACAGCCGGGCGAAACCCGCACCATCGCGCTGGACGACGGCACGCGGGTCGAGCTGAACGGTGGCACGACGATGCGCTTCGACCGCAACAATCCTCGCTTCGCCGCGCTGGACGCGGGCGAGGCCGCCTTTACCGTTCGCCACGACGCCGCCGACCCGTTCCGCGTCACCGTGGGCGATGACGTGTTCGAGGACGCGGGCACGGTCTTCAACATCGTGCATGCCGACAATGCGACCCGCATCGGCGTGTCGGAAGGCAAGGTCGTGTATAATCCGGGCGCGGAGGCTATCCAGCTCCCTGCCGGGCGCGGGCTGGCGGAGGATGCCGAGGGGCTGAGGGTCATGGCGATTGCCCCTGAAGCGGTGGCGAGCTGGCGACAAGGTCGCCTCATCTACGCCAACGCGACCATCGCGCAGATCAGCCAGGATATCGGTCGGTCGCTTGGCGTTCGATTGGAGGCCACAGCAAGTGCCCGCGCGCAACGCTTCACCGGCACGATCCGGCTGGACCGCGATCCGGCGCGTTTCTTTGCCGAGGCCGCTCCACTGATGGGCCTCACCGCCGTGCGGCAGGGCAACTCATGGCTTTTGAAAGAAGGGGATGGTCCGCAAAGCTGACCTTCTGACCGTCGCCGCCCCTCTCTTCGCAAGCGTCACTATCCTTGCAACCCCCGCTTACGGGGCGGACAGACAGGATATCATCATCGCCCCCGGCCGGCTGGGAGAGGCGGCGATCGCGCTCGGCCGCCAGACCGGGGTCAATATCGGCATCTCCGATCAGTCGCTCGCAAGTATCGCAACACCCGCGGTCAGGGGCCGGCTATCCGCCGAAGCGGCGCTGCGCCGCCTTTTGAAGGGCAGCGGCGCGCAGGCGGTGCGGGTCGCGGGCAATGGCTGGCGGATCGTGCGCGCGCCGCGTGCCGCGCCGGCCGGTGCGCCAGCGCCAGCCGCCCCCGCCAGCGCCGCCCTGCCCCCCGAGCCGCCGGCCGCCGAGATCGTCGTTACCGCATCGAAACGCGATACCCCCCTGCCCCGCTACGCCGGCATGGTTGAGGCGCTCGATGCGCGCGAGTTTTCGAGCGGCGAGGCCGCGGGCGGCACCGCAACGCTCCTCTCGCGCGTGGCGAGCCTCAGTTCCACCCATGCGGGCAACGGGCGCAACAAGCTCTTCATCCGCGCCATCGCCGATTCGGGCGTGGTCGGCCCGACCCAGGCGACCACCGGACAATATCTGGGCGATATGCGGCTCAACTATGCCGCGCCCGACCCCGACCTCAAACTCTACGACGTCGGTCGGGTCGAGGTGCTGGAAGGACCGCAGGGGACGCTCTATGGCGCGGGGTCGCTGGGCGGCATCATCCGCATCATGCCCAACGCGCCCAATCTTGGCGAAATCGGCGGGCAGGTTTCGGCCGGCTTGTCCGCGATCCAGCATGGCGATCCGGGCGGCGACCTAGCCGCCACGCTCAACCTGCCGATCGTCCCGGAAAAGCTGGCGCTGCGCGTCGTCGGCTATGGCGTGCAGGACGGCGGCTATATCGACGATGCCGGCCGCGGTGAAAACAACGTCAACCGGGTCCGCACCTGGGGCAGCCGCGCCGCGCTGCGCTTTGCCCCGGACGAAGCGTGGACGATCGACCTTACCGGCGTGTATCAGCATATCGACGGCGACGACGCCCAATATGCCGCGCGTTCGGTCGGCGGGCTGGCTCGCGCCTCCGCGGTCGCGCAGCCCTATGCGTCCGACTATCTGCTCGGCAATGTCCGGGTGGAGCGGCAATGGGACAGTCTGCGCTTCGTTTCATCGACCGGCTATGTCCGCCACCGGCTGAGCGAAAGCTACGACGCGACCCAGCCCGACAGTCCCGTCGCGCTGTTCCGCCAGCGCAACCGGGTCAGCATCTTTTCGACCGAGAACCGGCTGGTCCGCGATCTCGACAATGGCCTTGGCTGGATTCTCGGGGCCTCCTATCTCGAAAGCCATTCCGATCTCCATCGGTCGCTGACGGCGTTCGGTACGGCAAGCTTCCTGCCTGAGATCATCCCCGGCGTTCCGCTCTACGGTGGGGGGCGGGCTGCACCGGCTACGGGCGTCCGCAATATCGTCCGGGAAGCGACCCTGTTCGGCGAAGCCTCTTTCGAGCCCGTCAAGGGTCTGATCGCCACGGTCGGTGGCCGACTGACCAATAGCCGGCTGTCGGGCGAGGCGCTCGATCCCGTCGCGCTCCTCTCCAGCGCCGATCTCGCCCGTGCCGAGGCGCAGGCAGACCGCAGCGAGACTATCTTTCTGCCGTCCGCCGCGCTGCTGACCGACGCCATTCCCGATGTCACCCTCTACGCCCGCTTTCAGCAGGGATTCCGCCCCGGCGGGCTTGCGGTCGATGACCAGCGGGTCCGCCGGTTTCAGAACGACCGCGCATCGACAATCGAGGTCGGCGCACGCAAGGGCGTGCCTGGCCGCGACATTTTCGCCGCCAGCGCCAACATCGCTTACACCGACTGGCGCGACATCCAGGCCGACGTGACCGACCGGATCGGCCTGCCGACCACCGCCAATATCGGCGACGGGCGGATTTACACGGTCGAAGCGCGGATCGTTCTGCGGCCGATTTCCGCGCTCACGCTCGATGGCAGCGTCATCTACAATGACAGCCGTCTCACGCGGCCGACCGATTTCGTCCGCGCCCTTTCATACAAGGGCGCGTCGCTCAGCGTGCCAAATGTCGCCAATCTGGGCGGACGTGTGGCGGTCGACTGGCGGGCGCGGATGGGAGACACGGCGAGGCTCCACCTGTCGGGTTCGGCGCGCTATGTCGGCAAGTCCCGCCTGGGCGTCGGCCCGATACTGGGACAGACTCAGGGCGACTATGTCGACACCAGCCTGTCGGCCAGCCTGACGCGCGGGCCGGTGCAATATTCGCTGTCGCTCTCCAACCTGCTCGATAGCAACGGCAACCGCTTCTCGCTGGGCACGCCCTTCGACCTCAGCCCGGATTATTTCACGCCGCTCCGGCCGCGCAGCGTGCGGATCGGCATGGACTTCGCCTTCTAGTCGATCCCCGTAGGGACGGAACCCGCCGCCCCGCGCCGTCCCTTGCACAGGCCGCGAAGAACAGAACGCGGCGCGCATAGGGAGACATCATGCGACATCTACTGGCCTGCACGGCCATCGCCCCGGCGCTGGCGGCGCTCAGTCTGGCCGACGCGGCGGCGGAAACGACGATCAGCACCGCCACCACCACGGCAGTGCGGACATCCACCATTAAGGGCGGCGCATCCGACGACATCAGCATCGCGTCGGGCGGATCGATCACGTTGACCGGCGGCACGGCCGTCAGCGTGGACAGCAACAACAAGGTGACGAACGCCGGCACCATCACGATCAACGACGCGGACAACGTCACCGCCATCGCGATCGCCCCTGGAACCAGCGGTGCGATCACCAACAGCGGCACGATCACCCTGACGGAAAATTATACCGCCACCGACACGGACAGCGACGGCGACCTCGACGGAGCGCTCGCCAAGGGTACGAACAAGAAGGGTATCTGGCTTCAGTCCGGCGCAGCGCACAGCGGGGCCATCGACCATAGCGGCACCATTTCGATCGAAGGCACGCAGTCGTCCGGTATCCGCCTGGACGCAGCGCTCAATGGCGCGCTTTCCACCAGCGGGACGATCGGGGTCGTGGGCGACAATGGCGTCGGCGTGCTGGCCAACGGCGTCACCGGCAATGTGACCTTGCGCGGCACGACCACCGTGCAGGGCGCGAACAGCATCGGCGCGGCCCTCCTCGGTAATATCGACGGTGCGCTCAAGATTCAGGGCAGCATCGCCAGCACCGGCTACCGATCGACCACCCGTCCGTCCGACGTCAGCAAGCTCGACACCGACGACCTGCTCCAAGGCGGTTCGGCGGTGGTGATCGCCGGCAATGTCAGCGGCGGCATCATCTTCGACATCCCGCCAGCGCTCGATTCGACCAAGCCCGACGTGGACGGCGACGGGCTGACCGACGCCAGCGAAGGCTCGGCCTCCATCGTCACCTATGGCCGCGCGGCGGCGGTGCAGATCGGGTCTGCGACCCAAAGCACCAGCATCGGCGCGGTCGCAGCAGGCAACAGCGGCTATGGCCTGATCGTCAACGGCAGCATTGCCGGCTATGGCGTCTATGACGGCATCGACGCCACCGGCTTGTCGGTGGGCGGCCTGGGCGGCGCGGTGCAGATCGCCAAGGGTGTACAGATCAAGGGAACGATCGCAGCGTCCTCCTATGACAGCAACGCCACCGCCCTGCGCATCGGCAGCGGTACGAGCGCGGGTACGATCGACGTCGGCGGCACGGTCACCGCCTCCGGATCGAGCAAGGATGGCACCGTGGCGCGCGCCATATTGATCGATCGCGGCGCGTCGGTCTCCACCCTCAGCATCAGCGGCACGGTCAACGCCACCGCCGTCAGCACCGACAAGGGCGCGGCCGTCGCCATCGCTGACGCATCAGGCACGCTTGCCAATCTCTCCAACAGCGGCCGTGTCACCGCTAATGGCGGAAAGGCGGGGTCGAACGTCGCCATCGACCTCAGTGCCAACGACAGCGGCGTGTCGATAAGCCAGGCGCTGGCTTCCGCCAACGCAACAGCACCCTCCATCACCGGCGACATCCGGCTCGGTGCGGGCAATGACGTGTTGGCGGTCTCGGCCGGCAACATCACCGGCGATCTCGCCCTGGGTTCAGGCAATGACAGCGTCGCCTTCTCCGGCGCGTCCAGCCTGACCGGCGACATCGCCTTTGGCACGGGCAGCGCGACGCTCAGCCTGGCCGGCAGCGCGAAAATGGCGGGAGACGTCGATTTCGGCGACGGCAGCGGATCATTTACCCTGGGCGGAACCTCGTCTTTCTCGGGCGCGATCGCCAACGCCGGAAATGTAGGGGTCGTGCTGAATGGTGGCACATTGTCGGCCACCAACAGCGGCCGGGTCGCGCTCGCCTCGCTGTCGGCGAGCGGCACCTCAACCATCGGCGTCACCATCGACGCGGCGAAGGGGACGCACACCAGCTATGATGTCGCGGGGGCGGCCAGTTTCGCCAGCGGGGCTCAGGTGAAGGTGAACCTGACCCAAGTGGCGGGATCGACCGGCAATTACGTCATCGTGCGCGCCGGGTCGCTGACCGGAGCGCCGACGCTCGGCCAGGCGGCGGTGTTGCCTTATCTGTTCAAGGGCAGCGTCAGCGGTGACGCCGCCGCCGGCACCGTCACCCTCTCGATCGCCGCCAAGAGCGTCGCGGACCTCGGCCTTCAGGGCTCGATCGCCCAGGCCTATCCCGCGATCTTTCGGGCGCTGGACCAGGATTCAGCCGTCGCGGGTGCCTATCTCGGCATCGCGGACGGCGAGATGCTCGACGCGGCGTTGCGTCAGATGCTGCCCGATCATGCCGGCGGCACATTCGAGGCGGTGACGTCCGGTTCGCGCGCCACCGCACGCATCCTGTCGGACCCCAACGGCATCTACCGCACGAAGG
This sequence comes from Sphingobium agrisoli, assembly GCF_041877245.1. Classification (NCBI taxonomy): domain Bacteria; kingdom Pseudomonadati; phylum Pseudomonadota; class Alphaproteobacteria; order Sphingomonadales; family Sphingobiaceae; genus Sphingobium; species Sphingobium agrisoli. Next base: position 46,409 of record NZ_JBHDJI010000001.1, read on the forward strand.
ACGGGCGGCTCGGTTTCTGGCTCCAGCAAGTCGGCTTTGGCGGGGCGAAGAGCGTGGGCAGCACCGGCTCCTACGACATCACCGGTTGGGGCGCGGGGGGCGGTGCGGAATATCTGACCGGCATCGGCGCATTCGGGGCGGGCCTGGCCTACATCCACGCCAGCGATTCGGCGGGTGATGCAGGCAACGCAGTCGATTCCGACCAATTTGAGCTGGCGGCGCATTGGCGCGGGCAATGGGGTCCGTTCCAGGCCTTCGCCCGCCTGTCCGCCGCGACGATCCAGTCCGACGGATCGCGCCAGTTCGATGTCGGCGATGTCATCCGCAAGGCCGAAGGAAACTGGGACGGCAAACTTTACTCCGCGACCGCCGGTGCGTCCTACCAGATGCAGATGGGCCGCTTCAGCCTGCGCCCGGCGCTTGGCATCGATTATTACCGGCTGAAGGAGGATGGCTATGCCGAAAGCGGCGGCGGCGACGCCTTCAACCTCACCGTCCTCGGCCGCACCAGCGACGAAACGACGGTGAACGGGACGCTGACCGCCGGCTATGACATGGGCAGCCTGACCCGCGAGGATGGCTGGTTCCGGGTCGAGTTGGAAGGCGGCCGGCGCGAGATCGTCAGCGGATCGCTCGGCGACACCACCGCCTTCTTCAAGGGCGGCGACCGCTTCACCCTGGTGGCGGAGGATCGCACCAGCGGCTGGACAGGCCGCGCGCGCCTCTATGGCGGCACCGACACCTTCCGCGTCGGCGGCGAGGTCGGCGCGGAAGAACAGCAGGACCATGTCGCCCTGTCGATTCGTGCGACGGTTAATTTCGTGCTGTGACGTCTAGGGAATGAACAGGCGGGTCACACCCCCAGACCCTCCCGACCCGCCTGTTCCGCCATGGCAAATGCCCATCCCCAAGGGCGCCACGGCACAAAAGAGGGGCGTCGCCGGTGCGAGCCGGCGGCGCCCCTTCATTTTCAGGGTCGATTGAGGCTGATCCTACTTCGGAGACTCTGCCCCGACGCACTGTTTCCAGATACCGCCGATCGTACCGAACTGCTTGCGATATTCGATCCGACTGCCGGTCCCTTCTGGGTAGATCGAGAAGGCGAGCGACACGCCGCCATAGCCGTTCTTGAGCAGCACGACCTTGGAGCCGTCATCCCGATCCATCGCGGGCACATTATTTTTGTTGGAAAGGCAGAAAGCGACCTCATTAGCCGACTGGGTCGAATGAAAGACCTCCGTCGGCTGCTTGTCCAAAACCGTCTGGGTTGAGGCACAGGCCGAAAGCGCGAAAACCAACGCGCCAATCATAACTAAACGCATGAAGCACCCCCAAAGAAGCAGCCCGACGACGCCCCCGCCGTCGATTCTGCTCATGCCATATCAAACAGTTAAGTCGTTTCAGGCAAGCCCCTTCTTCACCAGTTTATTTACGACCTGCGGGTTGGCCTTGCCCTGCATCGCCTTCATCGTCTGGCCGACGAAGAAGCCGAACAGCGCTTCCTTCCCACCCTTGTACTGGGCGACCTTGTCTTCATTGTTGGCCAGCACCTTGGCCACTGCCGCCTCGATCGCGCCGGTATCTGAGGTCTGCTTGAGGCCCTTTTCCTCGACAATCTTGCCGGGACGCTCGCCGGTTTCGAGCATGATCTCGAACACCTGCTTGGCGATCGTGCCGCTGATCGTGCCATCCGCCACCAGCGCCAGAAGTTCCGCGCCTTCTTCGGGGCTTACCGGGCTTTCCTCCAGGCTCTTGCCAAGCCGGTTGAGTGCGCCGTACAGTTCCGACAGCAGCCAGTTGGCCGACGCCTTGGCGACTTCTCCTTCGCTTTTCTGCTGGATGCGCGCGCCTTCGGCCAGCAGCGCCTCGAACCAGCGGGCCGTGTCAGCGTCGGCGGTCAGCGTCGCGGCATTATAGGCGGACAGCCCCAGATCCTGCTCGTAGCGGCGGCGCTTGGCATCCGGCAATTCGGGCAACGATGCCCGGCATTCCTCCAGAAACGCGTCGTCCAGTTCCAGCGGCAGCAAGTCAGGATCAGGGAAGTAGCGATAGTCGTGCGCATCCTCCTTCGACCGCATCGACCGCGTCTCATTGCGGTCGGGGTCGTAGAGCCGCGTTTCCTGCACCACCGTGCCGCCCGCTTCCAGCACATCGACCTGCCGGTTCGCCTCATGTTCGACCACGGCCATGACGAAGCGAACCGAGTTCACGTTCTTCGTCTCGGTGCGCGTGCCGAACGGTTCGCCCGGCTTGCGGACGGAGACGTTCACGTCGGCGCGCATCGACCCCTGGTCCATATTGCCGTCGCACGAGCCGACATAGCGCAGGATCGTCCTGAGCTTTGCAAGATAAGCCCCTGCTTCGGCGGGAGAACGCATATCCGGCTTCGACACGATCTCCATCAGCGCCACGCCCGATCGGTTGAGATCGACATAGGAGCGGGTGGGATGCTGGTCGTGCATCAGCTTTCCCGCGTCTTGCTCGACGTGGATGCGCTCGATGCCGATCGTCTTGGTGCTGCTGTCCGGATTCTTCTCGTCCAGCACGATGTCGATCTGCCCTTCGCCCACAAGCGGGTGGTAGAGCTGGCTGATCTGGTAGCCCTGCGGCAAATCGGCGTAGAAGTAATTCTTCCGGTCGAAGCGCGACCATTTGTTGATCTGCGCGTCGATCGCCATGCCGGTCCGCACCGCCTGACGGATGCATTCCCGGTTGGGTACGGGCAACATGCCGGGCATGGCAGCGTCGACCAGGCTGACCTGCGTGTTGGGTTCGGCCCCGAACGCGGTCGCCGCGCCGGAGAAGAGCTTGGCGTTCGACGTCACCTGCGCGTGAACCTCCAGGCCGATCACGACCTCCCACTCGCCGGTTGCGCCCTGGATGCGATAGGTTGATTCAGTCATATTACCACCACTTGTCCGGGCGCACCGCGAAACCTGCGCGTTCTTCCAATGCAAGGCTCGCGTTCAGCACCGTCTGCTCGTCCAGCGCCTTGCCGATAATCTGCAAACCGATCGGCAGCCCCGTCGCGTCCAGCCCGCCCGGCACCGCCATCGCCGGCAGGCCCGCCAGCGACGCCGGGACGGTGAAGACATCGTTCAGATACATAGCGAGCGGATCGGCCTGCTTCTCGCCAAGGGCAAAGGCAGCGCTGGGCGCGGTCGGCGTCAGCAGCAGGTCGCATTTTTCGAAGGCAAGCTCGAAATCGCGGGCGATCAGCGCGCGCACCTTCTGCGCCTGGGTATAATAAGCGTCGTAGAAGCCGGCCGAGAGTACATAGGTGCCGATCATGATGCGACGCTTGACCTCCGGTCCGAAACCCGCCGCGCGGGTGGCGGCATACATGTCCTGCAAACCCGCGCCGTCGGGCAGGTCACGCTGGCCATAGCGCACGCCGTCATAGCGGGCGAGGTTGGAGGACGCTTCGGCCGGCGCGATGATGTAATAGGTCGGCAACGCATATTGCGTGTGCGGCAGCGATACCTCCACCACGTTCGCGCCTGCATCCTTCAGCCATTCGATACCGCGATCCCACATCGCCGCGATCTCGGGGTTAAGGCCATCGGGGTGATATTCCTTCGGAATGCCGACGGTCATGCCCTTAAGGTCGCTCGACAGGTTTGCTTCCCACTGCGGCACGGGCAGGTCGAGCGAGGTCGAATCCTTGGGATCGAAGCCCGACATCACCTCAAGCAGGATGGCGTTGTCGCGCACCGTCCGCGCCATCGGCCCGGCCTGATCGAGGGAAGAGGCGAAGGCGACGATGCCCCAGCGCGAACAGCGGCCATAGGTCGGCTTGATACCGCTGATACCGGTGAAGGCGGCGGGCTGGCGGATCGACCCGCCGGTATCGGTGCCGGTCGCCGCAGGGCACAGCCGTGCGGCAATGGCCGACGAAGACCCGCCCGAGGAGCCGCCGGGCGCCAGCGCCGCGTTGCCGCCATCCTTGCGCCGCCAGGGCGAAATGACGTTGCCATAGTAGCTGGTCTCGTTGGAGGAGCCCATCGCGAACTGATCGAGATTGAGCTTGCCCAGCATCCCCGCGCCCGCCGCCCAGAGCTTCCCCGACACGGTGGATTCATAGGTCGGCGTGAAGCCTTCCAGCATATGGCTGGCGGCTGTGGTCTGGACACCTTGGGTGCAGAATAGATCCTTCATCCCGATCGGCACGCCGGCCAGAGCGCCCAGCGGTTCACCCGCCGCCTTCGCCCGGTCGGCCGCGTCGGCGGCCTCCAGCGCCTTCTCCGGCGTTTCGATGATGAAAGCGTTAAGCGCCTTGGCCGCCGCGACATTGGCGTTGAAAGCCTCGGCTACTTCGCGCGCGGAAAAGTCTCCGGCGCTAAAGCCGTCGCGGATCTCGGCTACAGTGAGGTCGGTAAGATTGGTCACACATTATCCCCGTTCGGGCTGAGCTTGTCGAAGCCCTCTGCTGAGCGACGTGAAGTGGCCTCCCTCCGGTCGGCCGAGACCTTCGACAGGCCCAAGGCGAGCGGCGAAGGCGGCAGCGCTCTATTCGATCACCTTCGGCACCGCGAAGAAGCCATGCTCGGCCTGCGGCGCGTTCGCCAACACCTTGTCGCGGACATTGCCATCGGTCACGACATCGTCGCGCAGCCGTTGGTGATTGGCGATGACGGCGGTCATCGGCTCGACGCCGGTCACGTCCACCTCGCCCAGTTGCTCCACCCAGCCGAGGATGTTGTTGAGTTCGGGCACCATTGCCTGCGCTTCGGCCTCCGTCACCGAAATGCGCGACAGGCTGGCGATCTTTTTCACGGTCTGAAGGTCTATCGACATGGGCCGCCGCTACCACCCGCGCCCGCGCGCTTCAAGCGGCTTTCGCGCCCCTTGCGCGGGACGTGCGCGTGCGCCAGACAGTGCGCGGACGGTGGCCTTTCGCCGATCGGTTGGAGAGACGGGACGGTGGCGCGGAAATTCCTCTATGTGATTGCGGGCCTCGTCGTTCTGGTGATCGCGGCGCTGCTTGCCTATCGGGTGTGGGGCAACGCGCTCATTCGCATGGTGATGGTCCCGCGCGAGCCCTTCCAGCAGGTCCAGCCGCTGCCTGCCGGCGCCTATGTTGACGCCGGCATGTGGATCGCCCGGCCCGACATTTTGAAGGGCAATCCCGCCCTATGGACTCCTGCGGGCGTTGCGCCGCCGGCCGCGGGCGCGCCTAAGGCCGCGATTTTCTTCATCCATCCCACAAGCTACATTACCACTTTCGGCGACGCCCACTGGAACGCCGGGCTTGACGACAAGGACACCGCCGCGACGGCCATGCGCTTCGTCATGGGCCAGGCCAGCGCCTTCAACGCTGCCGGGGCGGTGTGGGCGCCGCGCTATCGGCAGGCCAATTACGGTGCCTTCCTGACCGACAAGCCCGCCGGCGACCAAGCGCTCGCGGCCGCCTATCGCGACGTGGCGCAGGCGTTCGCCGCTTTCCTCAAGGCGAACCCGACCGGCCCGCTGATCCTCGCGGGGCATAGTCAGGGGACTCGCCACCTGCTGCAACTGCTGCGCGAACAGGTGGCGGGCAAGCCTGTCTCCGATCGCGTCGCTGCCGTCTATGCGGTCGGCTGGCCGGTTTCGGTGGAGGCGGACCTGCCCGCGCTCGGCCTCCCCGCCTGCGCGCGGCGCGACCAGGCGCATTGCATCGTCAGCTGGCAAAGCTATGCCGAGCCGGCAGACCCGTCCGCGATCATCGAGACGTTCGAGCGCGACAAGGGCTATACCGGCCGCCCGCGCAAGGGCACCCACATGCTCTGCACCAACCCGATCACCGGCGCGTTCAACGGCGCCGCTCCGGCCAGCGCCAACAAGGGCACGCTCGACGCCCGCGAGGACGGAAAGCCACCCAAGCTGCTGACCGGGATCGTCCCGGCCCGCTGCGACACCAGCGGCGTGCTGATGATCGGCGATCCAGTGGACATGGGACCGTTCACCCTGCCGGGCAACAACTACCATATCTATGACTACGGCCTGTTTTGGGCCAATGTACGGGAGGATGCCCAGAAAAGGCTGGCGGCTTTCCTGAAAGAGTGACAGGGCCGCCCAGCCCATGACTTTGGTGACCACCGACCGCGCCGCCTTCCGCGACGCTCTGCCCGAAGGGGGCCGGCTGATCGGCATGGATGTCGGCACCAGGACGATCGGCTTGGCCCTGTGTGACGCTGGCTGGTCGATCGCCAGCCCCGCCTACACCGTGGCGCGAACGAAGTTCGGCAAGGACAAGATCGGCCTAGCCGCCTTCATCGCGCAGCAGCAGGTGAAGGGCATCGTCATCGGCCTTCCCCTCAATCTCGATGGCAGCAGCTCGCCGCGCGCGCAGGCCAGCCGCGCCTTTGCCCACAACATCGCCGACCTTGGCCTGCCGATCCTTCTTTGGGACGAACGCTGGTCCACCCAGGCCGTCATCCGCACCCTGCTGGAGGCCGACGCCAGCCGGGCTCGCCGCGACGAACTGGTCGACAAGCTGGCGGCGAGCTACATTTTGCAGGGCGCGATCGACGGGCTGGTCGGGGGGCTTTGATACCTTTGGATCGTGCTGTGCAGGCTGCCCTCCGAATACCGGACTCGCGCGCGGCCTGGTAATGACATCAACGAAATATGCAGCGGCTCAACGCAATGCTCCGCGCGACACGAACCGCCTCGGCGCGACGGTTGGACGTATCACCCCCTACCCCGCCCGGTGATAGTCATAGTCGAAGGCGCGGCCCTGCTGTTTTGTCAGGATCGCACCCACCACCGCGCCGCCTGCGCGACGCAGGCGTTCCGCCGCGACGCGCAGCCCGCCATGGTGGTTGCGGCCCCATTCGACCACCAACATGCTGACCTGGGTCTTGGCGGCGAGCAGCATCGTGTCGGTGAGGCCCAGGATCGGCGGCGCGTCGATCAGGACCGTGTCATAGCGCTCGCGCACGTCGCTCAGCAGCGAGTCGAAGGCCGGGGTCGCAAGCAGTTCGGCCGGGTTGGGCGGCACCGCACCGCATGGGAGGAGCGAGACGTTCGGGACGCCGGTATCCACCACCACATCGGCAAGGTCGGCCTGTCCGGTCAGCAGTTCGCTGATGCCGCCCTCTGGGGTCAGGCGGAACAGGCGGTGCTGGGCCGGGCGGCGCATGTCGGCGTCGATCACCAGCACCCGCTTGCCGAGCCGCGCCAATGCGAGGGACAGGGCGTTCAAGGTCAGCGACTTCCCCTCCCCCTCCTGCGCGCTGGTGACGAGGATTGAGCGCGGCAAGCCGCCGGCCGACGCGAGCAGCAGAGACGAAGCGATAGGCGCGAAAACCTCCGGCGGCTGTGGATTGTCGCCCGTCACCGGCACCGCGCCAAGGAGCGGCATCCCCACTCGCTCGGCCAACGTATCGGCGGAGGTCACCGCGTCGTCGAACATATGGCGCGCGCCGACCAGCAGAAGACCCAGCGCCAGCCCGCCCAGCGCCGCGAACAGCAGCGTCTCCCCCACCTTGGGCGAGAAGGGTCGGGTCGGCACGGCGGCGCGGTCGAGCGGCTGTATCCGGCCGGCCTGGAAGCCGGCTTGCGAGGCCATGTCGCGATATCGCTGGAGCAGGCTGTCGTGCAGCATCCGGTAGGTATCGACCGAACGTTCCATGATTCCCATCTGGACGTCGCGGCCCTGCTCCATCCGCGCCTGCTGCTCCAAATCAGCGATCTCGCGCGCGATCTGCTCCTCGCCGCGCCGCGCGACCTCAAATTGCTCGCGCAAGCTGTTGCGGATGGTGCCGGCCATGGCATCGGCCTGTTCGTCGAGCGCAATCAGCTTCGCGCGGGCCTCGCGCATTTCGGGATGGGCGTCCTTGCGGAACTGGCGTTCCTCGGCGATCGCTGCGCGAGCCCGGGCGCGATCGGCCATGATTTGCTGCATCGCGCCGTTGCCGAGCACTTCGGGCAGCGTGTCGGCGCTGGCGCGGCGGGCGCTTTCCCAGCGTTTCTGCGCGGAAATGCGCTCTGCCACCGCCTGCGCGCGGAAGCCGTTCAATTGCGCGAGGCGGGCGGCGGTAACGCCTTCCGGGGCGGGCTTGTCGGCGTTAGCGGGTTCGGGCGCGCCGTTGCGGGCGGCATAGACGGCCAGGTCACGCTCGGCGTGGGCAAGGTCGCGGCGCGCGCCATCCAACTCGCCCAGCAAGAAGCGGCGGGCCTGTACGCCCGATTCAAAGCCACGCTTGAGGTCCGCGCGGATCAGGCTGTCGGCATAGCTGTTGGCGACGCGAGCGGAGAGGATTGGGTCGGCGCTGACGAAACTGATGCGAAGAACGCGCGATTTGCCGGGCAGATCGACCTCCAGATGATCGCGCAGCAGTTGCACGACGCGGTCCTGCTCGACCTGCCGCTGCGAAAGGCTGCCCTTGCCCTCGGTTGGGCGGGGCTCGTCCATGCCTTGAAAGAAGGTGGGCGTGCCGACCAGGGCCAGATCGCGCGCGACATCTTCAGCGAGGGCACGGCTGCGGAGAACCTCAAGCTCGGTCTGCATCAGCGCTTCGGTGTCGGCGGGCGCGGTGACACGCTGGGCCGCGCCGGAGCCTGCCGCACCGGCCGGCACATCCTCCACCTCGACCGAGGCGGTCGCGCGGTAATCGGGAGTCGAGAGGAGAATGGTGAGCGCGCCGGCCAGCAGGCAGAGCGCCATGGTGACGAACAGGATGATGCGGTGGCGGCGCAGCACCGCGCCGTAATGGCGCATCCGGTCGGCAAGGCGGGTATTCCAGCCATAGGAGCGGCTGTCATTTTCGTCACGGATCGGGGTAGGCGTGATGTCCATGGCTCAGCGTCCGTCCAGCGCGATGAAGCCGGCCGCAAGCGCGGGCACCGCGAGCAGCGCCCCGCCTAGTATCGCTTTCGCCTGCGAGAGGCCGACGATGATCTGGTCGCCGGGCAGGATTTCGGGGTCGGGCGCCTTGCCGCGGCGGATTGCGGCAAGGTCGAACATCGCCGCCTGCCTTTGCCCCTCGACTTGGCGCACAACCACCACTTGGTTCAGGCCGGCGAGCCGGGTCGGTCCTTTGGCAAGCGCGACTGCCTGAAGCAGGGACAGGCGGCCCTCGACCGGGTAAAGGCCGGGTTCGCGCACTTCGCCGTCCAGCGTGATGCGGCGGCCAACCGCCTTCTTGACGAAAAGCGTGACCTGCGGGTTGACCAGATAGCGTTCGCCCAGCCGCCCGGCGATCACGTCCGCCGCCTCGCCGGAGGTGAGGCCCGCGACGGAGACATCGCCGATCAGGGGCATCCGCACCATGCCGGCAGCGGTCACCTGCGCGTCCTCCAAGCTGAGGCCGGGTTCATGATAGACTTGGACGCGGAGAACATCGTCAGGTGCGATGCGATAGTCGATGCCGACCGCTGGCGCTGGCGGGACGAGCGCATAGGCGGATTCGCCCTTCGGCGCGTCGAGCGCGGTGGCGCATCCCGCAAGCAGGACCGCCGTCAAGGCAAGCGCGATGATGCCGTGTTTCTGCCTCATCCGCGCTCCTGCCTCGTCACAACCCCGACAAGGCAGGCGGTTAGCGGCGCGACAGGCCCATGGCAACCGGAAGTGGGACGGGCCGAAGCGCGGCGCGGATCAGACGGCGATACGGCCCGGCGCGGGTTCGACCATCCGGCGCGGCTGATCCGGCCAGATTCCCCGCGTGTCATAGACCGCCTTGCCGGCGCGCTCGTCGACGGGAACCGATTTGAACATGTCATGATCGACAAGAATGACGAAGACGCCGCATTGTTCCAGAGCCGTATCGAGATCGATCAGCTCCGCGCCGGTGCCGGCGAATTCCATCGGCAGCGCCTGCGCATAGGGTTCGACCAGCTTGACGCGGCGGCCGTAGCGGCGGGCGAGGCGCGCGGCGACCTTCACCGCCGGGCTTTCGCGGAAATCGTCGATGTTCGCCTTGAAGGCGAGGCCGAGGCAGGCGACCTCCTCATGCGGGAAGGCGTCGATCAGGTCGGAGGCCCTGGCGACGACATGGTCGGTCTTGCCGTCGTTCACTTCGCGCGCGGTGCGGATGATGCGGGCATTTTCGGGGTCGCCATGGACGATGAACCAGGGGTCGACCGCGATGCAGTGACCGCCGACGCCCGGGCCGGGATTGAGGATGTTGACGCGCGGGTGCCGGTTGGCGAGGCGGATCACCTCCCACACGTCGATGTCCATATTCTCCGCGATCACCGACAGTTCGTTGGCGAAGGCGATGTTGACGTCGCGGAAGCTGTTTTCGACAAGCTTCACCATTTCGGCCGCGCGGGCGGTGGTGGTGATGCACGCGCCGCGCACGAACTGGCGGTAGAAGCCCAGCGCCTTGCGCGCGCAGCGGGGGGTGATGCCGCCGATGCAGCGATCATTGTCGATCAGTTCGACGAGGATGCGGCCTGGCAGCACGCGCTCGGGGCAATAGGCGATGGCGATGTCGCCCGCGACGCCGGTGCCGGGCATCTTGAGGTCGGGGCGCATGGTGCCGATGACGTCGCGCATCGCTTCGGTCGTGCCGACGGGCGAGGTGGATTCGAGGATCACGGTGTCGCCGGCCTTGAGCACCGGGGCGATGGTGCGCGCGGCCTTCAAAACATAGGAAATGTCGGGCGCCCGGTCCTCCGCCACCGGGGTGGGCACGGCGATGATGAAGACGTCGCTGTCCTCGACCGTCAAGCTGGCGCGCAGGTTGCCGCGCGCGACGACGCCCTGGACGAGGCCGTCGAGATCGACTTCCTCGATATGGACGCGGCCCGAATTGACCGTCTCGACCACATGGGCGCTGACGTCCACGCCCACGACCTGCGCGCCGCCGCGCGCGATCAGCGCAGCGGTCGGCAGGCCGATATAGCCCAGGCCGATGACGGAAACCTTCTGCTTGGAATCTACGGGCATGGATGGTCCTTGATCGCCGATATTTCGGCCGATCTTGTGCCCGGAAATGCTGAAGATTTCGGTAATGGCGGCCGGCGCGGTGGCCGGCCGGGCGTTACCGGTAGCGGGGCGCGGGCTGGCGCGCCATGTGCATGGGCGATCGCACGACGGGGGTCGTGATGATCTTCGTCTTCATGAGCGCGCGGATGCGATCGGCGCCGTCGGGATTGAGCAGGACGACGCGCGTGCCGCCCGACGTCAGCTTCTCGATGACCGAAATGGCGACGTCATGCTTCGCGCAGAGCGCCTCGACATCGGCGACCGGCGCGCTCACGTTGATGGCGCGGCTCATGCGCGGGCACCGGCGGCGCGGAAATGGACGATGGGGATCATGGGAACGCTCCTTGCTTGGCAAGCGGGAGCGCGATGGTCTCTCGGTCGGGGCGAAGGCTTGCAGGCTTGATTTCGCGGCGATGGGCCGTCCCTAGCAGGTTGTGGCCGGTGCGTCGCGTTTATTATGCGCCCGCAATGATCTCGGCGATTCGCTCCGCCGCCTGCCCGTCGCCAAAGGGATTATGCGCGCGGGCCATCGCCTGATAGGCGTCCTCGTCGTCCAGCAGCGCCAGAACCTCGCGCACGATCAGCGCGCGGTCGGTGCCGACAAGCTTCGCCGTGCCCGCCGCCACGCCCTCGGGCCGTTCGGTGGTTTCGCGCATCACCAGCACCGGCTTGCCGAGCGAGGGGGCTTCTTCCTGCACGCCGCCGCTGTCGGTGAGGACGAGGTGGCACATGTCGAGCAGGCGGACGAAATGGGGATAGTCGAGCGGCTCTATCATCGCGACGTTGGGGAGGTCGCCCAGCACCGCGTCCATGACGGGGCGAACATTGGGGTTGGGGTGGACGGGGAAGATCACCGCCACGTCCGGGCGTGCGGCGATGTCGGCGATGGAGCGGGCGATCGCCTCCATGCCGCCGCCGAAATTCTCGCGGCGGTGGCTGGTGACGGCGACGATGCGCTTGCCCGCGAAGCGCGCGGCGAGATCATCGAGGCCACTCGCCAGCGCCGGATCGGCCAGCACGCGGTCGCGGGTGGCGAGCAGCGCGTCGATCACGGTGTTGCCGGTGATGTGGATGCTCGCCGGATCGCGATTTTCAGCCAGCAGGGCGTCGGCGGCGGCCTGCGTCGGCGCGAAGTTCATGTCGGCGATGCAGGCGACGACGCGGCGATTGACCTCTTCGGGCCAGGGATGGTGGATGTCGCCGCTCCGCAGGCCCGCCTCGACATGCCCCACCGGAATCTTGCGATAATAGGCGGCGAGGCTCGCCACCATCGTCGTCAGCGTGTCGCCATGGACGAGGATGCGGTCGGGCCTTTCGGCGTCGAAAGCCTTGCCCAGTTCCACGATCAGCTTGGCGGTGAGGCCGTCGAGCGTCTGATTGGGCACCATGACGTCGAGGTCGATGTCCGGGACGATGCCGGCGATGTCCAGCACCTGATCGAGCAGGCCACGATGCTGCGCCGTCACGATGACGCGCGTATCGATGCCGGGCCGCGCGCGCAGGGCATGGACCACCGGGAACATCTTGATCGCTTCGGGCCGCGTCCCGAACACCAGCGCAACCTTCATCATCATCCTTCGTTCATGCCGTCCCGCCTGCCGCCGCTGTGGCAGATAATCGTAACCATCGGCTGAACGTAGGATAGTCTGCACGGCCTTTTGCAACGGCCTGCCGCTATGCTAGAGGCCGGCAACCCAAACATCCTTTCAGGGGCGATACGGATTTTATGAAGATCACGATGATCGGCACCGGCTATGTCGGCCTGGTGTCCGGGGCCTGTTTTGCGGATTTCGGCCATGACGTGGTGTGCGTCGACAAGGATGCGGGCAAGATCGCGGCGATCGAGGCAGGCACGATGCCGATCTTCGAGCCGGGGCTCGATCAACTGGTCGCTACCAATGCCGCCGCCGGCCGCCTAACCTTCACCACCGATCTCGCCTCAGGCGTCAAGGGTGCCGATGCGATCTTTATTGCGGTAGGTACGCCATCGCGCCGGGGTGATGGTCATGCCGATCTGTCCTATGTCTATGCCGCCGCGAAGGAGATCGTGGAAGCGCTGGACGCGCCCGCCGTCATCGTCACCAAATCGACCGTGCCGGTCGGCACCGGCGACGAGGTGGAGCGGATCGCCCGCGAGCTGAAGCCCGACCTCGCCATTCAGGTGGTGTCCAACCCCGAATTCCTGCGCGAGGGCGCGGCCATCGGCGATTTCAAGCGGCCCGACCGCGTGGTCGTGGGCACCACTGGCGACGAGCGCGCCATTGCGGTGATGCGGCAAATCTATCGCCCGCTGAATCTCAATCAGGCGCCGGTGATGTTCACCGGGCGGCGGACGGCCGAGCTCATCAAATATGCCGCCAACGCCTTCCTGGCGACCAAGATCACCTTTATCAACGAAATGGCGGACCTGTGCGAGGCGGTCGGCGCGGAGGTGCAGGACGTGTCGCGCGGCATCGGCCTCGACAACCGGATCGGCAGCAAGTTCCTTCATGCGGGGCCGGGCTATGGCGGCTCCTGCTTCCCCAAGGACACGCTCGCGCTGGTCAAGACGGGGCAGGATTATGACACGCCGATCCGCATCGTGGAGACGGTGGTGCAGGTCAACGACCTGCGCAAGCGGGCGATGGGACGCAAGATCGTCAAGGCGCTGGGCGGCGACGCGCGGGGCAAGACGGTGGCGCTGCTCGGCCTCACCTTCAAGCCCAACACCGACGACATGCGGGACGCGCCGAGCCTGGCCATCGTGCAGGCGCTGGAGGATGCGGGCGCGCGGGTGGTCGCTTATGATCCAGAGGGCGCGCATGTCGCCGCGCCGATGATGCCCAATGTCACCATGGCGAAGGACGCCTATGAGGCGGCGCAGGGCGCGGATGTGCTGGTGCTGGTGACCGAATGGGACATCTTCCGCGCGCTGGACCTGAAGCGGCTGGCGGCGGTGATGACCCAGCCGGTGCTGGTCGACCTGCGCAACATCTATCCCGTTGAGGAAGCGGTGGCGGCGGGCTTCGCCGTTTCGCGGGTCGGCGGTCAGGGCAGTTGATCCGGCCATGGGAGCAGGAGGGCGGCAACGCCCTCCCCCGCTGGCATCACTGGCTGATCGCGGCCGGGACGCTGTTCCTGATGGGGCTGATCGTACCCCTTTTCGCAGCCTTTATCTGACGCTTACGCCTTGATCTTCCAGCCGCGCTGGAGCAGCACGTAGCACAGCGTGCCGAAGATAAGGTTGAGCGTCAGCAGCACGCTGCTGCCCACGACGACATTGGTATCGGCCGCCGCGACGAAGCCATAGCGAAAGCCGGAAATAATGTAGAAGAAGGGGTTGGCGTGGCTGATACCCTGAAAGAAGGGCGGCAGCCGGTCGATCGAATAGAAGGTGCCTGACAATAGGGCGAGCGGGCCGATCATGAAGTTGGTGATGGCCGCGCCATGATCAAACTTCTCCGCCCAAATCGATGTCAGCACGCCCAGGAAAGCGATAAAGCTGGTGCCGAGCAGGCCGAACCAGATGACGGCCCACAGATGTGCCGGCGTCACATGCACGCCAGGCCATGCGATCATCGCCAGCCACAGCGCAAGCCCCACGAAGACAGCGCGCGTGACCGACGAGGCCGCCAGGGCGAAGAGCAGTTCACCGACCGATATCGGCGGCATGAGATAATCGACCAGCGTGCCCTGCACCTTCCCCACCATCAGCGCGAAGCTGGCATTGGCGAAGCAGGCGTTGATCATTCCCATGATGATGAGGCCGGGCGCGATGAAATCGGCGAAGGGCACCGCCTGGCCATTCAGACTGACCGTCCGGCCGCTTCCGCCCAGCGCGACGATGAAGATGATGAGGAACATGAGCGTCGTGATCGCCGGCGCCCAGACGGTCTGGAGCTGCACCTTCATGAAGCGGCGCACTTCCTTCCGATAGAGCGCCCATGTGCCGGCCCAGTTGATGTTGCGGATCTGCGGCACGCCGGGCTCGGCGAAGGGCGGCATCGGCGTCGAAGCGGTCGCATCGAGGGCAATTTGGGGCTGGTCGTTCATGGGCGGATCGACTATCGGCTGGTCCGTTGTGCTGCAAGGGGTTTGGGTTCAGGGATTTGAACCCGCGCACTCGCTTCCCCATATAGGAGGCACGAGCGAATTTGTGAGGAGTTTTTCATTGTCCTGGACCGACGAGCGTATCGACCAGCTCAAGGCGATGTGGGAACGCGGCCTGACCGCCAGCCAGATCGCCGACGAACTGGGCGGGGTCAGCCGTAATGCGGTGATTGGGAAGGCCCATCGCCTGGGGCTGCAGTCGCGCCCGTCGCCGGTGAAGGCCAATGAGCCTGTGAAGAAGAGCGCAGCGCCTCCGCCGCGCAAGCCCGAGCCGGAAGCCCCGCGCGCCGCTGCGCCGGTTCCGCCGGTGCAGCCCGCGATCGTGGCGCCCCGCCCGGTCGCGCCCGTCGCTCCTGCCGCGCCGGTCGCCGCGCAGCCCCCCGCCGAGGATTCGCCAGCCCCCGCGCCACAGCCGCGCATCATCTCGGTCGGCCCCGGCGGGTTCCTGCGCCAGGGACCGGGTGACCAGCAGGCCCCGATCCCGCCCGCGCCGCCGCGCCGGCTGGTGCCGGCCAAGCCGAGCCCGGAAATCGCTGACAAGACCAGTCTGCTCGACCTTACCGAACGCATCTGCAAATGGCCAATGGGTCATCCGGGCGAACCGGACTTCCATTTCTGCGGCGAGGCGGTGAACCCCGGCTTCCCCTATTGCGTCGAGCATTGCGGGCGCGCCTATCAGGCGCAACTGCCACGTGGCACGCGGCGACCGCCGCCGCCGCTTCCCTTTGGCGGGCCGCGGGTACGCTGATCCGGCGCACGGGGCAAAAGAAAAAGGGCCGCCCGGTGGGGCGGCCCTTTTCTTTTGAGTCATGAGGCGATCAGAAGCGGAACGCGGCGGTCGCGCGGACGCTCTGCGTCGTATACTGCTCGTTGCTGCGGCCGATGACCGTCTGGCCCGAAGTCGTCGCCGGATTGACGAACGGGTTGTTCGCCGGGGCGCTGCCGCGCGTCACCGTCACCGTATAGTCGTTCGGATTGAAGCGGGTGTAGCGGTAAAGAACGCCGATCGAGAAATTGTCGCTGACCTTGTGCTCGATGCCGCCGCCGAAGGTGTAGCCCCAATCATCTTCGGTCCGGTTGCTTTCGGTGAAGGTATTGGCGGTGTTGGTGGTCAGGAATCTGTTCTTGAACTTGCCATAGGCAACGCCGCCCGTCGCGTAGACCAGCGTCTTGTTAAGCGCTACGCCCGCGCGCAGACGGCCGGCTGCTTCCCAGTCGAGACGGCGGACCATCGTGTAGCTGGCGGGGGTGGTGCTGAAGCCCGTCACATAGTTGCTGCCATAGGACTGGCCGGCCTCCACGACCGCACCGACCACGAAATTGCCCATCTGCATGTCATAGCCAAGCATGCCAGACCAGGCCGCCTTGCCGTCCCGGTCGCCGCGCGAGCAGCTTGCCGGGCCCGTGCGCTTGCCGTTGCAGAAGCCGGGCGAAAAGGCATTGCCTCCGGCCGGCGTGCGGACGGTATCGTCAAACTGGCCGTCGCCGTTGGTGTCAAAGAACAGCTGCTCGGAGACGTTTGCGGTGCTGTTGGGCTGCCAGTTATAGCCCAGGGTGCCGCCGATATAGGGGCCGGTCCAATCGGCCGTAGCGCCATCGTCCTGCGCCATGGCTGGAGTCGCCAGGACGAACGCCAGGGTGGCGCCAAGCGGCGCAATTGCGGAAATCTTCATTAATATTCACTCCTCGCCTGCGACAGGGACGCTGATCCCCATCTGACCCGCCGCTAACGATCCCGACGCGAAGTTTGTTTCACAGGCGATTGTAACTTTTGATGGCTGGTGTTGCGACCGCGCAACGCTTGCGCGCGCCACGCGCCCGCTTATAGCTGGTGCCATGTCCGAAGACCTGTTCGCCGCCAACGCCGCCACCCAGCCCCAATATGACGCCTCCGCGATCGAAGTGCTGGAAGGGCTGGAGCCGGTGCGGCGGCGGCCGGGCATGTATATCGGCGGCACCGACGAGCGCGCGCTGCACCATCTCGCGAGCGAGGTGCTCGACAACAGCATGGACGAGGCGGTGGCAGGCCATGCCACCCGGATCGAGGTGACGCTGGAAGCCGGCAACAGGCTGACCATTACCGACAACGGGCGCGGCATTCCGGTCGATCCGCACCCCAAATTTCCCGGCAAGTCCGCGTTGGAAGTGATCCTGACGACGCTCCATTCGGGCGGCAAGTTCGAGGGGAAAGCCTATGCCACGTCGGGCGGGCTCCATGGCGTGGGCATTTCGGTGGTCAACGCATTGTCGACCGACACGGTGGTAGAAGTGGCGCGGAACAAGGAACTGTTCCGCCAGAGCTTTTCGCGCGGCCTGCCGCAGGGCGATCTGGCGAAGGTCGGCGCGGCGCCCAACCGGCGCGGCACGCTGGTGAGCTTCGTGCCCGACACGGAAATTTTCGGGGAACAGAAGTTCAAGCCGGCGCGGCTCTACCGCCTCGCCCGCTCGAAAGCCTATCTGTTCGCCGGTGTCGAAATCCGATGGAAATGCGCGCCGGACCTCATAAGCGACGATACGCCCGCGGAAGCGGTGTTCCAATTCCCCGGCGGGCTTGCCGATCATCTTAAGGAACAGGTGGGAGACCGGGAATGCGCGACCAGCGTCTTTTTCTCGGGCAATCAGGATTTTCCTGGCGAAGCGGGGCGCGTTGAATGGGCGGTCGCCTGGCCGCTCTGGTCGGACGGTAGCTACAGCTGGTACTGCAACACCATTCCCACGCCCGACGGAGGCACGCACGAGGCGGGCTTGCGCGCAGCGCTGGTGAAGGGCATTCGCGCCTTTGCCGAGTTGGTCGGGCAGAAAAAGGGCAAGGACATCACCGCCGACGACATCATGACGTCATCGGAGATCATGCTGTCCGTTTTCATCCGCGATCCCCAGTTCCAGAGCCAGACCAAGGACCGGCTCACCAGCCCGGATGCCGCGCGGCTGGTCGAGAACGCCGTGCGCGATCATTTCGACCACTTCCTTACCGACCATATGGACCGTGGGAAGGCGCTGCTCGCCTATGTGATCGACCGCATGGACGAGCGGCTCCGCCGACGCCAGGAAAAGGAGGTCAAGCGCAAGACCGCGACCAACAGCCGCAAGTTGCGCCTGCCCGGCAAGCTCACGGATTGTTCCAACGATGACCCGGAAGGCGCTGAAATCTTTCTGGTCGAAGGCGACAGCGCGGGTGGTTCGGCCAAGCAGGCGCGCGACCGCAAGACGCAGGCGATTCTGCCCCTTCGCGGCAAAATATTGAACGTGGCGTCCGCCAACACCGCCAAGATTCTCGCCAACCAGGAAATCGCCGACATGATCCTGGCGCTGGGCTGCGGCACGCGCAAGGACTGCAATCCGGACAATCTCCGCTATGAACGCATCGTCATCATGACCGACGCGGACGTGGACGGCGCGCATATCGCGACGTTGCTGATGACCTTCTTCTTCCAGGAAATGCCGGAGCTGGTGCGGCGCGGGCATCTCTATCTCGCGCAGCCACCGCTTTATCGGCTCGTGGCAGGCGGCAAGAGCCTCTACGCCAAGGATGACGCGCATCGCGCGGAGCTGGTGCGGACCGAGTTCAAAGGCAAGAAGGTCGATGTCAGCCGTTTCAAGGGGCTGGGCGAAATGAACCCGATGCAGCTGCGCGAAACCACCATGGACCCCAAGACACGCAGCCTCATCCGCATCACTTTGCCTGACGATGTCGAGGACCGGCAGCAGGTGCGCGACCTGGTCGATCGGCTGATGGGCACCAACCCGGCGCACCGCTTCGCCTTCATTCAGGAAAATGCGGCGGCGGTGGACGGCGAAGCGATCGACGCATGAGGGGGAACTATCCGCCTGACGTTGCGCGAGTGGCGTCCCCCCACCCCAACCCCTCCCCTGAAGGGGAGGGGCTTTATCGGCGCGCCTAGTCCATGGCGGCGCGTATCATGGCGGGCTTGTGGGTGGTAATCGCCATGTTGTTTGCCGGCGCGCAGGCTGCACCCTCCCCCGCCTATCAGGCGCGCGCTGCTCAACTCGTCCGCGTCCTCACCGCCCCTGGCGAGGAGACCGATTTCTTCTCCACCCTCTTCCTGGAAGCCGTGCCCGTCGACCGCTGGCGGACCATCGCCGCCGATCTGCGCGCGCAGCATGGCAAGCCGCTGGCGCTGGGCGCGGTCAGCCGGACGAGCGATACGGCGGGTCAGGTCGAGGTGCGGTATGAGCGCGCGACGGTGGGCTTCACGCTGGTTGTCGCGCCGCAAGCGCCTAGTCGGGTCGTCGGACTGCATATCGTCGGGGCCAAGGTGTCTCAGGACAGCATGGACAAGGTGATGGCTGACATCGCCACTCTCCCCGGCCGGACCGCCTTTGCCGTCGCGCTGCTGGAGGATGGCGCGCCGCGCCTGCTGTATGCGCGCGACGCCGACCCGCAGATGGCGACCGGCTCCAGCTTCAAACTTTATCTGCTCGCCGAAATGGTCCGCGCGACAGCGGCGGGCGAACGGCGCTGGAGTGACGTTGCGCCGCTCGGTCCGAAGAGCTTTTCCGGGCGGCTGATGCAGTGGCCCGATGGCGCGCCGATTACGCTGCACAGCCTCGCCACCGCGATGATTGCAGAAAGCGACAATAGCGCGGCGGACACGCTGATGCAGGTGCTGGGGCGGGAGAAGGTCGATGCGATGCTGGCCGCGACCGGCCATGCGGCTGCCGGAAAAACGCTTCCGGTGCTGACCACGGCCGAAGCCTTCGCGCTCAAGATGCCGGGAAATGCCGATCTTCGCCGGCGCTACGAAGCCGCATCGCCAGAGGGCCGGCGTGCGCTGCTGAGCGAGGCGGCCGCGCGGCTCACGGCGGCGAACGTCGATGTCGGCAGCGTCGCCGAGGTGCCGACCGCGATCGAAAGCATCGAATGGTTCGCTTCGCCGCGCGACATGATCGGCCTGCTCGACTGGTTGAGGCGGCGGGGCGGCGAGGCGCTGCCGATTCTGGCAGTCAGTCCGGGCATCGCGCCCGCCGACGCCAAGCGCTGGCGCTATCTGGGCTACAAAGGCGGCAGCGAACCGGGTGTCATGGCCATGAACTTCTTGGCGCAGGGGCAGGACGGCCGCTGGTATGCGATGAGCGGCATGTGGAACAATCCGGCCGCGCGGGTCGAGGAAGCGCAGTTCGTGGCACTGATGACGCGGGCGCTCAACCTGCTGGCGGATCGATAGGCGGGATTAGCGCTTCATAGCGCAAATGCGGACCCGCTCGTCGGCCCAGCAGGCACCGTCGCGCTTGAGCTTTTCGGAAAGCTGCGCCTGCGCGTGGGTAGCCCCAGGCTCCTCGTTCCAGCTCGCGCCTGCGGTGCCGTCGCCATTGGGCGTCAGATAGGCGAAATAGCCTTTGACCTCATTTTCACCATCGGAGTTCAGGATCAGGCTGCCCTGCCCGTCACGGAGCGGGAAGATGGGACAGTCCTTCTTGATGTCGAGATAGACCTTGCCGTCGATCCGCAAATAGCAGTCTCCGTAGAGCGGGCTTTCCGGGTCGCCTGCCGCCGACGCATTGCCATCGACGGCGTTGTCGGCCGGTGCTTCGGCAACATTGGCCGCGGCATTCGGAGCAGCGGTCACATTGTCGGGCTTCTGCGCGGCGATCGTAGCCTGCTCGCCAGAGTTGCAGGCCGACAGAGCCATAACGGCGACCAGCGCCATCGTCATCCCGTGTTTCATCATCGCACTTTACCCCGTCAGCGCCTCGACCAACGCCTTGACCTTCTTTTGCCGCCATTGGGGCAAAGGCGCGATCAGCCAGTAAGCCTGGCTCGTCGGATCAGTGTCGCCGACCTGCCGCACCCGCCCCGCCTCAATATCCGCCTGGGCGAGCAGCAGCGGCACGCTCGCGCGGCCAAAGCCGTTGGCGGCGGCCTCGATGGCAAGGCCACCGTCCGCGACACGGATGATCGCGGGCTTGTCGCCCGCCGGGCAGCCGGGCCAGTCGATGCGGTGATCGGGGCCGCCCGCCGCAGCCTCCACGGTGACGTAGGCGGCCTCGCCGATCTTAACCCCTTCATGCTCGCCCGCCCCGTCGGAGAAGCGCAGCGCGAGGTCCAGATTGGCCTCCGTGAAATCGAGGGCCTCGTCCGCCGCGATGAGTTGGAAGCTGAGGTCCGGCTGGCTGGCGGCATAAGCGGCGAGGCGCGGCTGGAGCCATTTCGCGGTGATATCACGCGGCGCGGCGATGGTGAGCGCATTGCTCGACTGTCCGGCCTGCATCGCGCGCACCGCTTCCTCGAACTCCAGGAAGCCGGCGCGCAGCGCGTCAAGGCCGGCCTCGGTCTCGGGTGTCAGTTCCAGCCCCTTGGGCGTGCGGCGGAACAGGACGACGCCCAGCATATCCTCCAGCGCGCGGATTTGCTGCCCGACAGCTGCCGGCGTCACCGCCAGCTCGTCGGCGGCGCGGGTGAAGGACAGGTGCCGCGCGGCCGCGTCAAGAACGCGCAGGCCGTTGAGCGGCAGATGGGTGCGCTTCATTCGGCCACCGCCGGGGCGACCAGCGCGAAATGCGGAATGGCGACATCGAACATATCGCCATCGACGCCGATCATGCGATAGCTGCCCCTCATGGAGCCCGTGGGCGTACCGAGTGGGCAGCCCGAGACATAGTCGTAGCTCTTGCCCGGCTGCACCACCGGCTGCTCGCCGACCACGCCGTCGCCATCGACCCGGTGCTGCGCGCCGCGCCCATCGGTGATGATCCAGTGGCGGGTCAGAAGCTGCACCGGCTGGTCGCCGCGATTTTCGATACGGATATGATAGGCCCAGAACCAGCGCCCCCGGTCCGGCTCCGACTGTTCGGGCAGATAGGTCACGGCGACATGCACGCCGATGTCGCGGGTCATCGCGTGGAACGGGAAAAGCGCGAGGGTGCTGCTGGTCATGGCGGAGAAATGCGCCCTGCCCCCGCGCCCGTCAACGCCCTATCGCCCGCAGCGCCTGATCCAGGTCGGCGATCACGTCATCGGGGTCTTCGAGGCCCACATTGAGGCGCAACATATCCTCGGTGATGCCGACCTCCAGCCTTGCCGCTTCCGCCATGCCATAATGGGTGGTGGAGGCCGGATGGGTCATCAGCGAGCGCGAATCGCCGATATTGTTGCTGATATCGACCAGTTGCAGGGCGTTGAGCAGCCCATGCGCCTCCGCCCGGCCGCCGCCGGTGTAGAGCGAGAAGATCGGGCCGGCGAGTTGCATCTGCTTGTTCGCCAGCGCGTGCTGGGGATGGCTGGCGAGGCCGGGATAGAGCACCTTGGGCAGGCGGGTTTCGAGGAAGGTTGCAACCTTCAGCGCATTCTCGCTCTGGCGGCGAATGCGCAGGTCCAGCGTCTCCAACCCCTTGAGCACCACCCAGGCATTGAAGGGAGCAAGGGTCGGCCCGGTGTTGCGGTGGAAGGGCAGCAGCACGTTCGTGATCCAGTCCTGCGTGCCGCAGATCGCGCCGGCCAGCACCCTGCCCTGGCCGTCCATCATCTTGGTCGCGCTATAGGCAACGACATCAGCGCCATAATCCATCGGCCGCTGGAGCGCCGGGGTGGCGAAGGCATTGTCGACCACGCTGGTGACGCCATGCGCCTTCGCGATGGCGCACACGGCCTCCAGATCGACCAGATCCATGGTTGGGTTGGCGGGGGTTTCGAAGAAGAAGACCTTCGTATTGGGGCGGATCGCCTTTTCCCATTCCTCGGTCCGGTGCGCGTCGATCGTGGTGGTTTCGACGCCGAAGCGGGGGAGCAGCGTGTCGGTCAGCCAGCGGCAGGAGCCGAACGCCGCTTTCGCCGCGACGACATGGTCGCCGGCGGAAAGCTGGCACAGCAAAGCGGCGGTCATTGCCGCCATGCCGGTGGCGGTGGCGCGGCACGCCTCCGCCCCTTCGAGCAGGGCGATGCGCTGTTCCAGCATCTCGACGGTGGGGTTCTGGAGCCGGCTGTAGGTCATGCCGACCTGCTCACCGGCGAAACGCGCGGCGGCATCCTCGGCCCGGTCGTAGCAATAACCGCTGGTCAGGAAGAGCGCTTCGGACGTTTCGCCATATTCGGTGCGCGCAGTGCCGCCGCGCACGGCAAGCGTCGCCGGCTTCCAGTTTTTCGTGATCTCCCGGTCCTGTCCGCTCTTGCGCTTCATATTGCTTTCCGCATGTCCACTTTCGGCGTGCCGCCCGCCAATATTTCGGCCATCTGGCTTCTGTCGCCATTACCGCCCGACAGGATTACCGCAACCCGCTTGCCGCGCATTGCATCTTTTTCCTGAAGCAGCGCGGCGAGCGCGACCGCGCCCGCCCCTTCGGCGAGATTATGGGTGTCCTCCCAATAGACGCGGATCGCCTGGGCCACTTCATCGTCGGTGACAGCGACGAAGCGGTCGGCGCGCGGACCGAAATAGTCGAGCGCCGGCTGGACGGGGGTGCAGACTGCCACCCCATCGGCGAAGGTATAGGCGGTAGGCGAGGAAATGAGCCGGCCCGCCTCGAAGCTCCGCTTAGCAGCATCGACATGGGCTGAGACGACGCCGATGACCTTGGTCCCAAGGCCCAGCGCGTCGCGCGCGGCGATCGTGCCGCACAGGCCCGATCCGCAGCCGACCGGCACATAAACGGTGTCGATGTCCGCCACCGCATCGAACAGTTCGAGGCCATAGCTTGCGACGCCGCGCACCAGCTCGTCATGATAGGGCGGGACCATGAACAGCCGCTGCTCGCGAGACAAGCGGGCCGCTTCGGCCTTCGCGCTGTCGAAGTCATGCCAATGCTCGATCAGCGTCGCGCCGAAAGCGCGCATCGCGGCGTTCTTCTCCAGCGCATTGCCGTGCGGCACGACGATGGTGACGCTGAGTCCGGCGGCGGTCGCGGCTCGCGCCTGCGCCTGCCCGTGGTTGCCGCGCGTCGCGGTGATGATGCCCGTCACCTCGGGATGGACGCGGCGCAACCAGTCGATATAGGTGATAGCCCCGCGCGCCTTGAACGCGCCGGTGGGCAGGTGATTCTCATGCTTCACCCAGAGGTCGCAGCCGGTGCGCGCGGCGAGCAGCGGCCAGGCATATTGCGGCGTCGGCGGGACGTGCGCATGCACCATGGCGGCGGCGGCGCGGAGCGAAGGAAGCGAGAGGTCGGTCATCGCCCGCCCTTATCGATGCAGCCCGACGCAGGACAGGACCGATGCGGCGGAACTGGCCCGGTCAGAGCGCCGCCAGCACCGCGTCGCCCATCTCCACGGTGGACATGCTGCCGCCAAGGTCGGGAGACCGTGCCCCTTCGGCCAGTGCCTTCGCCACCGCTGCCTCGATCCGGTCGGCCTGCTCGGGCAGGTTCAGTGAATAGCGCAGCATCATCGCCGCCGACAGGATGGTGGCAAGCGGGTTGGCCTTGCCCGTGCCGGCAATGTCGGGCGCGGAACCATGGATCGGCTCGAACAGCCCCTGGTTGCTCTCGTTCAGTGTCGCGGACGCCAGCATCCCGATGGATCCGACACACATGCTCGCCTGATCGGACAGGATGTCGCCGAACAGGTTGCCGGTGACGATAACATCGAACTGGCCGGGGTTGCGTACGAGCTGCATCGCGGCGTTGTCGACATACATATGGCTGAGCGCGACATCAGGATACTCCTTCGCCACCTCGATCATCGTATCGCGCCACAACTGGCTCGTTTCCAGCACATTGGCCTTGTCCACCGAGCAGAGCTTGTCCCGCCGGGCGCGTGCCGCCTGGAAGCCCGCATGGGCGATGCGGCGGACCTCGGCCTCGTTATAGGACATGACGTCATAGCCTTCGCGCAGGCCGTCAGGGGTGGTGCGGAAGCCCTTTTCGCCGAAATAGACGTCGCCATTGGTCTCGCGCACGATCAGCAGGTCGATGGCAGCGGCGACTTCGGGCTTCAGCGCGGATTCGTCGGCGAGTTCGGGGAATACCTTGGCCGGGCGCAGGTTGGAGAAGAGGCCAAGATGCTTGCGGAGGCCCAATATCGCCTGTTCGGGCCGCAGGTGCCGTTCCAGCGCGTCGCAATCGGGATCGCCTACGGCGCCGAACAGGATGGCGTCCGCGCGCTTCGCCAAGTCGAGGGTCTCCGGGGGAAGAGGATGCCCCACCGCCTTGTAGGCCGCTCCGCCAACCAGCCCCTCTTCATAGGTCAGGCCGCGGATCGCCAGCGCATCGAGCACCCGCTTCGCCTGGACGACGATCTCGGGACCGATGCCGTCTCCGGCGAACAGGGCGATGAGCATGGCGGCACTCCTTAAATTGCGTCGCTGCCCCTTATGAAGACAGGAGGTTTCACGCAACCGCCCTTTTCAGACGCTCCACCAGCCTTTCGCGCGCGGTCAGCACATCGGCACGGCGGTCTGTCAACAGCGAGCGTTCAAGGAAAAAGCCGGTGAGGCGCAACCCGTCGAGGATCTGGGTCCAGTCTCCTGCGCCGCCCTCCAGCAGGAAAGGCGGAAGCGGCAGGAGGCGGTTTTCATAGCCAACTGCGGCCTGGCGGCTGACGGCGGCGGCACTGCGCGGGCTGACATAAGCGAGATCGGTTGCATCTCCGCTCGCGGCGCAGCGGGTAAGGTCTAGACCAAAGCCCAGTTTCGCGAGCAGCAGCAATTCGTAGCGCACCAGCGCCACCGCCCAGCCGCGCGCCGCCGGCGCCGCTTCCACCGCGTCAAGCAGGCCGCCCAGCGCCTGATGCAGCGCGGGATAGGGCGTCGCCTCGGGCAGGGTGGCGGCGGTCAGAGCGCAGCTCCAGGCGATCGCGGCGGCGGGCAGCGGCTCGGCATGGAGCGGCGCGCGGCTATGGGCGAGTTCGACGGTCAGGCCCGCAAGCTGCTCCTCGGTACGCGCGCGAAACTCGGCCTTCACCACATTGCCCGGCAGCAGCACCGGCCGCATCGCCCGCGACCGGCCGCCACGCGCATAACCCGGCGTCAGCCCATGGTCGGGGGTCAGCAGCCGCGCGATCGCGCCATGCTCGCCATGATGCCGCACGGCACATATAATCCCGGAGGTGACGAAGCTGGGCATGTTTATCAGATAGCGTTCCTCGCCCATGGCAGAAAGGCCATGATGCCAAGGGCGGTCATTCGCGCCGTCGACCCTTTCCCTGTCCATCAGCGATGCTTCTTGCCTGATCGCAAAAATCAGCGAGGAAGCGATATAGCCCGCTCGTCAATTGCTCACTTTCCAGCGTGTAGAGCATATATTGACCATGCTTGCGCTCGCGCACCAACCCCGCCTCGCGCAAAACGGCCAAGTGCTTGGAGATTGACGGCATCGTCATCTCGAAATTGTCGGCGATCTCGCCCACCGTCATCGGCTCCGCCGTCAGATAGCGCAGGATGCGCCGCCGCGGCTCGGACGCCAGTGCTTTGAAAATCCGGTCCATGGCTATTTAGCTAAATAAGAAAATATCGCTGTGCAATCCCTTTGGGCGCTCAGCGACAAATGGCGGAATTTCTGGCCTTCGCGCGGGTTGACTCGCCGGCAGACCCTTCCTAGAGGGGCGTCGCCTTGACGGGTGCACCGCCGAACGTCATGCCCCCGCGATAGAGATAGCGCGGAAGGATGACCATGGCGGCGGACACACCCGGACAGGACCCGGCGGGGGAGGACGCGCGGATCGGTTCACTCGAAGAACGGATCGCGCGGGCCGAGCATGCCGAAAAGGTCAGGCAGGGGGCGACGGAGCAGGCGGCGGACGATGGAACCCGCCTCGGCAACCGAGTGCTCGCGGAACTGATCGGTGGTCTTGTCGGCGGTGCGCTGATCGGCTGGGTCTTGGACCGGCTGTTTGGTACATCCCCATGGCTTCTGCTCGTTTTACTCGGTCTTGGGATCGTGGCGGCGTTCAGGAACATCATCAGATTGACGACGGTGAAGCGTCCCGACGAACAGGGACCGTCCTCACCCTAGTCCGACTAGCGAAGCGTTACAGGGGTCACCGTGGCAGAATCCGGCAAAATCGATCCGATGCACCAATTCGCCATCGAACCTTTGTTCGGTACGGATCATCTGTCGATCGGCGGCTTCAACATCGCCTTCACCAACAGCGCGCTCTATATGGTGCTCGCCGCGCTGGTGCTGTGGATCTTCGTCGTCGGCGGCATGAAGCGCGAACTGGTGCCGGGACGCTGGCAGATGGCGGTCGAATATATGACCGGCTTCATCAAGAACCTGCTGATCGCCAATATCGGCGACAAGGGCCGGAAGTACATCCCCTACGTATTTTCGCTGTTTATGTTCATCCTGCTGGCGAACCTGCTGGGTCTGCTGCCGCTCGGCCTGTTCGGGCTCCACCCCTTCACCTTCACCAGTCATTTCACGGCAACGGGCGTGCTCGCAATCATGAGCTTCTCGATCGTGCTGATCGTGGGCTTCGCCAAGCATGGCCTGCACTTCTTCTCGCTGTTCGTGCCACACGGCACCCCGGCGCTGATGGTCGTTCCGCTCTTCTTCATCGAGCTGGTGTCCTTCATGGTCCGCCCGTTCAGCCTTGGCCTGCGACTCTTCGTCGCGATGACCGCCGGTCACGTGCTGCTGAAGGTGCTTGCCGGCTTCGTCATCAACAGTGCGAACGCGTCGCCTTTGCTCGGCTTCACCGTCGGTTCGGCCAGCTTCATCCTGATGATCGGCATCAGCGCGCTCGAAATGCTGGTCGCGGTCATCCAGGCCTATGTGTTCGCGCTGCTGACGTCGGTCTATCTGAACGACGCCGAAAATCTTCACTGATTACTTCCAACCTTTTCAACTGATTTAACAAAGGAGTTTACGACATGGACGCAGAAGCCGCAAAGCTGCTCGGTGCTGGCCTGGCCGCCATCGGTGCGGGCATCGCCGCCCTCGGTGTGGGCAACGTGTTCAGCAGCTTCCTGGAAGGCGCGCTGCGCAATCCGGGCGCTGCCGACGGCCAGCAGGGCCGCCTGTTCATCGGTTTCGCCGCGGCGGAACTTCTGGGTCTGCTGGCGTTCGTCATCGCCATGATCCTGGTGTTCGTGGCCTGATTTACAGGCGATCGGACACGCGGCGCTGGCTGTCGCGCGTCCGATCGTCGATATTGTTGACCGCCCTCTGACCGGACGGACCCCGTAAAATGCCTCAAATCGCGCAAATCGCCGAAACCTATTCCAGCCAGATATTCTGGCTGCTGCTGACGTTCGGCTTCGTCTTCTTCGTCATCGGCCTTGGCATGGTGCCAAAGGTGCAGGGCACGGCGGACGCACGCGACGCGAAGATCACGGGCGACCTGAACGCGGCCAAGGCGGCTTTCGCCCGCGCCGACGAAGCCGAAGCTGACTACAAGGTCCGCGACGCCCAGAACCGCACCGCCGCGCAGGCAGTCGTGGCACAGGCGAAGGCGGACGCGGCCAAGGCTTCGGAAACGAAGCTGGCGGCCGTCGATGCCGAGGTGGCGGCGAAGATCGCCGCCGCAGAGGCGCGCATCCAAGCCGCAAGCGACGCGGCGCTGACGCAGATCGAAACCGTCGCCGCCGATGCGGCGCGCGACATGGTGGCGCGCATCTCCGGCGTGGAAGCGTCGGAGGAAGCGGCCCGCAACGCAGTAAAGGCGGCACTGGCCCATGGCTGAGGCAGCAGCACAGCAGCACGGGGAAGAGACCCCGAACCTTGACCAGGCGATCCATGCCGAAGGGCTGGAGCCGACCGGCACCGCCGCCCATGAAGGCGTGGCGCCCCACACCGATCCCAAGGCGGTGGGCATGGACGCGACGGCCTGGGTCAGCCTGGCGATGGCGGTGTTCATCGCCATACTGCTCGTCAAGAAGGTGCCCGCTTTGATCGGCAAGGCACTCGACGGCCGGATCGCTCAGATTCGCGAGCAGTTGGCCGAAGCGTCCAAGCTGCGCGCCGAAGCCGAAGCGCTGAAGGGTGAATATGAGGCGAAGCTCGCCGCAGCCGCGAGCGAGGCGGACGCGTTGCGGTCTGCCGCCGAACATGAGGCCGAAGCGCTGATCCAGGATGCCAAGGTCAATGCCGAAGCACTCGTCGTCCGCCGCCAGAAAATGGCCGAGGACAAGATCGGCGCGGCCGAACGCGCGGCGATCGCGGGAATTCGCGCGAAGGCTGTGAATGCTGCCACCGCTGCCGCCGCAACGCTGATCGCGCAGGGCCATGACGCGCAGGCCGACAAGGCGCTGGTCGATCGGGCCATTGGCGGGCTCGGCACGATCAACTGATCCGGTTCGATCGCTGACAAATGGGCCGGCTCGTTTACGCGCCGGCCCTTTGCGCTTGCCCCGTCGGCCATGTCGCCGTTTCCTCGCGGCGACGCTAAGCCCAGGGAATGAAGTCATCCCCTGTCACAGCATGTGTTTTCGGCGCGAGCGGCGGCATTGGTGGGGCGCTGGTCCGGCAGCTTGCGGCTCGGGATGACGTGGCAACCGTCTATGCCGGCGCCCGAACGCTCGTGCCGCGAATCGGCAAGATCGTGCCATTCCGGTTCGACCTGGAGGACGAATCCGCGATAGAAGCCGCAGCGCGGATCATGGCCGATGCGCCGCCACGCCTGATCATCGTCTCGACCGGGACGCTGCATGATGGCGCGATCCAGCCGGAAAAGTCGCTGCGGGCACAAAGCGCCGATGCCTATGCGCGCCTTTTCGCGATCAACGCGACCGGCCCTGCGCTGATCGCCAAACATATGCTTGCTCGCCCGCCCCGCTCCGGCCGGCTGGTCTTTGCCGCTTTGTCGGCGCGGGTCGGCTCCATATCCGACAATCGGCTCGGCGGTTGGTACGCCTACCGCGCGTCTAAAGCCGCGCTCAACATGATCATCCGCAACGTCGCTGTCGAGCTGGCGCGGATCAACCCGGAAGGGATTGCGGTGACGCTGCATCCCGGCACCGTCGATACCAGCCTGTCCGCGCCATTTCAACGCAGTGTCGCGGACGGGAGGCTGTTCGCGCCGGACCACGCGGCCGAGTGTTTGCTTTCGGTGCTGGATGCTCTGACGCCGGAGAAGTCGGGGCAGTGCCTGGCCTGGGACGGCGCGGTCGTCCCCTTCTGAGCGCGGCCGTGACCATTGCCAAACAGGCCGGCCACGCTATCTGGAAAGGCATGTCCGGCCCGCAATCCCCAGACCGTTTCAACGAAGACAAGGCGACTTACACCGTCACCGGCAGCCAGCCGGACATCGACACCGGCGTGGCGGCGATCCGCACCGTATTGAAAACGCTGCCGATCCGTCCCGGCGTCTATCGGATGCACGACGCGCGGGGCGACGTGCTCTATGTCGGCAAGGCGCGGGCGCTCAAGAACCGCGTCGCCAACTACACCCAGGTCGATCGCCTGCCCAAGCGGCTCCAGCGCATGGTCGCGCAGACTCGCAGCATGACCATCGTCACCACCAACAGCGAGGCCGAGGCGCTGCTGCTGGAGGCGCAGCTGATCAAGCGCTACCGACCACCCTATAATGTGCTGCTGCGCGACGACAAAAGCTTCCCCTTCATCCTGCTGCGCGAGGATCATGCGTTTCCCCGGGTGCAGAAGCATCGCGGCGCCCGCAAGGCGAAGGGGCGCTATTATGGCCCGTTCGCGAGCGCGGGATCGGTGACTCGCACGATCAACGCGCTGCAAAAGCTGTTCCTGCTGCGGTCGTGCACCGACAGTTTCTTCGCCAACCGCTCGCGCCCTTGCCTGCTCTATCAGATCAAGCGCTGCTCGGCGCCGTGCGTCGACCGGATCGACGAGGCGGGCTATGCCGAACTGGTGCGCGACGCGCAGGATTTCCTGGGCGGCAAGTCGACCGCCGTGCAGAAGAAGCTGGGCGCGGCGATGCAGCAGGCGTCGGACGCGATGGATTTCGAACAGGCGGCGGTGATCCGGGATCGGCTCAAAGCACTGACCTTCATCCAGGGGAGCCAGGCGATCAATGCCGAGGGGCTGGGCGATGCCGACATCTTTGCGCTGGCGGAGAAAGGCGGGGCGATGTGCATCCAGGCCTTCTTCATTCGCGGAGGCCAGAATTGGGGCCATCGCAGCTTCTTTCCCGTGCACACTGCTGACGTGGCGACGGAAGAGGTGCTGGAGAGCTTCATGGCGCAATTTTACGAGGAAGTGCCGCCACCCAAGCTTATCCTCGCCGATCGCGAGCCCGCCGAATGCGAACTCATGTCGCAGGCGCTGACCGAGCGGGCCGGCAGCCGTGTCCGCATCGAAGTGCCCCAGCGCGGCGACCGCACCCGCCTCATCAAGCAGGCGCAGCGCAACGCGGTGGAGGCACTCGACCGGCGGCTGGCGGAATCGATCAGCCAGGGCCGAATCATGGACGAAATGGTCGAAACCTTCGGGCTGGAGGGCGTGCCCGACCGCATCGAAATCTACGACAACAGCCATATCCAGGGCGCGCACGCGCTGGGCGCGATGGTGGTGGCGGGGCCGGAGGGGTTCCGCAAGAACGCCTATCGCAAGTTCAACATGAAAAACCCCGAGATCAGCAACGACGATTTCGCGATGATGCGCGAGATGTTCGAACGCCGCTTCGGTCGCGCGCAGAAGGAAGACCCCGATCGCGAAAGCGGCGAATGGCCCGATCTGGTCCTGATCGATGGCGGCAAGGGGCAGCTGTCCGCAGCGCGAACGATGCTGGAGGAAATGGGGATCGAGGACGTCACCATGATCGGCGTAGCCAAGGGGCCGCATCATGGCCGCGAAGGGCGCGAGGTTTTCCACCTGATGGACGGGCGGGAAATTACCTTCCCGTTGAACCACCCCGTCCTCTTCTACCTCCAGCGCTTACGCGACGAGGCGCACCGCTTCGCCATCGGTGCCCACCGGGCGAAGCGCAGCAAGGCGATCACCGTTTCCTCGCTGGACGAAGTGCCCGGCATCGGCCCCGCGCGCAAGAAGGCGCTGCTGATGCATTTCGGCACGGCTCGCGCGGTGAGAGACGCTGCGCTCGAAGATCTGCAACGCGCGCCGGGCGTGTCTAAGGCGGTGGCGCAGCAGGTTTATGACTATTTCCACGGGTGACGCGGAAGCGCATGATAGAGGTAGGATATAGACCCGCTTGCCGGGGCGGCGCCGTCGCTTAAGAAGCGCCGCAACCGGGCGGCGCGGTTGAACCGGTCGAACGCCGACCGGCGCAAGTGCGTAACAATCGTATCCGGGTCACGATGGCCCAGGGTCCAGATGACGTTCGTTCGGACGCTCGGCTGGTCGCCGAAAAATGCGGCGTCCATCGGCTCGACTGCGACCGCGGAACGGGGCTCACCCGGCTCGCAACAGCCCCACCGCCGCATCTTTCTCGAAAAGGTAAAGGCAGGTCCGCGCCGCCTGTCCCCGCGCACTGTCCAGCCCGCCATCCCGTTCGATCAGCAGGCGCGCGTCGTCCCGAGCCGCGTCGACCAGCGCGGCTACATGCTCGGGGCTCGCCAGCTTCAGCACCGCCTCGCCCGATTGGCGCGTGCCCAGCACCTCGCCCGCGCCGCGCAGCTTCAGATCCTCCTCTGCGATGCGAAAACCGTCGTTGCTCTCGCGCATCAGGGCCAGCCGCGCCCGCGATGTCTCGCCCAGCGCGTTGCCGCGCAGCAATATGCAAACCGATGGCTTGTCCCCTCGCCCCACGCGGCCGCGCAACTGATGCAGTTGCGCGAGGCCGAAGCGATCCGCCCCCTCGATGATGATCAGGCTCGAGTTGGGCACGTCTACCCCTACTTCGATGACCGTCGTCGCCACCAATATCTGCGTCCGGTTGACGGCAAAGGCTTCCATCGCCGCGTCCTTCTCCGGCCCCTTCATCCGACCGTGGACAAGGCCCACCCGATCCCCGAATCGCAGTTTCAAGGACTCCGCCCGAGCCTCGGCCGCCGCCTGGTCGCTGGTCTCGCTCTCCTCCACCAGCGGACACACCCAGTAAGCCTGTCCCCCACTCTCGACATGGCGGGCGAGCGCCTCGACCACCTCGTCCAGCCGGCCGGCCGACATGACGAGCGTCTGGATCGGCTGCCGCCCCGGCGGCATCTCGTCCAGGCGGGAAACGTCCATCTCCCCATAGTAGGTCAGTGTCAGGGTGCGGGGGATCGGCGTCGCTGTCATCACCAGCAGATGCGGCGCGCGTTCCGCCTTGTTCGCCAGCATCATCCGCTGCGCGACACCAAACCGATGTTGCTCGTCGATCACCGCGAGGCCCAGCCGCTTATACTGCACCGCTTCCTGAAAGATGGCGTGGGTGCCGACGAGAATGTCGATGCTGCCATCGGCGAGCCCCATCAAGGTCGCCTCCCGCACGCGGCCCTTCTCTCGCCCGGTCAGGATGGCGATCTCGACGGGCAGGCCAGCGGCCATTTTCCGCAGCGTCTCATAATGCTGCCGCGCCAATATTTCGGTCGGGGCCAGCATCGCCCCCTGCATCCCCGCCTCCACCGCATTCAGCAGCGCCATCAGCGCCACCAAGGTCTTGCCCGATCCGACATCCCCCTGGAGCAGCCGCAGCATCGGCGTCGTCTGCGCCATGTCGCCCTCGATCTCGGCAATCGCCCGCCGCTGCGCGCCGGTCGGCGCAAAAGGAAGCGTCAGCATTGCGCGCAGCCGCCCGTCGCCCTCTATGGGCACGCCCCGCCTGCGCCGCGACGATTGCCGCACCAGCATCAGCGCCAGTTGCCCAGCAAAAATCTCGTCATAGGCCAGCCGCTCGCGTGCCACGGCGTCCGAGGGATCGGCATGGACGCGCGCCAGCGCCTCGCGCCAGCCCGGCCAGCCTTTTCCACCGAGCAGGCTGGGCTCTATCCATTCGGAAAGGTCGGGCGCGCGCGCCAGCGCCTGCACGACCAGGTCGCGCATCCGGTTGTTGGTCAGCCCTTCGGACAGGCCATAGACCGGTTCGCGCGGCGGGATCGTGCCCGCCTCCTCGGGCGGCAGAACATGGTCGGGGTGTACGATCTGGAGGTTCTCGCCATAGGCTTCCAGCTTGCCCGACACGAATTTCGGTTCGCCGAGCGGCAGCAGCTTGCGCGGCCAGGCGCTGTTCTTGCCGAAATAGACGAGGCTGACGCCATTGCCCCGCCCGTCCACCGCCTGCACCCGGAACGGCGCACGCGCGCTGCCGCTCGCCCGATAGTCGATCGGGGTCAGGATCGTCCCAATTACCCGCCCCGCATCGGCCATGTCGAGCGCGTCTGTCAGGTGCCGATCCACCCAGCTCACCGGCAGATGGAAAGCAACGTCCACCGCCCGCGCAAGCCCCAGCCGCTCCAGCGGCCGCGCGAGTGCGGGGCCTACCCCCTTGAAGAGGGATATTTCGGCAAAGAGCGGATTGAGAATATCGGGTCGCATGGCTATCTGACCCGCATCTAGCCCAGCCGGGACGGTGTGACAAACGCCCGATCGGCGGGCTATGCCATGTCCCGCCAAGGAACAAATTGTGAACGATGATCCCCGCCTGCGCCGCCTGAAGTTCCGCGCGTGGCACCGAGGTACGCGGGAAGCGGACTATACCGTCGGTGGCTTTTTCGACCGCTATCGCACGACATGGAACGAAGAAGAAGCCGCCTGGTTCGAGCGCTTCATGGAAGAACAGGACGCCGACATCATGGGCTGGGCGCTTGGCACTATTCCCGTGCCGGAAGAATGGAAAGGCCCGATGATGGACCGCTTCCTGAAGCTCGATTTCATCAAGATCGTCTGACGTCATCCTCCCCTGCAAGGGGAGGGGGACCGCGCCCGAAGGGCGTGGTGGAGGGGTGTCACCCCCTCGATAGCGCGACACCCCTCCGTCAGGCCTTCGGCCTGCCACCTCCCCTTTCAGGGGAGGATGAATGAGAAAAAAATGACCGACCTCGCCAAAATCCTCCGCGCCTCCGCCCCTCTGACCCTCTCCGGCATCCCGGCCGGCTTCCAGCCCTGGCTCCTCGCCGACCTCGCCCGGGCCGCCCCGACACGTGCCGTCTTCATCGCCGCCGACGAGCAGCAGGCCCGCGCCGTCGCCGACACCGCGCCGACCTTCGCGCCCGAGCTGGAGGTGATCGACATTCCGGCTTGGGACTGCCTCCCCTACGACCGCGCCAGTCCTTCTTTGCGCGCTGCCTCCGCCCGCCTTGCCGGCCTTTATGCCCTGCAGGCCAAATCCAAAGGCCCGCAGCTCGTCGTCACCACGCTGGCGGCGATGACCCAGCGCACGCTCACTCCCTTCCGCGTCCGGCAGTTGGTCGCAAAGCTCGCGCCCAAGGAGCGGATCGCGATCCAGCGTCTGGCCGAGATGCTCAAGGCGAACGGCTATGTCCGCACCGATACGGTGCACGACCGGGGCGAGTTCGCCATTCGCGGCGGCATTGTCGACCTCTTCCCCGGCGGCGAGGAGCAGCCGCTTCGCCTCGACTTCTTCGGCGACGAGATCGAGACCGTCCGCCGCTTCGACCCCGCCGACCAGCGTACGACCGGGGCCGTCGACGGCTTCACCCTCCTCCCCGCCTCCGAAGCGCTGCTGGACGAGGATACGATCAAGCGCTTCCGCCTGCGCTATCGCGAAACCTTCGGCGCGACCGCAACGGGCGACCCGCTCTATCAGGCAGTCAGCGACGGCCGCCGCCTCGCCGGCATGGAGCATTGGCTCCCGCTGTTCGAAGAGAAACTAGTCCCCCTCACCGACCATCTGGGCGATGCCGTCATTGTGCGCGACCATGGCGTCGCGGGCGCGGCGGACAGCAGATTCGAGGCGATCCGAGACTATCACGCCAACAGGGTCCAGGCGAAGTCCGCCGATCCCGGTTCCTATCGCCCGCTGAAACCGGAAGCGCTCTATCTCAACGCCGCAGAATGGGACGCCGCTGTGGCGAGCGAACCCATGCACGCGACCACGCCCTTCCACGAACCGGAAAGCGCGACCGTGCTCGACTTCGCGGTGGACGGCCCGCGCGATTTCACCCCCGAACGCGCGCAGAACGCCAATATCTACGAAGCCGTCGGCAAGCATATCGACGCGCTGCGCCGCCAGAAGAAGCGGGTCGTCATCGCCAGCTATTCGGCCGGCGCGCGCGAACGCCTTTCCGGCCTGCTCGCCGACCATGGCGTCGCCCGCCTTGCCCTGGCCGACGACTGGCAGGAGGCACTGGGCCTCGCCGCCGATGGCCGGGTCACGCTCATGGTCCTCGGCCTTGACCATGGCTTCACCGCGCCCGACGTAGCCGTCCTTACCGAACAGGACATGCTGGGCGACCGTCTCGTCCGCCGCGCCAAGCGCAAGAAGAGCGCCGACGCCTTCCTCCAGGAACTCGCCACCCTCACCCCCGGCGACCTTGTCGTTCACCGCGATCACGGCATCGGCCGCTATGACGGCCTGACGCAAATCCCCGTGGCGAAAGCGCCGCATGATTGCGTCGCGCTGGAATATGCGGGCGGCGACAAGCTCTACGTGCCGGTCGAAAATCTCGAAGTCCTCTCCCGCTACGGGTCGGAGACGGATGGCGTAAGCCTCGACAAGCTGGGTGGCGAGGCGTGGCAGCGGCGTAAGGCCAAGATGAAGGAGCGCATCCGCGAAATCGCGGGTGAACTGCTGAAAACCGCCGCCGCCCGCGCGCTGCGCCCCGCCACGGTCGCGGAACCGGACCATGCCGGCTACCCCGCCTTCGTCGATCGCTTCCCCTATCAGGAGACGGACGACCAGGATCGCGCCATCAGCGACGTGATCGAAGACCTTGGCGCAGGCAAGCCGATGGACCGGCTGGTCTGCGGCGATGTGGGCTTCGGCAAGACGGAGGTCGCGCTGCGCGCCGCTTTCGTCGCCGCGATGGCGGGGATGCAGGTCGTCGTCATCTGCCCCACCACCCTGCTCGCGCGCCAGCATCATATGAATTTCGTGGACCGTTTCCGCGGCTTCCCGATCGAGATCGGCCGCCTCTCCCGCCTCGTCCCGGACAAGGAGGCGAAGGCAGTGAAGGCGGGCCTGGCCGACGGCAGCATCGACATTGTCGTTGGCACCCACGCTCTGCTTGCCAAGGGCATTGCGTTCAAGCGCCTCGGCCTCGTCATCGTGGACGAGGAGCAACGCTTCGGCGTGACACACAAGGAACGCTTGAAGTCCCTCAAGACCGACGTTCATGTCCTGACGCTCACCGCCACGCCCATTCCCCGCACGCTCCAGATGGCGATGTCGGGCCTGCGCGAACTCTCCGTCATCCAGACCCCGCCTGTCGACCGCCTGGCGGTCCGCACCTATGTCATGCCTTGGGACGGGGTCGTCATCCGCGAAGCGCTGCTACGCGAACATTATCGCGGCGGGCAGAGCTTCTTCGTCGTCCCCCGCATCGCCGACCTGACCGAGGTCGAAGAGTTCCTCCGCACCGATGTGCCGGAGGTGAAGCCCATCGTCGCCCACGGCCAGATGAGCGCCACCGAGGTCGAGGAGCGCATGTCCGCCTTCTACGACAAGCGCTACGACGTGCTGCTGTCCACCACCATCGTGGAATCGGGCCTCGACATCCCCAGCGCCAACACGCTCATCATCCACCGCGCCGACCGCTTCGGTCTTGCCCAGCTCTACCAGCTCCGCGGCCGCGTCGGCCGTTCCAAGACGCGAGCCTATGCCTATATGACCACGCCGGCCAACCGGATCATCACCGACACGGCCGAAAAGCGCCTCAAAGTGCTGTCCGATCTCGACACGCTGGGCGCGGGATTCCAGCTCGCGAGCCACGATCTCGACATTCGCGGTGCGGGCAACCTCGTGGGCGACGAGCAGTCGGGCCACATCAAGGAGGTTGGCTTCGAACTCTACCAGTCGATGCTGGAGGACGCGATCCTGGACGCCAAGGCGGGCGGCATCGCCGCCGAGCGCCGCAGCGAGGACTTTTCGCCCCAGATCACCGTGGACGCGCCGATCCTCATCCCCGAGGAATTCGTGCCCGACCTTGACCTGCGCATGGGTCTTTATCGCCGCATCAACGAATTGGAGGATCGGCAGGCGCTTGAATCCTTCGCCGCCGAACTCATCGACCGTTTCGGTAAGCTGCCGCTGCCGACGCAAAACCTGCTCAAGATCATCGAGATCAAGCAGAATTGCGTCGCCGCCAACATCGCCAAGATCGATGTCGGGCCGAAGGGCGCGCTGGTGAGCTTCTTCGAGGATCGCTTTCCGAAGCCGGAAAACCTCGTCGCCTACATTCAGAAGCTGGACGGCGTCGCCCGCCTGCGCCCCGACAGCAAGGTCGTCGTCAACCGCGCCTGGGCCGACCCGCAAGCGCGGCTCAACGGTGCGCTCCAACTGTCGAAAGGCTTGGCAAAGGCGGCCGGCTGAACCGGCTTCGGAACCTCCCCTCCCCTCGCGCGCTTGCCATGGACCAACAAGGGGAAGCGCATGACGGAACGGGTGAAGCAGCAGGTGCATGTCGATGCGCCCTGGCAGATACCGGCGCGCGGCTGGTGGGAGATCGTCAAGCGCGTCTATGCCAAGCTTGGTGCCAATCATCTCAGCCTGCTGGCCGCGGGTGTGGCCTACTACGCCTTTTTATCGATCGCCCCGCTGCTGCTGGCGGTGGTGCTGACCTACGGCCTGATCGGCGATCCCGCGCTGGTGGCGGAGCATGTCCGCTCGCTCATCACCGTAGTGCCACGCGAGGCCGCCAAGCTGATCTTCGACCAGTTGCTCTCGATCGTCACGACGACGAAGCCTGCCGTCGGCTTAGGCCTGCTGCTGGCGCTCGCCTTCGCCGTCTATG
The DNA here is from genome assembly GCF_041877245.1 of Sphingobium agrisoli. Classification (NCBI taxonomy): domain Bacteria; kingdom Pseudomonadati; phylum Pseudomonadota; class Alphaproteobacteria; order Sphingomonadales; family Sphingobiaceae; genus Sphingobium; species Sphingobium agrisoli. The sequence continues at coordinate 85,064 of NZ_JBHDJI010000001.1, forward strand.
GCGCGACGCGCGCCGCCTCCGCGACGATCGAGGCACTGAATATCGTCTATGAGGAAACGGAAGCGCGCAACATCTTCGCTTTCTACCGTGTTTCGCTCGGCATCACATTCTCGGCGGTGCTGGTCGTGGTCGTGGGCGTGCTCACCGCGTCGGTGCTGGGTTTCCTGGAGGATCTGACGAGTGGATGGGGACCGATAGCCATCGCCATTACCAAGGCGCTGACCTGGATCGCGGCGGGTCTGTTCGCCAGCCTCATCTTCGCGCTCATCTACCGTTTTGGGCCGCACCGGCGCAGAGCGCGTTGGCAATGGCTGACGGTGGGATCGGTCGTCGCGACGCTTTTCTGGCTGCTGGCGACGCTGGGCGTCTCCTTTTACGTCTCGCGCTTCGGAAACTATAACGAGACTTACGGGTCGCTCGGCGCGGTCGTGGTGCTGCAACTCTGGCTCTATGTGTCGGCCTTCGTGGTGCTACTGGGCGCACAGCTCAACCAGGAAGCGGAGCGGCAGACCAGCAAGGACACGCAGCTGCCCGAAGCACCCGCCGCGCCATAATGGCGCTTGCCCTGCCCCCCTGCCCACGCTAAAGGGCACGCCTTCGCCGGCCAGGGGCCGGTGCAGGAGTGTAGCTCAGCTGGTAGAGCGTCGGTCTCCAAAACCGAATGCCGGGGGTTCGAGTCCCTCCACTCCTGCCACTATCCTGTTGCAAAGACCTTGATTGTTCGGGGCCGCGCAGCCAGATGGTCGGCGAACAGTGTCGCGGAGCCAGCGGCCGCATCCCCCGGACGCCCCGATGGGCGGGATCGGGAGGGCGGACTGTTGCTCCGCGAATCGGCGTTGATATGGAAAGATTTTGAGGCAGGCGATGGCGAAGGTTACCCCCGGCGAATTCGTCAATCAGGTGCGGGCCGAAGCGTCGAAGATCGTGTGGCCCACGGGCCGCGAAACGATCATGACCGGCGTGATGGTCGTCATCATGACGTCGCTGCTGGGCCTCTTCTTCTTCGGCATCGACACCTTCTTCGGCGCGATCGTCCAGTGGCTGCTGGGCATCGCGGCGGGCCGGGCTTGATTGGGAGTATAACAGGGTAACATGGCGCGCTGGTACATCATCCACGCCTATTCGGGCTTCGAGAACAAGGTCAAGGAATCGATCCTGTCCGAAGCCGAGCGCATGGGCCTTTCCCAGCTGGTCGAGCAGGTCGAGGTGCCCACCGAAACCGTGACCGAAGTCAAGCGCGGCAAGAAGGTGCAGGTCGAGCGCAAGTTCATGCCCGGCTATGTCCTTGCCAAGCTGGCGATGAACGACGACATCTACCACCTTGTTAAGAACACGGCGAAGGTGACGGGCTTTCTTGGCCCCAATGGCAAGCCGCAGGCGATCAGCGAGAGCGAGGCCGCCCGCTATTTCGGCGCGCAGAAGGAAGCCGAGGCCGCGCCCAAGCACAAGGTCAATGTCGATTACGAGATCGGCGACAGCGTCAAGGTGCTCGATGGCCCCTTCGCCAGCTTCAACGGCGTGGTCGAAGAACTGGATTTCGAAAAGAACCGGGTCAAGGTGTCGGTGTCGATCTTCGGCCGCGCCACCCCGGTCGAACTGGATTTCGAGCAGGTCGAACTCTCGAAATAATCATACGTCGCCCCAGCGAAGGCTGGGGTCTCGTGCCTCAGGTCGTGCCCTTTGCGGCCTGAGATGCCAGCCTTTGCTGGCATGACGACAAAGGGAAACTGCGGAAGGCGGATCATGGTCCGCCGCTTGAACCGCTAAACTTGAACCGGGCGCGCCTTTGGGCAAGTCCAGCAACAGAGTGAGTGACAATGGCTAAGAAGATTACGGGCTATATCAAGCTCCAGGTGGCGGCCGGCGCCGCCAACCCCTCGCCGCCGATCGGCCCTGCCCTGGGTCAGCGCGGCGTCAACATCATGGAATTCTGCAAGGCGTTCAACGCCGCGACGGAAAAGATGGAAAAGGGCACCCCGCTGCCCACCGTCATCACCGTCTATGCGGATCGCAGCTTCACCTTCATCACGAAGATGCCGCCGGCGACCTACCTCATCAAGAAGGCCGCTAACCTGAAGTCGGGCTCCAAGGAGCCGGGCAAGATTTCCGGTGGAAAGATCAAGCGTTCGCAGCTGGCCGAGATCGCGCAGACCAAGATGCCCGATCTGAACGCCAACGACATCGACGCAGCGACGAAGATCATCGAAGGCTCCGCCCGCGCGATGGGCCTCGAAGTGGTGGAGGGCTAAGACCATGGCAAAGCAGACCAAGAAGGCGAAGGCCCTGGCGACCGCGATCGACCGCGAGAAGCTGCATGGCGTGGACGAGGCTCTGGGCCTCATCAAGACGCACGCGACCGCCAAGTTCGACGAAAGCGTCGAGATCGCGATCAACCTGGGCGTCGATCCCCGTCACGCCGACCAGATGGTCCGTGGTGTGGTGACGCTCCCGGCCGGCACCGGCAAGGACGTCCGCGTCGCCGTGTTTGCCCGCAACGACAAGGCTCAGGCTGCGCTCGACGCCGGCGCTGACATCGTGGGCGCCGAAGACCTGCTGGAATCGATCCAGGCCGGCAATATCGACTTCCAGCGCGTGATCGCCACCCCCGACATGATGGGTCTGGTGGGTCGTCTCGGCAAGGTACTGGGCCCCAAGGGCCTGATGCCCAACCCGAAGCTGGGCACCGTGACGCCGAACGTCGCCGAAGCCGTGAAGGCCGCCAAGGGTGGCCAGATCGAATTCCGCGTTGAGAAGGCCGGCATCATCCACGCCGGCCTCGGCAAGGCGAGCTTCCCGGCGGAAGACCTCCGCAAGAACTTCGACGCCTTCGTCGACGCGATCGTCAAGGCGAAGCCCTCGGGCTCGAAGGGCAAATATGTCCGCAAGATCGCCCTGTCCTCCTCGATGGGGCCGGGCGTGAAGGTCGACGTGGCGGAAGTCGCCTCGATCTGATCGGCTGACGATAAGTGATTGGGAAGCCTCCTTCCTCCACGCGGGGAAGGAGGCTTTCTTGTTTCAAGGGTTGACGGCCCCTATTTTTTCAGCCGTCACCCCGGACTTGATCCGGGGTCCCGCTTGTTCGAGGCATAAGCCCGGCGAAAAAGCGGGATGCCGGATCAAGTCCGGCATGACGGAAGCGCGCGAATGATGCGCGATCATCAAACGTGGAGCGTCTGACCTACCGCTCCGGGCTTTCCTATTGAAAGCACACAAGGTCTCGCATGTATCCGTCGGCTTATGGCGGGTCGCTTTTACCGATGGATAACAAGAACATGGCTTTTGAAACTCTCCCCGCCCTCCTGTCCCAGGCGCTCGTCGCCAAAGGCTATGAGGCGCTGACCCCCGTCCAGTCCGAAGTCACGCAGGAGGAGGCGGTCGGCCGCGACCTTCTCGTGTCCGCACAGACCGGTTCGGGCAAGACGGTTGCCTTCGGCCTTGCCATGGCAGGCGAATTGCTGGGCGAGGCGGAACGGCTGCCTGTCGCCGGCCTGCCCCTGGCACTGGTGATCGCGCCGACGCGCGAACTCGCGCTCCAGGTGAGCCGCGAGTTGGAATGGCTCTATGGCGCGGCGCGCGCGCGGATCGCGACCTGCGTCGGTGGCATGGACGCAGCCAAGGAACGCCGGGCGCTTTCACACGGCGCGCATATCGTCGTCGGCACCCCCGGCCGCCTGCGCGACCATCTCGAACGCGGCGCGCTCGACCTGTCGGCGATCCGCACCGTGGTGCTCGACGAGGCGGACGAGATGCTCGACATGGGTTTCCGCGAGGATCTGGAGGGCATTCTCGACAGTGCGCCCGAAGGCCGGCGCACGCTTCTCTTCTCCGCCACCATGCCCAAGCCGATCGTCGCGCTCGCCAAGCGTTATCAGAAGGACGCGCTGAGGATTTCGACCGTGACCGAGGAACGCGGCCATGGCGACATCAGCTATCAGGCGCTGACCGTCGCGCCCTCCGACATCGAAAATGCGGTGGTGAACCTGCTGCGCTATCATGAAGCGGAAACGGCGATGCTGTTCTGCGCCACGCGGGACAATGTGCGGCACCTGCACTCCAGTCTGACCGAGCGTGGCTTTACCGCCGTGGCGCTGTCGGGCGAGCATAGCCAGAATGAGCGCAACCACGCACTTCAGGCGCTGCGCGACAAGCGGGCGCGGGTGTGCGTGGCAACCGACGTCGCGGCACGCGGGATCGACCTGCCTTCGCTCAGCCTGGTCGTCCATGTCGAACTGCCCCGCGACGCGGAGACGATGCAGCACCGCTCCGGCCGCACCGGACGCGCGGGCAAGAAGGGCACGGCGGTCCTGATCGTCCCCTACCCCCGCCGCCGCCGCGTCGAATCGATGCTGCGTGGGGCGAAGATCCCGGTCGAATGGGGCACCCCTCCGAGCCGCGAAGCGATTCTGGAACAGGATAATCTGCGCCTGCGCGCCACGCTGATGGAAAAGGCGGAGCTGGACGAAGCCGACTGGGCGCTGGGTGCGGAATTGCTGGCGGAAAAGAGCGCCAAGGAAATCGCGGCGATGCTGGTCAAGAGCGCGCGGGCGTCGCTGCCGGCGCCGGAGGAACTGCTCGACCGCAGCGAGGCGCCCGTCCGCAACGACGGGCCGCGTCCGGGCTTCGAGGATACACAATGGTTCCGCATGGACATCGGCCGCCGCCAGAATGCCGATCCGCGCTGGATATTGCCGCTGATCTGCCGGCGCGGCCATGTGTCGCGGCAGGACATCGGCGCGATCCGCATTGCCACCAACGAAACGATGTTTGAAATTCCCAAGGCGATCGCCGGCAAATTCATCGCGGCCGTCAAGCGCAGCGGCGAGGCGAGTGACGAGGGCGCCGACGTGGCGATCCAGGCTGTGGAAGGCGCGCCGCGTCAGGAAGCCCGCGAAAACCGCAAGCAGCTGCGCCCGGCCAATGGCGATCGCCCCAACCGCAGCGGACCCCCGCGTGGCGGCCCCGGCAACGCCCGCCCGCACAGCGCCCGCCCGTTCAAGGGTGCAGGCGCGGGCGGCTCACGCAAGGGGCCACCGCGCGGCCGCTGACCACGGGCAAGCCTATGGCGCGAGGAGGCGTGTCGCGGCGAGACCGCCCGGCAGTGCGGCAAGGGCCAGAAAGGCGCCGAGCGGCACGCGGGCGGTGGCGCTGCGGGCGCGGCCGAGGGCCAACATGACGGCCAGCCCTAGAAGCGATGCGATGAGCAGGATGAGGGGCAAAGCCTGCCAGCCGAACCAGGCGCCGAGCGCGCCGAGCAGTTTGGCGTCGCCCAGGCCCAGTCCTTCACGACCGCGCAGCCGCTTGTAGCCGATCGCGACGGCGAGCAGAGCCCCATAGCCCGCCGCCCCGCCGATGATGCGATCCGGCAGAGTCGCCTCCCCCGCCCAGAGGCCGATGGTGAGGCCGAAAAAAGCGAGCGGCAGGGTGAGCGCGTCTGGAAGCCAGTAATGCCGCCAGTCGAGGATGGCGAGGGCGAGCAGCAGCCAGCCGAGCAGCGCCCAGCCAATGCCGCCCAGATCAGGCGACAGCCCGAGCGCCGCCGCGCCGATCACCGCGCAGCCCGCCTCCGTCCAGAAATGCAGTGGATCGATCCGCGCGCCGCAGGTGCGGCAGCGATAGCGGCTGGCGAGCGCGCTGAGCAGGGGCACGAGATCGCGCACCCCCAGCGTGCGGCCGCAGCCGTCGCAGGCCGAGCGGCCACGCAGCACGCTGCGCCCCTGTGGCCAGCGCAGGATGAGGGTGGCGAGGAAGCTGCCCAAAATAGCGCCGGCGAGCGCGCCCAGAATCGCCGCAACCGGATCGATCACCATTGGCCTTCGATGTTGCGCGATTGCGCGTTGCCGGTGCCAGCGAAGCCCGCCTGCCCCAGGACTGCGGTGAGCGCCATATCGGCGGTATTGGCGCGCATTGCGGCGGTGTAGCGGGCTGAGAGCCAGATCCGCAAGGCGAATTCTTCACGGCTTGGCTGGCTGACCAGCGACGATGTCAACGTGTTGCGGCCATGGCTGCCGGGCCGACTAAACGCCGGGCCGGGTTGAGGTCGGTGGACTGGTCCATCATCGAAGCGCGAGGCGCTGGCGACCGAGGCCCTCATCTTTACCGAAGAGCAGCGCATTGACGAGCAATTTGGACAGCGAATTGTACAGTTGTTTGGCGGTCTTTGGAAAGCGGCCGAATGCAGGCAAAATATCATTACGTTGTCGGAACGATATGTGGATAGGCTCATTTTTCGGGGCGCATTGGGTCCATCGCGCCCATGAGTTTCCGCAGCTCCCATGCCGGTGCGCGCGCGGCATAAACGAAATCAGCCATCGGCGATGGTTTCCACCTCGGTCGCGTCGCGGCGGGAGACGCGAATCGCTTCTTCGGCGGTCGTCTGGCCGTCGCGCACCAGCGCTCGCGCGGCCGAACCGAGATTGGGGGCATTGAGGAAGGCATGGCGCGCGATCAGCGATTCGTCGCCGCCGTCGTTGATGAGGCGGCGGATCGTATCATCCACCCGGATAGCCTCGAACACGCCGATGCGGCCGTTGTAGCCGGTGCCGACGCATTCCTCACACCCGCGCGCGCGGTAGATGATGGTGCCGGGGTCGAAGCCCAATAGCGCGCTCGCGGACTTGTCCGCCTGCACCGGCTCGCGGCAATGCTGGCACAGGCGGCGGACGAGCCGCTGGGCGATGACGGCACGCAGGGTCGAGGCCAGCAGGAAGGGTTCGACCCGCATGTCGCGCATCCGGGTGATCGCGGCGACCGAGTCGTTGGTGCGGACGGTCGAGAGAACGAGGTGACCGGTGAGCGACGCCTGCACCGCGACCTCGGCAGTTTCGCGGTCGCGGATTTCGCCGACCATCACGACGTCGGGATCCTGCCGCAGTATGGCGCGCAGGCCGGCGGCAAAGGTCAGGCCGATGTTGGCATCGACCTGGGTCTGGCCGACGCCCTCGATCGGATATTCGACCGGGTCTTCCACGGTCAGGATATTGCGGCTGCCGTCATTGAGCTTTCGCAGACCGGCATACAGGGTGGTCGTCTTGCCCGATCCGGTCGGGCCTGCAACGAGGATGATGCCGTTGGGCTCGCTGACGCAGTCGCGCAAGATGCGATCGGGGGCGCCCGTCAGGCCCGGGAGGTCGAGGGCCATGGCTGCATCCTCCCTGTCGAGGATATGCAGCACCACGCGCTCGCCGGTGCGGCTCGGCAGCGTGGAAACGCGCATGTCGACCAGCCTGCCGCCCAGCGTCAGGCCGATGCGCCCGTCCTGCGGCACGCGTCGTTCGGCGATGTCGAGCCGGGCCAAAGCCTTGATGCGGCTGACGACGGCCGGCGCAACATGGGGCGGCATCCGCAGCGTTTCACGCAGCACGCCGTCGACGCGCATCCGCACGATGAGGCCCGTTTCATAGGGTTCGATATGGATGTCACTGATCGCCTGCCGCACGGCCTGCGCGATGATGCCGTTCATGAGGCGGATGGCGGGTGCGCTGTCGAGGCTGTCGAGCAGATGGTCGGCGGTGAGGATGTCGGCGGCCGGGATGTCCAGCTCGTCCGTGCCGGGGTCCAGGGCGTCCGTCACGGCGGTGGCGCTGCCGTCCACGGCATAATGATCGAACAGATGGCGGTCGAACCGGGCCCGATCGACGAAGCATATGTCGAAGCTCCTGGCGAGATAGCGGCGGACTTCGAGCAGGACGCGGGGATCGCTGCCTTCGCGCACGGCCATTGTCAGGCGATCGCCTTCGGCAGCGAGGAGGAGAACGCCGTTCGCGCGGGCGAAGGCATAGGGGAGGTCGATCGGGCGTGGGAGAATGGGGTCAAAGGTGCCTGCTTCGCGCTCCCGCGGAAGCAGGATCGCGTGGCGCCCAGGGCTCGCGCTCAACCCTTGGCCTCCTGCCTTTACAGGAGCACTGGAATGTTGCTCGTCGCTCACCGCTTTCCCCTCCCCCAGGGTCGAGCGCCCGGCGCGCGCTGCCTCAAACCTGTGGCAGGGTGGCTGCTAGGGAGAGGAGCTTACGGCAGAATGACATTTATATGGCGGTGATATGACAGAGCCGCGCCATCGCCCGCAGCCATGAAAAGGGGCTGGAACCGCCGGCTCCAGCCCCCCTTCTTTTTCGCTGCGCGATCGATCAGAAGCTGATCGTGCCTTCGAGACCGAAGGTACGCGGCATGTTGAAATTGCCGTAATCGCCCAGAATGCCGCCATTGTTGCCGATCAGCAGGACGTTGGGCGCACCGGCGGCCTGGCTGGTCTGCACCGCCGGAATGCTGTTCGACGGATCGCGGCGATAGACATATTGCGTGTTGAACAGGTTGCGACCCCAGACGGCGAGCGTCAGCTTCTGGTCGCCCACGCCGTTGAAGCGCAGATCGGCGAGCGAGATGCGGCCGTTCACCACGAAGGAGGCGTCCGCCTTTGTCGCGAACTGGTCGAACGCCTGGGTCGCCTGCGAGTAGTTGGCGTCGAGGTGGAAGCGCAGCTGCGCGTCGTTGCCGCCGATCGGCAGCGCATAGTCGATCGCGCCGCTGGCCGCATTGCGGGGCGTGAACACGATGTAGAATTTCTGCGGCACCGTGGTGGTTGCGACCGGCGTGGTCGTCGTCGGACAGGCAGGCTGCGATACGGCGGCGCAGAAGGAGGTGTAGGTCACGTCCACCGGCGGCACGTTGGTATGCGTATAGGCGTAGGATGCCGTCAGACGCAGCCCGTCGATGGGCTCCACGATCAGGTCGGCCTCGATGCCCCAGATCTTCGTCGTGCCCGGCGCGTTGAAGGTCACGAGATTGTTGAAGTTGCCGGTCGCGGTCGGCTGGATGGTGCTGAGGTCGACCTGGCTGTCCTTGCGGTCCATGCGATAGGCGGCAAGGTTGAAGCGGGCACGGCGATCCCAGAAATCGGTCTTCAGCCCGAGTTCGTAGGATTTCACGTCTTCGGGATCGAAGGCGCGATAGTCGGACGTGCGCGAGCTGGCGCCGCCGGCGCGGTAGCCGGTCGCATATTTGGCATAGGCGTGGATGCCGTCCGCGAAATCATAGGCGATCGTCGCCATCGGGTTGAAGCGGCTCCAGGTCTCGTCGAGCGGCTTATAGCCGTTGCGGTCGAGCACGGCCTGGCTGGCGGTGTCATAGTTGACGCCGCGCGACCAGTGGAGGACGCCGCGCTTCTTGTCGCGGGTGTACCGCCCGCCAACCGTCAGGTGCAGCGCATCGGTCGCGTTCCAGGTGACCTGGCCATAGGCGGCATAGCTTTTCGACCAGACTTCCGACGCGCGGTCGATCGAGCAGCCGTTGACAGCCTTGCCCACGAAATCGGGGGTGGAGGCGGTGCAGAAGGGGATCGGCGCATAGGTCGCGCCGGTGACGACGCCGTTGGTGACGATCGCCGTCGCGCCCATGGAGTTGGGGGTCGCGGCGTCATCGCTGACATGCTCGTTGAAGTAGTAGAGGCCCGCGACATAATCGACGCTGCCGACTGAGCCGACCGCCTGGAGTTCCTGGCTGAACTGGCGCTGGCGCAGGTCGGCGAGGCTGTAGCGGCTGAAGGCGCAGTTGGCGCCGGCGCAGGACGCGGTGAGGTTGATGGTCGGAACGCGGTGCGCGCCGCCCGAATTGTCCCACTGTTCCACGTCCACGCCGCGCCACGCGGTGATCGAGCGCAGCTCGATTTCCGGCGACGCCTTCCACTTCAGGATGTTGGTGAAGCCGTGCGTCTTATCGACGCTGGCGCGCTGCGGCACGCCGATATCGGCTTCGCGCATCAGCGTCTTGCCGTTGACCACGACGCCCGGCAGCAGCGGGCGGACCGTGCCCTGGCTGCTGGTGAAGGCGGTGCCGGGGGTCACGCAGGCGCTGCCCGCGGGGATCGCGATCGGCGCGGCGTTGGTGCCGCCGCTGAGGCAGCCATTGGGGTTGTAGTTCAGCAGCTGGCTGTAGAAAGGCGAGTTTTCGTCACGCGCAATGTCGTAGGCGAAATCGTTGGTGATGGTGCTGGTCGGCTCCCAGCGCACGGCGGCGCGGCCGCCCTTGCGATGGTAGAAGCCCCAGCCGACCTGGCCGGGCAGCGGGTTTCGGGTGACGGGGTCCTGATGCTGGATCACGCCGTCGAGCTTGATCGAGAAGCCGGCGAACTTCGGCAGGTCGAGATGGGCCGACGTGGTATAGGCGCCCAGATTGCCGATGCCGCCGCTGACCCGGCCGCCGAACTCCCCGGTCGGCGCCTTCGACACGATCGACAGCGCGCCGCCTTCGGTGTTGCGGCCGAACAGGGTGCCCTGCGGGCCCTTGAGCACTTCGACGCGCTCCACGTCGAACAGCGCGGCGTTCAGGCCATGCTGGCGGCCGAGATAGACGCCGTCGATATAGACGCCGACGCCCTGTTCGCGCGCGGGCTGGTTGGCGTCGAGCGGCACGATGCCGCGGATGCCGATGGTGAGCGCGCTCTGGCGCGCCTCGAAGGTGGCGACGCGCAGCGACGGGACGCCGCCGTCGGCGAGGTCATAGAGGCTCTGGACATGACGGTCCTTGAGCACTTCGGCGCCCACGACCGCGATCGCGATGGGCGTTTCCTGAAGGTTCGTCTCGCGCTTGGTGGCGGTGACGACGATTTCGCCCAGACCCTGGTCATCGGCGGCTGCTTCCTGCGGCGCAACATCCTGTGCGTGAACGGACGGAGCGACGACGGCGACGATGGCGCCGCCCAGCATGAGGCTACAGCGAAGTGCGTGGGAGAAACGCATGATATTCCCCTTGAGTGATTCCAACCATTTCCTTGGTTGAGGGGGCCGCTAGGGGATGCGTGTTACACGGAAGCGTAATCTGTGTTACAGATTGGAGACTCTTAAATTTCTGATTTATGTCTGCGGCCCACAGGCCACAGATATGGCGAACCGCGCGGATGCTGCGGCGCACAAAAACACTGCACGAAACGGTGCATAAACGGGATCAGTGGGAGGCTTCTGTTGCCCGGCGCCTCCCGTGCCGCTGAACTCCCTTCTGTTGCCCGGTGGGTTCAACCGCGCTATTTTAGAGTAATGTCAGGCCGTTAGGCCCTCAATTACGCTGCAATGGCGAGTGCTTCGTTATCGTTGGCACTTGTGAGTTTTGCACAGTTTAACGGCTTACACGGGCCGGGTGAAAACATCGCCTTTCAACACACGTCGATCCTAGTTCGGCCCCGTCAGAAAGCCCCCGGAAGGGCCTTTGTGGTGGAGCCGCCGGGTACTGCCCCCGGGTCCGCTGCGCCTATTATGCGACACAATTTATCACCATAGCCGGGCGAACCCGGCAAAACCCATATGCGCCCGGCCGCCCGCTTTTTCAAGTCGCTGCGGTCGGGCGCGGTTTTCAGGCGGGGGTGAGGTTCACCGCGCGGGGCTGGGCCGGTGGAAGGCCCTCCGCCTTCGCCTGCGCCATCAGTTCCTGCTTGCGCGCGAGCATCGCGTCGCGCAGCGCCACCAGATCGACGTCGGTCTTGCGGCACTGGGCGAACATGCCCTCCTTCTGCGCTTCCTCTTCTTTGACGTGATGCTTGATCTCCTCGGACAACACCTTTACCTTGGCGTCGTAGAAATCGTCGTCGGGCGATCCGGCCTCTATATCGTTGACCAGCAACTTTGCGCCGTCATGCTCGACATAGGCTTCGTCCAGCGTGTCGTCTTCGATTTTCCCGCGGAAGGCGGGATAGAAAATCTCCTCCTCGATCATCGTGTGGATTTTGAGTTCGAGACAGATTTTGCGGGCGATGTCCTGCTTGCGGGTCGCGCCTTTCGCCGACTCGAATTTCTCGAACAAGTCCTCGACCTCGCGATGGTCGGCCTTCAGCAGCGCGATCGCATCGGTAAACTCCTGTTTCGCCATGGTCGTCCTCCTCAGCTACAAAGCCGACATGCAATCGCCTGGATGAAGGCGCGGTTCCCGCGCCCCTTGCGAGATCGCCCGGCCGCTAATCCATGTTACTGGCGGAGCCGCGACGGTGATGCGGCGTTTCACATCCGTCATGCCGCGTCTCAAGGTCTTCCGCACGCCGATCGGCTTTCACGACGCCTATGTCGCGGCGCCCAGCCGCAAGGCGGCGCTGGCGGCATGGGGTGCCGACGCCAATCTGTTCGCGCGCGGCGCGGCGGAGGAAGTGACCGACGCGGCGCTGATGGAAGCGCCGCTTGGCCAGCCCGTCGTCGTCATCAAGCGTGCGCGCGGCAGCGTGAGCGAACACCTAGCCTCGGCCGAGCCCCCTGCCCGCCCGGTCACGTCCCGGTCGCGGGGCAAGGCGAAGGCTCCTGCCCCGCCTAGGCCCAGCCGCGACGGGCTGCGAGCGGCCGAGCGGGAACTGGCCGATTGGCAGGGGGAGCGGGAGGACGCGCTGGAACGGCTGGAGGCCGAGCGCGCGCGGATCGTGGCGGAAATCGCCAGGTTGCGGCGGGAGAGCCAGCGGGAGCAGGAGCGGCTGGAAGCGGCGGTGGCGAAGGCGCGGCGCGCCTATGACAAGGCGCTGGAGGCTTGGCGGAACGGCTGAACGCTTAACTGCGGAAGATCACCGTCCGCGCGCCGTTCAGCAGCACCCGGTCCTGAAGATGCAGCCGCACCGCTTCGGCCAGCACCCGCCGTTCGATGTCGCGCCCCTTGCGGACCATGTCGTCGGGCGAATCGGCATGGGTGACCGGCTCGACATCCTGATGGATGATCGGCCCTTCATCGAGGTCGGCGGTGACATAATGGGCGGTCGCGCCGATCATCTTCACCCCGCGCCGGTGCGCCTGATGGTAGGGCCGCGCCCCCTTGAAACCCGGCAGGAAGCTGTGATGGATGTTGATGCAGCGACCCGCGAGGAAGGCGGCGAGATCGTCCGACAATATCTGCATGTAGCGGGCAAGGACGACGAGTTCCGCGCCGCTTTCGCCGACGAGCGCCTTAATGCGCGCTTCCTGCGCGGGCTTCGTGTCGGGGGTGACGGGCAGGTGATGATAGGGGATGTCGGCCGGCACCGCGACCGACAGGGCGTTCGCGGGATGATTGCCGACGATGCCGACAATCTCCATGTCGAGTTCGCCGATGCGGTTGCGGTAGAGCAGATCGCCGAGGCAATGGTCGAACTTGCTGACCAGCAGCAGGACTTTGGGCAGCCGGGCGTTGCGGCGGATCTTCCACTGCATCGCCGCCGGTCGCGCGACCGTGCCGAAGCTGTCGCACAGGTCGAGCAGATGGCGTTCGGAGGGAATGTCGAATTCGACCCGCATGAAGAAGCGGTCGCTTTCGCGGTCATTATATTGCGCCGCTTCCACGATGTTGCCGCCCTGCGCCGCGAGACAGCCCGCCACCGCCGCGACCAGACCTGGCCGGTCGTCGCATTGAAGGGTCAATGTGCAGCTTTCCATGCGTCCCCGCTCGCTCGATCCGGCCCGCGCCTAGCGCAGAGTGGGGGCGGGTTGCAACGTGGCTCGATCAGGGCGCGTCCGGGATCAATGGGTTGTGGCATTTGCGGGCGGGCTGCGTAAATCTGCCGCGCGGGGGGACGAATGATTCTCGGAATTGATTTGGGGACGACGAACAGCGCGGCGGCGATCTGGCGCGAGGGGGCGCCTCAGTTGGTGCCCAATGCGCTCGGCGAATGGCTGACGCCGTCGGTGGTGAGCGTCGACGAGGACGGGACGATCCATGTCGGGGCGGCGGCGCGCGACCGGCAGACCACCGATCCCGATCGTACCGTCGCCAGCTTCAAACGCTATATGGGAACGCAGAGTCGCGCGCAGATGGGGCGGCACAGCTACAGCCCCGAGGAGCTTTCCGCCTTCGTACTGCGCACGATCAAGGCCGATGCCGAAGCCTTTTGCGGTGAGCCGATCACCGATGCCGTCATCACCGTGCCGGCCTATTTCAACGACCGGCAGCGCAAAGCGACACGACAGGCGGGCGAACTGGCGGGGCTGGTGGTGCGGCGGCTCATCAACGAGCCAACCGCCGCCGCGCTCGCCTTTGGCGTCCATTCGCGGGCCGAGCATGAGCCTTTTCTGGTGTTCGACCTGGGCGGCGGCACGTTCGACGTGTCGATCGTCGAGATGTTCGACGGCATTGTCGAAGTGCGTGCTTCGGCGGGCGACAATCATCTGGGCGGTGACGATTTCAACGACTGCCTGGTCGCCATGGCGCGTCCGCTCGTCGATCCCGAGGGGCGGCTGGCGCAGGACGCGCCGCATCTTGTCGAGGCGCGGCTGCGCGCGGCGGCCGAGCAGACAAAGCGAGCGCTGTCGGTGGCGGACGAGGCGCCGTTCATGCTGACGGTAGGCGGCGAGCAGCGTCGCGCCATGATCACCGCGCGCGCGTTCGAAGAACAGGCGCAGGCGCTGGTGACGCGGCTGCGCGACCCGGTGCTGCGGTCGCTGCGGGACTCCGATATCGACGTCAAGACGCTGAGCGAGGTCGTGCTGGTGGGCGGCGCGACCCGCATGCCGATCGTCCGGCGGGCGATCACGCGGATGTTCGGCCGTTTCCCCAACAGCAGCGTCCATCCCGACCATGCCGTAGCGCTCGGCGCGGCCGTGCAGGCGGGGCTGCTCGCGCGCGACGCGGCGCTGGACGAAATCCGGCTGACCGATGTGTGCCCCTTCACCCTGGGTGTGAACCACAGCGAGCGGGACGCGCGCGGCAACCTGCATCACGGGCTGTTTTCGCCGATCATCGAGCGCAACACGCCGATCCCGGTCAGCCGGGTCGAAAGCTATCGCACGCTGGGCGACAATCAGCGCCATATCGAATTCGGCATCTATCAGGGCGAATCGCGCGATGTGGCGTCCAACGTGCTGCTGGGGTCGATCAGCATTCCGGTGCCCCCACGCCCCGCCGGCGAGGTGGTGGTCGATTGCCGGTTCAGCTATGACAGCAGCGGCTTGCTTGAGGTGGATGTGGTGGTGCCCGAGACGGGGCAGACCCGCAATCTCGTGATCGTGGATGAAGGCGACAAAAAGGCGGACCGGGATTTCGAGGCACGGCGCGCGAAGCTGGCCGCGCTGAAATTCCACCCGCGCGAGGCGATGGAGAATGTCGCGGCCCTGAGCCGCGCGCGCAAAGCCTATGAAGCGTTCATCGGCGAGCGGCGCGAGGCGATCGGCCAGTGGATCACGCGCTTTGAATCGGTGCTGACGACGCAGGATCACCGGTTGATCGTTGAGGAGCGGCGACTGTTGCTGCACAATCTCGACCTCATCGAACAGGATTATGGGCTGTGACCCCGGCGGCGGCATGGCGGCTGCTGGCTATTGCCCCGACCGACGACAAGCGCGCGATCCGCAGCGCCTATGCAGCGAGGCTGAAGGCGATCGATCCCGACGCCGACCGGGACGGGTTCGCCGCGCTGCGTGCGGCGCGCGACCTGGCGCTGGCGGAGGCCGATGTTACAACCGATGTGGCCGATCCAGCCGAGGCTGCCCCCTCGCCCGGCATAGAGGTAGTGCTGGCCTGCCCGGCGCCGCCGATGGGCCCGCCTGCCCTGTCGCTGGAGCAGGGCGGGACGGTTTCGGTCGAGCAGGCGATCGAGGCGCCGTGGTCCGTCGCCGATCTCGCGCCGAATGTCCGGTCGGCTGGGCAGGACGATGCCAGCGATGTGCAGGCGGGGCCGATCTGGTGGAGCCCGGTGACCGCGCCCCATGCCGAGATACAGTATGATCCCGGCCGCCCCGACCATGCGCTCCATGCCCTGCTCTACCCCGACCCGGACGCGGAGTCGCAGGACGAGCCGATGCGGGGGGACGAGATCGACCGGGGGATCGCGCTGATCGACCGGCTGAACGACGACGCGCAGCAAGGCGCAATCGACCTTCACGCCAGGTTGGAGGAGTGGCTCTCCCATATCTTGGCGGGCGCATGGCCGCGATCTCACCCCCTGCTCGGTCATGCGGCGGCGCTGTTCGGCTGGAGCGCGCGCGAAGGGCAGATCGACGCGCCGCGCGCGATCGATTTCATCAACCGGCGGCTGGCGTCCGATCGGTTCGCGGACGCCGTCCAGCAGAAGGGACATCCGCTGCACGGGGCTTGGAAGCAACTGTCGAAGCCGACGCGCGTCGGCCAGGGACGCGCGCTGTGGTGGCAGGGCGACAAGATCAACGAATTGATCGGCACCATCCGGCGCGACTATCCCGAGGTCGAACAGCGGCTGAACTGGCACCGCATCGCGCTCTGGGAAGCGCATAACGAGCGGCCGATCCGGTGGTGGACGATGGCAATCGGCGCCTTCTTCGCGTTGCAGCTGATCGCGCGTATCGCGACCAGCGTCTATCATCCGAACGAGCAAAAGACCCCGGTGCAGATCGGCGGGGCCGGTGCGCCGCTTGTGGCGGTCGCGCCGCGCGTGCCCGGCGGGCTCGGCGATGTTGAGGCGGACATGGAGGCGGCGGTGCGACGGGCGCTTGGTCCCGACATGACGATCGACGCGCTGCGGACGCGCGCGCCTTTGGTCTATCAGCTGTTCGAAAGCAACTGGCGAACCGGGCTCGACATGGGTCGCACCCAAGCCCAATATGTCGACACGATGGAGGGTCTGATGCGCGAGCGCTACGCGCTGCTGGCGCGGGAGGCCGGCGGCGAGGCGCTGACCGCGTTGCAGCGCCATCGGCTGAGCGAGGCACGGCTGCTGAAGGGCGAACACTGGCGCCAATGCACGGCGATGTTCCGGCGTGGAGGATTGGCCGAGGCTTCGCTGGTGCCTGCGGCCAAGCGGGAGAAGCTGCGCCCCGACATCGCCGATCTGGTCCTTGCCATGCCGGGCAATCCCAACCCGCCCGATGTGCGCGGCAGCTTCACCATTCCGGGCGAGATCGTGGCGCAGGTGGTGGAGCGGTCCGGCCTTGGCATCGACCAGGTCAGCGATGCGTTTCGCAACATCGGCGACGATCGGACGCAGTGCCTGACACAGATCGCGCTGCTGAGCGCGACGCTGGACGCAAGAGCTGAGGAGAGAGCCGCTTTGCTGCCCCGGCTGTAGCGGCGAGCCTTGCGCCCGCTCCTAAAAACCGCCAAGCAGCGCGCGTCGGACATGGAGAGGATCGGCAGGAATGAGCTATTATGACGTTCTGATCGTGGGCGCGGGCCATGCGGGGGCGCAGGCGGGGATCGCGCTGCGGCAGGCGGGCTTCGAAGGCAGCGTCGGCATGATCGGCGATGAGAAAGACCCGCCCTATGAGCGGCCCCCGCTGTCCAAGGAATATTTCGCGGGCGAAAAGACGTTCGAGCGCATCCTCATTCGCCCCGCCGCCTTCTGGGCCGAGCGCAATATCGACATGCTGCTGGGCAAGCGGGTGAAGAGCGTCGATCCGACGGCCAAGTTCGTGACCGTGGGCGATGAAGAGATCGGCTATGGCAAGCTGATCTGGTGCACCGGCGGCAGCCCGCGCCGGCTGACCTGCAACGGCGCGGACGCGCCCAATGTCCATGGCGTGCGGCGGCGGGACGATGTCGACGCGATGATGGCGCAGCTCGACAACATCAGCCATGTGACGATCGTGGGCGGCGGCTATATCGGGCTGGAGGCGGCGGCGGTGCTGTCCAAGTTCGGCAAGCAGGTCGTGCTGCTGGAGGCGCTGGACCGGGTGCTGGCGCGGGTCGCGGGCGAGGAATTGTCGCGCTTCTACGAAGCCGAGCACCGCGCGCATGGCGTGGACCTGAGGACCGGCGCGCGGATGGATTGCATCGAGGTGACGGACGGCAAGGCAACCGCCGTGCTGATGGCGGATGGCGAGCGGATCGCGACCGACATGGTGATCGTGGGCATCGGCATCATCCCCGAAACCGGGCCGCTGATCACCGCGGGCGCGGCGGGCGGCAATGGCGTGGACGTCGACGAATATTGCCGCACCAGCCTGCCCGACATCTATGCCGTGGGCGATTGCGCGGCACACGCCAACCGCTTCGCCGGCGGAGCGACGATGCGGATCGAGTCGGTGCAGAATGCGAACGACCAGGCCAAGACCGCCGTGGCGCACATATTGGGCAAGGAAGAGCCTTATGATGCGGTGCCCTGGTTCTGGTCCAACCAATATGATCTGAAGCTCCAGACGGTAGGCCTGTCGACCGGGTTCGACCAGACGGTATTGCGCGGCGATCCGGCGACGCGCAGCTTTTCGATCGTGTATCTGAAGGGCGGCAAGGTGATCGCGTTCGATTGCGTCAATGCGGTCAAGGATTATGTGCAGGGCCGCGCCCATGTGCTGTCGGGCGCGGCGCTGGACGTGGCGCAGCTGGCTGACGCGAGCGTGCCACTGAAGGAAGTGGGGCTGGCCTAACCCCGGAACATCGCCTTCGCCGCCAGCTCCCATGGGCCGTCGCGATAGTGCCAGGCGGCGAGGCCGGCGATGGCAAGCGGGCGGGGGCGGAAGTCGCGGCGGAGGTCTTGCGCGAGCACCTTCGCCGTCGCGGGATCGACCTTGTTCTGGACGGTGACGTGGAGGCGCGGGCGGGCCTGGTCCTGCGGGGTCAGGAGGCCAGCGAAAGCGTCCGCCAGATCATCGCGTATCGCGAGCAGTGCCGGGCTGTCGATGCGGAAGGCGACGCCGCGCCTCAGCAGCATCACCTCGGTCAGGCGGGCAGCGGGCGGCGGGCCGGCGGCGAGCGCCTTGAGCCGGGTCGTCATCTCCTCCAGCGCAGAGGGTGGGAGATGATGAAACAAAGTGATGTGCGCGGCGAGATGGTTGCGCTCCGGCGGGAAATGCGCGCGGCGCAGCGCGTCCGCCCAGGCGAAATCGGCCGGACCCATCAGCGCGCTGATGATGATCGGCGCGCTCATGACGCTATCGTATCGAGCGCGGCGGGTATATGATGCGCGCCGGGCGGCCCGGGACCGACTCGCCGCCGCGTCAGGGGAGGTTTCACCATGTCCACGCCGCGCGTCGTCCTTGTCATCGGCATCATCCTGCTGCTCTGGAACCTCATGGGGGTAGCGGCCTTTGCGATGCAATATGGCATGGACCTAGGGGAACTCGCCAAGACCGACCCGGTCGGCGCGCGAATCTTTGCCGAAATGCCCGGATGGTTATGGGCTGTCTATGCGGTCGCGGTGGGTGCGGGAACGCTGGGCGCGGTGCTGCTGCTCGTTAAGAAGGCGGCGGCGGCCAGCCTGTTCCTCGTCAGCCTGATCGCGGTGCTGGTGCAATTCGGCTACACGCTGGGCGCGACCGACCTGATCGCGCAGAAGGGGTTCGTGGTGGCGGCGGGCTTCCCGATCGTCGTGATCCTGATCGCGATCGGGCAGTTGCTCTATGCTCGGATGCTGGTGGCGAAGCGGGTGTTGCGGTGAGGGCAGGCGAGCGTAGCCTTTATGGAGTTGGCCACGGATAAAGGTCAGTCCCCTTCACAACTCGTGCGTATTCCGAAACAACCGCTGGTGCATGTTCGACCCAGTCTCCAGCTATACTTAGATGATGAAGAACACCACTATCGTTCCAATATATGTCACATGAGCGTGACCAGTCTCCGACCGTTTGCTGATTACACGTTACGTAGAAGTCCGTTCGACCCTCAAAATTAATATGAAGGCGGTTCCCAGCCGATGTCTCTCGATCTGAAGACCGCCATATCCGCATCGACTTATTCTCGGCAATGAGTTGCAGTGGCCCTCTGACGGGAGGTATTCGAAGGTCATCATGATGCTCGTTCCACTGAAACAAGTCATTAGGTAATGTAAGGTAAAGAAGACTGGTCTCGCGTTCGCCAGCTGCCATCCACCCCTTAACAGGCGCGACCTTGCTCCAAATATCTATCCAGAACCAATTAGGGACACGAAATTCCACTGCGGTCGGCATTGGTTTACCGAAGTATCGAGGGAAAGCGTCGCCTTGGTGAGGGTAGCGATAGACATGTCCTGCAATCTCTACGCTTTGGCTTTCTTTGACTAAAGGCAGCGGGGATATCTTTTCATTCGCCGACGAGATCGGGGAAATGCAAGCGAGAGAAAGCCACACGGTCAGGCGGAATCTATGAACCATCGGGATTGGTTATCGGCATTGAAAACGATGAGCAACATAATAGCCAACACCTCCAGTTCATGCCAGCTAGGGCTGGCGTCTCTGTTGTTCTTACAATGGGGTCGAAAGAAAAATGAGATCCCAGCTTTCGCTGGGATGACGTAGAACGAGAGAGTCTGCCCATCCCCTACCCCGCCTCCACCGGCGCGGCGTAGAGGGTGAATTGGGCCTTTAGCCCGCCCAGGCTCGACTGGCCGACCCAGAGGTCGAAGGCGCCGGGCTCGGCGAGGCGCTGGTTGCGGGCGCCGACGAATTCCAGATCGACCCGCGACAACGAGAAGCGGACGGTCTTGCTTTCGCCCGGCGAGAGCGTCACGCGCTCGATGCGTTTGAGTTCGCGGATCGGGCGGGTGCGGCTGGCGACGCGGTCGCGGGTGTAGAGTTGCACGACCTCGCTGCCCTTGCGCTTGCCCCGGTTGGTGACGCGCACGGTGACTTCGATGGCAGCGTCCCAGCGCAGCGCGGTGTCCGACAGGCGAAGCTGGTCGAGCGCGAAGTCGGTGTAGGCAAGGCCGTGGCCGAAGGGGAAGCGCGCGCTGTTGTCGGTGGTGGCGTAGCGCGCTTTATATTCGGTCTGCCCCTCCCCCGTCACCGGGCGGCCGGTGGATTTTCGGTCGTAGAAGAAGGGTTCCTGCCCGCTTTCCCACGGGAAGCTGACGGGCAGCTTGGCCGAAGGGTCGGCCTTCCCCAGCAGAATGTCGGCGATGGCATGGCCCGCCTCGCTCCCGAGGAACCAGGTAGCGAGGATCGCGCGCGCGTCGGCGACGCCGCCATGGAGGGCGAGCGCGCGGCCGTGGCGCAGCAGGACGACGACGGGCTTGCCCGTGGCGGCGATCGCGTCGGCCAGCGCCTGCTGCGCAGGGGGAATTTCGATGACGGTGCGGGACTGGGCCTCGCCCGACATCGCTTGGGATTCGCCTATAGCTAGGAGGACGATGTCGGCTGCCTTCACCGCCCCGACCGCGTCGGCTATGCCGCCCTCGATAGGGGTGGCGATGTCGCAGCCGCGCGTGACGGTGAGGCGCGATGGATCGGGCAGCGCGGCGCGCAGGCCGCTGGCAATGTCCACGCCCGCGCCGGGATCGCCGTAGAAGGCCCAGGGGCCATAGAGATTGTCGCGATCTTCGGCAAAGGGACCGATCAGCGCGATCTTCTGGCCCTTGGCCGGGTCGATGGGGAGCAGGTCGCCCTCATTCTTGAGCAGCACGATCGAGCGGGTCGCGGCTTCGCGGGCGAGAGCGCGGTGCGCGGGCGTGAAGATGCGCGTGCGCTCCGCTTCCTCGTCGAGCGAGCGATAGGGATTGTCGAACAGGCCGATCGCCGCCTTCACATAGAGGATGCGGCGCACCGCGACGTCGATCGTGCCCATCGGCACCGCGCCGCTCTTCACCAGATCCGGCAGGTAGCGGATGTAGAGGCCGCTCTGCATCGACATGTCGACGCCAGCCAGGACGGCGAGCCGCGCGGCGTCGCGCGCATCCTCGGCAAAGCCGTGGGCGACCAGTTCCTCGTCAGCGGTATAGTCGGAAAAGACGAAGCCGCGAAACTGCATCTCGCCCCGGAGAATGTCGGTGAGAAGTTCGCTGTCGGCGGTGGCGGGCACGCCGTTGATCTCGTTGAAGGCGGCCATGGTGGTGAGCGCGCCGGCGGCGAAAGCCTTGCCGAAGGGGGGCAGATGGGTCTCGCGCAGCGTTTCTTCGCTGATGTCGACATTGCCATATTCGAGGCCGGCGGCAACCGCGCCATAGGCGGCGAAATGCTTGGGGCAGGCGAGCAGCGCGTCGTCGCGGCGAAGGTCGCGGCCGTGGAAGCCGCGGACGCGGGCGGCCGAGAGCAGGCCGGTCAGGGTCACGTCCTCCCCCGCCCCCTCCACCACCCGGCCCCAGCGCTGGTCGCGGGCGACATCGACCATCGGGGCGAAGGTCAGGTGCAGGCCGGCAGAGGTCGCCTCGACAGCGGCGGCGCGGGCGGTGCGCTGGCAGAGGTCGGGATCGAAGCTGGCCGCTTCGGCCAGCGGCACGGGGAAGATGGTCTTAAGGCCATGGATCACGTCGCCCGCGAACAGCAGCGGGATGCCGAGCCGGCTCTTTTCGAGCGCGATCTCCTGCGCCCGGCGCGCACCCGCAACGCCGATGCCGTTGAACAGACATCCGACGCGGCCCCGGCGGATTTCATCGGCCAGGCGCTTTTCGTCCTGGATGCCGACCTGCGGATTGGGCGGGTTGAAGGGCCGGAAACTGTCGGCAAGGCAGGTCATCTGCCCGGCCTTCTCCTCCAGCGTCATCTTCGCGATCAGAGCATCGATCCGTGCGACTTCATCGGCGGCAAGGGCGCGCGAAGGGCGGACGAGGGTCAAGGCTCCAGACAGGGCGCCCAGCAGCAGATCGCGTCGGTCGATGCTCATCGCGCGCGGAAATAGAGGACCATGGATGAACGCACCTTGTCCAACCCAACGCACCATGGCGCATGATGTTGCATCGCAAACTATGGTCGGGAGGCGGCAGGGGTGGATGCGAGCCGATCGATCGGTGATATTCTTCCGACCTATGATTTCGCGTCCCGCTCATCCGCGAGCGGGCCGACGGGAGGCGGGGAAATCCACGACCGAGCTGAATGTGGCTGGGGCGGGAGGATTCGAACCTCCGCATGGCGGTACCAAAAACCGCTGCCTTACCGCTTGGCTACGCCCCAGCAGCGCCAGCGCGGGACGCCGGCGCGGGACGCTCTATAGCGCTTCATCGGCGAAAGGAAAGCCTAGTCATGATAGTTTGATGACGGCAATATAAGGGCGCGTCATCCCTTGCCGGATCATCCATCTTCATGTCGGTTTCCAACGCCCAGATCGCTCCCGCCTCTCCCCTCTTCCTGCGCGAGGACGAGATCAGGCGGGGTATCGAGATGCTCTATTTCGGCTATTCGGCGCTTACCCGCTCGATCGACGACGGGCTGGCGGCGCAAGGGCTGGGGCGGGCGCATCATCGCGCGCTCTATTTCATCTCGCGCCAGCCCGACCTTACCGTGAAGGAATTGCTGCGGCTGCTCGCGATCACCAAGCAGTCGCTGGGTCGGGTGCTGGGCGACCTGGTCGAGCGCGGCTATATCGAAACACGGTCGGGGACGAGCGACCGGCGGCAGAAGCTGCTTCGGCTCAGCCCGCAAGGCAAGGCGCTGGAGGCAGAGCTGTTTCGGGCGCTGCGCGAAAAGATGGCGGCGGCCTACACGCTGGCTGGCCAGGGATCGGTGACAGGCTTCTGGCGGGTGCTGGAGGGGCTAATCCCGGAAGCCGAACGATCAATGGTATTCGGCCTGCACGGTGGGTGACGCGGCACAGATAAAGTTGAGCCTGCGAAACCTTCTTCCGCTTCCTGCGCTTATGAGGCTCCATAGACTGGCAAGAGGAGCCACCATGCGTACACCCCTGATCGCCGCCGCCGCATTGCTGGCCGCGACCGGCCTGTCGGCCTGCTCGGAAAAGACGCAGGACAGCGTCGAAAATGCCGGCGCTTCGATCGGCAATGACGTGAGCCAGGCGGTCGATACCGCCGGCGAGAAGATCGACAACGGCCTCGACAAGGCGGGCGATGCGATCGACAATGGCGCGGAGAAGGTCGACGCCGCCGCCGACCGGGCGGCCGCCGACGCGAAGCGCGAAGGCGCCGAGGCAAAGCGGGACGCCGGCCAGGCGCTGGAAAATGCGGGCCGCGACCTCAAGAACTGAACAATGATGGCGAGCGCGCCCTGCGGGCGCGCTCGTCCGCTGCCCCGGCCGTTATGCTCGCTTGAACACCGGCGGGCGCTTTTCGAAGAAGGCGGCGAAGGCTTCCTGGGCTTCGGCCGACGCCATGGTGTCGCGGAACAACCGCGCTTCCTCCTCGATACGGGCGTCGAGCGCGGCACGGTCGCCACGCATCAGGCGGCGAGTCGCGGCGAGCGCGTGGGGCGGTTTGGCGACCAGCGCGACGGCCTTCGCGCGGGCATGGGCCAGCAGCGCGTCGGCAGGGACAATAGCGGTGACGAGCCCTGCACGGTCGGCGCCCTCAGCATCCATTGGCTCGCCCAGCAGCAGCATCGCCGCTGCCTTCGGATGCCCCATCATGGCGGGCGCGATCAGGCTGGAGCCGGCTTCCGGCACGATCCCCAAATTCACAAAAGGCATGACGAAACGCGCGTCGGGCGCGGCGTATATCAGGTCGCAGTGGAACAGCATCGTCGTGCCGACGCCCACGGCAAGGCCCTGCACCGCAGCGACGACCGGCTTGTCGAAGGCGGCGATGGCGCGAATGAAGTCGAAGGCGGCGGCCCCGCCCTCCGGACCCGCCATGAAATCCTTAAGGTCGTTGCCGGCGCAAAAGGCGTCACCCCGCCCGGCGATCAGCACCACGGCGACATCGGGGCGCGCGGCAGCGTCCGCCAGCACGGCGATCATGCGGCGATACATGGCCGCCGTCAGCGCATTCTTCTTGTCCGGGCGGTCGATATGAATCTCGATCACCCCATCCTGATCCTGGACGACGATATGGTCGGTCACGCCTTGCCTCTCCTTGCGCGGGTCCAAGGCGAAGTTGTTGGCGCAGCCAGCGCCCCGCGTCTATCCCCCTATTTTTGCTGATTGCCCATCGGAGACAAGAATGCGCCGCTTGCGCCAGGCGCTGGACCCGTTCCTGCTGCTGCTGATCCTGACCGTTGCCCTAGCGTCGCCTCTGCCTGCGCGCGGTGTCGGCGCGCGGGTCGCGGACGTGGCGGCGGACGGGGGGATCGTGCTGCTTTTTTTCCTGCACGGAGCCAAATTGTCGCGTGCGGCGATCGTCGGCGGGGCAGCGGCGTGGCGGCTGCATCTGGCGACGCTGGCGACGAGCTTCGTGATTTTCCCGATTCTCGGGCTGGCGGTGGCGCACAGCGGCATGGTGCCGGCCGACATGCGGACGGGGCTGCTGTTCCTGACATTGCTGCCATCGACAGTGCAGTCGTCGATCGCCTTTACCGCGATCGCGCGCGGCAATGTGGCAGCGGCAGTGGTGAGCGCGTCCTTCTCCAACCTGCTCGGCATCGTCGCGACGCCGCTGCTGGTTGCGATGCTGATGCAGCGAAGCGGCGACGGCAGCCTGATATCGATCGGCGCGGTCGAAGGGATCGTGCTGCAACTGCTGTTGCCCTTCGTCATCGGGCATCTGCTGCGGCCGTGGATCGGCGGCTTTGTCGAGCGGCACCGGGCGGCGATCGGGCGGGTCGACCGGGGATCGATCCTGCTGGTCGTCTATGCCGCCTTTTCCGCCGCCGTGGTCGAAGGACTTTGGGCCAAGGTGTCGGCGGCGGAACTGGCGGTGCTGGCGGGATGGTGCGTCGGGCTGCTCGCGGTGGTGCTGCTGCTTACCTGGGGCCTGGCGCGAGCGATGGGGCTGTCGCGGGAGGACGCCATCGTCCTGCAATTCTGCGGGTCGAAGAAGAGCCTGGCGTCGGGCGTGCCGATCGCGGGGGTGCTGTTTCCGGCGAGCGCGGTGGGGCCGATCCTGCTACCCGTCATGCTGTTCCACCAGATTCAGCTGATGGCCTGCGCAGTGCTGGCGCGGCGCTATGCGGGGCGGACCGACCCGGATTTGGACAGCGAGCTGGACAACTGATTCGACATCAATCGGCGGCTGTTATACGAGCGTAAAAATATCTGCGGCTGGGGGCGGTCCGATGAATGGGGGAAGCGAACAGGGTCATGATGCCGATGCGGGATGGAGCCTGCCGGCCTGGACCTATCGCGACCCCGATTTTTTCGCGGCGGAGGTCGAGCGCATCTTTCGCCCGGCCTGGCAGATCGTCTGCCATGAAAGCGATATCGCCAACATCGGTGACTATCAGACCTTTGATTTTCTGAGCGAAAATATCCTCCTGATCCGGGGCGAGGATGGCGTCGCTCGCGGCTTCACCAATGTCTGCCGGCATCGCGGCGCGCGGATCGTGGATGGCGCAAGCGGTTGCGCGAAGAAGCTGGTCTGCCCCTATCATGGCTGGACCTATGCGACCGACGGGCGGCTGACCGGCGTGCCGATGAAGGCGAGCTATGGCGCGGGGTTCGACGTGGCGGCGCATGGGCTGGCCCCGGTGTCGGTCGAAAGCTGGCAGGGCTTCCTGTTCGTGCGGCTGGAGGATGAGGACGGGCCTTCGGTCGCGGAGATGATGGCCCCCTACGCGGCGGAGATCGCGCATTATCGCTTCCCCGAATTGCGGGCGCTCGGGCGCGTGCCGCTGCGGCCTCGCGCCGTGAACTGGAAGAATATCGGCGACAATTATTCGGACGGGCTGCATATCGCGGTCGCGCATCCGGGCCTCAAGAGGCTGATGGGCGACGGCTATGGCGTCGCGGCGTCGGGCCATGCCGACAAGATGTGGGGGCCGATCGTCGACAAGCCCTCCGCCAACCTGTCGGAGCGCGCCTACCAGCATTTCCTGCCCGCCGTGCCGCATCTACCGGCAGATCGGCAACGGCTGTGGACCTATTTCAAGCTGTGGCCCAATTTCGCCTTCGACATCTACCCCGATCAGGTGGATTTCATGGCCTGGCTGCCGGTCTCGCCGACACAGACGCTGATCCGCGAGATCAGCTATGCGCTGCCCGACGCCCGGCGTGAGATGAAGGCGGCGCGCTACCTCAACTGGCGCATCAACCGGCAGGTCAATGCCGAGGACACCGCACTGGTGAGCCGCGTGCAGGCAGGGATGGCGTCGTGGAGTTTTACCGTGGGGCCGCTCAGCGAGCAGGAGGTGGCGCTGCGGCATTTCTGCGCGCGGGTGCGCGGGTTGATACCGGAGGCGCGGTTGCGGGAAGCGCCGCGAGCGGGATGGTCTTCTTCTCATCCCCTCCCTTTTAAGGGAGGGGACCGAGGGGTGGGGGCGTGCCCCACGCCGAACCCCGCGCCAGACGCATGGCCCCACCCCAACCCCTCCCCTAAAGGGGAGGGGCTAAAGAGGCGAAGGTAACATAATGACCAAATCCTATGACGCCGTCATCATTGGAGGCGGGCATAATGGCCTGGTCTGCGCCTTCTACCTGGCGCGGGCGGGATATAAGGTGCGGATCCTGGAGCGACGCGATGTCGTCGGCGGGGCGGCGGTGACCGAGGAATTCCATCCCGGCTTCCGCAATTCGACCGCGAGCTACACGGTCAGCCTGCTCAATCCCAAGGTCATCCGCGACATGAGACTCGCCAACCATGGGTATCGCGTGATCGAGCGGCCGATCAGCAATTTCCTTCCTACAGAGGATGGCGGTTACCTCAAGCTGGGCGGCGGTCTCGCGCGCACGCGGACGGAGTTCGCGAAGTTCAGCGCGAAGGACGCCGAGGCGCTGCCGGCCTATTATGACGCGCTGGAAGTCGTGGCCGACGTGCTGCGCGACCTGGTGCTGAAAAGCCCGCCGAATGTCGGTGACGGCATGACCATGGTGGTCGAGGCGCTGAAACAGGGGCGGCGCGTCGCGGCGCTCAGCCTAGAGCAACAGCGTGATGTGCTGGACCTGTTCACCAAGTCGGCGCGATCCTTCCTGGACGGCTGGTTCGAGAGCGAGGCGGTGAAGGCGGCATTCGGCTTCGACGCGGTGGTCGGCAATTACGCCTCGCCCGATACGCCGGGCAGCGCCTATGTGCTGTTGCATCATGTGTTCGGCGAGGTGAACGGCACGAAGGGCGCGTGGGGCCATTGCGTCGGCGGCATGGGGGCGATCACGCAGATCATGGCGAAGGTCGTGACCGCCATGGGGGTGGAGATCAGCCTCGACGCTCCGGTGGCGCGGGTGCTGGTGGATGGCGCGCGCGCCGTCGGCGTGCGGCTGGAAAGCGGCGAAGAGGTGATGGGCCGCACGGTCATCGCCAATGTCGGGCCCAAGCTGCTTTACGAGCGGTTGATGGATGCGGCCGATTTGCCCGGTGATTTCGTGAAGCGGATCAAGACGTTCAAAGCGGGGTCAGGCACATTCCGCATGAATGTCGCGCTGTCCGCCCTCCCCGATTTCGCCTGCCTGCCGGGCGTGGGCGAGCATCATAGGTCGGGCATCATCATCGCGCCGACGCTCGATTATATGGATCGCGCTTTCATCGACGCGAAGCGCGACGGATGGTCGAAGGCACCGATCGTCGAGATGCTGATCCCGTCGACCATCGACGACAGTCTGGCGCCCGAGGGCTGTCATGTCGCCAGCCTGTTCTGCCAGCAGTTCGCGCCGGAGTTGCCCGACGGACGAAGTTGGGACGACGAGCGCGAGGCGGCGGCGGACGCGATCATCGCGACGGTGGAGGCCCATGCGCCGGGTTTCGCCAAGAGCGTGATCGCGCGGCAGATCCACTCGCCGCTGGACCTGGAGCGCAAGTTCGGGCTGGTCGGCGGCGACATCATGCACGGCAATCTGACGCTGGACCAGATGTGGGCCGCGCGCCCGGTGCTGGGCCATGGCGCCTATCGCGGGCCGGTGAAGGGCCTCTATATGTGCGGCGCGGGGACGCATCCGGGCGGCGGCGTGACCGGCGCGCCGGGGCATAATGCGGCGCGGGCGGTGTTGAAGGACGGGACGCTGTTGGGGCGATGGCGGAGCGCCCGCGAAGGCCGGGGAAGACCATAGCCGGCCCGACGCGATCGGCTAAGCCATCATTCCGGCGCTTTTGCCACGCTCACCATCGCGGGACGCAGCAGGCGGTCCTTGATCATGTAGCCCGGCTGCATTTCGACGAGGATCGTGCCCGGCGCGGCGTCGGCGGACGGCACTTCCATCATCGCCTGATGCTTGTTGGGATCGAGCGGCTGGCCCACCGACTCCAGCCTGGTGATGCCGTTGCGGCCGAACACGCTGTCCAACTCGCGCCCGGTGGCTTCGAGGCCAACGACCAGCGATTTGAACTTCTCATCATCGCGCAGTTCGGCAGGGATCGCGGCGAGCGCACGGCTGAGGTTGTCGGCTACCGACAGCATGTCGCGGGCGAAGGCGGTCGCGGCATAGGCGCGCGCATCGGCCAGTTCCTTTTCCAGCCGGCGGCGCACATTCTGCGTATCGGCATGGGCGTAGAGAATGTCCTGCCTGGCGGTCGCCAGTTCGGCCTCCAGCGCGGCGATCCGGTCCGTCACGCCATCAGCCGCAGGCGCGGCGTCCTCGGGCAGGGTGTCAACAGCTTCGGTATTTTCCAAATTCTTGTCTTCGCTCATCTCATCAATCTCGACAGCGTCTGTGCGGTGAAATCCACCATGGGGATCACCCGGGCATAGTTCAAGCGCGTCGGGCCGATCACGCCGACCACGCCGACGACCCGGCCGTCCGCCCCCCGGTAGGGCGCGGCTATGACCGAAGAACCCGACAGGGAAAAGAGCTTGTTTTCCGACCCGATGAAGATTTTGGTCGCGGTCCCCGCCAGCGCGCCGCGCAGCAGGTCCAATATCTCCTGCTTGCCTTCCAACGCTTCGAGCAGTTGCCGCGCCCGCTCCAGGTCGGCGGCGGTGCCGTCGTCCAGCAGGTGCGACTGGCCGCGCACGATCAGCACCGGGCGGTCGTCGGCGTCGTGCGACCAGATGGCGATGCCACGCCGCACCAATTCCTGCGCCGCGCGGTCGAGCGCGCCCCGCTCCGCCTCCATCTCCCGCGCCAGCGCCTCTCCAGCCTCGCGCAGGGTGAGGCCGCCAAAGCGCGCCGACATGAAATTCGCCGCCTCATTCAGCATCACCGGCGTCACGCCCTCGGGCAGGTCCAGCACCCGGTTTTCGACCGACCCGTCCTGCCCGACCAGAACCGCGAGCGCCTGGCGCGCGTTGAGCGGCACGAAGCCGAACTGGCGCAGCACCGGCTCGCGCTTGGGCACCATGACGATGCCGGCGCAGGCGGAAAGGCCGCTGAGCGCCGCCGTCGCCGCCGACAACGCTTCCTCGATCGGGCCGCTTTCGGCGATGCCCGCCTCGATCGCGCGCCGTTCCTGCTCGGACGGCTCGGCCGCCTGCATCATGCCGTCGACGAACAGGCGCAGCCCTGTTTCGGTCGGCATCCGCCCCGCCGATGTATGCGGCGCGGCGAGCAGGCCCAACTCCTCCAGATCCTGCATGACATTGCGGATCGAGGCGGGCGAGAGGCTGAGCGACGCCATCTTGCTGATGGTGCGCGATCCCACCGGCAGGCCAGTGCCCAGATAATTCTCCACCACCAGGCGGAAAACATCGCGTGCGCGATCATTGAGTTCGGAAACCGGGATGACCGACATGGTCCTTATCTAGGCCCAAGCGCAGGTCGGCTCAAGATGTCCTCATCGGGCGCTCGGTCCCGGTTTCAGCATGGGTTCGATCTCCAATATCCTGGGCACCGACGCGATGGCGACGCGCAGCTTGCCGTAGCGCGCGTCCATGCAGCCCGACTGATAGTCGAGCCGGGTCGTATCCCGCCCCGGCCGGCTCCATTCGATCGAATAGGCCGGCATGTCGGTGGCGAAGCGGTCGCAATCCTGCCCATGTTCGATCCTGCGCGTCGTCCCCATCGCCGGACGGTGGGGCGCGAGCGTCGCGACCAGCCGGCGATATTGCGCCGGTGTGACGGTGAAACGGGTCGGTCCCGGCACGGAGGTGAAGCGCTCCGGCTCCAGCAGCGCCGATCCGTCGGGCGACACCTGCACCGAATAGGCGGGACAGGTGCCAAAGCAGCGCCCGGCGGTGAAGCGGATGACGTCGCCCGGCACCTTGGGCGGCTCCAGCGTCTCGCCGCTGCCCATGCACCCGCCCAGCGCCGCCAGTGCGGCCATCCCAAGATATTTTATTTTCATGTTCGCTCTCATATCCCCGAAATCGCGCGCTGGACACTGGCAAGACACGCCGCCGGACGCTAAGCGCCGTCTCCTGACCGTTTCGGAGAGTAAAATATGCGTCCTTCCGGCCGCGCGCCCGACCAGATGCGCGACATCACCATGGAGCCCGGCTTCACCATCCATGCCGAAGGCTCCTGCCTCGTCAGCTTTGGCGACACGCGCGTGCTCTGCACCGCTTCGGTCGAAGAGAAGGTGCCGCCCTTCCTGCGCGGCAAGGGGTCGGGCTGGGTCACGGCCGAATATGGGATGCTGCCCCGTGCGACCCATACGCGCGGCAGCCGCGAGGCGGCGAAGGGCAAGCAGTCGGGGCGGACGCAGGAAATCCAGCGCCTGATCGGCCGATCGCTGCGGACGGTCGTGGACATGAAGAAACTGGGCGAACGCCAGATCGTGATCGATTGCGACGTGATCCAGGCCGATGGCGGCACGCGCACGGCGGCCATTTCGGGAAGCTGGGTGGCGCTCCGCATCGCGGTGGACAAGCTGCTGGCTTCGGGCGCGCTCGCCGAAGACCCGATCATCCAGAAGGTCGCCGCGATCAGCTGCGGCATCTATGAAGGCACGCCCGTGCTCGACCTCGACTATGCCGAGGACAGCAATGCCGAAACCGACGCCAACCTGATCCTGACCGGCGACGGCAAGTTCGCTGAAGTGCAGGCGACGGCCGAAGGCGCGGCCTATGACGAGGAGGAACTGCTGCGTCTGTTGCGCCTTGCCCGCATCGGCTGCGCCAAGATCTTCGCTGCGCAGGATGCCGCGACGGGGCGCTGAAAGCTAACACATTGATTAAATGCCGTGCTCCTGCGAAAGCAGGAGCCTAGGGTCGCTGGAGGTGACTTCGCACCTTGGGCTCCTGCTTTCGCAGGAGCACATATAGCAGGGTCATGATATATGTCGGACGATTTCGGACAGGAGCAGGCGATCCGCAAACTCGCCCCCGGCAAGCTGGTGATCGCCAGCCACAATCCCGGCAAGGTGCGCGAGATCGCCGAGCTGCTTGGCCCCTATGGCATCGAGCCCATCTCCGCCGCGTCGCTCGACCTGCCCGAACCGGAGGAGACCGGCACCACCTTCATCGCCAATGCGGAGCTGAAGGCGATGCAGGCCGCCGACCTCTCTGGCCTCCCCGCGCTCGCTGACGACAGTGGCCTCTGCGTCGAGGCGCTGGGCGGCGACCCCGGCCTCTACTCGGCGCGCTGGGCCGGGCCGACCAAGGATTTTGGCGTCGCGATGCAAAAGGTGTGGGAGGGCGTCGAAGCGAAAGGCCCGGACGCCAGCCGCAGCGCCCATTTCATCTGCGCCCTCGCCCTCGCCTGGCCCGACGGCCATGTCGAGGCGTTCGAGGGCCGGGTCGACGGCATGCTCGTCTGGCCGCCGCGCGGGGACAAGGGCTTCGGTTATGACCCGATGTTCCAGCCGCTGGGCTACGACATCAGCTTCGGCGAGATGGACCCGGCCAAGAAACATGCGATGAGCCACCGCGCCGACGCCTTCGCCAAGCTGGTCGCGGCGGTGTTCTGAGCGTCCATGCGTCGGCTGGCTTTACAATCCGTTATCGGCGCGACCATCTGTTAACCTCCAAGGTCGGCCAATAGGCCCCCGGCGCCCGTTCTGGCACGCGCATTGCGAACCGATCCGCATTCCCGCCGTTCTACTACGGGGATGCCGGTCGGTCTCCATCGGCATCCCCACCCGGCCAGCGACCGCATTGCCGATGGCCTCCCCGTGCAAAAGCCTCTAGGGCGGGCCGCGCCCATGCCCACCCTGTCCGCCCCTGACCCGCTCGCCCTCTACATCCACTGGCCCTTTTGCGTCTCCAAATGCCCCTATTGCGATTTCAACAGCCATGTGCGCGAGGGGATCGACGTGGACGCCTGGCGCGCGGCGCTGATCGCCGACATGGCGCATGAGGCGGCGCTGACCGGCGGACGGCCGCTTTCCTCCATCTTCTTCGGCGGTGGCACGCCTTCGCTGATGCCGCCCGCGCTGGTCGAGGCGCTGATTACTGGCGCGCAGGCGCATTGGGGCTTGACCCCCGACATCGAGATCACGCTGGAAGCCAATCCCAACAGCGTCGAGGCGGCGCGCTTCGCGGATCTTGCGGCGGCGGGGGTCAACCGTGTATCGCTCGGCCTTCAGGCACTGGAGGACGAAGCGCTCCACTTCCTCGGCCGGGCGCATGACGTCAAGGAAGGGTTGGCCGCGCTCGACACCGCCCAGCGCGTGTTCGATCGGGTGAGTTTCGATATCATCTACGCACGCCCAGCGCAGAGCGAGGCCGATTGGGAGGCCGAACTCGCCCGCGCGCTAGCCTTTGGCACAGGGCATCTCTCGCTCTACCAGCTCACGATCGAGCCGGGCACCCGATTCGCCACGTTGGTCGCGCAGGGCAAGCTGACCCCCGCCGACCCCGATCATGGCGCGACCCTCTATGAACTGACCCAGGCGATGACCGGCGCGGCCGGCATCCCGGCCTATGAGATCAGCAATCATGCCCGGCCGGGGCAGGAGAGCCGCCACAACCTGACTTACTGGCGCTATGGCGACTATGCCGGGATCGGGCCGGGCGCGCATGGACGGCGTGGCGGCACGGCGACTTTGCGCCACAAGAAGCCGGAAAACTGGATGAACGCCGTCTCCCGGAACGGCCATGGCCTCCAGAGCGAAGAGACGCTGCGCCCGGAGGATCAGGCGCGCGAGGCGCTGCTGATGGGCCTGCGGCTTGGTGAGGGCGTGGACCTCGACCGCGTCGCCGCCCGTTCAGGCGTGCCGCCGCGCCAGCTCGTCGACGCGGAGGCGGTGGCGCAACTGACCGATCTCGGCCTCGTCCGCCAGTCCGGCCCCCGGCTTCAGGTCGCGCCAGCCGGCATGTTGCTGCTCGACGCGATCCTCCCGGAGATCGTGGCAGTGTAACCGGCGGCCGTTTACGCAAAGCACGTGAGCCGGGGCCCCGCTTTCTTGCGACGCGGCTCCTCGAAAAGGAAGCCGGGCCACGGGTCAAGCCTGGGGCGACGATATTGGAGACGTAGGAAATCCCAGGTTTTAATCCTGACCCCTTAATCCCGCCCGCTGCGCAGCTCCGCGATCGACTGGTCGATATCGCGCAGCGCCTCCGCCCGGTCGGCCTCGGGGATGGAACGGTTGCCCGCAAGCTGTGAGCGCGCCATCCGCAGATTGCTGAGCGCGGTCACCTTTGCCGTGCGACGCGCCTGCTCGGCATGCCGCTCGGCCATGCGCACCGCATTGTCCGCTTCCCACTCCGCAATCCGGGCGGCGCGTTCGGCCTGCCGCTCGGCCTGCGCCGCCACACGCTCCGCGTCGGCGATGCAGATGCGGACCCGGACATGCCGCTGGCCGCTGGCGTCGGTATAGTCGCGATGGGTCGTGCGCTGCTGCCCCTTGTCGCAGCCTTCGCGCACATCGACAACCGGCACCATCCGGGCGATCTCCGCTTCGGACGGCACGCGATGGGTTTCGACCCGGCCGTCCGAATGGGTCACGGTGATGCGCCCTTTTTCGTTGCGGACCACCGGCGGCATGGGCGGCACCGGCGGCACGGGCGCGGTCATGTCTGCGGCCGGCGCAATCGGAGCGATGGGGGCCATCGGCGCAACCGGCGCGACGGCATCGGCGGTCGCGGGGATGTCCGGAACAGTCGGCACGTCGGGAACGGTCGCTACGGCGGCCGCTGCCTCTGCCTTGGCCGGCTGCGCCACCAGATCGGTGAGGCGCGCAAAGTCGGCGCTTTCCACCTTCTGCGTGATCGCCGCCATCTGCTGCGCGGCGCGGCTGCCCGATGCGGTGAGCGCGAGGCCCGTCGCGGTGACGAGGGCGACGGCGGCCATGCCCCAGCTGATCCGCCGGAGCGACATGTCATGGTTCGACAGCATTTTCAGCCTCCCTTTCAAGGCGGTGATGCGGGTGAGGTGGCAGGCGCCGGCGAACTGCCGCCCGCCCGCCGCTTTCAGGATCGCGCGGCCATAGGCATGGGCCTGATCCCGGCCATAGAGCGAGAGCACCCGCGCGTCGCAGGCGGTTTCCTGATCGGCGCGATAGGCACGATAGGCGATCCAGGCGACCGGATTGCACCAGTGGACGCCCAGCAGCAGCAGGGCGATCATGTTGGCGGCAAGGTCGCCGCGTTCATGATGCGCCCGCTCATGCGCGATCGCCATATCCTGTTCCTGTGGATCGTAGCGTAGCGCGAAATCGGCGGGCAGGACGATGTAGGGGCGGATGATGCCGAAGGCGAGCGGGCCCGAAGCCTGCGGACTGGTGAGGATGCGGATGCGCCTCTCCGCGGCGATCTCCGTCGCGCCTTTCAGCATATGGCGGCGGAAGCGGGCATAGCCGACCGCCTGCACCATCAGGAAGGCGACAAGCCCCACGAACCAGACGCCGATCGCGGTTTCCAGCCACGGAAAGCCGCCCGTATCGGCCACCAGGGCCGCGGGAGCCGTTGCGCCCCCCAGCATGTCGGGCAGCCCCGCCTGGTCCACCGCCAGATGCAGCGGCGAGGGATCGACGTCTTCGGGCAATGCCGGCAGCAGCATCCGCGCGAGCGGCAGCGCCCATAGCAGATAGGCCGCCCCGGCGCCCATGAAACGCGCCACTGGCCGGCGGAGCATCATCACCAGCGCCATCAGCAAGGTCGTGGCGATCAGCGTTTCGGCGATCCAGACACTCATGATTTCAACCCTTTCAGGATTTCCTCAAGCTCGGCGATATCTTCCGCCGTCAACTGATCCTGGCTCGCCAGCTGCGCGACCAGCGGCGACACCCGCCCGCCGAACAGCCGGTTGACCAGCCGCCCCGATTCGCTCGCGACATAATCGTCGCGCGCCACCATCGGCCGATAGAGGAAGCGGCGCCCGTCCTGCTCGGCGGCGATGACATCCTTGCTCATCAGCCGCGACAGCAGGGTCTTGACGGTCTGGAGGCTCCACTCCCGATCGGCCGCGACGCGATCGGCAACGTCATTGGCCGTCTGCGGCGACTGCTCCCACAGCGCCTCCATCACCACCAGTTCCGCTTCGCTGATCTTCTCGCTCACCGTTTCGCTTCCGACTCGTCGCCTTGCATCTACAGATGTAGTCGCATCATCTACGCTTGTAGTCAATAGCGCCAGCGGCGGCTCCGCCTACCCTAACCTGCGTTATTCCCCTGCCCTTTCGCGGCGGGCCCGCCGGACCAGCGCTGAACCATCCGGCATCCCAGCTGTTGCCAGGGATGAAAGGAGACCCCAATGTCCGACAATTACGAAGACATGATCCGCGAGGATGGCCTGCCCGGCCATGAATCGACCCTGGAACCCAAGCCCGAATGGGAGCCGCGCTATCCCGGGTCGGGCCGACTGGAGGGCAAGGTTGCGCTGATCACCGGGGCGGACAGCGGTATCGGCCGCGCCGTCGCCGCCCTCTACGCGCGCGAAGGCGCGGACGTCGTGATCCTCTATCTTTGCGAGCATGACGACGCGCAAAAGACGGCGCGGATCGTGGAGGCCGAAGGGCGCGAGGCGCTGACGATCGCCGGCGATATCGGCGACAAGGCATTTTGCGACGCTGCCGTCGCGCAGGTGATCAATCGCTTCGGCCGGCTCGACATCCTCGTCAACAATGCCGGCGAGCAGCATCCGGACAAGGACATCATCGATATCAGCGAAGATCAGCTGCGCCGCACTTTCCAGACCAATATCTTCGGCATGTTCTTCCTGACGCAGGCGGCGCGCCCGCACCTCAAGGCCGGCGCGGCGATCGTCAACTGTACCTCCGTCACCATGTATCAGGGCGAGAAGGAACTGCTCGACTATTCGAGCACGAAAGGCGCGATCACCGCCTTCACCCGCAGCCTGTCGGAAAATCTGGTGAAGGACGGCATTCGGGTCAACGCCGTCGCCCCTGGGCCGATCTGGACCCCGCTCAATCCCAGCGGCGGCGCGTCGCCCGAAAAGCTCGAACATTTCGGGGAGGGCACGCCCATGGGCCGCCCCGGCCAACCGAACGAAGTCGCCCCCGCCTTCCTCTTCCTCGCCTGCGACGATTCAAGCTATATGAGCGGGCAGGTGCTCCACCCCAACGGCGGCACCATCGTGAACGGGTGAAGAGCGCGAAAAAGCCGCGTCGGAGCCCCCACCCCGCGCGGCCTTTTCTTTGCAATGAGCAGATGATCCGCTCAGTTCGCCTTGCTCAGGTCCACCTTCTCGACCCATTCGGGGTAGAAGGTCGGCTCCCGGTTCGACCAGCCGGCCGCGGTCGCCGCCGCTTCGCTGATCGACTGGAGCAAGACCCGCCGCTTGTCGGGGTGAAGATGGGGCAAACTCGCCGCCGCGCAGAAAGCGCCCGGCAGCCAAGGCCGCGCCCCCGCGCCGAGCAACCGCTCATATAGGAAGCGATAAGACGAGAAGCTCCCCAGCCGGTTCTGCCCCAGGTCGAATGCGGAGATCGTCACCAGCGGCGCCATGAACGGTTCCACCTGTTCGAGGCCACTGTCGTCGGGCACCCGCGACTTGATTTCGTCCAGCCGGCCATAGATCCGTGCCTGCGCCCGGATCGAGGCTTCCTCCACCATGTCGCGCGACCACAGCTTCATCGCGTCACGGCGATGCAGCCCGATGTCCAGCGATCTGCGGATATAGCGTTGCGTGGCAGACGGGAAGCTGGCGAATTCTCGCAGTTCCGCGAGGGTCACAGCCCCATCCGCCGGTCTTGCACTCGTGCCCATATTCATGCCCTCCGACTTCAAGTCGCAGGATGGAATATGCGCCTTCCATGGTTACTGAAGGCTTAAGCGCCTATTCCACCGCTGTTCAGCAACGGAACAGATTTCGTTGTGCGGTGCAACATGAAATTTTGATGACTGCGATGAATGGAGCCCGGCCCACATCGTGCGTTGACCCATAAACTTTCAGAACACCGCTCCAACGCGGCATTCGTTGCGCCGTGGTGGCGATCGCTCAAGCCGTCGCGCGGCGCCCCAACACCGCGCCGATCATCGCGCGCCACACCGCGACGTCGCCCGCCTGCGCCATCTGCGCGTCCGGCTCGCGCAGCGTATGGAGGATGGCATAGGCATCCTCGACATGATCGCGCCAGGCCGCATCCACCTTGTCCGCCGCATGCGGATCGCTGCCCTCGCCGTTCAGGCTCAATTGCCGCCCGGCAAGCACGCGGGCGATCCGTTCGACAGCGGGAGTGGCGGATGTCGGCATTGATGGCTTCTCCTCTCGTCCGGCGGCGCCTTCGCCTGCCGCCGGGCAGTTTAGCATAGCCGCAGCGCGGGCGCTATTTATCCTCTTCGCTAAAGCCCGACGAGGGCACCGGATCGCCATGATCGCCGGGCCGGGTGGTCGACGGCGGATCGGAGGCGTCCATCGAATCCTTCAACCCCTCCTCCAGCTTTTCGTCGCGGTCCAGCGTATGATCCTGTTCGTCGCTCTCGCGCCGGTCGCCGGCTTCCTCGCGGCTGTTCGGGCGCACGTCCTGCTTGTCGGTCATCCTCTCTCTCCTTCGCAAGGATCAACGGACGGCGTTGCGGCGCGGTTCCCTATTTTGGCCGTTCGACCAACGTCCGCGCCGCTTCGACCAGCAACAAAGCGGGGTGGAGACTCCGCGCGCCTCCCGGCCTAGAAGAGCGTCATGAACAATAGCGCCGAAGACGGCGAGCGTGGCGTGGCGCCGGCGGTCGCTCTCTATTCCATTTTGGGTTTCTGGTTCTTCTACACGGTCATCGTCAGCCTGCGCGCAGCCGTCATCGGCTTCGACGCGCAATGGGAACTCGCCGCCCGAAGGATGGTGGTGGCGACGATCGGCATCATCGTGACCTGGATCCTCTACCTCGCCCTGCGCCGATTCGATGGCAAGCCGCTCCTGGTCCGCGTCGTCGCCGCCTTCTCGCTCGCCGCCCCCTTCGCGCTCGCGATGGCTGCGGCCAACTACTATGTCTTCAACGTCTATGATCCGGTGTCGCTCTTCCCTGACGCCGAATTGAAGACGGAAATGGCCGAGAAGGGCTATGTCTTCGTTGCGATCGTCGAGGATGCGATCAGCCGCTATTTCTTTCTCGCCGCGTGGGCCGGCCTCTATCTTGCCCTCTCCTATGCCAGCGAGGCGCACCGCACGGAGCGCCGCGCCGCCCGGCTGGAGCGCGCCGCGCAACAGGCCGAATTGCGATCGCTGCGCTATCAGGTAAACCCGCATTTCCTGTTCAACACGCTGAATTCGCTGTCGACCCTGGTGATGCGGAACCGCCCGGACGAGGCGGAAAAGATGATCATGTCGCTCTCCAACTTCTACCGCACCAGCCTGACCGGCGATCCGCTGGACGATGTGCCGCTGGAGGAGGAAGTGCATCTCCAAAAGCTCTATCTCGACATCGAATCGGTCCGCTTCCCCGACCGGCTGATGACGGTGATCGACGTGCCCGACCCGCTGATGAGCGCCTGCGTCCCCGGCCTCATCCTCCAGCCTCTGGTCGAAAACGCGATCAAATATGGCGTCTCGCGCACCTCCAGCCCCGTCACCATCACCATCACCGCGCGCGAGGATGGCGACCTGATGCACATCGCCGTCACCGACGATGGCGACAATCCGCCGAGCGATGGCGACGCGGGCAGCGGCATCGGCCTTGCCAATGTGCGCGATCGGCTGACGGCGCGCTTTGGCGAGTCCGGCCGCATCGTCTATGGTCCGCGCGAGGGAGACGGTTTCTCCGTGCTCCTCACCCTACCCATTATCCGTCGGGGCTGCTGATACTCATGTCCATCCGCACCATGATCGTCGATGACGAGCCGCTCGCGGTCGAACGGCTCCAGATGCTCTGCGCCCGCGAGCCGCGCATCGCGCTGGTTGGCACCGCCACCGATGGCGAGGCGGCGCTGCGGCTGATCGAAGGGTTGAAGCCCGACCTCGTCATGCTGGACATCGCCATGCCCCTGCTCGACGGCATTGGCGTCGCCCGCGCGGTCGGGCGCATGGGGATGCGACCCGCCGTGATCTTCGTCACCGCTTTTGAAGGCTTCGCGGTCGAGGCGTTCGATCTCGCCGCAGTCGATTATCTGCTCAAACCTGTCGCGCATGACCGCCTGACCCGTGCAATCGACCGGGTGGAAGCGGCGCTCCGCAATCAGGGCCCGTCCGACGCCCATGCGCCGCCGGCCGAACCGGCGCCCGAATGGGCCGAGGAATTCTGGGTGCCGCACCGTTCCGAACTGATCCGCATCGCCGCCGACCAGATCGACCGGATCGAGGCGGAGCGCGACTATATGCGGCTGCATGTCGGCAAGCACAGTTACCTGCTGCACCAGACGATCAGCAGCCTGGAGGAGAGGCTGGACCCGCAGATGTTCGTGCGCCTGCATCGCAGCCATATCGTGCGGCGCGACCATATCGCGCGGCTGCGCCATGACGGTAGCGGCGTATGGTTCGCGGTGCTGGCCGACGGCGCGGACATCCGCATCGGCCGCACCTTCCTGGCCAACGCCCGCGCGATGACGGGGCGGTAAGGCTTATTCGCCGAAGCCCACCGACAGGAATTCGGGCACGGGGCCGTTCCAGCCTTCGTCCGGGCCATCGTCCACGGGATCGCGGCGGCGGGGAGCGCGTTGCGGTTCGGGCTGGCGCTGGCGCTCGTCGCGCGGGGCGTCCCGCTTCTCCTCGCGCGGACGGTCGTCGCGGCGGGGCCGTTCCTCGCGACGGGAGCGGCCGCGCTCGTCACGCGGCTCCTTCGCCTCGCGAGGCGCATCGGCCTTCGCCGTTTCGCCCGGCACGGTCGCGTAAGCAATCTTCGTGCCGATCAGCTTTTGAATATTGTCGATCGCCTCGGCATCGGCTTCGGACACGAACGTATAGGCGACCCCGGTCGCCCCAGCCCGCCCGGTACGGCCGATGCGGTGGACATAATCGTCGGGGTGCCAGGGCGCATCGAAGTTGAAGACGTGGCTGACGCCCTTGATGTCCAGGCCGCGCGCCGCGACGTCGGACGCGACCAGAATGTTGACCTTACCATCGCGGAACCGCTCCAGTTCGGCGATGCGCGACGCCTGATCGATGTCGCCATGGATCTCGCCCGACCGGAAGCCATGGCTCTGGAGGCTCTTGTTGAGTTCGCGCACCGTCGTTTTGCGGTTGCAGAAGATGACCGCGCTGGTCACCTCCTCCGCCTTCAGCATGGCGCGCAGCGCTTCGCGCTTCTTGCGCGATTCGACCTTCACCAGATGCTGAGTGATGTTGGTGGAGGCGGTCGCGGGCCGCGCCACTTCGATCGACTTGGGATTGGACAGGAATTTGTCGGCCAGCTTTTTGATGACCGGCGGCATGGTGGCCGAAAACAGCAGCGTCTGCCGCTGGGACGGCAGCTTGGTGCAGATTTCCTCGATATCGGGGATGAACCCCATGTCGAGCATCCGGTCGGCTTCGTCGATCACCAGCATGGAACAGCCGTTGAGCAAAATCTTGCCCCGGCCGAACAGGTCCATCAGCCGTCCGGGCGTCGCGATCAGCACGTCGACGCCGCGCTCCAGCGCCTTGACCTGATCGCCCATCTGCACGCCGCCGATCAGCAGCGCCATCGAAAGCTTGTGATATTTCCCGTATTTCTCGAAATTTTCGGCCACCTGCGCGGCCAGCTCGCGGGTCGGTTCCAGGATCAGGCTGCGCGGCATCAGCGCACGGGCGCGGCCATGGGCGAGAATGTCGATCATCGGCAGCACGAAGCCCGCCGTCTTGCCCGTGCCCGTCTGGGCGATGCCGATGATGTCGCGCATCATCAGCACGGACGGGATCGCCTGCGCCTGGATCGGCGTTGGCGTGTCGTAGCCGGACTCGGTCACGGCCTTGAGCAATTCGTCGGAAAGGCCGAGATCGGCAAAAGTCATTCAAGCGTCCGGGACAGGAGGGAATCCGTCCGCGCGTCCGCGACGGAAATCGGCCGCGCCTTGCGGAAATCCCGGCCACTTGTCAAGAAATTCGCGCGTGTGCGCCTCATTCATCCTCGTCATTGGGGATGAGGCGACGGAAACTGTCAATCGCGCAGCTAAGGCCACTGCGCGCCTGCAACTCGTCCCGCCCCGAACATAGCGACCCGTCCTCGTGCGGTTCGACATAGAAGCCCGAGTAGAAGCCCAGGGAATCGCACCCCCGCTCCAGCCGCGCGCGATAGCGGTGGTTATCGGCCAGGATCAGGTCGACGCCATTTTCCACCACCACGCCCGCCGCCCGGATCGAGCGCAACGCCACGCAGCGCGGCCCCTTCTTCTCGCGCCAGTCGTCGCGCGCTTGCGGGTCGATTCGGACCGGCGCCCGCCCCTTTCGCACCGTGGGCACACGGATGATGACGCGTTGCTGGATGGTGAGTTGCGCCAGCTCCACGGGCTCCCCCGCAGGCGCGGTCAGCAGCAACAGGAAGGTTGAAAACAAGTCGGACCCCTTTTGGGAGTGGGACGCTATCGACCGATGGTTGAACCGTCGATGAATTCCGGGGCATAGCATCGTCCCATGATCGCACAGCAGATAATCGACCGCTTCGCCGCCCTGCTTGGCCCCAAGGGCGTCGTCACCGATCCCGCCGACATCGATCCATGGGTCCATGACTGGCGCGGCCGCTATCATGGCGCGGCGGCGGCGATCCTTTCTCCCGCCTCGACGCCGGAAGTCGCGGCGACCGTGGCATTGGCGGCGGAGCTTGGCGTGCCGCTGGTGCCGCAGGGCGGCAACACATCGATGGTGGGCGGGGCGACACCGCCAGCGGACGGTTCCGCGCTCATCCTTTCGCTGCGTCGCATGAACCGCATCCGCAGCCTGCTGCCCGAGGACAATCTTGCCGTGTGCGAGGCCGGCGTGATTCTGAGCGTCCTGCACGACGCCGCCGAGGCCGCCGGCCGCCGCTTCCCCCTGAGCCTGGGCGCGAAGGGATCGGCCACCATCGGCGGTCTCGTTTCGACCAATGCGGGCGGCACGCAGGTGCTGCGCCACGGCACGATGCGCGCGCTGGTGGAGGGGGTGGAGGCGGTGCTGCCCGACGGCAGCATCTTCGACGGGCTCGACGCCCTGAGAAAGGATAATCGCGGCTATGACATCAAGCAGCTGCTGATCGGTGCGGAGGGGACTCTGGGCGTCGTCACTGCCGCCGCGCTG
This sequence comes from Sphingobium agrisoli, assembly GCF_041877245.1. NCBI lineage: Bacteria > Pseudomonadati > Pseudomonadota > Alphaproteobacteria > Sphingomonadales > Sphingobiaceae > Sphingobium > Sphingobium agrisoli. The sequence goes on from NZ_JBHDJI010000001.1 coordinate 128,000, forward strand.
CGTCTCGCGCCCGCCATCGCCGCCCGCGCGGTCGGATGGGTGGGGATCGAAAGCCCCGCCGCCGCGCTCGACCTGCTACGCCTTGCCGAAGCGCAATTGGGCGATAGCGTCGAGGGGTTCGAGGTAATCGCGGACGAAACGCTGGGATTTGTCCTCGGCCACATTCCCGGCACCCGCAGCCCGGTCGAGACGCGCACCCCATGGCATGTGCTGATCGAGGTGGATCATCCTGACCTGGCCGAGCCCGGCCCGGCGGAGCGGCTGGAGCAGGCGCTTGCCGCCGCCTTCGATCGCGGCATCGCCGTCGACGCCGCCCTCGCCGCCAACGAAGCGCAGGCCGACGCCTTCTGGCGCATCCGCGAATCGCTCTCCGAAGCCGAGCGGGCGCAGGGGCCGGCGCTGCAATATGACATCAGCGTGCCGGTCGCGAAAATGCCGGCCTTCATGGTCGAGGCGGCCGCAGCGGCGGAGGCTCGCTTCGCCGGCACCACCGCCTCCTCCTTCGGCCATCTGGGCGACGGCAACGTCCACTTCCATGTCCGCGCGCCCAAGGGCACCAGCGACGGCCCCGCCTGGATCGCGGCACAGGGACAGGCGATCAACGCCTTCGTCCATGACGCCGTGGTGGCGGCGGGCGGCTCCATCTCGGCCGAACATGGCATCGGCCAGATGAAGCGCGCCGAACTCGCCCGCCTGTCCAGCCCCGCGCGGATCGGCGCGCTGCGTGCGATCAAGGCGGCGATCGACCCCCAGGGCCTGTTCAATCCCGGCAAGCTCATCCCGCTGCCGGACGAAATCTGAGCCTCCGTTCGCCGACAAACAGATTGCCTATCGCCGGCAAGGCCAGTATCGCCCTGCCGCAATATTTACCCGTGCCGGCCGGACCGGCGGCACATCGAAAGAGTGGACCCTGATCATGGCCAGCGCGCCCGCCAATACCCTGCCGATCTTCTACAATGATCTTCTGCCGCTCAGCACCAACGATCATATCGATTACAGGGTGCGGCAGGTCGAATCGGCGCCTTTCCTGGTGACGCAGCATGCGGTTCCGCTGACCGTCGACGAATTCGTGCCCGCGCAGCGCTTCGCGCCGATCATCTTTTCGTCGGGCGACGATTCGGTGCCGCTGCTGCTGATGGGCCTGAACGAAGGGGTCAATATTTTCGTCGATGATCAGGGCCAGCTGCGTGGCCCCGCTTATGTGCCGGCCTATGTCCGCCGCTATCCCTGGATGCTCGCCAAGCTGCGCCCGGACAGCGAGGAACTTTCGCTCTGCTTCGACCCCACCAGCCCCGCGGTCGGCGCGTTCGAGGACGGCCAGCCGTTGTTCGACGACGGCAAGCCCAGCGAGCTGACCCAGGGCGTGCTCAAATTCTGCGAGGATTTCGAGCAGGCCGCCGCCCGCACCGGCCAGTTCGTCAAGGATCTAAAGGACATGGACCTGCTGATGGACGGCGAGGTCTCGATCCAGTCACCGCTGAACGAGCAGCCCTTCGTCTATCGCGGTTTCCGCATGATCAACGAGGAAAAGCTGCGCGACCTGCGCGGCGACCAGCTTCGCAAGATCAACCAGAACGGCATGTTGCCGCTGATCCACGCGCATCTCTTTTCGCTGCAACTGATGCGCGACGTCTTCGAGGCGCAGGTCGCGCAGGGCAAGGGGCCGGTTCCGGCGCCGGTCGGCCTGGAAGTCGCCGACGCCTGAACGCGGGGTTAAGCCGAAGGGCTTGAAAAAATTGATGGACGGCAGGTCGCATTGCCCTTGAAAGGCCGCGCGACCTGCCCTATCTTCTAAACATATGGCGCACCTGCCCCCCTTTCGGGTGTGTCATATGGGCGCCTCCCCCTTTGGAGGCGTCTCCTCCCTGAACCTTGGCCGCCCCATGCTCGCATGGGGCGGTTTTTCTTAGGGATCGCTCGACGTGAGCGCTTGACGCCCGCGCTGCGCCTGCTAAAGCGCTCCCCCTGCCCGGCCGCCCAAGCGGCCACGGCCCCTTCGTCTAGCGGTCAGGACGCGGCCCTCTCACGGCTGAAACACGGGTTCGATTCCCGTAGGGGTCACCAAATCTCTCTCTCGAAACTTTGCCACGCGCCAACCATGGACGGCGCGGTCGGGCGCGCCGCTCTGTCCATGGCCGGCACGATGGTCGAATTGTACAGCGACTTGTACAGTTGTTTGGGCATGCCGCGCCATGCCTATGATATAGCTGCTTGATAGGAAATGATCCTGTGATACATCTATATCATGGACTCAGCCGACCTGATTTGGCTTGCTCTGCTGCATCAGTTGCCAGCCAAGCCGCCCTATCTGCGCGTGCGGATATGGCGGCGGTTGCAGGCGATCGGCGCGGTGCCGCTGAAGAACGCCGTGCATGTCCTGCCGCCCTCGCCCGAGGCTGAGGCAGCGCTGCGGGCGCTGTTGCGCGAGATCGAGGAGAGCGGCGGCGAGGCGACGCTGATCGAGGCGCGGCTGATCGCCGGGCAGAGCGACCAGGATATGCGCCGGCTGTTCGACGCGGCACGGGACGCCGATTATGCGGAAATCGCGCAGGCCGCCCGCCGGCTGATAGATACCGGCCCGGCCAGCGGCGCGGAGATCGCACGGTTGCGGAAACGGCTGGACGACGTCGGCCGGATCGACTTTTTCGGCGCGCATGGCCGGCAGCAGGCGGAGGCCGCGCTCGCCGATCTCGACCGGCTGCGCTACTGCCATCCCGACGTCAGCCGCGACACGCCGACCCCCGCCCTTGCCCCCGCCGACCTCAAGGGCCGCACCTGGGTGACGCGCAGCGGCGTGCATGTCGACCGCGTCGCTTGCGCCTGGCTGATCCGGCGGTTCATCGACGCGGACGCGCGTTTCCGCTTCGTCGACACGCGCAGCTACGATCCCGCTCCGGGCGAGTTGCGTTTCGACATGGCCGACGCCGAGTTCACCCATGAGGCGGATCGGTGCAGTTTCGAGACGCTGGTGCTGCGCGCCGGCCTGACCGAGGATGCCGCTCTGGTCGTGATCGGCGAGATCATCCACGATCTCGACATAGGCGACGATCGTTTCGGCCGCGCCGAGACGGCCGGGGTCGGCGCGATGCTGTCGGGCGTGTGCGCCGCGACCGACGACGACATGGAGCGCATCGCCCGCGCAGGCGCGGCGCTCGACCAGTTCCATGCCCATTTCAGCCAGAAGAAGAGGGACAAATGACCGAGCCTGCCGCCGCGCCCGCTACGCCCCGCGACCATGGCATATCGCTATCCGAAGCGACCCGCGTGTGGGCGCGGGTCGCCGCATTAAGCTTCGGCGGGCCGGCGGGTCAGATCGCGGTCATGCACCGCATACTGGTCGAAGAGAAGAAATGGATCGGGGAGTCGCGGTTTCTCCACGCGCTCAACTACTGCATGTTGTTGCCGGGGCCGGAGGCGCAGCAGCTGGCCGTCTATATCGGCTGGCTGCTCCACCGCACCAAGGGCGGGCTGATCGCCGGCGGGCTGTTCGTGCTGCCGGGTTTCCTCGCCATATTGGCGCTGAGTTATGTCTATGTGCTGCTGGGCCATGTGCCGCTGATCGAGGGGCTGTTCTTCGGGCTGAAGGCGGCGGTGCTGGCGGTGGTGGTGCAGGCGGTTGCCCGGGTGGGCGGGCGTGCGCTTAGGAACAATGCGATGCGCGGGATCGCGGTGGCGGCGTTTGTCGCCATCTTCTTTCTTGACGCGCCCTTTCCGCTGATAATCCTTTCCGCCGGGCTGATCGGTTACCTCGGCGGACGCAGCGGCATGGCGCAGTTCAAGGGCGGCGTGGGGCATGGTTCGTCGGGCGGGACGGTGGTGCAGGACCGCGACACCGCTCTGGGCGAGGCGCTGCCCGACCATGCCCGGCCCGATTATGGCTGGTCGCTGCGGATTTGCTCCGTGATGCTGCTGCTCTGGCTGGGGCCGGTGCTGGCGCTGTTCGTGGCTCTGGGGCCCGACGATGTGTTTTCGCGGATCGCCGGCTTTTTCAGCCAGATGGCGGTGGTGACATTCGGCGGGGCCTATGCGGTGCTGGCCTATGTAGCGCAGGAGGCGGTGGACACGTTCGGATGGCTGAGGCCCGGCGAGATGCTCGATGGCCTGGGCATGGCGGAGACGACGCCGGGGCCGCTGATCATGGTGACGCAGTTCGTCGGTTTCCTCGCCGCCTTCCGCGACGCCGGGACGATGCCGCCGCTGGTCGCCGCGACTTTGGGGGCGGTGCTGACGACCTGGGTTACGTTCGTCCCCTGCTTCCTCTGGATCTTCGCCGGCGCGCCTTTCATCGAGCGGCTGCGCGGCAACTCGGCACTGTCGGCGGCGCTGACCGCGATCACGGCGGCGGTGGTGGGCGTGATCCTGAACCTTGCCCTCTGGTTCGCGATCCATACGCTGTTCCGCCGGGTGATTGTCGTGCCGACGCCGACCGGGGCGATCGACCTGCCTGCGCTGGGTTCGATCGACTGGCCGGCGGCGGTGCTGGCGGTCGGGGCACTGGTGGCGGTGTTCCGGTTCAGGGTCGCGGTGCTGCCGGTGCTCGCGGTTTGCGCCGCCATCGGGGCGGTGTATGTGCTGGCGGCGTAAGGCTTACGCCTCCACCAGTTCCTCGAAATCCTGGTCCTGGAGGAATTTCTCGACGTCAAGCGCGGCCATGCAGCCCATGCCGGCGGCGGTGACGGCCTGGCGGTAGATCTTGTCGGTGACGTCGCCGGCCGCGAACACGCCGGGGATGGCGGTGCGGGTCGTGCCCTTTTCGACCAGCAGATAGCCTTCGTCGGTGGGCAGCTTGCCGGCGAAGAGTTCGGTCGCCGGGTGGTGGCCGATGGCGACGAAGCCGCCGTCGGTCGGAATATGGCTCTTCTCGCCCGTGACCGTGTCGATGAGGTCGACGCCGACCAGCCCTACGGGCGTGCCGCCGCCGACGAAGCGCTCGACCGCCTTGTTCCACACGACCTTGATGTTCGGGTGGGCGAAGAGGCGCTTTTGCAGGATCTTTTCGGCGCGAAGGCTGTCGCGGCGGTGGATCAGAGTGACGTCATGGCTGTGGTTGGTGAGGTAGAGCGCTTCCTCCACCGCGGTATTGCCGCCGCCGATCACCACCACCTTCTTGCCGCGATAGAAGAAGCCGTCGCAGGTGGCGCAGGCGGAAACGCCCTTGCCCTGAAGATGCTCCTCCCCCTCGACGCCCAGCCACTTCGCCTGCGCGCCGGTGCAGATGACGAGCGTGTCGGCGACATAGAGCGTGCCGCTGTCGCCGCGCAGGCGGAAGGGGCGTTCGCTAAGGTCCACGTCGACGATCTGGTCGTACATCATCTGCGCGCCGACATGCTCGGCCTGCGCCTGCATCTGCTCCATCAGCCACGGCCCCTGGATGACGTCGCGGAAGCCGGGATAATTTTCGACATCGGTGGTGATGGTGAGCTGTCCGCCCGGCTGCATCCCCTGCACCACAATCGGCGCAAGCCCCGCGCGCGCGCCATAGATGGCGGCGGACAGGCCGGCGGGGCCGGAGCCCAGGATCAACATGCGGGTGGAGTGGGTGGCGCTCATCTCAGGCTTTCATCTGGTGCGATTCGGGTTGGGGACGAGAGATAGGGACCGGGGTGGAGGGTGCCAAGCGATGGATTTGCATGGGGGCTGGGAAGATGGGCTTGGGGGGCGGTGTGCGGGTGGGTTTCCTACGAAGTATACAGTGTGGCGGGGGTTTCTGGGCGCTCGCGACGCGCCTGTTGGGTCACGGGTGGGTCCCGGGGGCGCGGCGGCAAGTCACGGGGGTGCGGCGGAGGGGCTGCGGGTTGGCGCGTGTGGAGGGGGTGGGCAGGGCTTCATCGGGGATGATGAAGCATGGGAAATCCTATTAGGAAAGAGCAATTGAATAGCTTGCTCGCTTCATCTTGGTAGATTCGCAAAGACAATTAAAAGGGTATTTCCTCGATCTCGGTTTCAGCTAACATATCTTCTTTGAATGACCCCTCATTTGTCACAATTTCCAAACAAATATAACCACTTATCCGATATTTTTCCTTACATTCTTCGCCACCCCAGTAATTCCACATAGTTTTTCTCGTTTCCACCGCTATTTGAATCCACATATCTGGCGATATACGTGGCACGGGAGATTTAATAAAATGTCTAACTATGTTGGATGAATTTTCCAATGGCGCAGACGGACATTCAACTCCATCACATTTGAGCTTCCATGGGGAAGTTGTGTGGACATAAATCGCCTCTATGTCAGGAGATTTCTTATTAGATTTATTATGGATAGAGAAAGTCAAATCAACAACAGCCGTGGCCACACGATCTGTCTTGACAAGCTCACCAGACACATCTTTCAAAGCGATGGTGAATGGGCTAGTTTTCTGCTTCTCAGATTCGATAACCAGCCACTCTATCTCTGCTTTGAGATCCTTTTTTAGTGACTGAATAGAGCCACTGTAAACAATATGACGATGGTGAAGTAAATCGAATGGTATGTCGCTGGCGAACTGTGTAAGCAACGTCACCAGTTTCCCACGCGCATGGGCATACCCCACTTCATAGAACACGTTCGGATTTTTTCCGGTCATGTCGGCGATGACGAAATCGGCATTCTCAATCTGTCGATATATACGTTCAAGCATCGTCTCTGAATAAGTCTGCTCATCGACGCGCTCGGCGATAACGCCACACTCTGTCGCCACAGCTTGAATGCCTAGCTTGTAAATGTCGTCGAAGGCTGAATCAAACGGCATCAACACGAATGCAAAGGGCTTTGCCACAGATCCCCCATCTTATCTACCGGCCAGCATCTTTACTTAGCCATCCGTCAAGCGGTGCGTACATGGGCGCTCTCCACCCATGCTAAAAGGTTAGCGATCACCCGTTTAGTCACATATTACCCGCCAATCTAGCGGTAACGTGTCTGAATTCACTGTTGCTCGACAACGCCTCTTGTCCGCCACTAATCCTACGCTATCTTACCTCCATCTTACCATCGGAGCAAAGCATGGGCGTCCATGACCGGATCACCGCCACCACCACCATATCGACCAAGGGGCAGGTCATCCTGCCCAAGGCGATCCGCGACGGGAAAAATTGGGCCGCAGGGACAAAGCTGGAGGTCGAGGAGACAGCGGACGGGGTTCTACTCAGGGCCGTGCCGCTCTTCTCCGCAACCCAGATGGACGCGGTGTTCGGATCGCTGCGGTCGGATCGGCCGGCTTTGTCCGTCGAGGAGATGGATGCCGTGATCGCGCGGGAGGCGGCGCGGCGTGCGGGCAATTGACACCAATATCGTCGTCCGCCTGCTGACCGTCGACGATGCGGCGCAGGCCGATGCCGCCCGCCGCGCGATCGAGGAAGGGGAGATTTTCCTGGGGCTTACCGTCGTGCTGGAGGCGGAATGGGTGTTGCGTGCGGGTTATAGCTTCGCGCCGGAGCGGATCGCGACGGCGCTGCGCGGGCTGGCCGGGTTGCGGCAGGTTCGTGTCGAGGAGCCGGCCGTGCTGGCTCAGGCGCTGGATTGGATGGAGGGCGGGATGGATTTCGCCGACGCGCTGCATCTGGCGCGGTCGGCGCATTGCAGCGCCTTTTTGACGTTCGACCGGAGGCTCAAGAAGCGGGCTGCGGGGCTGGAGACGGTTCCGGTGGAGGTGCCGGGTTGAGGGACGGTTTGGTGGGCTAGACTTGAGCGCAATAAGTCGCGTTCCCGGCAGAAGCGACGTCCAGTCGGGAGGGCGGAACTGGGCCCCGGCTTTCGCCGGGGAACAAGGCGTGTTGCCCCCCCTCAATCCAGCACGTTGGGCAGATCCCTGAACCCCGCGTGCAGCGCGGCGCCCCAGCTTTGGGAGATGCGGGCGAACTCTTCATTGTCGGGTTCGATGCGGGTGCGGACGCGGAAGTCGTAGCTGTCTGTGGGGATGACGGTGAGGTCGAGGGGCATACCCACCGAGAGGTTCGAGCGCAGCGTCGAGTCCATCGAGACGAGCACCGCCTTCGTCGCGTCCTCCAGGGTCGTGTCGCGGCGGATGATGCGGTCGAGGATGGGCTTGCCATATTTATGCTCGCCGATCTGGAAGAAGGGGGTGTCCTCGGTCGCCTCGATGAAATTGCCGGCGGAATAGATGAGGTAGAGGCGCGGTTTCCCGCCCCGTCGCTGGCCCGCGATCATGATCGAGGCGCTGGAGCCCGAGCCGCCCATCTCGATATTCTCGCGATAGCGTTGCTGCATCTGCTGCATCGCCGTGCCCACGATCTGCGCGACGCGGTGCATCGTGTCGCAGTTGAGGATGGTTTCAATGGCGGGATCGAGCGCCGATTCCTTGATCGCCTTGCTGAGCGTCGCCTTCACCCCCTGGGTAATGGACAGGTTGCCCGAGCAAAGCATGGTGATCGCCCGGTCGCCCGGCACATGATAGGTAAAGCTCTTCCGAAAGCGCGCAATATTGTCCATGCCCGCGTTGGTGCGGGTGTCGGACAGCATGACCAGCCCCTGGTCCACGCGTACGGCTACGCAATAGGTCATCGGCCCCCCGGCCCTCCCGGAATAAGGAATCAGTCGTCCTTGAGGGGGGTAGTCTGTTGCTGCTGGCGCTGCAACTGCCGTTCCTCCACGCCCTCCTGCGCCTGCGCGATGCGAACGTCGGCGTCGATGCTGATGTCGCCCGCGACCGTCACCGATCCGCGGATCGGCGCGGCATCGTCCGCGTCGAGGCCGCTCGCGACGCGCAGATAGCGTTCGGTGACGCAGACGCGGTTGGACGGATCGAAGCCGATCCAGCCGAGATCGGGCAGATAGGCTTCGGCCCAGCCATGGGTTTCGTGCAGCACATCGTCGCCCGCCGCGAGCAGATAGCCCGAGACGTAGCGGGCGGGGACGCCGGTGCTGCGCGCGGCGGCGATGAAGATCTGGGCATGGTCCTGGCACACGCCCGCGCCGAGCGCGAAGGCCTGCGCCGCGCTGGTGTCGGCGGAGGTGACGCCGGGGCGATAGGTCACGGCGTCGACCACGGCGGCGGAAAGCGCATGGAGGCGGGCGAGCGGGCCGCCGCTGCCAGATACCGCGCGGGCCATCGCCACGATCTCCGGCGAAGCGCGGGTGAGCGTCGTGTCGCGCAGGAAATAGGCGGGGGGCACGCTGGAGCGGATATGGCCGACGACGCCGTGGGTCTCGCGGGTTTCGACCAGCCCCTCGGCCACGATCACCGCATGGTCGAGCCGGTCGTGGCTGACCCAGATCGCCTCGCGCTCGCCATAGCTGTTGGGATGGAAGCCGGGGAGCGGATCGTCGTTAATGGTGACGCGCCAGTCGTGGACGGTCTGGGCCGGGGTATCGACCGGCATGAGCTTCAGGCGCATCGCCACCCGGCCGGCGGTCGCGGCGTAGCGATAGACGGTCTGATGGCGGACGAGGAGCTTCATCGGCTGGTCCCCTCCCCCATGCCGCGCTTAGCCGAAATGGTAGGTCTGGGCGATCTCCCAGCCCAGCTGGTTGGTCATCTTGAGCCCGTGCTGCACGGTTTCGTGCAGGCCGCGGCGAAAGATTTCGCCACTGTCGAGGCTTTCCTGCTCGGTCACCATCTGCTCGATCGTTTCATGGCAGGCGCCGCGCGCGTCGTGCCAGCCGGCAAGGCGGCCGAGGCGATAGGAAAGCTGGCCGTAGCAGAAGGCGACGCTGCGCGGGAACAATGTATTGAGCATCAGGAAATCGGTGATCTGCCAGGGCGTGTAGGTGCCGCCATAGACATGATGATAGGCGCGCGCGCCCGACAGCGCGTAGAGGACCGAGGTCCATTGATAATGGTCGCGATTGCCGCCGACGACTTCGGTTTCGGGCAGCAGGACATAATATTTGACGTCGAGCAGGCGCAGCGTCATCTGCGCCCGTTCGAGCGCCGCGCCGGTGCGCAGGAAATCATGGCCTTCATTGCGGAGCTGGCCCGAATCCGCCGCGCCGCGAAAGGTCATGACGCGGGTCTTGACCCAGTCGATGAGGGTGGGAAGCTGCTGCCGCGCTTCGGCGAGGTCGTAGCTGTCGAGCTTTCGCCAGCCCTCGTTCAGCGCTTCCCACATATCCTGGGTCAGCATGGTGCGGGCGGACTTGGCGTTGGACCGGGCCTTGAGGAGGCAGGAGCGGATCGAGCTGGGATTGTCGAGGTCGAGCATGAGCCAGGCGACGACGTCGCTTTCGGTCACGGTCTTGCCTTCGGGGAAACGATGCTCCGCGCCGGTGGCACGGGCGACGGAGCGCCATTCGTCGCGATGATGCGCGCCCGGCAGGATCGCCATCCGCTGCCCCATGGTGAGCAGGCGCGCGGTGGATTCGGCGCGTTCCATGTAGCGCGCCATCCAGAACAGATTTTCGGCGGTGCGGCTTAGCATATCATCAATCCTGCAACACCCACGTGTCCTTGACCCCGCCGCCCTGGCTGGAGTTCACGACCAGCGAGCCTTCGGTCAGCGCGACGCGGGTGAGGCCGCCGGGGACGAGGCGGATCTGCTTGCCGACGAGGCAGTAGGGACGGAAATCGGCGTGGCGGCCGACCACCGCCGCCGGTCCCAGCGTCGGCACGGTCGACAGGTCGAGCGTGGGCTGGGCGATGAATTCGCCCGGGTTCGCCTTGATCCGTTCGGCATAGGCGGCGACTTCGTCGCGGGTGGACTTGGGGCCGATCAACATGCCGTAGCCGCCCGAACCATGGACTTCCTTGGCGACGAGTTCATGGAGGTTTTCCAGCACATAGGCGAGTTCGTCGGGCTTGCCGCACTGCCAGGTCTGGATATTGTCGAGGATCGGTTTTTCGCCGAGGTAGAAGCGGATCATCTCCGGCACGTAGATATAGACCGCCTTGTCGTCGGCGATGCCGGAGCCCGGCGCCGACGCGAGCGTCACGCCGCCATTGCGATAGACGTTGAAGATGCCGGGGACGCCCAGCAGGCTGTCGGGGCGGAAGACGAGCGGGTCGATATATTCGTCGTCGATCCGGCGATAGATGACATCGACCGCCTTTGGCCCCAGCGTCGTCTTCATCCACACCCGGTCATTGTCGACGAAGAGGTCGGCGGGTTCGACCAGTTCGACGCCCATCAGGTCGGCGAGGAAGCTGTGCTCATAATAGGCACTATTGAGCGAGCCGGGGGTCAGGACGACGACGACGGGATCGCCCTTGCACGCGGGCGGCGCGACTTCCTTGAGGCTCTTGAGCAACTCGGCGGGGTAATCGTCCACCGGCGCGACCACCCCCTGCGCGAACAGCTCCGGGAACATGCGCGTCATGATCTCGCGATTTTCGAGCATGTAGGAGACGCCGGAAGGGGTGCGGCAATTATCCTCCAGCACCTCGAAACTACCCGGCCCGGTCCGCACGATGTCGATGCCGACGATATGGCTGTAGACCTTCCCCGGCGGGGTGAAGTCCGCCATTTCGGCGAGATAGGCGCTGTTGCGGTAGATGATGTCGGCGGGCATGATGCCGGCCTTCACGATTTCGCCGCGATGATAGACGTCGTGGAGGAAGGCGTTCAAGGCGCGGGCGCGCTGACGGATGCCCCGGTCGAGAATGCGCCATTCGTTGGCGGTAAAGATGCGCGGCAGCAGGTCGAACGGGATCAGCCGTTCGGGATCGCCCCCCTCTCCATAGACGGCGAAGGTGATGCCGATGCGGCGGAAAATCGCCTCCGCCTCATCCATGCGGCGATTGAGCCCGGCGATGCCGGTTCGCTCCACCCATTGCTGCACTTCGTCATAACAGGGGCGTATCGATCCGTCAGGCTCAAACATCTCATGGAAGGGCAAGTGGACGATCCTCCCTCGGCCAGGACGGCCGGTTGTGCGTTGCAATATTCATGCGCGCCGCGGTGGCGATTGCAAGCCAAAAATCATGGGGAAAGCGCGAGGGAGCACAAGCGGTTGCGTGGGGAGGGAAAATCGGGCGGCTGGCGCGGGCGGCGCGGGCGGCGGAAAATTTTGAACGGTCGGCGCGCGCCCCCGTTGACCCGCCCGCCCCGCCTGCGTATAGCGCGCCCTCACCGCAGGGGACGCCCCTGACGATGCCCATGGGGCGGAGTAGCTCAGCCGGTTAGAGCAGCGGAATCATAATCCGCGTGTCGGGGGTTCGAGTCCCTCCTCCGCTACCAATTTTCCAGCCCAAATGCAGTATCTTGGCTTGAATATTTCGGCGGCTGCCCCTAGCCCGTTCCGGGGTGGAGAGCGGGCGACATGGCGATCATCAACGGAACCGACAGCGACGACATATTGATCGGGACCGATCAAGACGATTTCTTCCGACCCAAGAGCGGATATGACAAGGTGGACGGCGGAGTTGGCATCGACAAGTTGTCGGTCGATTACAGTGTCTACAAAGCCTCGTCGTTTGAGCTCTATCCCTATGCGACGCTAGGGCCGGATGGATTTAGCGGCGTGGTGAGCTCGCGGATATCCAATGACCATGTCGAATTTTCTCGGATCGAAATACTAGACGTCCGGTTCGGCATCAGAAACGATTCCTTCCGCCTGGTGGTTGAAACCCCACAATTGGAAGCGGCGTCCGTGCGGATCGATGCAGGTGGCGGGGTCGATACCTTGTATCTTGTCCTGCAGCCTATCGGGCGGGTGGTTTTCAAGGTCGATCAGGCCGGAAACGTCAGCAACAATTTCGGGAGCCGCTTTACCGGCTTCGAAGACTACAACCTCGAACTTGGCGCAGGCGACCACGTCATCGCGCTTGGTGAAGGGAGCGATCGGGTCAGTCTGGCGTCCGGCAGCAGCCGGGTGAAAATGGGCGGTGGCCGCGATTACGTTGCCTCGCAAGGCGGGCGCGACATCATCGATGGCGGTGCAGGCAGGGACCATTGGATTATCCTGACCGCAGGAACGACCGAGGCCCGGACACTGAGCGTCAACGGTCTTACTCAGACAGCTTCCCTCAGCAATGGATCGAGAGCCGTCAATGTCGAGGGGGTCGATGCCGAGCTTGGTGATGGAAATGATGTCATCCGCCTGACCGACCGGGCCGATGCGGACGTGAAGGCTGGCGGGGGCAACGACCGTTTCGTGGTTACCAATTCCGCGTCGGTCCATATAGACGGCGGAGCAGGACAAGACACGGCCACGCTCTCAGGGCTGACCAGCTACATTTACACCCGTCTGGAACGCGACCCCAACGGTGGCTTGTCAGGCCGGTTGGGTCAGGTCAGCCTGGCGAGCATCGAAAAGCTTACCGCCACTTTGAGCGACCTCTCTGACAGAATCGAGATTGACGGCAATGCGGTGCTGACCGACGCGACGCTGACGCTTAACGGCGGGCTGGGCAATGACATCATGTCGCTTGATTTCTCCGGGGCGACCATGAACATCCTGTTCGTGCCGTCGGGAGATGGCGCCTACCGTATCGCGAACAGCATATTTCGCGGGTTTGAAAGCCTGTCGGTCAAGAGCGGCGTAGGCAATGACGAACTAACCGGCGGCATCGGCGACGATGTGCTGAATGGCGGGGCGGGCAACGATACTCTGCACGGCGGCGCGGGTAGCGACATACTGGAGGGCGGCGACGGCAACGACCAGCTTGTTACCGGAGGCGGCGGCGGCACCGCGCGGGGTGGCGCTGGGGACGATATTTATTATCTGAGCGAGGGCGATAATCCGGTCAATTTGCGTGAATATGCCGGTGAGGGTTACGATACGATCATGTCCTCCATCGATGCCTGGCTGCCCGACAATTTCGAGCGGCTGGAACTGACCGGCACCGACGACTTGTTCGGTGGCGGTTTCAATGGCGATGACATCATCCTGGGCAATGCAGGCTCTAATTGGCTGAGGGGCGAGGGCGGCAACGACATATTGTCGGGCGCTGCGGGCAATGACCAGCTATGGGGTTGGCGCGGCGCAAACCGCCTGTCTGGTGGCAGCGGTGGCGACATCTTCTGGTTCGATGTCAAGGAATCGAGCGTATTGCGCGACATCATCACCGACTTCGAACCAGGCATGGACAGCATCATATTTTTAGGTCGGGAATTCGGTGGGTTAGCCCAGGGATCATTGCCCGCCAACGCCTTTGCGATCGGTAGCAGCGCAAGCACTGCTGAGCAGCATTTCCTCTACGACCCGGGTAATGGCCGACTCTATTATGACGCCGATGGCGTGGGAGCGACCGATCCGACGCTGGTGGCGATCCTGTCGAACATACCGCAGATCACTGCTGCCGACATCGGGATCGCGTAAGCCGCGCAACCGCCCGCGCCCATTCATACGCAAACACTACGCCCCTTCCCCGCTCCCTCTCTCGCATTTCAACGCGCGGGGGGACTAATGGGCTGACCGTGGACGGACCGGCGCGCAGGGGCGTGGCCGGGGTTTCGCGGGAGTTTCATCATGCAGGATCTTGTCTGGATCGGCGTCATCGCGGGCCTGTTCGCGGCCAGCGTCGCCTATGCGCGCCTGTGCGGCCGGGCGTGAGGGAGGCGCGGCGATGACCATCGACTTGTGGCTCGCGGCGCTGACCGCGACGGGCCTTCTTCTCTATCTCGTCGCCGTGCTCGCGCGGCCCGAGCGCTTCTAAGAAAGGGGCGCATCATGGCAATTCAGGGATGGCTGCTGATCGCGGCCTTTGTCGGCATCTTGCTGGCGATCACCAAGCCTGTGGGGCTGTGGCTGTTCGCGCTCTACGATGGGCGCGCAACGCCGCTGCATCGGGTGCTGGGGCCGGTCGAGCGCGGTTTCTACCGGCTGTCGGGGATCGACCCCAAGGAGGAGCAGGGATGGCGGCGTTATGCGCTGCACATGCTGGTGTTCAACCTCGCGTTGCTGCTGCTGACCTACGCCGTGTTGCGGTTGCAGGGGCTGCTGCCGCTCAACGCCGGCGGGCTTCCGGGGGCGAGCGCGGATCTGGCGTTCAATACGGCGATCAGTTTCACCACCAACACCAACTGGCAGAGCTATGGCGGGGAATCGACCATGTCGAACCTCAGCCAGATGCTGGGCCTTGCCATCCATAATTTCCTGTCAGCGGCGACGGGGATCGCGCTCGCTTTCGCCTTGTTCCGTGGTTTCGCGCGGCGGAGCGCGGCGACGATCGGCAATTTCTGGGCCGATGTGACGCGGGTGACGCTCTACCTGCTGCTGCCGCTGTGCGTGCTCTACGCGCTGTTCCTGATCGCGAGCGGGGTGCCGCAGACGCTGGCAAGCTCGGTCGACCTGACCACGCTGGAGGGGGCGCGGCAGACGCTGACCCTCGGCCCCGTGGCCAGCCAGGAGGCAATCAAGATGCTGGGCACCAATGGCGGCGGCTTCTTCAACGCCAACAGCGCGCATCCGTTCGAGAACCCGACGGCGCTGACCAATTTCGTGCAGATGCTGTCGATCTTCGCCATCGGGGTGGGCCTCACCTGGACCTTCGGCAAGGCGGTGGGCAATCCCCGGCAAGGCTGGGCGATCCTGGCGGCGATGATGACGTTGTTCCTGATCGGCGTCACCATCACTTACTGGCAGGAAGCGGCCGGCAACCCCGTGCTGCATCAGCTGGGCGCGGCGGGCGGCAATATGGAGGGCAAGGAGGTGCGCTTCGGCATCGCCGCCTCCGCCTTGTTCGCGACCGTCACGACGGCGGCGAGCTGCGGCGCGGTCAATGCCATGCATGACAGTTTCACCGCGCTCGGCGGCATGATCCCCCTGTTCAACATCCAGCTTGGCGAAGTGGTGGTCGGCGGCGTGGGCGCGGGCATATACGGCTTCCTGCTGTTCGCGATCCTCGCCGTGTTCGTCGCGGGGCTGATGGTCGGGCGGACGCCCGAATATGTCGGCAAGAAGATCGAGAGCCGCGAGGTGAAGCTGGCCGTGCTGGCGATTGCGGTGCTGCCGCTTACGATCCTTGGCCTTACCGCGCTGGCGAGCGTTACCCAGGCGGGGCTGGCCGGGTCGCTCAACAAGGGACCGCACGGGTTCAGCGAGATTCTCTACGCCTTCACCAGCGCGGTCGGGAATAACGGGTCGGCCTTTGCGGGGCTCAGCGCCAACACCCCCTTCTACAATGGCTTGTTGGGGGTGGCGATGTGGATCGGGCGCTTCTTCGTCATCGTGCCCATGCTGGCGATCGCGGGCGGGCTGGCGGCGAAACGCTATACCCCTGAAACGGCGGGCAGCTTCCCCACGACCGGACCACTGTGGACGGGCCTTTTGATCGGCATCGTGCTGATCGTGGGCGGCCTGACCTTCCTGCCCAGCCTCGCCCTTGGCCCCATCGCCGATCATCTGGCGATGATCAACGGCCAGCTTTTCTAAGATAGAACGGAGCAACACATGGCACGCACGGCGTCCAAATCGCTCTTTACCGCCGACCTGATCCTTCCCGCGATCGGCGACGCATTTCGCAAACTCACGCCCGCGCAGCTGATCCGCAATCCGGTGATGTTCGTGACCGCCGTCGTCGCGGTGCTGCTGACCGTCTTGCTGGCGGTCGGGCAGGATGGCCTTGCGACCGGCTTCAAATTGCAGCTGATCGTGTGGCTGTGGCTGACGGTATTGTTCGGCACTTTTGCCGAGGCGCTGGCCGAGGGGCGCGGCAAAGCGCAGGCGGCGTCGCTGCGCGCCGCCAAGGCGGAATTGATCGCCAAGCGGCTGAAGGGTGACGGCCCGGCGCACGAAAGCGTGGCGGCGAGCGCCCTGCGGGTCGGCGATGTCGTGCTGGTGGAGACGGGCGACCTGATCCCGTCCGACGGCGAGGTGATCGCCGGCGTGGCCTCGGTCAACGAGGCGGCCATCACCGGCGAGAGCGCGCCGGTCATTCGCGAGGCAGGCGGCGACCGGTCGGCGGTGACGGCGGGCACGCGCGTCATTTCCGACGAGATCCGCGTCAGGGTGACGGTCAATCCGGGCCAGGGCTTTCTCGACCGGATGATCGCGCTGGTCGAAGGGGCGCAGCGGCAGAAGACGCCGAACGAGATCGCGCTGACATTGCTGCTCGTGGGCCTCACCATCATCTTCCTGATCGCGGTGGCGACGATCCCGAGCTTCGCCAGCTATGCCGGCGGCAAGGTGCCGGTGGCGATCCTGGCGGCGCTGCTCATCACCCTCATTCCGACGACGATCGCGGCCCTGCTGTCGGCGATCGGCATTGCGGGGATGGACCGGCTGGTGCGGTTCAATGTGCTGGCGAAGTCGGGCCGCGCGGTCGAGGCGGCGGGCGATATCGATACGCTGCTGCTCGACAAGACCGGCACCATCACGGTCGGCGACCGGCAGGCGAGCGAGTTCCGGCCGGTGTGTGGCGCGTCGCTGAGCGACCTTGCCGAGGCAGCGCTGCTGGCGAGCCTGTCGGACGAGACGCCGGAGGGGCGCTCCATCGTCATGCTGGCGCGGGAGAAGGCGGGCGCCGCGACGCAGGGACTGCCCGAGGGGGCGGAGGTCATTCCCTTCACCGCACAGACCCGGATTTCAGGCGTCCGTATCGACGGCAGCGTGATCCAGAAGGGCGCGGTGGATTCGGTGCTGCGCGCCAATCCGGGCGCGGGCGAAACGGCGGCGGCGACCGAGCTGCGCCGCATCACCGACGAGATCGCACGCGCGGGCGGCACGCCGCTGGCCGTCGCGAAGGACGGGCGGTTGCTGGGCGCGATCTTCCTGAAAGACGTGGTCAAGGCCGGCATCCGCGAGCGGTTCGGCGAGCTGCGGGCGATGGGCATCCGCACGGTGATGATCACCGGCGACAATCCGCTGACCGCCGCCGCTATCGCCGCCGAGGCCGGCGTCGACGATTTCCTGGCGCAGGCGACGCCCGAGGACAAGCTGGCGCTGATCCGCAAGGAACAGGAAGGCGGACGGCTGGTCGCGATGTGCGGCGACGGCACCAACGACGCCCCTGCCCTCGCCCAGGCTGACGTCGGCGTGGCGATGAACACCGGCACGCAGGCCGCGCGCGAGGCGGGCAACATGGTCGACCTGGACAGCGACCCGACCAAGCTGATCGAGGTGGTGGGCCTGGGCAAGCAGTTGCTGATGACGCGCGGGGCGCTGACGACCTTTTCGGTCGCCAATGACGTCGCCAAATATTTCGCGATCATCCCGGCGATGTTCGTGGCGCTCTATCCGGGGCTGGGGGTGCTCAACGTCATGGGGCTGGCGACGCCGCAAAGCGCGATCCTGTCCGCGATCATCTTCAACGCGCTTATCATCCCCTGCCTGGTGCCGCTGGCGCTGAAGGGCGTGACCTATCGCCCGATCGGGGCGGGGCCGCTGCTGGCGCGGAACCTCGCCATCTATGGCCTCGGCGGGCTGATCGCCCCGTTTGCGGGGATCAAGGCCATCGACCTGCTGGTCAACGGGATGGGGTTGGCGTGAGCGCACCGGTGCTCCTGCGCAAGCAGGAGCCCAGGGTGCCAGGGCATCCATCTGAACCCTGGGTTCCTGCTTTCGCAGGAACACGAAAGGATAAGTATATGAACCAAGACCTGAAATCCGCCCTTCGGCCCGCGATCATGATGACAATCCTCTTCGCGCTCCTGCTGGGGATCGCCTATCCGCTGGCGCTGACGGGGGTGGCGCAAATGCTGTTTCCCGCCCAGGCCAATGGCAGCCTGGTGCGCGAAGGCGGCCGGGTTGTGGGATCGGCGCTGATCGGCCAGTCCTTCACGGCCGACCGCTATTTCCACGGGCGGCCCTCGGCGGCGGGCAAGGGCTATGACGGACAGGCCTCGTCCGGTTCCAATCTTGGCCCCGCGTCCAGGGCGCTGGCCGAGCGCGTCGCCGCCGACATGCAGACGTTCAAGGCTGCTGCACCCGATCGTCAAGTTCCGTCCGATCTGGTGACCGCCTCCGCTTCGGGGCTCGACCCCCATATCAGCCCCGAGGCGGCTTTTTATCAGGCCGATCGCGTCGCGGCCGCGCGCGGGATGAACAGCGCGGCGGTGCGGGCGCTGGTGAGCGAGAGCGTCGAACGGCCGCTGCTGGGCTTCATCGGCGAGCCGCGCGTCAATCTGCTCGAACTCAATCGACGGCTGGACGCGATTGGCGCTAAGCAGGCGCGGTGAGCGAGCCCGACCGCCCTGCCCCCGAAGCCTTTCTGCGTGCCGCCGCGCAGGAAGGCCGTGGGCGGCTGAAGGTCTTTCTGGGCGCGGCGCCGGGGGTCGGCAAAACCTATGAGATGCTGACCGACGGACGGCAGCGGCGCGAGGGAGGCGTCGATGTCGTCGTCGGCGTGGTCGAGACCCATGGCCGGCGCGAGACGCAGGCGCTGGTCGAGGGGCATGAACTGATCCCGCGCCGGGAGGTAGCGCATCAGGGCCATGTCCTGCCGGAAATGGATATCGACGCGATCCTGGCGCGCCGGCCGCAATTGGTGCTGGTGGACGAGCTGGCGCACACCAACGCGCCCGGAAGCCGGCACCCGAAGCGCTACCAGGATGTCGAGGAACTGCTAGACGCCGGGATCGACGTCTATTCGACGGTCAATATCCAGCATGTCGAGAGCTTGAACGACGTCGTCGCCTCCTTCACGCGGGTTCGGGTGCGCGAGACGGTGCCCGACAGCATATTGGAGCAGGCCGAGATCGAGGTGGTGGACATACCGCCCGACGAGCTGATCGAGCGGCTGAAGGCCGGCAAGGTCTATATTCCGCAGGAAGCGACGCGGGCGCTCACGCATTTCTTTTCCAAATCCAACCTGACGGCGCTGCGCGAACTGGCGCTGCGGCGGGCGGCGCAGGCGGTGGACGCGCAGATGCTGGAGCATGTGCGCGCGCACGCGCTGGCGGGCAATTTCGCGGCGGGCGAGCGCATCGTGGTCGCGGTGAGCGAACAGCCCCATGCGGCGGGACTGGTGCGGGCAGGCAAAAGGCTGGCCGATGCGCTCAAAGCCCCCTGGACGGCGGTGCATATCGAGACGCAGCGCGACCGGGGGTTCAGCGAGGCGGAACGCGCGCAGCTAGCCGAGACGCTGGCGCTGGCGTCGCGGCTGGGCGCGGATACCGCCAGCGTGCCCGCGACCCACGCGGTCGAGGGGCTGCGCGATTTCGCGCTGGAGGCGCGCGCGACGCAGATCATCGTCGGCAAATCGGCGCGATCCTGGTGGTTCGAGCTGCGCCACGGGTCGATCGTCGATCGACTGGTGCGCGGCGCGGGACAGATGGCGGTGCATGTGCTGCCCGCCGAAAGCGCACCACGCCCGGCGCGCGGGCGGAAGCGCGAAGGGCATTGGGGGCGGCCGACCGACTATATCTGGGCGGCGCTGATGGTCGCGGCGATGACCGTGCTGGGGCGGCTGGCGCTGGCGATCATCGACCTCGGCAACATATCGCTCCTCTATCTGGTGCCGGTGATGTTCGCCGCCGCCTCCTTCGGCCTGCGCGCCGGGCTGTTCGCGGGGCTGCTGTCGAGCCTCGCCTATAATTTCTTCTTCCTGCCGCCGACCGGCACGCTGACGGTCAGCAACCCGGAAAATGTGATCAGCATCATCGTGCTGCTGGGCGTCGCGATCGTCACCAGCCAGCTGGGCGCGCGGGTGCGGGCGCAGGCGGACTTGGCTTCGTTCAGCGCCCGGCAGAATGCGGCGCTGGCCAGCTTTTCCCGGCAGCTGACGGCGGCGGCGAGCCGCGAGGCGCTGATGCAAGCGATCTGCGCGGAGGTCGCGCGGCTGCTGGACGTGAACACGGTGCTGCTGCTGCCCTCCCCCGATGGGCCGACGCTGGGCGCGGCCTATCCGCCCGACGACCGCATGGATCAGATCGAGAAGGCGGCGGCGCAATGGGCGATGGATAACGGCCAGCCGGCCGGGCGCGGCTCCTCGACACTGACCGCCTCCGACTGGCTGTTCCATCCGCTCGGCACCGGGCGCGGCGTGCTGGGCGCGCTGGGCATCGCGCGCGAGGATGCGGGGCCGGCGCTGCGGTCCGACCAGGGATCGCTGCTGATGAGCCTCATTGACCAGGCATCGATCGCGATGGACCGGATGGCGCTGGAGGAGGAACATGCCAAGGCGCAGCAGATCAGCGAGCGCGACCGGCTGCGCGCCGCCCTGCTTTCGTCGGTCAGCCATGACCTGCGGACGCCGCTGACGACGATCCTGTCCGCCGCGCAGGAGATGCAGCGCAGCCCCTCCCCCGATCTGGCGGCCACGGTGGAGAGCGAGGCGCGGCGGCTCAATCGCTTCGTCGCCAACCTGCTCGACATGGCGCGGGTGGAGGCCGGTGCGCTGCCGATGAAGCCCGAAGCGACCGACCTGTTCGACGCGGTGGCGGGCGCGGTGCATGACACGCGCGGGTCGCTCGCCGGGCATCAGGTGGAGGTGGATATCCCGCCCGACATTCCGCTAGTGCGGGTCGATCCTGTGCTGCTGCACCATATCCTCATCAACCTGCTGGACAATGCGGGGCGCTATGCCGATCCGGGGACACCGGTCATCGTGCGGTGCCGCAGCCGGCCCGACGCGCTGCTGCTGTCGGTGATCGATGAGGGGCCGGGCATCCCGCCGGGGCAGGAGGCGCGGGTGTTCGAGACCTTCACCCGGCTGGAGGGATCGGACCGGGCGAGGCATGGCACGGGCCTTGGCCTTGCCATCGTCAAGGGCTTCGCGCAGGCGATGGGGCTGGAGGTGGAGGCGGGGAACGAGAGCGAGCCGAGGGGGGCCTGCTTCACCATCCGCATTCCGCGCGCATTGACAATCGCTGACGGGGAAGTCCCATGAAGATCCGCCATAAAGTCCTGATCGTGGACGACGAGCCGCCGATCCGCCGGCTGATCCAGACCGCGCTGGCGCGCGCCGATCATGCGACGGTGGAGGCGCAGAATGCGCGCGAGGCGATGGCGCTGCTGACGAGCGAAGCGCCCGATATCGTGCTCCTGGATTTAGGCTTGCCCGATCGCGACGGGCTGGAGCTGGTGCCGCTGATCAAGCGGCAGTCGGATGCGACGCTGATCGTGGTGTCGGCGCGCGAGGCGACCGACGAGAAGGTGGCGGCGCTGGACCTGGGCGCCGACGATTATCTGACCAAGCCGTTCGACACCGACGAATTGCTGGCGCGGGTGCGGGTGGCGCTGCGGAACCGGGTCGCGCGCGACGGCGGCGCGGCGGCGATCCAGGTGGGCGATGTGACGATCGACCTGCTCGCCCATATCGTGACCCGGCGTGGCGAGGAGGTGCACCTGACGCCCAAGGAATTCGCGGTGCTGGCGCAGCTGGCGCGCTTTCCGGGGCGGGTCATCACCCATCGCCAGATCATGGCGCAGGTGTGGCCCAACGAGGTCGAGCATCATGTCGAATATCTGCGCGTGCTGGTGCGCGGGCTGCGGCAGAAGCTGGAGGACGATCCGCAACGCCCGGCGCTGATCGCGAACGAACTGGGGATCGGCTATCGTTTGAAGGGGTGAGGGTAAAAAGACCCTCCTCCCCTGTAAGGGGAGGTGTCGCGCGCGAAGCGCGTGACGGAGGGGTATCACCCTCGCGATAGCGGGACACCCCTCCACCACTTCGTGGTCCCCCTCCCCTTACAGGGGAGGATGTTTCAGCGCTAAATCTCGATCTGGGAGCCCAGCTCGACGAGGCGGTTCGTTGGCAGGCGGAAGAACTGCATCGGGCTTTCCGCGTTGCGGATCATCCAGGCGAAGAGCTTTTCGCGCCAGATCGCCATGCCGGGACGGTCGGAGGCGATCAGCGTCTGGCGGCTCAAGAAATAGGTGGTGTCCATGACACCGATCGGGCCGCCGCAATCCTGCACCGCCTTCATCGCGGCGGGGATGTCCACATCCTCCATGAAGCCGTGGCGCAGGCGGAGGCGGTAGAAGCCCTCCCCGCAATCCTGCGCTTCGACCCGGCCATCAATGGGGAGCTGCGGCACGGATTCGGTCACGACCGTCAGGATGATGACGCGCTGGTGCAAGATCTTGTTATGCTTGACGTTGTGGAGCAGCGAGGGGGGCACGCCGTCGGTGCTGGAGGAGAGGAAGATGGCCGTGCCGGGCACGCGCTTGATCGATTGGGACGTGGAGCGGATGAAGAGATCGAGGTCCATCGCCCCTACCGAGAGGTAACGGCGCATCAGCTTGCGCCCGGTCGACCAGGTGGTGAGGAGGACGAAGACGATGAGCGCGACCAGCAGCGGGAACCAGCCGCCATCGGGTATCTTGGTCGCGTTGGACAGGAAATAGGCGCCGTCTATGATCAGGAACAGGCCGGTGACGCCGCCCGCCAGCAACGGGTGCCAGCGCCACACCTTGAACGTCAGAACGCCCAGCATGCAGGCGGTGATGACCATCGTGCCGGTGACGGCGATGCCATAGGCGGCGGCAAGATCGCTGGACGTGCCAAAGCCGATGACCAGCATGATGACGAGGATCAGCAGCATCCAGTTGATCAGCGGCACGTAAATCTGCCCCGCCGCCGACGCGCTGGTGTGGAGGATACGCAGGCGCGGCAGGAAGCCCAGTTGCACCGCCTGGCGCGTGACCGAGAAGGCACCGGATATCACCGCCTGGCTGGCGATGATGGTGGCGAGCGTCGCAAGGATGACGACCGGCAGCCGCGCCCATTCCGGCGCGAGCAGGAAGAAGGGATTTTGCGCGGCGGCGGGATCGTCCAGCAGCAGAGCGCCCTGCCCCATATAGTTGAGCAGCAGGCACGGAAAAGCGGCGTAGAGCCAGGCGATGCTGATCGCCTTGCGCCCGAAATGGCCCATGTCCGCATAGAGCGCTTCGGCCCCCGTCACCGCCAGCACGACCGATCCGAGCGCGAGGAAGGCGAGCTTCGGATCGAGCGCGAAGAAGTGGATCGCCCAGAGCGGATTGACGATGCCGATGATTTCCGGGTGGCGCAGCAGGTTGAGGATGCCGAGCACTGCGAGCGTGACGAAATAGACCGCCATCACCGGGCCGAACAATATGCCGACCCTGTCGGTGCCATGCTTCTGGATCAGGAACAGGCCGATCAGGATGGCGATGGCGATCGGCAGCACAAGATCAGCGAAGGAGGCTTCGACGGTGGCGAGTCCTTCCACCGCCGAGAGGACCGAGATGGCCGGGGTGATGATCGCGTCGCCGTAGAAAAGCGCGGTGGCGATGACCCCCAGCATCGTCACGAGCGGGGTCCAGCGGCCCGGCTTCATCGTGCGCGAAACGAGCGCGAGCAGCGCCATGCTGCCCCCTTCCCCGTCATTATCGGCGCGCATGACGATGAAGACATATTTGACCGTGACGATGAGGGTCATGGTCCAGAAGATGAGCGAGAGCACGCCGTAAATATGCGGCTGGTCCACGGCGAGCGGGTGATGGCCGACGAAACTTTCCTTGAGCGCGTAGAGCGGAGAGGTGCCGATGTCGCCGAACACGACGCCCAGTGCGCCGAGCGTCAGGGCGGGCAGCCGGCCCGGGGCATGCGAATGGGCTGAAGCCGGCGCGGCGGTGGTCATGGACGTCCCTGTTTCTGTGTCGGCACACGCCATGGCATGAAACCCCGTGCGATTGCCATGTGGGAAAAGGGGGTGCGGCATAGGATTGCCATATGATTCCGCGAAAAATAGCGCACGTCGGCACGCTTGTCGGACGAGAAAGCCCACAGGTCGAAAAGAGATGGTGCATTGCCCCGCGCGGTCGACGCGCGCCTGATCGGCCGGGCGGCCGCTACTCCACGCGGCCGGGCAGCGCCATCATGCCGCCTGCGCCGGTTCCTGCGTCATCGGCGTCACTTCATCCACGCATACCCAGACGAGATCGCTCAATTCCAGCGCTCGCCCGTCATGCGCCTGGATCACCACGCCGCGGATCGGCTGGCGGTCGCGGCTGTCGCCCAGCACCTGGCACGACGGGGGCGCGCAACCCCATTTCTCTCCCCAGACACGCAACGCGATCATCGCGGGGGCCAAGCCCTGCCCCTTTTCGGTCAGCCGATATTCGACCTTCCGCCGGTCGCAGAGCATGGGCTGGCGCAGCATGATGCCGTTTTCCACCAGCCGCGCGAGCCGGTTGGCGAGGATGTTGCGCGCGATCCCCAGCGTGGACTGAAATTCCTCGAAATGGCGGATGCCCGACAGCGCGCCGCGCAGGATGAGGAAGGACCATCGCTCGCCCATCGCCTCCAACGCGGCGGGGAGAGCACATTGTTCCAGGTCCTGGGCCATATTATGTGTCATGACAGTCACGCATAGCGCAAAGCGGCGGCTGTTGCAAAAGTGCCGCCCTATATTTGCAACATGGGATTTTTTTGTTGCACCGCAAGGGCGGTTCAACACAATCGGGAAACGATGTTACGCCAATATGAACTTGTCGAGCGGGTGAAGCGCTACGATCCCAATGCGGACGAAGCGATGATCAACCGCGCCTATGTGTTTTCGGTCCAGAAGCACGGGAGCCAGAAGCGCGCCAGCGGCGACCCCTATTTCAGCCACCCGATCGAGGTGGCGGGCATCCTGACCGACTTCAACCTAGACGACCAGACGATCGTTACCGCCCTGCTGCACGACACGATCGAGGACACGCTCGTCACCCATGAGGAGATCGAGGCCGCCTTCGGCCCCGATGTCGCCCGCATGGTCGACGGCGTGACAAAATTGTCGAAGATCGAGGCCATGTCCGAAAACGAGCGGGCGGCGGAAAATCTCCGCAAGTTCCTGCTCGCCATGTCGGACGATATCCGCGTGCTGCTGGTCAAGCTCGCCGACCGGCTGCACAATATGCGTACGCTGCATTTCATTAAGAACCCGGACAAGCGCCGCCGCATCGCCCGCGAGACGATGGATATCTATGCGCCGCTCGCCGAGCGGATCGGCATGTATGACTTCATGCGCGAAATGCAGCTCCTGGCCTTCCGCGAGATCGAGCCGGAAGCCTATGACAGCATTACCAAGCGTCTGGAGCAGCTGAAGGAAGGCGGCCATGACAAGGTCGACCGGATCGGCGCGGAGCTTCACCTCCTGCTCGCCGGCAAGGGGCTGTCGGTCACCGTCTCGGGCCGCGAGAAGCATCCCTACAGCATCTGGAAGAAGATGCAGGAGCGCCATATCAGCTTCGAGCAGCTGACCGACGTGATGGCATTCCGCGTCATCACCGAAAGCGTCGAGGATTGCTACCGCGCGCTCGGCATCATCCACCAGACCTTCAAGATGGTGCCCGGCCGCTTCAAGGATTATATCTCCACGCCCAAGCGCAACGGCTACCAGTCGCTGCACACCACCGTCATCCACCAAGACAATGCCCGGATCGAGGTGCAGATCCGCAGCCGCGCCATGCATAATGACGCGGAACTCGGCCTCGCCGCCCACTGGGCCTACAAGCAGCAGGGCGACGCCGCCGATCATCACGCCGCCTGGCTGCGCGACCTCGTCGAAATCCTGGAGCAGAGCCAGGACGCCGACGAGCTGCTCGAACATACCCGCATGGCGATGTATCAGGACCGCATCTTCGCCTTCACCCCCAAGGGCGAGCTGCACCAGCTGCCCAAGGGCTCCACCCCGGTCGATTTCGCCTATGCCGTCCACACGAGCCTTGGCAACCAGACCGTCGGCGCGAAGGTCAACGGCCGCGTCGTGCCGCTGCGCACCTCCCTCGAAAATGGCGACCAGGTTGAAATCCTGAAGTCCGTGGGGCAGGAGCCGCAGCCCGGCTGGCTGACCTTTGCCATCACGGGGAAGGCGCGCGCCGCCATCCGCCGCTATATCCGCCAGAAGCAGCGCGGCGAGGAGATCAAGCTCGGCGAGAAACTCTATGAGGAGATTGTCGGCCGCTTCTCGCCCGACCTCGCCAAGGAACTGGGCGACAAGGCGCTGGCCGCGGCATTGAAGCGCCTGAAGCTGGAGGATCGCGCCGCGCTCATGGTCGCCATCGCCACCCACCGCGTGCTCGACCATGAGGTGATGGAGGCGCTCGTCCCCGGCTCCACCACGGCCGAAGGCATGGAGGAAGCCCATCCGCGCCAGCACGAGCCCGTCTCGATCCGCGGCCTCACCCCCGGCATCGCCTACAGCCTCTCCGATTGCTGCCACCCCGTCCCCGGCGACCGCATCGTCGGCGTGCGCCGCACCGGCGAGCCGATCGAGGTCCACACCATCGACTGCCGATCGCTGGAGGTCGAGCAGGACGACGACTGGGTCGACCTTGCATGGGACGGCAAGTCCAAGGGCGGCACCGCGCGCCTCGCCGTGATCGTGAAGAACCAGCCCGGCGCGCTGGCCGCGGTCGCCAACGTCTTCGGCGCCACCAAGGCGAACATTCTGAACCTTCAGCTGGTGAACCGCGAAGGCCCGTTCCACACCGACATCATCGATTTGGAGGTGGCGGACGCGCAGCATCTCAACCGCATTTTGTCGGCACTAAGGGCGCTGGAGACGGTGGTGCAGGCGGATCGGGTTTGACGGGGGCATCGATGAGAGCCGGTAGCCCTGACTGCCATGTGCAGCCTGTCGATAAGATGAGCGCGGCGTAACCGAAAACCGCCATGTTGTGTGGTTGCGGCGGCATGTTCGTCGGCATCGACCGCACCAGCGGGTTCGCTGCCACCCCTCTCGTCGGCAAAGCCGATCGACGAATGGCGGGGGAGTTCGTCCAGCACCTGTTGAAAGCGGTTCCCTACTGCATCCTCAAAAATCTGGCGGGTCATGGCCCCGGTTCGCTGACCAGCCATGCCATCGCACCATAGCGTTCCCGCGCGATGGACCGAGCGCCAAAGCAGTTCGTTTTGCCATTTCGGCACATCAGGACATTTTACTACAAGCTGCTTCCGCGAATTGGCAGAATCTGTCTTCGAAGCAACGTTCGCCCCGGCAATTCGCAAGGATTAGCCCGTCCATCCTGCGCTAGAATCCGGCCCGGCGAGACTTGGAATCGGTCGGCCGCAATCTTGTGGGCTTGACCGCAATGTCTCAAAGGATGAGTCGAAATGGATGATGCGAACGGTGCCCGGATACTTCTGCAAACCCTGATCGACCTCGGGGTGGAGGTCATATTCGGTTACCCCGGCGGTGCGGTCCTGCCGATTTATGATGAACTGCTTCATCAGGACCAGATCAGGCACATCCTCGTGCGACACGAGGCCGGGGCAGTGCATGCCGCCGAAGGTTATGCCCGTTCAACAGGCAAGCCGGGGGTCGTGCTCGTCACGTCCGGACCGGGCCTGACCAACTGCGTCACGGGCCTTGCCGATGCCTATATGGATTCGATTCCGCTGCTTCTCCTCAGCGGTCAGGTGCCCACGCACCTTATCGGCACCGATGCCTTTCAGGAATGCGATACCGTCGGCATCACCCAGCCCTGCACCAAGCACAACTATCTGGTTAAGGATATCCGCCAGCTCGAAGCAGTCCTTCGGGAGGCATATGCCATTGCCGGAACGGGGCGGCCGGGGCCTGTCGTTGTCGACTTGCCGCGTGACGTTCAAGTCAAGCGCGCCGCTCCGCAACCGGCGCGCAGTCGATGGACCCGGGCATCCTACGAGCCTCCCCTTGCCCCGCACGCCTCCGCCATCACCCAAGCCGTCGCCATGATCGAGCAGGCAGAACGGCCCGTGCTCTATACGGGCGGGGGCGTCATATGCTCCGGCCCATCGGCCAGCGAACAGTTGCGCGAACTGGCCGCGATGCTCGACGCGCCGGTAACCTCGACGTTGATGGGGCTGGGCGCGTTTCCTTCCTCGTCGCGCCGTTGGCTCGGGATGCTGGGGATGCACGGCACGTATGAGGCCAACCTGGCGATGAACGAGGCCGACCTGATCATTGCGATCGGAGCCCGGTTCGATGACCGGGTGACGGGCCGGATCGATGCCTTCAGCCCCACGTCGCGCAAGATTCACATCGATATCGACCGCAGTTCCATCAACAAGAACGTCATGGTCGATCTGGCCATCGTCGCGGATGCGGGCGCAACGCTCGAAGCGATCAACACGGCGCTGCGCGCAGGAAAGCGGCAGCGGCGCTCGCTGGCGCGCTGGTGGGACCGGATTGAAACATGGCGCGATATGAATTGCCTGGCATTCGATGACGGCGTGCTGGAAATCATGCCGCAGCAGGCGCTCCGGTGCCTGGGGCGAATGGTTCGGGATCGCGATCCGATCATCGCCACCGATGTTGGCCAGCATCAGATGTGGGCGGCGCAACATCTGGGGTTTGAAGCGTCCAACAGATGGCTCACCAGTGGCGGCCTTGGCACGATGGGCTATGGCCTTCCCGCCGCGATCGGAGCCCAGATCGGCAATCCACAGGCACTGGTTATCGGAATCACAGGCGATGCTTCGTTTCAGATGAACATGCAGGAAATGGCGACAGCCGTTCAATACCGCCTGCCGATCAAGATGTTCATGCTCAACAACCGGCATCTCGGCATGGTGCGGCAATTACAGGATGTCGGTTATGGCGGCAGATATGCCGAAAGCTATTCGGACGCCTTGCCCGACTTCGTGACCGTTGCAGAAGCCTTTGGCTGGCATGGAATCCGGATCGATGATCCCGAGGCGCTCGGGGCCGGTTTGCAGGACATGCTGGCATGTGCCGGGCCCGTGCTCGTCGACTGCCAGGTCGCCAATCTCGAAAATTGTTATCCTATGATCCCAAGCGGGGCCGCGCATACGGAGATGCTGCTCGGAAAGGCCGAAAGCCGCGAAGACGCGCTTATGCTCGACGCCTCTCTCGTTTGACGAACCATCGTGGTGCGGTTGAGGGACGGATTCTACCGTTAAGACGGCTATGCTCAGGGCAGCCGGTCTGCACAACTTTGGATGTCGTTTGGAATTGGAAGATTATCGCTCACACTGGCGTATAGCCTTACAAAGCCATGCTTTACGAAGTCGATTTGTGGCATATCATGCCTTCTATCGTTGATGCAGGAATTGGCGAACATGAACATAGACGAGCTGGACCGCCGCATGCTGATCGAATTGCAGGGCGATGGTCGAATGACGAACCAGCAGCTTTCCGAGCGCGTGGGCCTTTCGCCCAGCCCGTGCCTCAGGCGGCTGAAGAATCTCGAGGGAAATGTCATCAAAGGATATGTGGCGCTTGTCGATCCCGCCAGCGTCGGGCTGGGCGTTACCGGCTTTGTCCGGGTTCGGCTCGACCGGCAAAATGATGGTTATCTGGCCGAATTCGAACAGGCCGTGGCCCGGTTCCCCGAGGTCATGGAATGCTATCTGATGACGGGCGACGCGGATTACCAGTTGCGAGTGGTCGTCCGCGATCTCGCCGCATTCGAGAATTTCCTGCGTCAGAAGCTGACCAAGCTTGTCGGGGTCGCGCAACTGACGACCAGTTTTGCCCTTCGCCCCGTCATTTATAAAACCGCACTGCCCATCTGAGTTTCGTCCGCCGACATGGCGAGAACCCCTACATGAAGATGCAAGCCGTGCGGGCATCATCGTGACTAGAAGGAAAGCGGGGCATTGTCCTTGACCTCCTTCATGACGAAAAACGTCCGTATTTGCCGGACGCCGGGCAGAGCGATGAGCGTCCTGCCGTGCAGCGCATTGAAATCGGCAATGTCCTTGACGCGTATCTTGAGCAGGTAATCAAAGTCCCCCGCGACCAGGTGGCAGTCGAGCACTTGCTTGAGGGACAATATGACGGTCTCGAATTCGGTGAAACTCTCAGGCGTCGACCGATCCAGGACGACACCCACCATGACCAGCGTACCGAGATCGACCTCCGCAGGGGCTACGCGGCCACGAACGTCGAGGATATAGCCCTTTTCGAAGAGCCGTTGGGTTCGCCGGTGGCAGGTCGCCGCGCTCACATTGACCCGGTTTGCCAGTTCGGCGTTGGTCAGGCGGCCCTCGCGCTGCAGCGCGCGCAGGATCTTCAGGTCGATCCTGTCTAAACCTTCTGTGGAAGATTCTTCCGTTTTTGTCATAGCTATGTCCGGCTCTGTCCTATCATGGCGGAATATTCCGTACCTTACGACAGGCCTATGTCAAAGATTGAAAGCACCTTCCATGCAGTTCTGGGTAATGTGGGGGCGCAACCCCGCCTGGAGGCATTACATGTCCCTACTCGAGAAGTTCGACCGCTATCCCCTCACCTTCGGTCCCACCCCGATCGAGCATCTTCCCCGCTTGAGCGAAGCGCTCGGCGGCAAGGTCGAAATCTATGCCAAGCGAGAGGATTGCAATTCCGGGCTCGCGATGGGCGGCAACAAGCTGCGCAAGCTCGAATATATCGTGCCGGATGCGTTGGCATCGGGCGCCGACACGCTGGTGTCGATCGGCGGCGTCCAATCCAACCACACGCGCATGGTTGCGGCGACGGCCGCGAAGATCGGAATGAAATGCGTCGTGATCCAGGAGAAATGGGTTCCGCACCAGGATGTGACATATGATCGCGTCGGCAACATACTGATGACGCGGCTGATGGGCGCAGACAGCCGGCTGGTGGACGATGGCTTCGATATCGGCATCCGCAAGAGCTGGGAGGATGCGATCCAGTCGGTGATCGACGCCGGCGGCAAGCCCTACGCGATCCCCGCTGGCGCTTCCGTGCACAAATTCGGAGCACTGGGCTATATCGGCTTCGCGGAGGAGGTGGCGCATCAGGAGGCGGAACTGGGCTTCTCCTTCGATTTCATTGTGGTATGCGTGGTCACAGGGTCCACGCAGGCTGGAATGATCGTTGGTTTTGCAGCGCAGGACCGCGCGGATCGAGTAATCGGGATCGACGCGTCGGGGACGCCGGAACAGACGCGAGCGCAAGTCCGGCAGATCGTCGACAGCACGGCGACTCTCGTCGGCCTTGGCCGGGGCGTGCGCGAAGACGAGATCGTCATCAACCCTGATTATGCCTATCCGGCATATGGTGTTCCGTCTGACGAGACCAACGCGGCGATCCGCCTGGCGGCGCGCACGGAGGCGATGATCACCGACCCCGTTTATGAAGGCAAATCCATGCAGGGCCTCATCGACCTAACGCGCAAAGGCTTTTTCCCCGAGGGATCGCGCATTCTCTACGCCCATCTGGGCGGTGCGCCGGCGCTGAACGGCTATGGCTATTATTACAAGGACGGCTGACCCCCGAAGAGACATCGCAGGCGGCGCGGCGCGGCGTACCGGCGCCCGCCGTCCGGCCCATCAGCCACCCTTGCGGCGGTCAAGGAACGCCGCCACGCCCGCCTCAGCCTCGGGCCCCGAGAAGACCGACCGCACATAGCGATCCTCGACCGCGAGACCTTCGTCGGTCACCTGCGCACCGGATGCCGCCAGGCAGGCGCGGATCGCCTCGACCGCGACCGGACTGTAGCAAACCACTTCGCGGCCAAAGGCCATCGCCGCTGCGACGACATCCTCATCCGGCGCGACCGTCCGATGGATCAGGCCGATGGCGACGGCTTCGTCCGCGTCGATGTTGCGCCCGGTCAGCATCATCTCCTCCGCCCGCGCGCGTCCGACGATGGCGGGCAGGAACTGAGTTCCGGCATAGGCGGGTAGCAGGCCGAGTTTCACTTCGGGCAGGCCGAGAAGGCTGCTCGTGACGGCGATCCGAAGGGTGCAGGCCATGGCCAGTTCCAGTCCGCCGCCGAGCGCAAGGCCGTTGATCGCGGCGACCGAGACCAGCGGGGACCGTGAGAGCCGCACGAACAGGTCTCGCGCCATCGCATTCTTGGTCAGGCGCGCGTCCATCGGCATGCCCTGCATTTCGGCAAGGTCGGTGCCCGCGCAAAATGCCCTTTCCCCTGCCCCGGTGATGACGAGCAGACGGGCCCCCTCGCCTTCCAGGCGGTCGAGGCAATCCGACAGGCCCATCAGCACCGCCCGGGTCAGCGCGTTGAGCTTCGCGGGCCGATGGATCGTGAAGATCGCGCCGCTTTCTATCGTTTCGACAGAAAATTGACCGGGGTCGGTCACCGGTTGGCCTCCGCCATCCAGAAGGCGCCTGTCCCATGATCCCAGGTGCCAGGCGTCAGCCCTCGCTCGCCAATCTGGCGCAGCGCGGCCCGCTTCACCTTTTCGGTTTGCGTCTTGGGCAGGTCTTCATACAATTCGAAATAGCGGACGGTGAGCGTCCGAGGCAGCTTGTCCAATATCGCTTCGGCCAGCACCGCATGATCGCCCGGTTCGCCCGGAACCAGCTTCAGGCAAAGCTTGATTTCGTCCTCGTTGATGTCCGAGGGCACGGCAATAGCCGCGCATTCCAGAACCGCCGGATGCGACAGAGCGACCTGCTCGATCTGCTCGGCGGATATGTTGACCCCGCGCCTGCGGATGCGATCACCGCTGCGGCCCAGGAAATAGAAATAGCCTTCCCCGTCGCGGCGGGCGCGGTCGCCGGTTCGGAACCACAAGTCCCGCCATGCGCCGACAGTCTGTTCCGCATCATTATAGTAACCAAGGAACATGACATTGGGATAGCGCGGGCGGACGAAGATTTCGCCATCGGTGCCGTCCGGGACGGGGAAACCGTCTTCATCGGCGATCTTGATTTCGAACAGCCCCGATTCCTTGCCGCAGCTTCCCGGACGGCGCGCTTCGCCGCGCGGGAAATGCGTTACGACCGTCAATTCGCTCATATCGTAGATCGGCACGATGGTGACGCCAAAACGCTGTTCGAATTCGGGGTAGAAGCCCGCAGCGGTGTACATCCGCGTGACCTTGTGGTCCCGGTCGGCGGCGCCATCCGGCTGCTTCATCAGCAGCGGGATCAGCGGGTCCAGGATATGCGCGCGGGTCGCACCATATTCGTGCAGGTCCGACCAGTAGCGGCTGGCGCTGAACCGTCGCGCGACGATCAGTGTCGCGCCGGCGCACAGCGTCGTCAGAACGCCCATCACCGTCGCGAAGACATGGTGGAAGGGAAAGCAAGTATAATGGACGTCATCCTGCCCCAGTTCCAGCAGTTCGCCGACCTTGCGCGCGTTGGACAGCATGTGGCCATGGTCCATCATCACGCCCTTGGGCAGGCCGGTCGTGCCCGAACTGAACCGGATGGACGCCAGTCCGCGCGGATTGGAGGTCGGCAGGGCGCGCCCGCTGTCCCGTCCGGCCGCCTCCAGTTCGCGCAGGGGCACGGTGCGCGCCCGCTCCTGCGGCAACCGCCCGGCGGTGGCGAGATCGTCATACAGAGCATCGGGAAGGACGATCAATTCGATCTGGCTCCGCGCGTCCTTGCTCGCTGTCGCCAGCGCCGCGAGGCCATCGGCGTCAGCGAGGATCGCGGTCAGCAGGCCAAAAGTCAAAATATTTTCATTAATGCAACGGAGTTCGATATATGAAATAGCGCTCCGCCCGGCCCACGGCCTACGACGGTCTTGGGAGCCGGCCGTCGGCTCACCGCATGGGTGCAGCAGGCAGAATCCCAGCTTCCCAGCGCCGACGGTAGCGATACAAGGCTGACGTTTAACGCTCACAGGTCTTGGCGGCCAAACAGAACCGAGCTGCGATCGGCAACGATGCGCGGCGGGTGCCGGCGGAGCTGCCCCGCCCTGAAACACCGGCTTCTGGAATGTTTGGCGATCCCTACAAGGAGGGTGGTGGACAGGGCTGGATTCGAACCAGCGTACGGGAAACCCGGGCAGATTTACAGTCTGCTGCCTTTAACCACTCGGCCACCTGTCCAGTGCCTGACACGGGAGAGAAAGCCTCGCTTCCCGCGCTGGAGGCGGCTCAATGGCGAAAGGAGGCTTGCCTGTCAATGGCCTCCTGTGAAAAGAGCGTCCCCATGAAAAAGACGCATCGTTCCGCCAAGCCCAAGGGCAATCTTCCCCGTTTTTACGGCCGCCATGCCGTGACCGCCGCGCTCGCCAATCCCAATCGGGTCGTCCGCAAGATATGGGGCACGCGCGAGGCGATCAACGCGCTGGAGTTGCCGCCGGTGCTGCCAATCGTCTATTCCGACGTAGCCGACATGGGCCGCATGGTGCCGTCCGACGCGCCGCATCAGGGAATCGTCGCCGAAGTCGAGCCGCTGGACGATGTCTGGCTGGGAGATGTGCTGGAGGATGGACAGGACGACAAGAGGCCGATCCTGGTTCTGGATCAGGTGACCGACCCGCATAATGTCGGCGCGATTCTGCGTTCGGCGGCCGCGTTCGACGCGCTGTGCATCGTGACGCAGGATCGCCATGCACCGCCCGAATCGGGCGTGCTGGCGCGCGCGGCGTCGGGCGCGCTGGAGGTGGTGCCCTGGGTGCGGGTGGTGAACCTTTCCCGCGCGCTCGACGAGATTGCCGAGGCAGGTTACTGGCGCATCGGCCTGGACGGCGACGCCGACACGGTGCTGGCCGACGCGATCGGGGAATCGCGCGTGGCGCTGGTGCTGGGGGCCGAGGGCGAAGGGCTGCGCCACAACAGCATGGCGCATTGCGACATTATCGCTAAACTGCCGATCAGCCCGCGCATGGAGAGCCTGAACGTCTCCAACGCCGCGGCGATCGCCCTCTACGCCGCAACCTGCCGGTAGCGGCCGGGGGCCGTTTGGGGGAACGGCCGATGGCATATCTGTTTCGCACGCTGGGGGCGCTCGCCGCGCTGATCGGCCTGTCCGCCTGCCTGGTGACGCCGGGAAAGTTCGAGTCGACCCTCGACATCCGCGCCAACGGCCATTTCGCCTTCGCCTACAAGAGCGAGATCATCGCGTCCGAAAGCGGCAAGGAAGGCGTCACCCCGGTGGAAGCGGACGGCGAGGCGGAGGCTGGCCCTGCCCTGCTTCAGATCGCGGCGAAGGACGAGGATTTCGGCGCACCCGACGAAAAGGACGAGCACGCGCAGATGGTGGCGATCCCGACGCGCTGAGCAAGGAAAAGGGCTTCCGCTCTGCCCGCTACGTCGGCGCGCGCAAGTTCGAGATCGACTATGCGATCGAGGGGACACTGACCCACGCCTTCCTCTTCCCCTTCAACATCGACGCGCAGATCGTGCTGCCTTTCGTCGCGGCGGAACTGCGGAGCGACGGACGCGTGCGGGTGAAGGCACCCGGATTTTCCAACGGCTTCGACAAGAGCCAGGGGCCGGCGGGAATGGGCGGCGGCGGGCCGGATGCGGCCAAGGCGCTGGACGGGCGCTTCACGCTGACCACCGATGCGGAGATCGTCAGCCAGAATCAGGAGGATGGCGCCCAGGCGGACGCTCGGGGCAAGCGGATCGTCTGGACGATCACGCCCCAGACGAGCGAAGCGCCGATGGCGGTGCTGCGGCTGGGGCGGTGATCCCCGCTGTCGGGTTCGCCCCTCAGTCTTCCGGCGCGATGGTGACGCGCAGGCCGTCGAGCGCATCGGTCAGGGTCAGCTGGCAGGACAGGCGGCTGGCGTCGGTGCGGTGGTCGCTGCTGTCGAGCAGATCATTCTCGTCCTCGCTCATGGCAGGAAGCGCGCCGGCAAAATCGGGATCGACATAGACGTGGCAGGTGGCGCAGGAGCAGCAGCCGCCGCACAGGGCGAGCAGCTCGTCAAAGCCATTGTCGCGGATGACCTCCATCACCGACAGGCCATTATCGCCATCGACGGCCTGTTCTTCACCCGCACGGTTGACCACGATCAGTTTCGGCATCTATCCAAACCCCTCATACTTTCCCCGCCGCTCTGGCCGAGGGACGCCGCGAAATCAAGGGCTGGAAACGCTGCCATGGTCACCACCGTCGAACAGTTGCGCGCCAGCCTGGACGCGATCGCGGGCATCGAGCCGGGCTTCGTCGCCGCGCTGGGCCGGGTGGGCTATCCCGAGCCGCGCGTGCGCGCGCCCGGCTATGAGACGCTGCTGCGCACGATCGTGGGGCAGCAGGTGAGCGTCGCGGCAGCGGCGGCGGTGTGGCGCAAGCTGGAGGCGGAACTGGGCGAAGGCTGCGCACCCGAAACGCTGCTGACGCGGGATTTCGATGCGCTGCGGGCGTGCGGCCTGTCCCGCCAGAAGCAGGGCTATGCGCGCAGCCTCGCCGAACTGGTGGTATCGGGCGAACTCGACCTTCATGCGCTGCCGCAGGATGACGAGGATGCGATCGCGCAGCTTGTACGAATCAAAGGTATCGGTCGCTGGTCGGCGGAAATCTATCTGCTGTTCGCCGAGGGCCGGCCCGATATCTGGCCGGCCGGCGACCTGGCGGTGCAGATCGAGATCGGGCGGATGTTGGGCCTGCCTGAGCGACCGAGCGAGAAGACAGTCCGCGCCCTGGCCGAAGCCTGGCGGCCCCATCGCGGCGCGGCCGCGATCATGGCCTGGCACCATTATAATCAGGGCGCGGACATGCTTGCGAGCTGAGACGGCGTTGCCTCAACTATCAAGCCGCCGCCCGATCAGCGCGTCGAGCGACCAATTTCCGGCGCCTTTGGCAACCAGCGGCAGGAGCAGGCCGGCCCAGCTCAGATGGGTGGGCCAGGCATCGGGATAGACGAAAATCTGGATCACGGCGGTCATACCGAGCAGCGCCAGCGCGCTGGCCCGCGTCGCAAGGCCGACGGCGAGCAGGGTCGAAAACAGATGCTCCGAATAGGTCGCGGCATGGGCGGCGATCTCCGGCGGGATCAGGGGCAGAGCATATTCGGTGCGGAACAATTCATATGTGCTGCCTGTGATCGTCAGCCACCCTTCCACCTTGGTCCGGCCGGACAGGAAGAAGATAGACGCAGCGCCGAGCCGCGCGACCAGCAGCAGCAGCGGATCGGGCAGAAAGCGGGCGGCAAGATCGGCGGCGCTGCGATAGTGCGCGGTCGCGTGCGACATGGCAGGTCTCCTTTACGGCTGTGCCCGCGCGTGGGGGACGCCACGCGCGGGCGTCTGGATCACGCCTTGGGCGTGAGCGACCCCAGACCCTTGGGAGTCTTGATCTTCGTGCAGCTGCCCTGGGCGACGAATTTCCAGGCATCGCCCTGATAGTCGACCTTGCTGGTGCCCGCGCAGCTGGTGCCCGCGCCGGCCTTGCAGTCATTCTTGCCGGCGAGCGAGACGCCATAGCATTTTTCCATCGGCCTCTTGTCGGCGGCATGGGCCGCGCCGGCGGCGATCGTGAGGGCAAGCGTGGCGGCGATGGCGGCGTTGGTCTTCAACATGGCAAATCCTTCCTGAAACAGGGGCCGGCGCGGGGGGGGGTGCGCCATGATCCGGCAGCGTTGGCGGCGGACCATGATCGCCAATTCGCAGCAGGGCGGCGTTCGGTTACGCGAGCGATACAGGAAAATTTCTGTCGCCCCTGGCTACGGCG
This sequence comes from Sphingobium agrisoli, assembly GCF_041877245.1. NCBI lineage: Bacteria > Pseudomonadati > Pseudomonadota > Alphaproteobacteria > Sphingomonadales > Sphingobiaceae > Sphingobium > Sphingobium agrisoli. The sequence continues at coordinate 166,049 of NZ_JBHDJI010000001.1, forward strand.
CTGTAACTTTTTGCGGGTCTGGCCCGAATGCGGGTTGGGGAGCGCCTATGCGAGCAAGCGAGCAGCAGTTGCGATTATGGATGATCGGCGGCCTGGAGGGCGACGCGAACGCCCATGCCGCGCTGTTGCGCGCGCTCGTGCCGCTGTTGCAGTCTTTTTACCGTCGCCGCATGAGCGGCCGGCCCGACGATATAGAGGATCTCGTGCAGGAAACGCTGATGGCGGTGCATGTGCGCCGCGCGACCTACGACCGGGACAGGCCGTTTACCGGCTGGCTGTTCGCCGTGGCGCGATACAAGATGATCGACCATTTCCGCCGCAGCCGCATCCATTGCACGGTGGAGGATGTGGCTGACATATTGGTGACCGAAGGGTTCGAGGATGCCGTGTCTGCGCGCATGGATGTCGATCGCCTGCTGGCCGACCTTCCGCCCAAGCAGGCCGATGCGATCCGCGGCACCCATGTCGAGGGCAACAGCATCGCCGACCATGCCCGGCGCATGGGAATCGGAGAATCGGACGTGAAGATATCGGTCCACCGGGGGCTGAAGGCTCTGGCCGCGCGCATCAAGGGGCCGAATTGATGGACACGGAAAAACTGATCGCCCGCCTTGCCGCCGATGTCAGGCCGGTGCCGCGCCACAGCGTCGCGCGCTGGATCGCGCTGGGGCTGGGGCTGGGCGCGGTCGGCAGCATCGCCATTGTGCTCATCGCCTTCGGGATGCGGCAGGACTGGTCGGTGGCGCTGGTGAGCTATCATTTCTGGGTAAAGTGGCTCTACACGCTATCGCTTGGGCTGGGCGCCATCCTGCTGACAGCACGGTTAGCCCGGCCCGACCCGGGGCGGCTGCGCCATCTCTGGCTGCTTGGCGTCCCCGTGATGGTGCTGGCGACGATCGGCATCGTGGAAATGTCGCGAACGGCGCCGGGCGACTGGCTGGCGATGTGGTTGGGGGGCAGCTGGCGCGATTGCCCGCGCAACGTGCTGCTGCTGTCGATGCCGATGTTCGTTGGGCTGTTGTGGGCCTACCGCCATTTCGCGCCGACCAGTCTGCGCGCGGCGGGCGCGGCGGCGGGGCTGGCGTCCGGCGCGTTCGGCGCGGCGGTCTACTGCATCCATTGCCCCGAAGTGTCGGCGATTTTCGTGCTGACCTGGTACACACTGGGCATCGCGCTGGCGAGCGCATTGGGCGCGCTGATCGGTCCCCGGCTGATGCGCTGGTAATTTCGCACGGGCGTGTAACCGGACCGGCGGCGCCTGCGAATTCTCCCATGCCATCACGGCACAGTCTTTGGGAGATTCCACCATGATCACCGTAAAGTCCGGCGTCAGCATCGCCACCACCGCCGCGCTGCTGGCGATCGCCACCGCGTCCACGACCGCCCCGGCCCTCGCCAAGGACGAGGCCAAGCTGGTGCATTGCTATGGCGTCAACAGCTGCAAGGGCACGTCCGACTGCAAGACCGCAAGCCACGACTGCAAGGGGCTCAACAGCTGCAAGGGCGATGGCTTCAAGGAAATGTCGGAAAAGGCCTGCACGGCGGCCGGCGGCAGCCTGACCGAAGCCCAGTGAGGGTCTTGCCCGGCGGTCACCCCGCCGCCGGGCAGCCTGTTGCCGCGGAGATTGCAGATGCTTGACCCTATTTTCGGCCTTGGCCTGCGAAAGGACCACTATCGCGATTTCCTGGAATCGCATGTTCCGGTCGATTTCGTCGAAGTGATCTCCGAGAATTTCATGATCGACGGCGGCCGTCCCCGAGCCATCCTGCGCCAGATACGGGAACGGCATCCGGTGGCGCTGCATGGCGTGTCGATGTCGATCGGGTCCGCCGACGGGCTGGACCGCGCCTATCTGCAACGGCTGAAGGCATTGGTGGACGAGATCGAACCGCTGTTCGTGTCCGACCATCTAAGCTGGTCGCGATTTCGCGGGTTCAGTTCGCACGACCTGTTGCCGCTGCCCTATACGCGCGAAACGCTCGACCTAGTATGCGCCAATATCGCCATGGCGCAGGACGTGCTGGGCCGGGCGATGCTGGTCGAAAATCCATCGAGCTATGTGACGTTCGGCAGGTCGACGATGACCGAATGGGAATTTCTGGACGCAATGTGCGCGCGCAGCGGCTGCGGCCTGCTGCTCGACATCAACAACATCTTCGTCGGCGCGACCAATCACCGCTTCGACCCGGTCGCCTATATCGACGCCGTCCCGGCCGAACGGGTGCGGCAGGTGCATCTTGCGGGACATAGCCAGGGCCGCGACATGCTGATCGACACGCATGACCAGCCGGTCCCGCCTGCGGTCTGGGCGCTCTATGCCCATGCCATCACCCGGCTGGGTCCGGTTGCCACGATGATCGAGCGCGACGACGCGATCCCGCCGCTTGGGCATCTCCTGGCCGAACTGGATCAGGCGCGCGCGATCGCCCGCCCCGATCGGAAAGCGGCATGAGCCTCGCCCTCATCCAGCAGGATTTCTGCGCCTGGATCGCGCGGAGTGATGCCGATGCGGCCGACCGGATCGGCAAGGGCGCGGGACCGGGCCTCGCCGTCTATCAGAACAACTATCGCGCGCAGCTCGTCGCCTGCCTGACCGAAGCCTATGAGCGGGTTCATGCGTGGATCGGCGATGAGGCTTTCCTGACGGCAGCGGCGGCCCATATCGATGCGACGCCGCCTACGCACTGGACGCTGGACGCCTACCCGGCCGGCTTCGTGGCAACGCTGACCGCGCTCTATCCCGACGATCCGGACATAGGCGAGCTTGCCTGGCTGGATCAGGCGCTGGCGCAGGCCTTTGTGGCGGCCGACGTCGATCCGGTCAGACTGGACCAGCTGGGCGCGGTGGAGTGGGATCGGGCCGTGCTGCATTTTTCGCCGAGCCTGCTGACCCGCGACGTGCACACCAACGCCGCGGCAATCTGGTCGGCGCTATCGGAAGGCGGGACGCCGCCGGCGGCCGCGCCCCTAAAGGAAGGGGCAACGCTGATGGTGTGGCGGCTCGACCATGTCTCCTGCTTTCGCACCGCCGACGACAAAGAAGCGCGCCTGCTGGGCGCCGCGCGGGCGGGGGAGCGTTTCGGCACTCTATGCGCGATCTTCGCCGACGAGATGGGCGTCGAGGATAGCGCCGCGGAGGCCGGGCGGATGCTGGGCCAGTGGCTCGCCGATGGCTTGATTGTGCGCGTTGATGGCGGGGCAGGCATCCGGTAAGCGCACGGGCGCAATCACGCTGCCCATGTCCTAAGGTTTCCGACCCATGTCCACCGCCCCAACCTATCCGCACGCGCGTTACATCGTCCTCGAACATGAGGGGGTGTGGAAGATCAACCTCGACAATAAATATTATGGCCCTTTCGCCACGCAGAAGGCGGCGGTCGAAGCCGCGACGGAGACGGCGCGCAAGGCGGCGGACGGCGGCTATCCCGCATCGGTGCTGCTGATGCAGGGCACGCGCTTCGAGACGCTGTGGACCAACCAGGAATAAACTGCATTTTGATGCAGCCTATAACATTTTTTAGTGCGCGCAGGAACCTGAAGGCGCCTTCAGTATTTAAGCCCTCCAAGTTCGCGGACCGAGGAATGACCAAGAAAGTTCTGATCGTCGAAGACGAGATTTTCGTCGCACTGGAAATCGAACAGATTGTCGAGGACGCTGGTTTCGATGTCGGGGCCATCGCCGCCGATCGGGAGGGCGCGCTTGCGAGCGCGCAGGATTGCGACATCGCGCTTGTCGACCTCAATCTGCGCGATGGACCGACCGGTCCGCAGATCGGCATGGAGCTTGCCACCCGCCACGGCATACGCGTCATTTATGTCACCGCCAATCCGGCGCAAATCGGTGAAGCCTCGGTCGCGGCGCTGGGGGTTATCACGAAGCCGTTTCGAGCGCGCAGCATATCGGCTGCGCTCAAGCTCGCCGCTGCCGAGGACCCGGACCTGACAGCCGCCGAAATCGCCGGTTTTACGCCGTTCCCGCCGCCCGGCTCATGGAGCGGGCTGGAATCGAGAGGCTGAGGCGCAGCCCATCGGGCTGCCAGTCCCGGACGATCCTGCCGCCCAGCTGCCGTTCGACGCTGAGCGTCATCAGCCGACTGCCGAACCCTTCCTGCCCGCATGGCGCGACCGGCGGCCCACCTTCTTCGCGCCAGTCGATCCGCACTGACTGCCCTTCCTGAGCGATATCCAGATGCACCCGGCCCGACGGGACCGAGAGCGCGCCATATTTGGCGGCGTTGGTGGCGAGTTCGTGGAACAGCAGCGCCAGCGGCGTGGCGGAGCGGTCGTCGATCATCGGATCGTCGCCGGTCAGAAGGATGCGCGATCCGGCATCGCTCCGATAGGGCGCGAAAATCTGTTCGAGTATGCCCCACAGGCGGCCATGCCCCTGCCCCACTTGCGGCGCGGATTCGGCGCTGTGGGGGCGCACGAAGTCATGGGCACGACCAAGGGCCAGGATGCGATCACGCAGATCGTCGGCCACGTCGCCGATCTCCGGATGCTGACGCGCCGACAGGCCGATGAGGCCGGCGATCACCGAAAAGATATTCTTGATCCGGTGCGAGAGTTCATGCGCGATCATCTCGCGCTCTTCCATCATCAGCTTCTGTTCGTGGATTTCGGTGCAGGTGCCAATCCAGCGCGTGATGACGCCATGCGCGTCACGGATCGGCAGCGCGCGGCCCAGCGTCCAGCGATAGTCGCCGCTGTGATGGCGCAGCCGATATTCGATCTCATAGGGCTCGCCGGTGGCGAGGCTGTGCCGCCAGCGACCCCACGCACGCTCCTGATCGTCGGGGTGGAACATGCCGTTCCACGCCACGCCATCGGTCGATCCGACCGGCACGCCGGTATATTCGTACCAGCGTGCATTGTAATAATCGTGGAACCCGTCCGGCAGGGTGGACCAGACCATCTGCGGCATCGTATCCGCCAGCGTGCGGAACATGCGTTCGCTGTCGGCGACGGCGGCGGCGTCCTGTTCCTGCCGAAGGATGACGTCACGGTCGCGGCGGCGGGCCTCCAGCTCGGCCATTACCTGCCGGGCCAGCAGGGTCAGACCCTGACGCTGGAGCGGGGTGAGGTCGGCACGAGGCGCGGTGTCGATGACGCAGAGCGCGCCCAGTGGCTCGCCGTCGCTCGCGACCAGCGGCGCACCGGCGTAGAAACGGATATAGGGCGGACCGGTGACGAGTTGATTGTCGGCGAAGGCGGGATCCTGCCTTGCGTCCGGCACGACGAAGATGTCCCCGCCGAGCATCGCATGAGCGCAAAAGGAGACGTCACGCGGCGTTTCCTCCGCGTCGAGGCCGGTGCGGGCGAGAAAGCGCTGGCGCACATCCTCGACGACGCTGACGAGCGCGATCGGGGCGTCGCACAGCCGCGCGGCGAAGGCGGTGATGTCGTCCAGCGTGCGGAAGCCGCCGGCATCGAAATCATAGAGGGCGAGCAGCGCGGCGCGGTCGGTCGCCAGGCCGCGTCCGTCAGCCATCGCTGGCGCGCTCGATGTCCGCGCCCACTGCCGACAATTTCTCTTCCAGCCGCTCATAGCCGCGATCGAGATGATAGACGCGGTTGACCTGAGTCTCGCCCTGCGCCGCGAGGCCGGCGAGGATGAGGCTCATCGAGGCGCGCAGGTCGGTCGCCATGACCGGCGCGCCGACGAGGCCGGAAACGCCGCGCACCACGGCGGTGCGGCCGTTGACGGCGATGTCCGCGCCCATGCGGGCGAGTTCGGGAACATGCATGTAGCGGTTCTCGAAGATGGTCTCTGTCAGGACCGATGCGCCATCGGCCAGCGTCAGCATCGCCATGAACTGCGCCTGCATGTCCGTCGGGAAAGCCGGGAAAGGCGCGGTCGAGAGGGTGAGCGGGCGCAGCTTTCCGTCGGATGAGACGCGGATGCCGTCGCGATGCACATCGACCTGCACCCCTGCGTCGCGCAGCGCGGCGAGGACGGCGTGCATATCGTCGGCGCAGGCCCCGATGAGGTCGAGCGAGCCGCCGGTGATGGCGGCGGCGCAGGCATAGCTGCCCGCCTCGATCCGGTCGGGCATGACGCTGTAGGTCGCGCCGTGCAGGCGCGGGCGGCCGTGGATCACCAGCTTGTCGCCGCCGATCCCCTCTATGTCGGCGCCCATCGCGACCAGCAGCTTGCACAGGTCCACGATCTCCGGCTCGCGCGCGGCATTTTCGAGGATGCAGGTGCCCTTGGCCAGCACGGCGGCCATTAGCGCATTTTCAGTCGCGCCCACCGAAACGACCGGGAAAGTGAAGATGCCGCCGGGCAGACCGCCATCGGGCAGGCTGGCGCGGACATAGCCGGCATGGATTTCGATGATCGCGCCGAAGGCTTCGAGCGCCTTCAAATGCAGGTCGATCGGGCGGTTGCCGATCGCGCAGCCGCCAGGCAGCGACACCCGCGCTTCGCCGGCCCGAGCGAGCAGCGGTCCCAGGACCAGGATCGAGGCCCGCATCTTGCGCACGATGTCATAGGGCGCCTCGGTCGAGGTGACGCGGCCGGCGCGCATCGTCATCACCCGGCCGAAATCCTCCGGCCGCGCGCCCTCTATCATGGTCGACACGCCCAGCTGGTTCAGCAGATGGCCGAAACTGTCCACGTCGGCAAGGCGCGGCAGGTTGCGCAGCGTCACCGGCTCGTCGGTCAGCAGCGCGCAGGGCAGCAGGGTGAGCGCGGCGTTCTTGGCGCCGGAGATCGGAAGGCGGCCGGAAAGCGCTTTGCCGCCGCGGATATGAATACGGTCCATCGCCAAGGGTTCATAGCGTCTGTGGCGCAGGGCGCAAGGCGGCTCGAGGCCCCCCTCCAGACCGGTTTGACGCCATCGGGAAACAATATTTCGTCGCCCGCTCCATCCTTGATCGAGTTTAGTGCAGCCGCCCGAAATGCAGCCAAAAGACGCCTGGGGCGTTTTGCCATCGTAACGACAATAGGGAAAAAGGTGGAGTTGGTGGCAAAAAGCTGTTTCGCGGCAAGATTGGCCAAGCAGGTCGCCTTGTCCGACGCGGAATGCAGGGCGTTGGAAAGGCTGGAGGAAAATCCCCGTAAGGTGCGGCGCGGGGCGATGATCCAGCGCGTCAACGACACCGTGACCGAATTATTCGTGCTGCGCGAGGGGCGCGTGATGAGCTTCGTCATCCTGCCCGACGGCAGCCGCCAGATATTGCGGGTCTACTTTCCCGGCGACTTCATCGGATCGGCCAGCACCATATACAGTAAGGCCCCCGAATCGCTGGTGGCGCTGTCCGACGCGGTGGTTTGCCCGTTCGACAAACACGCGCTGCGCCGGCTGCTGGAGGAGTTTCCGCGCGTCGCTGCCCTCCTGTTCCTGCTCTCCAACGCCGAGCGCGTGTCGATGACCGACCGTCTCGCTGCGCTCGGCCGCACATCAGCCAAGGCGCGGGTCGCGTCCTTCCTGCTCGACATGTTCGACCGGCTGCGGATCACCGACGAGAGCATCACCGACAGTTTCGACCTGAAGCTGACGCAGGAGGAAATCGGGGATTCGATCGGCCTCACGTCCGTCCACGTCAATCGCATGATCCGGCAAATGGAGCAGGAAGCGCTCATCAGCCGCTCCAATGGCCGCATCACCCTGCTCGACATGGCGCGGCTGGAGGAGATCGGCCATTATACCAACCGGCACAAGGATATGGACCTGGACTGGCTGCCGGTAGGGTAAGGCGAAAGACCCCAGCCTGCGCTGCGATGGCGCCATTTCTTCGCTTGCGCGCGGGCGGCTTGACCGGCACATCCTCCCCACCCCCCTAAAAGAGAGGATTCCGCATGAACCGTCTCGTCCCCTTAGCGCTTGCCGCCGCCCTTCTGCCGATAGGCGCGGCCATCGCACAGCATGCCGGCCATGGCGCGCACGCCGACCCGATCGCGGCCGCGGTGGCGGCGCCGACCCGTACCCCCGCCAATGTGGCGCGCGACAAATATCGCCACCCTGTCGATACGCTGACCTTCTTTGGCGTGACGCCGGGGCAGACCGTGGTCGAATATTCGCCGAGCGGCGGATGGTACACCGAAATCCTGGCGCCGCTGCTGGCGCGATCCGGTGCCTTCTACGCGCTCCAGCCGACCGGCGGCTACCTGCCCAAATATAAGGAATTCCTGGCCGCCAAGCCCGACGTCTATGGCAAGGTGAAGGTCGTCGCCTATCCCGAGGAGGCAGCGCAAATCCCGGCGAACAGCGTCGACACGGTCCTCACCTTCCGCAACGTGCACAATATGGTCATGGGCGGAAAGGAAGGCGAGACGTTCAAGGCCTTCTTCACCATGCTCAAGCCCGGCGGCACGCTGGGGGTGGTCGATCATCGCCTGCCTGAGGATCGCGACACGGCGCTTGAGAAGACGAGCGGATATCTCAAGGTCTCGACCATAAAGCGCATCGCGCAGGAGGCGGGCTTCGAATATGTCGGCGCGTCGGAAGTGAACGCCAATCCCAAGGATACGGCGGACTGGGAAAAGGGGGTGTGGACCCTGCCGCCGGTGCTCCGCAATGGCGAGGTCGACAAGGCCAAATATCTCGCCATCGGCGAAAGCGACCGGATGACGCTCAAATTCCGCAAGCCTCTCACGTGACAAGTGGCCCGGTTGCGCTGCGGCGCGACCGGGTTAAGGGGGTGGCGTGACCGCCGCCCCTGCCCCCCGCCCCCATCGCCCGATGCTGGCGATGATTCTGCGCCTGACCGCGGTCCTCTGCCTGTCGATCATGTTCATCACCGGCCGGATCGCCGCCAATCATGGCGTCAACCTGGTCGAGACGGCCTTCTACCGGCAACTCATCGCGTTGCCGGTGGTGTTCGTCACCGTCGCGATGACCAGCGGCATCGGTTCGATCCGGACCCGTCGCATCGGCGTCCACGCCAGCCGCATGGCCATCGGGCTGCTGGGGCTGATGCTCAACTTTCTTTCCTATATCCTGCTACCCCCGGCCGAAGCCGCGACCATCGGCTTTACCATGCCCATTTTCGGCACGATCCTGTCCGCGCTGATCCTGCGCGAGGCGACAGGCATCCATCGGTGGGGTGCCGTGCTGCTGGGCTTTGCCGGCGTGCTGATCATGGTTCGCCCCGAATCGGGCCATTTCCCGGTCGAGGGCGTCGCCGTCGCCATAGCCGCCGCGCTTCTGACCGCGACGGTCAGCCTGATCCTGCGCGAGCTGGGACGCACCGAGCAGCCGGCCGTCATCGTCTTCTGGTTCACCCTGCTGTCGATGGCGCCGCTGAGCGTCGCCTTGCCCTTCTACGGTCAGGCGCATGATGCGGAAATCTGGGGGCTGCTGATCCTGATCGGGCTGGTCGGCGGCGCGGCTCAAATCCTGCTGACGGCGGCGCTGCGCTTCGGTCCGGTGTCGGTCGTGCTGCCGATGGATTATAGCGCGATCATCTGGACGACGTTGCTCGGCGCGTTCATCGGCGAAGGATGGCCGATGGCGACGACGTGGATCGGCGCGACCCTCATCATCGCCAGCGGCCTCTATATCGCCTGGCGCGAGCATGTCCTTGCCCGACCGCCAGTGGTCAGCTCAGCAGTTCCGCCTCAAGGCTGATCTCGGCCTTCAGCAGCTTGGAGATGGGGCAGTTGGCCTTCGCCTTGCCGGCCAGTTCCTGGAAGGTCGCGTCGTCCGCGCCAGGAATGGTGGCCTTGAGCGTCAGGCGGCTCGCTGTGACGGCATAGCCGCCATCCTGGCTCTCCAGCGTCACCACGGCATTGGTTTCCATCTTCTCGGCGGCGAGGCCCGCTTCGCCCAGAATCAGCGAGAGCGCCATGGTGAAGCAGGAGGCATGGGCGGCGGCGACCAGTTCCTCGGGGTTGCTGCCCGGCTGGCCCTCAAAGCGGGTGGCAAAGCCATAGGGATAGGCGCTCAATGCCCCGCTCTGGGTCGAGATCGCGCCCTTCCCGTCCTTGAGGCCGCCGGTCCAGACCGCCGAGCCGCTACGATTGATCTTCATGGCCTTGTGCTCCTTTCGAGGTGAGGCGGAGGAACCCTTGCGAGCGCCCCCGGTTGCACCAGCATAGCCCATTTTTTGCAACGCGCGTGACGTCATGCGCTTTGCCGGAAATGGTGGCCTGCCGGGCGCATCGCGCTAGAAGTTGTACAGCGAGTTGGACAGTTGTTTGGCGTGTTTTCCGACTGCCCAGATTTCACCACATTTCGTCGCCAGCCCATTGTCTATCGCTGAGATAGAATTAAATCATCAGGCTCGCAACGAAGGATGAGGATCAGACTATGGAGCGATTCGGTTTCACGAGCGAGGCGCGCCAGCCGGTCGTGCTGACCATCCCCGGCCTCAACAATAGCGGGCCGGGCCATTGGCAGAGTTTGTGGGAGCAAAAGCGCGGCGATTGCCAACGGGTGGACCTCGGCAGCTGGGCCAGTCCCAACCGCAACGCCTGGGTTACGCGGCTCGATGCGGCGATCCGGGAAGCCAACGGCCCGGTCGTTCTGGCCGCCCATAGCCTCGGCTGCATGGCGGTCGCCTGGTGGGGCGCGCTCCAGAGCCAGGCCTATGGCTGGCCGGTGACCGGCGCGCTGCTGGTCGCGCCGCCCGACTGCGACCGGATGGAGACGCCCGAGACGATCGGCGGCTTCGGCCCGACGCCGCGCGCGCAACTGCCCTTCCCCTCGATCCTCGTCGCCAGCCGTGACGATCCCTATATCTTCTTCGAGCGCGCCCACAGCGTCGGCAAGAATTGGGGCAGCCAGTTCGTCGATGCGGGCCATGCAGGTCACATCAACGCGGATTCGGGGCTGGGTGACTGGGCGTTCGGCCAGGCTTTGCTGGAGCGGCTGATCGACAACGCGCAGGAGCAGGCGACCGCCGTGCGGCAGATGCGTCCGGCCGCGCCCCTTCTGCCGCAGGAAAAACCGGCGCAGCCGCTCCACCCATAAGCCTCACCCCCAAGGGGCGCGACAAGACAAACTTGCGCGCCCCTTATATTTGCTTTTTTGTCTATCTTAACAGTTGAGATAATAGGTCGGAAAGAGGGCCATATGAACGAACAGGGACATTCCGCATTCCATCACGCCCGCGCCGACGCGCAGCGTCCCGACATCCTCGCCAGCATCGACAAGGTGCGCGGCGTGCTGGAAGGGCTGCGGTTCGGATCGATCACGCTGACCGTGCATGACGCGCGCGTGGTGCAGATCGACGTGACGGAAAAGACGCGCCTGACCGCCGGCCAGGCGTGACGAGCGCGCAATGAGACAAGGGCCAACCGGCCCATGGCGGCAGGGGGTGAGCCGCCGATCATAGCGATCATCCCAATATTAACGGCCATGACCGGACCGCCGGAATTGCCGCGATCAAAGACCACCGGACAGCCGGATTAAAGGGGATCATCATGATTGCGCGTACCATATTGCTTGCCGGCGTGGCGGGCTCGACCTTCATCGCGACCGCCGCTTCGGCGCAGACCGCAGCGCCGATACCGGCGGCGGAGGCAGCACCCGAGCAGGACGCCACCAGCGGATCGCCGCGCGGCGACGTGATCGTCGTCACCGCCCGCCGTCGCACCGAAACCGCGCAGGAAGTGCCGCTCGCCATCTCGGTCGTGCGCGGCGACAGCATTGAGGCGACCGGCAACTTCAACATCGTGAAGCTGCAACAGCTGGCCCCGACGCTTCAGGTCTATACCACCAACCCGCGCAATACGTCGGTCAACATCCGTGGGCTTGGCGTGCCGTTCGGCCTGACCAGCGACGGGTTCGAGCAGGGCGTGGGCATCTATGTCGACGATGTCTATAACAGCCGCGTCGCCGCCGCGACCTTCGACTTTCTGGACGTGGCGCAGGTCGAAGTGCTGCGCGGGCCGCAGGGCACGCTGTACGGCAAGAACACGACCGCCGGCGCGATCAACATCACGACCAACCAGCCGACCTTCGATTTCGAGGGCCGCGCTGAACTGAGCGTCGGCAACCTCAACTACAAGCAGGCGAAGGCGGCCATTTCCGGCCCGCTGACCGACAAGATCGCCGCCCGCGTTGCGATCGCCGCGACCAGCCGGCGGGGCACCCTGTTCAACGTGACCAGCGATCGCTGGATCAACGAGCAGGACAATCTGGGCATTCGCGGTCAATTGCTGTTCCAGCCCAACGACGACCTCGCCATCACGCTGGCGGGCGATTACAGCCGCCAAGACCCCGAATGCTGCGGCACGACCTTCGTCCGTGTCGGTCGCACCCAGCGCGCCCTGTCGCGTCAATATGACGCGCTGGTCGCCGCCGCCAACGCCGCCAATCCGGGCCTCAACTACCGGGTGCCGAGCCGCAATCCCTACGACCGGCTGAGCGACCTCGATTCGAGCCTGAACGCGGGCAATAAGATCGGCGGCGCGTCGCTGCGCGTGAAGTGGGATGTCGGCCCCGGCACGCTGACATCGGTCACCGCCTGGCGCTTCTGGGACTGGAAGCCCGAAAATGACCGCGACTTCACCGGCCTGTCGATCGTGTCCAAGTCGCAGAACCCGTCGCAGCAGGACCAGTATAGCCAGGAATTCCGGTATAATTACGAAAGCCAGGATATCGACTTCGTCGTCGGCCTGTTCGGCTTCAAGCAGCGGATCGACACACAGGGCACCGAGCAGCAGGGCCGCCATGCGACCAAATGGAGCCTCGCGCCCTCGGCCGACCCGCTCAACGCCTATAATCGCGATGTCCTGAATGGCCTGACCGCCAGCAACACCCAGTGGCTGAAGGCCGACAGCGCCGCCCTGTTCGGGCAGCTGAGCTGGAAAGTGACCGACGCACTGACCATCCAGCCTGGCGCGCGCGTCAATTACGACAAGAAGTCGGGCTTCTACCAGCGCGTCGTCACCAACGGCCAGGGCCAGGTCATCAGTTGCACCGCCATTCCCGCGCCCGGCACCATCGCGGGAAGCTCCGCCCAGTGCGGCGTCTATCAGCCGCAGGTCAGCGCCCCGTCCGACAGCGCGTGGAACTTCACCTATGACTTCAACGTCAACTACAAGATCGCGCGAGACGTGCTGGCCTACGCCACCTATGCCAAGAGCTTCAAGACGCTGGGCATCAACCAAAACGGCCTGCCGCTCAACGCCGACAATACGGTGAACTTCGCCGCCGGCACGGTGAAGCCCGAATCGGTCAACCATTATGAGATCGGCCTCAAGAGCCAGTTCTGGGACCGTCGCGCGACCTTCAACCTCACCGCCTTCCGCACGGAGATCAAGAATTTCCAGGCGACGGTGAATGGCGGGCAGTTCGGCACGGTGCGCGGCTATCTCGCCAATGCGGGCAAGGTCCGCTCGCAGGGGATCGAGGCGGACTTCAAGGTGGTCGCCAGCGACCGCTTCACCGCCTATGCGAACGGCGCCTACACCGACGCCAAATATAAGAAGTTCGTCGACGCGCCCTGCCCGCCCGAACTGTCGGGCGGCACCTTCCAGCCGGCGGGCGCGACCCCGGACTATTCGCAGCCCGGCGTCCCCGGCGCGCTCAGCCCGCGCCAGTGCGACATCAGCGGCCAGCGCCTTCCGGGCGTGTCCAAATGGGCGTTTTCCTACGGGGCGGAGGCGAACCTGCCGGTCACGCTGCTGGACAAGGACGGCCAGGTCTATCTGGGCGTCGACGGCAGCTATCGCTCGCACTGGAACTCCAACGCGTCGCCCTCCATCTACACCGAGGTGAAGGGCTATGCGCTCACCAACTTCCGCGCCGGTTTCAGGGGCGAAGGGTTCGACGTGTTCGGCTGGGTCCGCAACGCCTTCGACGTGAACTATATCGAGAACCTCCAGGTCGCGCCGGGCAATACCGGCCTGATCGCCGGCCAGGTCGGCGATCCGCAGACCTGGGGCGGGACGATCAAGTTCAGCTTCTGATGATGCGAGTGGAATGGGGCGGCACGATGCCGCCCCGTTTGCTTGCGGCGATGCATTAGACTATATTCGGTCCCTATTTGATCGAGGACCGTTTCATGCGCTATTCCACCCGGATCAAACCGATCAGCTATTTCAAGGCCAATGCCGCCGAAATCCTCGCCGAACTTAACGACGGCGCGGAGCCGATGATCCTTACCCAAAATGGCGAGGCGAAGGCGATCGTCCAGGACATCCGGGAATATGAAAAGACCCAGGAGACGCTGGCGATGCTGAAAATCGTGGCGCTGGGCCTGGAGGATTTCAAGGCCGGGCGCACGATCCCCTGGGATGAAGCCGTAGCCCAGTTGAAAGCGCGTGACCGGGCCGACGATGCGTGACACGCGCTACGACGTGATATTGACCGGGCCGGCCAGCGACGATCTCCGGTCCATCCACGCTTATGTCGCAGAGGTCCGGACCGTCGAGGATGCTGACGATCTGCTGGACCGACTAACCGAACGCGTCCGGTCGTTACAGAATTTTCCGTTGCGCGGTTCTGTTCCTCAGGAACTGACGGCATCCGGCATGAAGGACGTAAGACAGCTTGTGTATCCGCCCTATCGCCTGATCTATAGCGTAGTGGAAAATGTCGTGCTTATCCTGTTGGTGTCCGATGGGCGTCGAGACATGCGAACATTGATGGAGCAAAGGCTGCTCAACAGGTAGCGGCGCCATCCCTCCGACATTTGCGCGCCCGGCTCGGCTGGGCTAAGCCGCGCGCCATGTCCACGACCTTCACGCTCGACACCGCGACCAGCCGCGCCAACCCCACCCCCGCGCCGATGAAGCGGCTGACCGTGCCCGCCGTCCAGCGCCGCAAGGTGGATGGCCGCACCGCCGATCCGCTGGTGATGCTGACCGCCTATACCGCGCGGCAGGCGCAGCTGCTCGATCCGCATTGCGACATGCTGCTGGTGGGCGATTCGCTGGGGCAGGTGATCTACGGACTCCCCTCCACCCTCGCGGTCACGCTCGACATGATGATCGCGCATGGCGCGGCGGTGGTGCGGGGCAGCTATCATAGCCTGGTCATCGTCGACATGCCCTTCGGTAGCTATGAAGCATCGCCGGCCCAAGCCTTCGCCAACGCCAGCCGGATCATGGCGGAGACGGGCGCGGCGGCGGTCAAGCTGGAGGGCGGGGTCGCCATGGCGGAGACGATCGCGTTCCTTTCCCAGCGCGGCATTCCGGTCATGGCGCATGTGGGCCTCACCCCGCAGGCGGTGAACGCGCTGGGCGGCTATGGCGCGCGCGGCAAGAGCCGGGAAGAGCATGAGAAGATCGTGTCCGACGCCAGGGCGGTCGCCGACGCAGGCGCGTTCGCCATGGTGATCGAGGGCGTGATGGAGGAGATCGCGATCGCCGTGACGGACAGCGTGCCGGTGCCCGTGATCGGCATCGGCGCGTCGGCGCATTGCGACGGGCAGGTACTCGTCACCGAAGACATGCTGGGCATGTTCGATCGGGTGCCGCGCTTCGTCAAACGGTTCGAGAATATCGCCGAGATCATCGGGCGGACGGCGGAACGCTACGCCGCCGATGTGCGCGCCCGCGCCTTCCCCACCGACGAACAGGTCTATCGCCCGAAAAAGTGATTTGCCTGGCCGCAGAGCGCCGCTATTGATCCCGCCTTCTATCGCATTCGTTTCTGTTCCGTTGCCTGGAGAATATCGTGGCCCTGACGCCGCAAAATAGCGAAGTCTTCATGCGCGAGGTCGACGAGGCCGTCCGTCAGGACCAGCTTCTGACCTTCTGGCAGCGTTATGGCCGCATTGCCCTGGCGGTCGTGATCCTGGGCCTCGCCGCGTTCGGCGGGTGGCTTTACTGGCAGCATTATAGCCGTCAGCAGTCCGAAGCCGTATCGGAAAAGATGGACGCGGTGCTGACCACGGCCACAGGGGGAGGCACGCCCGACGTCAAGGAACTGGACGCGCTGACCAAGGCGAGCCAGCCGGGCTATCGCGCCTCCGCCCTTCTGACGAAGGCGGGCCTTGCCGCGCGCAAGGGCGATACCAAGAGCGCGGTCGCGATCTACAGCGCCATGGCGGCCGATAAGGGGCTGGACCAGCCCTATCGCGACCTCGCGCTGGTCCGTCAGACGGCGCTCGAATATGATAGCCTGAAACCCCAGCAGGTCGTCGATCGGCTGAAGCCGCTGGCGGTCGAGGGCGCGCCCTGGTTCGGCAGCGCGGGCGAACTGGTGGCGCTGGCCTATGCTGCCATGGGCAAGACCGACCTTGCGGGGCCGATGTTCGCCGCCATGGCGAAGGACAAGAATGTCCCAGAAACCATCCGTTCACGCGCGCGTCAGATGGCGGGTGCGATGGGCGTCGATGCGGTCGAGATTCCGGCCGAAACCACCGAAGGATGATGAAGCCGATGGCGATCAAGAAGTTGGGGCATGTCGTCACCATGGCGGCGATGATCGCGCTGCTGGGCGGGTGCGGCATCATCGGCGGGAAGAAGGGCGGCCCCAAGACCCCCGTGGTAGGCAACCGCGTCTCCATCCTGTCCAACGAACAGGGCGTCGAGGTCGATCCCGCGCTGGCGGATGTGCCCGTCACCCTGCCCGCGCCGGTCGTGAACGACGCCTGGGCGCAGCCGGGCGGCGACCCGTCCAAGATGGTCGGCCATGTTTCGCTCGGCGGGTCGCCGAGCCAGCTCTGGTCCACATCGATCCAGGGCAGCTCGCCCCAGGCGCGCCTTGCGGCTGCGCCGGTCGTGTCGGGTGGCAGGCTGTTCGTGATCGACGCCGGCGCGCATGTCATCGCGTTCGACGCGGCGAGCGGCAGCAAGGTGTGGCAGACCAGCCTTCCGGCCGAAGGCAAGGGCAATGGCCGCGCGCTGTTCGGCGGCGGTGTCAGCGCGATCGGCGACAAGCTGTTTGCCAGCACCGGCCTAGGCGACGTGTTCGCGCTCAACGCTGCGGACGGGTCCATCGTCTGGAAAAAGCACCCCGGCGGCCCGCTGCGCGGCGCGCCGACGCTGGAAAACGGCCATGTCTATGTGATGGGCCAGGACAATCAGATTTTCGCGCTGAACCAGTCGGACGGCGAAACACAGTGGACCGATAGCGGCACGTTGCAGGTCACCGGCATCTTCGGCGTCGCCGCCCCGGCGGCCGCGCAGGGCACCGTGATCGCGGGCTATAGCTCGGGCGAAATCACCGCCTATCGTTATGAGAATGGCCGAACCCTGTGGGGCGACGCGCTGTCGCGCACCAGCATTTCGACGGCGGTCGCGACGCTGACCGACATTGATGCCGACCCGGTGATCGATCGCGGCCGCGTGTTCGCGATCGGCCAGGGTGGGCGAATGGCGTCCTATGAACTCACCAGCGGCCAGCGCCTGTGGGAAATCAATATCGCCGGTATCTCGACCCCGTGGATCGCCGGCGAATGGGTGTTCGCCGTCACCAGCGACGCGCGCCTGCTTTGCGTCGCACGCGCGACCGGCAAGATCCGCTGGGTCAGCCAGCTGCGCCGCTGGCAGAAGGAAAAGAAGAAGGACAAGGCGATCCGTTGGACCGGGCCGATTCTGGCCGGCAACCGGCTGATCGTCGTGTCGACGCGCGGCGAGATGGTCTATGCCGACCCCGCGACGGGCGCGGTGCAGGCGACGGTCGATCTGGACCGTTCCATGTCCCTGTCGCCGATCGTCGCCAACAATGTGCTTTACGTGCTGGCGGACGACGGGAAGCTGACGGCGTTCCGTTAACGCCCGAATTGCAGAAAACTCGTGCTCCTGCGAAAGCGGGAGCCTAGGGTGAGGCAGGTGACCTTGAGCCCTGGGCTCCTGCTTTCGCAGGAGCACGGCGTGTATCGCCCAGGTTTGATTTTGGAAGGAAATGGGCCATGCTGCCCACGGTAGCGATCGTCGGACGGCCCAATGTCGGCAAGTCCACCCTGTTCAACCGGCTGGTCGGCAAGAAGCTGGCGCTGGTGGACGACCAGCCCGGCGTCACCCGCGACCGGCGGGAGGGGGAGGCGCATCTGCTCGGCCTCGATTTCACCATCGTCGACACCGCCGGTTACGAGGATGAGGACGCCCAGTCGCTGCCCGGCCGGATGCGGATGCAGACCGAAGCGGCGGTCGACAATTGCGATGTCGCCTTGTTCATGATCGACGCGCGCGCCGGCGTCACGCCGCTGGACGAGGAGATCGCCCGCTGGCTGCGCGCCAACGACGCGCCCGTGGTGCTGGTCGCCAACAAGGCGGAGGGGAAGGCAGCAGACCCCGGCGTGATGGAATCGTTCGGCCTGGGCCTGGGTGAACCGATCCCCTTTTCCGCCGAGCATGGGCAGGGCCTTGCCGACCTGTTCCAGGCGTTGCTGCCCCATCTGGAGCGCGAGGATGGCGTGGCGCATGAGAAGGAATTTTACGAGGACGACGAAAGCGCGCCGCTAAAGCTCGCCATCGTCGGCCGGCCCAATGCGGGCAAATCGACGCTTATCAACCGGCTGCTCGGCGAAAACCGCCTGCTGACCGGGCCGGAAGCGGGCATCACGCGCGACAGCATCGCCGTGGAATGGTCCTGGACCAGCCGCGACGGGTTGGAACGCCCCGTCCGCCTGATCGACACGGCCGGTATGCGGAAACGCGCCAAGGTGCAGGACAAGCTGGAGAAGCTGGCGGTCAGCGACGGGCTCAACGCCGTGAATTTCGCCGAGGTGGTCGTGCTGCTGCTCGATTCGACGCGCGGGTTGGAAGCGCAGGATCTGCGGATCGCCGACAAGGTGCTGGAGGAAGGGCGCGCGCTCGTCATCGCGCTCAACAAATGGGATACGGTCGAGAATGGATCGGCCCTGTATCAGGGCATCAAGAAGGCGCTGGACGATGGGCTGGCGCAGGTGCGCGGCGTGCCGATCATGACCGTCTCCGCTGCGACCGGAAAGGGTCTGGACGACCTGATCCATGTCGCGTTCGAGACCCGCACCGCCTGGTCGCAGCGCATTTCGACCGGCGTGCTCAACCGCTGGTTCGAGCGCGCGCTGGAGGCCAATCCGCCGCCCGCGCCCGGCGGCAAGCGGATCAAGCTGCGCTACATCACCCAGAACAAGACCCGCCCGCCGACCTTCGTGCTATTCGGCACGCGGCTCGACGAACTGCCCGAAAGCTATCGCCGCTATCTGGTAAACGGCATCCGCAAGGAGCTGGGCTTTGGCGCGGTGCCGGTACGGCTGACGCTGCGGAGCGCCAAGAACCCCTATGGCAATAAATGAGGCGTCGCCTGTCGAGGTCAACGCGCGGGGGATGAAATGCCCGTGGCCCGCGCTCCGCGCCGCGCGGGCGATGCGGGAGGCTGAAGCCATCCTGATCGAAGCCGATGATCCGATCGCGGCGACCGAACTGGCGGCGCTGGCGCAAGCGAATGGCTGGTCCTTCGCCCGGCTGGACGATCATTGCTTCGCCATGTCGCGGCATGTCTGAATTGTTTCGGCAATCCATTGCTTTGCCCGGTGCTTTAACTCCCTGTTTACGCGCCGTGCCTATATCCGGCGCGGGGTGTGAAGGAGCACATTGGTGTCCCACCAAGATACCGAACTGGTGAATTGGAGCGATTTTGCCCGGACTCGCGCCGAGTTGGGGACTGCCTTTCTGCGCATCCTCGGCTATTTCCGCGAGGATGGCGTGAAGTCGATCAGCGCCGTGGAGGATGCCTTCCGTGCGCGCAACGCCGTTGCGCTCGTCGTTCCCGCCCATACGCTGAAGGGCGAATCGGCACAGTTCGGCGCCTATCGCCTGAGCGCGATGGCCGAGCAGATCGAGATGACGGCGCGCCGTTGCGTCGAGAATCGCGAGAGCCCGGACGAACTGATCGAAACCGTCGTCGCGCTGCGCCCCTGCTTTACCGAGACGATGGCGCTGCTCGATCGCGATGCCAATCCGCTCGTCGCTCGCCGCCCTGCCACTTTCGGCCGCCGGGTCGAAGCGCCCGTTCAGGGATTTGGGCGGGCGGTCTGATCCCGTCTTGAACTGAAACCCATATTGCCCCCATATGGCGGGCATGACCCGCTTTTCCCTGCTCGATCTCGTCCCCGTGCGCGAAGGCGACACGGTGGCGACCGCCCTCGCCCATGCCGCCGATCTGGCGGCGCACGCCGAAGCGCTGGGCTATCACCGGCTCTGGGTGGCCGAGCATCATGGCATGGCGGGGATCGCGTCGGCCGCGACGGCGGTCGTGCTGGCGCATATCGGCCATGCGACCTCGACCATCCGCATCGGCGCGGGCGGCATCATGCTGCCCAATCATGCGCCGCTGGTGATCGCGGAGCAGTTCGGCACGCTCGACGCGCTGTTTCCGGGGCGGGTGGATCTGGGGCTGGGCCGCGCGCCGGGGTCCGACCAGCGGGTGGCGCAGGCGATCCGCCGCAACCTGTCCGGCGGGCCGGACCAGTTTCCCCGCGACGTCATGGAGTTGCAGGCATTGCTGGCCGGTGACGATAGGCTGGGCATTGAGGCCACGCCTGGCGCGGGCGCGGATGTGCCGATCTGGATTTTGGGGTCCAGCCTTTATGGCGCGCAACTTGCCGCCGCTTTGGGGCTGCCCTATGCCTTCGCTTCCCATTTTGCGCCCGGCGCGCTGGATGAGGCGATCGCCCTCTACCGCCGCGATTTCCGCCCTTCGGCGCAGCTTGAACGTCCCTATGTCATGGCCGCTTTCAACGTCTTTGCCGCCGATGACAGGGCAAAGGCGCGACTGCTCGCCAGTTCGATGCAGCAGGCATTCGTTCGGCTCCGCACCGGCCAGCCGGGCAAGCTCCAGCCGCCGGTGGCGGGCTATTATGAGAGCCTGCCGCCACAGGCGCAGGCGATGCTGTCGGACGTGCTCAGCGTTTCGAGCATCGGCAATCAGGCGGATGTCGAGCGCGACATGGCGGCCTTCCTCCGCCGCACCCAGGCGGACGAACTGATCCTGACCGGCCAGATTTTCGATCCGCAGGCGCGCAAGCGCAGCTTCGCCATTGCCATGGCGGCCGCTCAGGCCATCACGGTGCGCGAAGCGGCCTGACGCTCGCCCTTCAGCCGCCCCCCGCTCAACAGCGCCGCCGCGCCGGGGGCGATCCTCTGAAGCACGCTGGCGATCATCACCACCGCCGCCAGCACGATCAGCGGCTGGGCGATCAGGAACAGCGGATAGAGCGGCGAACCCATCCGTCCGGTCAGCTTGCCGATCAGCGGCCCGCCCAGCCAGATGAGGACGAGGTGCGCGCAGAACAGGAAGAAGGCGTAGGGCTCGATCCGCAGCAACATGCCGCGCGCGGTGGTGGCTGCAAGCGCCCACGCGATGCGCCAGAAAGCCACGGTCGCCGTGGCGCGCACCGCAAGGTCAAGGGCCGCCTGCGCTTCCGGCGCGCCGCCATTGCCGATCGCGACCGCGCGGTAGAGCTGCGCGCCCATCAGCAGCGCGAAAGGCACGAGCGCGGCCCAAAGCGGCAATGCCGCCACCCGATCCGCCCAGCCGCCGCGCCGCGCCAATATGCCGGTCACGAAGAACAGCAGGATCGAGGCGCGCATCAGCACCGGCGGTCCCAGCCCTTCCACATGGCAGAGCGCCGCGCCCGCACCGATCGCGACCAGCGTCCAGCCCGGCAGTCGTACCAGCAAGGGCGCGGCGACCATGCAGAGGAACAGATCGCGCAGGAACGGCATCTGCACGTTGATGTCGGGGTTGCGGGTGAGGATGAGGGTTTCCTGGACCACCCACGCCGCCGATTGCGGCTGAGGCGCCTGCAACCCGGCAAGCCAGGCCGCGCCGCCCACCAGCAGGATCGCGATCAGGTTCCAGAGGATCATCGGCAGCAATATGGTGCGCGCCTTGCGCCGGACATGGCTGGCCCAGTCGCGCGTGCCGACCGATCCCGCGACCAGCCACCCCGAAATGAGGCCCAGCAACGGCACGGCGCTGCGGCCGAACATCTCCATCAGCAGCCAGCGGAGATTTTCCTGCGCGCTGCCGCGCAGCGCTTCCAGCTCCGCTCCGCTAAGGCCCGTCCAGGCGTGAACATAGACGACGCCCAGAATGCAGATCACGCGGGCGATCGCGATGGCATCGGATCGCCGTGCGCCATGGGTCGGGAGGCTAGGTGTCACGCGGGCATCCTGATGGTTACGCTTCCTCAATGCCTGAAACATGATCCATGTTCCTGGCGCACATCATCTGGTCCGAAACGGACCCGGCTTCATCGCGCGTCAATCATTTGCCGGCGATGAATGGAGCAAACGCGCGCGTGCATAAGTCAATCTTTACCTATTCCGCCTAAACCCACCCTGTTTGCCGGAAGACGTTCCGGTTCAGGGGACGACAAAGGCTCATGACCCATATGCCGGGCGCACAATCCTTCACTGCTGCCGCTGCGCCTGCCCACATGGCCCACATCCAGTCGATGGGCATGGTGTTCCAGATCGCCGGGTCCAGTTCCAAGATCTTGATCGACGCACATCGGCTGGCGCTGTTCGGGCAGGACCAGGATCCCTGCGTCGCGATGGCGGGGCAGGTCGGCAGCCAGGTGAAGATGCGCGTCGGCAATAGCTGGCTCGTCGCCAGCGTCCGCGCAATGGCGCTCGATCAGGCGAGCCAGGGCATCATCGCCGACATAGACTTTCTGGGCGAGGGCGACGAGGAACGGCTAACCGGGCGCATCTATCGCTTCCGCCGTGGCGTCACGCGCTATCCGACGCCGGGGACCGACATCTTCCCCGTCTCCAGCCACGACATGCAGCAGATCTACGCCGCCGACGACCGCGCGCATGTGGAAATCGGCACCGTCTATCCGACCAGCGACACGCGCGCCGCCCTCTATGTCGATTCGATGCTGGGCAAGCATTTCGCGCTGCTGGGATCGACCGGCACCGGCAAGTCGACCAGCGCCGCGCTGATCCTCCACCGCATTTGCGACCTGTCGCCCCAAGGGCATATCGTCATGATCGACCCCCATGGCGAATATGGCGCGGCCTTCGCCGGCAACGGCGCGGTCTATGACGTCAACAACCTCGCCCTCCCCTATTGGCTGATGAATTTTGAGGAGCATTGCGAGGTTTTCGTCACCTCATCGGGATCGGAGCGCACGGTCGATTGCGACATCCTCGCCAAATGTCTGCTCGCCGCGCGGATGAAGAACCGGCTGGCCGAAAGCATCGGCCGGCTGACGGTGGATTCGCCCATCCCCTATCTGCTGTCGGACCTGACGACGATCCTCCAGAACGAGATGGGGAAGCTGGACAAGGGCACCAATTCGCTGCCCTATATGCGCCTGAAGACCAAGATCGACGAGATCAAGGCCGACCCGCGCTACAGCTTCATGTTTTCCGGCATGCTGGTCGCCGACACGATGCAGGCGTTCATCGCCAAGATTTTCCGCCTCCCCTCCGACGGCAAGCCGATCTCCATCATTGACGTGTCGGCCATGCCATCCGACATCACATCGACCGTGGTGTCGGTGCTCTCGCGGCTGGTCTTCGACTATGCCATCTGGGCGCGCGACGAGCCGCAGCGGCCGATCCTGCTCGTGTGCGAGGAAGCGCATCGCTACATCCCCAATTCCACTTCGGGCGCCGGGCAGGCCGTCCGCAAGATATTGGAGCGGATCGCCAAGGAAGGCCGCAAATATGGCGTGTCGCTGGGCCTCATCACCCAGCGTCCGTCCGACCTTGCCGAAGGCGTGCTGTCGCAATGCGGCACGATCATTTCGATGCGCCTCAACAACGACCGCGACCAGGCGTTCGTGAAGGCGGCGATGCCCGAAGGCGCGCGCGGATTTCTCGATTCGATTCCGGCGCTGCGCAACCGCGAAGCGATCATCTGCGGCGAGGGCGTCGCCGTGCCGATCCGCGTCGCGCTCGACAATCTGGAGGAGCAT
This sequence comes from Sphingobium agrisoli, assembly GCF_041877245.1. NCBI lineage: Bacteria > Pseudomonadati > Pseudomonadota > Alphaproteobacteria > Sphingomonadales > Sphingobiaceae > Sphingobium > Sphingobium agrisoli. The sequence continues at coordinate 189,813 of NZ_JBHDJI010000001.1, forward strand.
CGCCGGCCCGCGTCGGGCGACCCCAGCTTCACCGACCTTTGGCGGCAGTCCGGGGGCGAGAACGACATTCTCGACCGCACCATCACACGCTGGCGCAACCAGGGCCGCTAACCGGCCGGCGCGATCCGCCCTGCGGGCTCCGCCTCGCTTTGAACGGTTTCCCGGCATTCTTCCTCGTGAACCGGCGTCAGCAGCTTTGCCTTGCGCCAGCCGCCCTGCGCGTACACCGCCCACGCCAGCAACAGCGCGATGGCCGAACTGACCGGAAAGCTGAACCAGAGCGCGTCGGCATCCAGCACCGGATAAGCGAGATGATAGAAGCCGAGCCGCACGCCAAAGAGGGTGAAGGTCAGGATTATGAGCGGTGGCATCACGACGCCATTGCCGCGCATGACGCCGAACAGGATGACCGTGCATCCGAACAGCAGGAAGCTCCAGGTCACGATCAGTTGCATGTGCCAGGCCGCCGCGATGGCCGCTGCCTGATCGCCCAGAAACAGCGAGAGGAACGGCGCGTGAAATAGCAGGATGACGGCTATCATCGTGCCGGTGAACGCCAGCTGATAGCCAAGGCCGTAGAGGGTGATCCGACCGATCCGGTCCCAGCGCCCCGCGCCGATATTCTGCGCCGCCATGGCGCTGACCGCCGCGCCCATCGCGATTGCCGGCATCTGAAGATAGCCCCATATCTGGATCGCCGCGCCATAGGCGGCCGTCACCAGCAGCCCTTCGCGATTGACGAGCCCGATCATCACCAGCGCGGAACCGGACATGACGATCATCTGCAACCCCATCGGCAGCCCCTTGGCGAAGAGCAGCCGCAGCTGGTCCGCCGCCGGCCAGAGCCAGCGCAGTTCCGCGCCCCGCAGCCGCAGCGGCAGGTCTTTGGCATAGGAAAAGGCGACAAGGCCGATCAGGCTGACGAAGCCCGCCGCCGCTGTCGCCGCCGCAGAGCCGGCGATGCCGAAGGCCGGGATCGGCCCAAGGCCCAGAATGAGCACCGGATTGAGGATCAGGTCGATGGCGACGCTGCCGATCATGAAAATCAGCGGCGTTCGCGAGTCGCCCGCTCCGCGCAGACCCATCATCATCATGACGCTGAGCAATGTCGCGGGCATCGCAACGAAGATGACGCGCAGATAGGTGAGCGCCAGCCCGAACGCCTCGGCGGGCGTTGCCAGCGCCCGCAGCAGCGCCGGCGCGCCGATCCAGCCGCCGACCGCGACGGCGAGGCCCATGATCGAGCAGAAGCCCACCGCGGAGCCAAAGGCGCGCCGCGCCGCGGGAACGTCGCGCGCGCCCATCGCCTGGCCGATTATCACGGTCGAGGCCATGCCGAAGCCGAACACGAGCGCGAACATGAGGAACATGATGATGTTGGCATTGGCGGTCGCCGCCAATGCCTGCGGCCCCAGGAAGCGGCCTACCCAGATCGCGTTGATCGATCCGTTCAGTGACTGGAGGATGTTGGCGAAAAGGGTCGGAACCGCGAACAGCAGCAGCGTCGAGGCGATCGGCCCCTGGGTGAGGTCGCGCGCGGCTGGTGCTGGTTCGCTCATCGTCGCCTTGCCCCTCAACATTATGACCATCCTCCCCTTGCAGGGGGGGATTGACTAGCCCAACCGCTCCAGTGCCGCCTTCAGCCTTTCCGCTTCCGCGCTCTTTTCGGCATGATCCTCGCGCGCCTTGGCGACGGCTTCGGGCTTGGCCTTCTCGACAAAGGCGGGGTTGGACAGGCGATTGCCCAGCGAATCCCGCTCCTTCTCCGCCGCGCCAAGCGCCTTGGCGAGGCGCGCCTTTTCGGCCGCGATGTCGATCACGCCTTCCAGCGGCAGGATGAATGTCGCCTCGTCGATGACGATTTGCGCCGCGCCGCCGGGGGGCACGTCACCGAAGCTCAGGCTCTCGACCCGGCCCAGCCGGGCCAGCGCCACGCCCTGCCGGTCGAGCCGGCGAAGCGTTTCCTCCGAGCCGTCGCGGACAACCATGGGCAGCTTCGCGCCTGGCGGGACGTTGAGTTCGGTCCGCGCGGTGCGGATCGCGCTCACCAGCCGAATCAGCCAGTCGATCTCACCCTGTGCCTCACTGTCCACCGCCGCCAGCGCCACCGGCCAGCGGGCGACGATCAGTTCGCTCTCGCGCGCGCCCGTCAGGCTCCACAGCTCTTCGGTGATGAAGGGCATGAAGGGATGGAGCATGACGAGGATCTGGTCGAACGCCCAGCCCGCCACCGCGCGCGTTTCATCATCCATCGCGCCTTTGGTCAGCTCGATATACCAGTCGCAAAACTGGTCCCAGACGAAATGATAGATAGCGTTCGCCGCCGCGTCGAAGCGGAGTTCGGCCATGGCGGTGTCGATCGCCTGCACGGTTGCGACCGTCTCGGCAATGATCCAGCGGTTGACCGGCAGCGCGGCGTGCGGCGCTTCGTGGGTGGTGGATGCAGCGACGCCGTTCGCCTGAAGGAAGCGCGCGGCGTTCCAGAGCTTGGTCGCGAAGTTGCGGTAGCCCTCGACCCGCTTCTCGTCCATCTTCACGTCGCGGCCCTGGCTTTCCATCGCCGCCATGAAGAAGCGCAGCGCGTCCGCGCCATATTTGTCGATGAGGCCCAGCGGATCGACCACATTGCTCTTGGACTTGGACATCTTCTGCCCGTCCGCCGCGCGCACGAGACCATGGAGGTAGAGCTTGCGCCAAGGCACTTGCCCCATGAACTCTTGTCCCATCATCGCCATCCGCGCGTCCCAGAAGAACAGGATGTCGAAGCCGGAAATGAGGAGATCGTTGGGATAATGACGTTCGACCAGCGCGCTCTGCTCCGGCCACCCCAGCGTCCCGAACGGCCACAGCGCGGAGGAGAACCAGGTGTCGAGCACGTCATTGTCGCGCTCCAGCTTCTTGTTGCCCGCCTGCGCCTGCGCCTCCTCCTCGGTTTCAGCGACGTAGGCGTTTCCATCCTCGTCGAACCACGCCGGGATTCGATGCCCCCACCAAAGCTGGCGGCTCACGCACCAAGGCTGGATATTGTCCATCCAGTTGAAGAAGGTCTTTTCCCATGTCTTCGGCACGATCTCGATCGCGCCGTTGCGCACCGCCTGGGTCGGTGCGACGGCCAGTTTTGCGGCGTCGACATACCACTGGTCGGTGAGCCAGGGTTCGATCACCACGCCGGAGCGGTCGCCATAGGGGGTCTGGATCGTGCGCGGCTCGAAATCGGCTTCGATTTCATCGCCTTCCTTGGTCTTGCTCAGATGGGGCACGAGGAAGCCGTCGGCCTTCATCGCCTCGACCACCGCCTTGCGCGCGTCGAAGCGGTCGAGTCCGATGAATGGTTCAGGCACCAAGCCATCGGCGGTCTGCACGACCTTTGCGTCGGCGTCGAACATGTTGAGCATTTGCCCGGCGGCGATGCCCGCCCGCTTGCCGACCTCGAAATCGTTGAAGTCGTGGCCCGGCGTGATCTTGACCGCGCCCGACCCAAGCTCCGGGTCGGCATAGTCGTCGCCGACGATGGCCAGCCGCCGCCCGGTGATGGGCTGGAGGATTTCCCTGCCGATGACGCTCTGGTAGCGCGGATCGTCGGGGTGCACCGCGACCGCCATGTCGGCCAGCATGGTTTCAGGCCGGGTGGTGGCGACGACGATATGGCCGCTCCCATCGGCCAGCGTCACCCCGTCCGCGAGCGGGTAGCGGAAGCGCCAGAAGCCGCCCTGCGTCTCCTTCGTCTCCACCTCCAGATCGGAAATGGCGGAGCGGAAATGGGGATCCCAGTTGACGAGTCGCTTGTCGCGATAGAGCAGGCCGCGCTTGTGCAGCTCCACGAACACCTTGACCACGGCCCGGGAGAAGCCATCGTCCATGGTGAAGCGCTCGTTCGCCCAGTCCATCGAGCAGCCGAGGCGCCGCAACTGCCGCGTGATCGCGCCGCCGCTCTCAGCCTTCCATTCCCACACCTTCGCGATGAAATCCTCGCGGCTATAGTCGGTGCGCTTTTCGCCCTGCGCGTTCATCCGTCGTTCGACCACCATCTGCGTCGCGATGCCGGCATGGTCGGTGCCCACCACCCACAGGGCATCCTTGCCGCGCAGCCGCTCGTAGCGCACGACGATGTCCTGCAAGGTGTTGTCGAGCGCATGGCCGATGTGGAGGCTGCCGGTCACATTGGGCGGCGGGTTGACGATGGTGAAGGGTACGGCATCGGGCCGTTCCGGACGGAAAAGTCCGTTCGCCTCCCAATGCGCGTACCAGCGGGCCTCGATGTCGGCGGGGTCGAAAGTCTTGGGCAGTTCGGTCATGAACACGGCCTTTACGCAAGGCGGCGGCTACGTCAAATGGCGCGGTGCCTTTCGCGTCGGAAGCCGGTCAAAAGCGTCAGCCAGTCACCCCTTCCGCCTTGGCGAAGCGGGCGGCGAACCTGATCGGCGGATTGTCCTTATCGTCCGCGAAAGAGGGAATGAGCTGCGATCCGATCCCGAGCGTTGCGGCAGCGTCCCGCCGCCCGCGGGTGATGCCGCCGATGCGGGCGAAGCGGCAAAAGGCGTGGCCAACAGCGCGCCCGCCCGACATCGTTTCGCTACCCCCTCGAAGCCCGGCCTTTAATCCGGGGGTCGGGGTGCGCCTGTCCATCATGGAATATGGGATGGGGCGTCGCAAAAAAGGAAGCGGGGCGGGACGCGCCCCTGCCCTGCCCTATCAGCGGCCGGTGATGCGGGCGATTTCCTTCGCCACCATCTCTTCCACCAGCGCGGGAAGGTGAGCGTCGAGCCATTCCTTCAGCATGGGCTTCAGCATCGCGCGGACGAGGCCGTCGAGTGTATTGTCCTGCCCCGGCGCGGGCGCGATCAGCATCGATGAGAGGGCAGAGAGCGAATGGCGCGCAGCCACTTCGCTCTCGACCGACAGGATCGTGTCGTCGCTCGCGGTCGGCGCGGCGGACTTGGGTGCAGCCTTGGGGGCGGGCATGGGTTCCTCCGCGACTTCTTCGGTCAGTTCCAGCACTTCCTCGACCGGCGGGGCGAGTGCGACGGCCTTCGGCTCCGCGCGGGTCCGGCGCGGCGCGGTCGCGTGAACCGCTTCCTCGCCCTCCTCGGCGATGATCCGCTTGATGGACGAGAGTATCTCTTCCATCGAGGGTTCCTTGGTCATGTCACCCATGGAAAGTCCCCGTCCAAAATCCATTGCGCACCCTTGGAGCCTTAGAATGGCCGACGCGGGTTAACAAGGGATTAAGGTTGCTGGACCGACGCGGACGGCACGGTGGCGTTCTGGGCCGGCGTATCGACGGTCCGGGTCGCCACGGGCCTGGGAGCGGGATCGAAGTCCCAGTCGAACCATTTGCCGCGCACCCGCTCATAATTGACCATCGGATCGTAGAGCGCGCCGCTGGCGAGACCGAGGTCGTCCGCTTCCGCATGGCCCATCGCCGCAAGCAGCGTGAAACCGGCGACATAGGCATTGCGTCGCGCCGACACGAGTTCGACGCGCGCGATCAGCGATTCCTGCTCGGCATTGAGGATGTCGAGGATCGTCCGGCTGCCGACCGAATTTTCGGCGCGCACGCCTTCCAGCGACAAGGCGGCGGCGTCGACCGCCTTCTGGCTCGATTCGATCGTCTGGAGCGACGCCTGCCAGCTGGCATAGGCCGCGCGCGTCTGGGCGATAACGCTGCGCTCCGCCTCGATCTCCTGCTCGATCGCCTGCGATTCCAGCGCCTGGCTCTGCCGCACCTGCGCCGCCGGGCGACCACCCTGATAGAGGGGGATGTTGATCTGAACGCCGGCCGCCGCCTGCTTGTTGATCTGCGGCCCTTCAACGATATTGCCGTTGGCGTCCTGCGCGCTGCTGTTGAGCGAATGGAGATAGTTGGTGTAGCCGGCCTGGGTGAAGGCGGAGACGCTCGGCATGACCGTCCCCTTTGCCGCGCGAACGTCATAGCGGCGCGCCTCACGCTGCTTCTTCGCCGCCGCGATGTCGGGATTGTCGCTGAGCGCCACCTGCACCGCGACATTCGGATCGGCCGGGAGGCCCGGCAGCGCCGGGGGTGGCTCAAGCGCGTCGGGCGCCTCACCCACCAGCGCGATGTAATTTTCGCGACTGGTGATCAGGTTCGCCTGCGCCGATTGCAGGTCGGAGCGCGCCAGCGCCAGCCGCGATTGCGACTGGGCGACATCGGTACGGGTGACGTCGCCGACCTCGAAGCGGTCGTTGGTCGCCTGGAGATTGACCTCCAGCACCTTCACATTGGCCTGGTTGAGCGAGACGATCGCGGTGTCACGGATCACGTCCAGATAGGCCGCGACCGTCTGCGAAAAGACACTGGCCTCAGTCCCGCGCAGCCCCGCCTGTCCGGCTTCGACTCGGGTCTTGGCGGCCTTGATACTGTTACGGACCGACCCGCCCGAATAGACCGGCACGGTGACCTGCGCCTGGGCGTTCAGCGTGCGCTGGGGCGAGGTGAAGCTGATTGTGGGCTTGAGGATGCTTTCGGTATAGCTGGCCTGCACGTCGAGCGCGGGGCGGCCGTTCGCCTTTTGCAATGGCACGCCCTCATCCGTCGCCCGCTGACCGGCACGCGCGCCGGTGAGGGTCGGGTTGGAGGCATAGGCTTTGGCCAGCGCGCCTTGCAGCGTTTCGGCCGAAACGGGGTTTGGGAGGGCAGAGGTCAGCAACAGCAGTGCGGCTGCGGCACGATGCCGATCATGAGTGCGCTTCGCTGTCATCTCCCCCCGTCCATCCTTTAGAACACAAAAGCCTTGGGCGCGCCGAACCCTGGCAGCACCACCATTTCGATATCGGTCAGCCGGGTGAGGCCCAGCACGCCACCGATCACCCGCCCGCTGCACAGGCGCGTGACGCCGCCGTCGGTGATGCCGGTGACGACCCGCGCGCCGTCGGCAAGCTGCGTGACGAGCGAGGCGGGCACTTCCTCCACCGCGCCATCGATGAAGAGCACATCATAGGGCGCGCCATCGGCCGCGCCGGCGGTGAGCGATCCGCGCACCAGCGCCGCGCCAGTCGCGCGCACGTCCGGCCCGCCCTCTTCCTCGACCGCGGTCACCTGCGCGCCCAGTTCGCCGAGCAGCGCGGCGGTGTAACCGCTCGCCGCGCCGATCAGCAGCACCTTGTCGCCCGCTTCGACCTGCGCTTCTTTCAGCAGCCGGCCGATCACCAGAGGCGGATTGAGCGCGCGGCCCTGGCCCAGCGGCACCGGCCGGTCGATATAGGCGGCGGCGCGTCGTTCGGCAGGGACATAATCCTCGCGCGGCACCCGCGCCATCACGGCGATGACCCGCTGATCGTCCACGTCGCTGGTTCGCAGCTGGCTTTCGACCATAGCGGCCCGCATCGAAGAGAAATTCTGCTCGGTCACGATTTTCCTCGCTTGGCACAACTGTATTGGCAATGCAATACAGTAAGGGGATCACCGGACCTCTAAATCAGCGGATCGCCCGCGCCAAGCGGGTTCGCATACGATGCCCCAAGATTCTTGGGGAGCGGCGGACAGCCCGCTTGACATTGGCGTCCAAGCCGCACATTTGCGGCGTCCCACTTGTCGAGGCCCGATGGCGGAGTGGTGACGCAGAGGACTGCAAATCCTTGCACGCCGGTTCGATTCCGGCTCGGGCCTCCATTTCTGCTTCCAGAGACGTCCAAGAACGTCCGCGGAATGGCTGTTTTCTGCCATTTTTTCGGGTATGATCGACCACGTCAGTTCGGTCGGTTCCACCCCCATCCGAGTACATTGATGGTACGGATGATGGACCAAGGCCCGGACGGGGTTTCGGAGGTCCATCAATGTCTGAAGGCGGAAAGCGCAGCGCTGGACTCACGGCGAATTCGGTGAAGCACGCGAGGCCAAGGGAGAAGGCCTACAAGCTGTCCGATCGCGATGGCCTCTACCTGCTCGTCAAACCCTCGGGGACCCGATACTGGCGGATGAACTATCGCTTCGGGGGCCAGCAAAGAACGCTGTCCTTTGGACGATGGCCAGAAATCTTGCTCGGCGACGCACGGGAAATGCTCCTTGAGGCACGTCGCGAACTCGCAAAGGGACGCGACCCCCTTGAGCAGGCGAAGCTGAATAAAATCGCCCAATCGCTTGCCGCCACCAACACCTTCGAGACCATCGCGAAAGAGTGGCTGGAGAAGGTCGAGAAGGAAGGCGTGGCTCCCATGACCCTGAAGAAGGCTCGATGGCTTCTAGAGCAGACTTATCCCACGCTTGGGAAAAGGCCTATCACCGAAATAACGGCCCACGAGCTATTGCTGGTTCTGAAAAAGGTCGAGGCATCCAAGCGATACGATACCGCCAATCGCATCCGTAGCACCTGCAGCCAAGTTTATCGTTATGCCATCGCGACTGCTCGCGCAGAGAGAGACATTTGCGCCGATCTGCGTGGAGCTCTCGTCAGTCCGAAAACAACCCACCGCGCCGCTATCACGACACCCAAGGAAGCTGGCGAATTGCTCCGCGCCATTGAGGACTACGATGGCCATGGCCTCACGCGAGTCGCGCTAAAGCTGTTGCCTCATCTGTTCGTTCGTCCGGGTGAACTGCGGTGGGCGGAATGGAGCGAATTCGACTTCGACAAGGCGATCTGGACGATCCCTGACTACAAAATGAAGATGCGCCGGCCTCATGCGGTGCCGCTCTCAAAGCAAGCCATCGCCATCATTGGCGAGATAGAGCACGACCCCAGCTACAGCAGTTTCCTGTTCCCCTCTCTGCGGGCCCTCGATCGGCCGATGTCCGACAACACGATCAACGCGGCGCTGCGTCGCCTTGGGTTCAGCAAGGATCAGATGACCGGCCACGGCTTTCGCGCCATGGCGGCCACGTTGCTCAACGAGATGGGGACTTGGAATCCGGATGCCATCGAGCGCCAGTTGGCACATGCCGACGGCAATTCCATCCGCCGGGCCTACGCACGGGGCCAATATTGGGACGAACGTGTCCGGATGATGCAGCACTGGTCAAATTATCTCGACAAGCTGCGGGAGGGTGCGAAGATTTTGCGCCCAAAGTTCGGGCACAGCGGCTCATGATCTACAAGTCAGAGCGCTGGCTTCGCTGGGGTGGGCTAGGTGTCATTCAATAGTGCTTCGATCGATGAAACCCGGACGAGTGTCATGCTGCCGATCTTGACGGTCTCAAGCTTGCCCTCGGCGATGAGCAGGTAAATCTTGGAGCGTCCGATGCCCGTCATACGGCAGGCATCCTTGATCCGTACAGTGATCGGCGATGGCGTTGGATCGAGGCTCATGACTGCTCCTCCTGCTTGGCAAGGGCGGTTGCTTCACCGCTGTCTGTTCGCATCAGCCGCTGCTCGACCAGCTTCATGAAGCTCACGTAGCGGGCACGACCCAGCCGAGCGGTATCGCTGTCGAACGGCGGCTGATCGGCTACCAAGGTCAGTTGATGCCGGATGAACAGGCCCAGCATCTCGGTCAGCGCGTCGACTTTGCGCTCGAGGCGCTCGGCTGTGCGATTCTGGCGATCGAGCCTTGGGCCAAAGCGCTGATCCAACTCCTGCGCACCCTTGCGCTCAAGCCAGGCATTGAGCGCATCGGTCAGGACTTGCGTCTTCGATGTGCCTGGATTGCTAGTCAGCGCGTCCAGCTTCGCCGACAGATCATCGGGAAGATAGAACTGGTGGCGGGTCTTGCACGTCTTCATGACGGCAGGATCGAACATCCCGCACTCGAGCGACAGTGCCTGTCCGATGTCACGGGATGCCTTTCTAGGGCCATTCGGTCAGCTGATGCCCAGTCCCCGGCTCCTACCACCGATAGTCCAACTGATAGGGCCATCGCGCATGATACCCGACACCGGCTTGCCGATCGCACGCTCGAGAACAGGCCGCCAGGGCACAAGGCTGAACTCGCGTGATTTCTCGATCATCGCGTAGCGCTTGTCTCCGACCATGACCGAGCGGTGGTAAATGCCTTCGATGGGTTCGCCGCGCTGAGGAGCGACGTGCCTGAGGCCTGTCTCCTGCTCGATCTGCCCGCATGTCCGGTCAAGCTCGCGCTGCTGGAGGATGGCGAGCAGATTGCGACGCGTGCGCAATACATGGCCCTCCCGCTCGGCAAGACCCTGCTCGACGAGCCACGCCTGTCGTTGGACCAGACCCCTGCGCACCTCAGCTCCGAACCCGCCCGACAGAGGCGCGGGCCGATCGCTGGTCAACTCACGGTCGAGCCACGTTGCGCCATCATGGCCAGGCAGCTGTTCCAGCGGTCTGGTGGACAGCGTCTCGATCTGGACGGGCAGGCGGCTGGTCTTCTCCCGCTCATAGCGCTCGGCATCGGCAAGATGATCCTGCCCTATGACCCAACTCCCATCGGGCTGCCTTTCGGGCTTGCCGATCGTGCGTCGCATGGCCTCAAGGCGGCGCACATGCGCCTGTGCGCGATCCTCGGTCATGTGCGGATCCTGCTTGAGGTGGGTGTCGACGCTGTAGCAGCCTTGGTTTCGACCAGCGATCTCGGCGACTGTGCGGTCCACCTCACGCACCTCAATGGGCGCAGGCGACAGGCGAACGATGCTCCCGGTGACAAAGCTTTGCTTGTTCTCGCCGATATCGGCATAGTGACTGCGGCCATCGATCCCGTCGAGGATGAGATAGCGGCGGTCGCGATGCTCGTCGGAGAGACCCGTCGCGACGACCCTGCCGATGACCGCCCTGTCATGCGCTGGATCGAACAGGCTATTGCTGTGGGGTGGACGATGGATGCCTGCTTCTTGAAGCTCGCGGTTCAACGTCCGGATGATGTCACCGCGCTCGCCCATCCGGCGCAATGTCGGTTCCAGCTCGCGGTCGAGCGCCCAACGCCCATTGTTGCCTTCTTCGGCAAGGCCGAGCCGGGACAGCGTGCGTAGCCGCCCCATGAGCGAAGCATGCCGGCCCGGATCGGCCTGGGTGACGGCAATGACGCCCTGTTCATTGGCTTGCCGCATCAGGGCCCGGTCGATGCTGGTGAAGCGCTCCTGCTCGATCTCTCGTGCCACACTGGCGGCGATCTCCTGCGGAGTTCGAGGGCCAAGGTCGAGAGAGACGATCTCACTGGCCCGCGCGCGAAGACCCTGGGTCAAATAGTCTTGGGCGATGACGAGATCCTTACTGGTCTCGTCCTTACCCCGAACGATGACATGGGCATGGGGATGACCGGTGTTGAAATGGTCGACCGCCACCCAGTCGAGCTTCGTGCCAAGATCCTTCTCAGCCTGTTCCATCAGCCGGCGGACCACGGGCTTCAAGTCACCATATTGTGCGCCGTCTTCGGGAGCGACGATGAAGCGGAACTGATGGCGGTCGCCACTCGAGCGGTCGAGGAAGGGCTTGCCATCGATTTGATCGGCATCGCGGCCATAGAGTGATCCGCGCTGCCCCTCGCGGGTTGTTCCGTCCCGCTGAAGATAGCGAAGATGAGCAGACGCGGCCATGCCCTTGCCTAGCTTCACAATGCGGCTTTTCACCATCACGCGGCGGCTAACAACAGGCGGCCGAGACGAGCCCTGACCAAGGACGCGGCCGACGCCGTTGCCACGACCCAGACGTGCGCCCGTGAAGCGACCAGCGGCGGCACATGACCGCCCACCCGCTCGACGGGCTCGGGCTAGGCTCTTGCCGACAGTCGGCGTGTCGCGGCCAATATGCCCCAGCCAGAGATCGAAATCGTCGCCACCAGCCATATCGATGTCCTTTCCCGCTTTTCGCAGGAAAGGATGGGAAGCGGTCAGCGCTAGCTTCAAGGGCCTCCACCTGAAGGGCCGAGGGTGCGCTGCTTTCGCCGCACGTGGAGGCATCTTCATTGGCGTGCCTCCAAAAGAAACCCTGTGCAGACGCCGATGCCAGCCGCCGTTGGAGGCAGGGCTTTAATCTTGCCGTATCCTAAACCCCCTCAATTTCGGGCCTACATGTCTTTCTGATGTCAGTCCGAACAATGCGAAACGGTCGAGCGAATGCTGGTTGGAGCTCGCTAAAGTCACTTTACAAAGCGGCTCTTTAACGCACGCTACTTCGGCATTTCCAGCGTGAGACAGAGGCATATTCCAACGCAAATCGCATGTTGCAAGAGCCAAACGGGGCGCGATTTGCCTTGATTACTTCCTCAAATCCAGCAATCTGCCACCGCTCCCAAGATACGTGGGAGTGGGGCGTGGAAACCCCAAATGCAAAGCAACTCGGTCGAAATTATCGGCCGGGTGGCATGCGCGCATGTCCAGCCGGCTTACCGGTAAAGGCGCATGCGCTCTGTGCTTTGCCAGGGTTTCCAACATCCGGCTTCGGCCGTCGCCCCGAGTGGACATAGGCGCGACGAAGGAAGCCCAAGGCAACGGCGTCGCCAGCTAGGGGACGCTTATGACGGTTCCAAGCAGCTCGGGCTGGAGCCCGATTTCTACATTGCCGAGCGACCGAAAAGACGGCCGTCGCATGCTTTTGTGGGACGATGATGTGCCAGTCATCGGCAGATGGGACCCTGACCGGGAAGGCTGGGAGGACCCGGAAAGCATGTGCATCTATCAGGACATTGCCCTCTGGGCGGATATTTTGACGCCCGATTAGAGCCCGTGGCGGTGGCTGTTATGGTACGGAATGGCGGCTACGTTCGACGAACCGGAATGACAGGTCATGGTCATCGGATAGCCGTCGTAGATTTGGCTACATGCATAGCAGCTACGCGCCTCATCACCGCGACGCAGACAGCCGTACGCTGATCACGAAAGCTGCCAAAACGTTCAAACGCGTCCTATATGCAGTTCAATGCAGATTCCCCTTTCCTCTCAGGGCAACCCCGAGCTTCCTTTTCTGACCGCGTGTGCAACCCGCACCGTCGATTTCGCAGGCGCGGAAGATGAAGCCCACCCCCTTCAACTCGTGCCGGCACGCTGGCGCGCATTCAGCATACTGTTTACGGAATTCGTTGATGAGTTGGCAGATGTTGAGGCTGAGTTCAAACCGGACGGGACAGCGCTGATCGCAATATTTCGTCGCGTTGTTTATGAGGCAACTGAGCTATTTGATTGCTACACTAATTTACTACCTAGCCGGATCAATCCATGCTCCAAAGGGGAGCGCCAAGCGCTCAAAGAGTTTCGCAACGTTGGGCAGCGGTTGCGCAGTTTTACTGCGAACCTTTGCAATCGGTGCAAGCACGCCAGCGCACAGCTACAATTCCTGTGGGCCCAGTCCAGTACCAACGGGCGCGTAAGCGCGCGGCTGCTCGTTCAAGTCTATAAGGGCGGGAATGCATTGCTGCGGGATGATAAGGTTCACAGGGGTAAGATGGCTGGGCTAGGATTGGTTCGCATCGGACACGAACTCGCGCACAATCTTCTTCGCATCGACTGCGCTGCCGCACGGCTGATGAACGTAATGGAGGATCGGGTCGTCGAACCAATGGCAGCAGTCTCCGCCGAAATTCCAATCGGCGCAGCACTTCGCCGTCTTAGCACTCTCGAAGCGACCCGGCACTCAGACGAGAGTGCAAATCATTACGGCCTAGTGTTTCGAGCCGATACCATTGAGCTAGTCCGAGTGACAGCGGTAGACCTTGGACCGAACGTGCGAATGACGGTGACACTTACGCATCATCTGCCGACAACATCGTATTCCGTCGCCTGAGGGATGGAGTTCTGCGCGGAGAACACCAATCTGCCCCACGAATATCGATTGAAGGTATTTCAAGCGATTCCAAATCGGTTATCGGGCAAACCGCTCACTCGCAGTTATCCTAGCCACAGTGGGCTGTCCGCCGAACGATCCGTAGACAGCGTGATCGAGCCAGCCCTTTTCATCATCGAGAGCATCGCCATCGATTTCACGCCACCAATGACGACGCGTCGCATCCCATCGATATCCTCTGCCCTTAAGTAGATCTTTGGAATCGAAGGGAGCCCCAACGGCCGCAATGCGAAAATTCGGACGATCGCAGCGTTCGAGAAGATGGGATAATATTGTGCGGCCGTCTCCCGCCGCGCTGCTGAGAAGCGTGGCTAGGGCATGAACATCCTGCTCGGCGCGATGTCCCTGAAAATACCAGCCAGCTTGGAACAGCAGATGTCCAAGCGAACGTCCGTCGAAACCGAGAGTTAGCCAATCGAGTTGGGACAGACTGCAACCCCAGGCTCCGCGCTGCAGAGGTGGAAAGCGAAGGTCGACGAACGGCCGATCGAAGGCCGCGTTGTGCGCGATGATGAGGTCGGCTCCTCCGAGGAGCGCTATTATGCTCTCGTCGTCAAAGACGCATCCCGCGAGGTCTGCATCTGTAAGCCCAGTGAGCAAGGTCAGCCGTGGGGGCATCGGTCGCCTCGGATCCTCGCGCCAGGAACGGGGACGTTCCATCTCGATGATCCGGCCCTCTGCATCGACGCTCAGTCGTTCGATCGCAATTTCCACGAGCCGATCCGCGGTAGGATCGAGCCCTGTCGTCTCCGTATCGACGATAGCGACAATCCGCATGTCGGCGGATCGGGGGGCGAGCTTATCCACTAGTCCGGCGAAACTGAGTTCGCGCAAGACTCGAAACCCCGGAATCTGAGACAGCCGCTGAGCGAGGTGCTCTCCTTCATCCGCGGGGCTGACACGAGACCTGAGGAAATCGAGAAGCTTCATCAGACGAGCCTCGCCAGCTTTTCAAGCAAGACCGCTGAGAATTGGTAGCCGGGCGGCAGACTTTTGAACTCCTTGATGCCGTCCTTGAGCGGGTCGCCTCCCTTCTGATGCAGATGCAGTCTCTCGACGGGCATTTCGATAATCTGGGCGGTAGCTAGACCAGGCCCAGCGTGCTGATAGATCGTCCGGCGCTCAGACAGACGGTAAGGAGACACGGCGAGTGAACCACCGAAATGCCCGCAATTGCAAATGATCACATTGCAGAACACCATGCGTGCGACCGCTTCGGCGACATGGCGAAACGATGTCGCATCCTTGTTGAGCGCCAAAATGAAGAGGTGCTGGACCTTGCCACGATACATCGCGATCCGCTCGAGATCGAGGAAGTCGTAGCAGACCATCACGCCAAACGTTCCAATTTCGTCCCCATCGAGCAGCCATACTGACGGATCACGCTTGAACTCACACGAGACACTCTTGAGCTTCTTGTCTTCTTCCGGTGCCGCATAGGTTTTGCCGATCCGACGTGTCGTTGCCTTGGCGCCCATCTTCCGATTGCGCCATCTCTTGGGAACAATGAGCAGCGCCTCATTGTGAACCTCGCCGGGCTTGTCTCCTGCGCGATAATCGAGCCCGGCAATTACGATCGACTGCATCTTCCCGGCCATTCTACGCAAGGTCGCTTCGTAGCCAGTGGGCACCGCGAGTTCTGGCAGCACGATGATGTCTGGTGGCGGCTGCTCTTGGTGAAAAGCCGCGAAGAAACCCCGGATCTCCGTAATCGCTCTTTCTTCCTCGCACGGCGACATCTTGGGACCGGATGACCACGCGGCGGCAGGATCGAGCGAAGTCTGTATAATGCCGATCTTGAGAATGGGTGCGAGCGTCGGCTCGGTCGGAACTGTCATAATTCGAGCTCATCCTCGTTCGGCATGCCATCGACAAAAGCGCCCATCTGCCGCAGTCGGACCGGAATAAGCTGCCGGGGTTCATGCTCGAGGACGGTCATCTGGCTCTTCTGCAATACATCCTGTGCCTGCTTGATCTGCGCCAGCAGGGCGTCAGGGCCGTCGATAAGCTGATCGAACTCGGTGTCATCGGCCGACTGCCCCTTTGCATTGCCGAACAACATGGGAAACTGTGTCAGCATTGAGGTCTCTCGGCTTCGTGGGAGCAGACATGCCCGAAGGATCGAGATGGTGAAGGAAGAGATCGGAAGCCGCTCGACATCGCGGGCTACGATCTCGATTAGGCTTCGCTCTTGGCCGCGGATGTTCCAAGCCGCGGGCAGGACGAAGCTCTGCCGCAACATGCCCCAGAGTATCTGACCGAGCGCACGGAGTCGGCGTGGCCAAGCGCGATCGTCGGCGGATACCAGCACCTCATGATAGCGATAGTCCCTCAATCCGGGAGAGGGGGCGACTCTGGTGCGGCGCATCAGGCTCTGCCAAGCTTCCCACGTGATCTTGTCGCCCGCGTCGGCTGCCTCCGGCAGCGCCTTCCAGTCAACGGGTAGCCATTCGAGCGGAATGCCTACGCCCTCAGGGTGAAGCCTGTCGAGATAGTCCATATCGGGCCCTTCGGGATCGAAGATCGGTTCAAGAATCTGCCGAACGATCTCTAACGCGGTCCACTCCGATCTGCGTGGATCACTAGGGTCCATCGCGGCTGTCTTCTCGGTCCATTCAACGAGCGATAGCGTCGCTCGCAAGTTAGTCACCCGCGCGCGGACGTCGCCGATGACCGGTGCGATGTTTGGTAGAGCCGCAAAGCGATCGGGCTGCGTCCTTGCTGCGTCGAGTAGCCAGCCCTCGTCGTCACTCTTGAGAAGAAACGGATCCTCAGCCAAGCGCTTCCAGGCTGCAGGGGGCAGGTGCCGGGGGTAGCGTCTCAGGCCGTTCCAATCCTCAGGGCGGCTGGGTTCGTAACTCACGGCCGCCGTCGCCCAGTAGACGGGCGGCTGCATGGGATGTGCGCCGGTGGTCGCGAACAGCCAGTGGAACCAGACGCCCAGCGGCACTCCGGTCATATCGAGCAGCACGGCGAAGATGGGTGCTGCCGCCCTCTCGGAACCGATCGCCCGTACCAGCATCTCATTCGACAGCGAAGCGTCCGTCAGCGCGACCTCGGCTGAGCCAAGCACCAGCGCGGCTTCGAATGCCCGACGCGCATTCCATTGGAACCGTTGCAGTCGGTCAGTTTCGCTTGGTCGGGGGACGAAAGCCTCGAGATCCGCACGCAGCAGATTCCCGAGGAACGCTCGTGCCGCATCTCGTTCGCGGTGGAGCAGGTCAGGCCTGGAAAGGGCGACGCTCGCGGTTAGTACATGTCGGGCGAGGACGTGCAACGCCATCGCTCCCAGATATGACTGCAGGAACTTGTGATCGTCGTCGGCGTGATCGGCCATCCAGCGACGCACTCGGTCGAAACCATCGTGTCCGGTCACACGGCAATAATCGAGCAAACGCGTGAAAAGCCTGACCTTGTCGGGGTGGGTGGCAAAGGCTTCGAAGAGCAGCCCGAAATGACGTTTTACGAGTGCTCGCCAGTTCTCGTGTTCGGTCTTCTCGAGTTCAGCGATGCGGTCAAGAAACGGCTTGACCAGAGCGGGGTCCAGATCGGTGGTGGCCTTGCCACGGATGGCCGCTTGGAGCCGGCGATGTTCGAACAAAAGCTCCTCGTTCGGGCGAAATAAGGCGGGTGTGAGATTGGCTATCCGAGCAGCGGCGAAGGCCATGCGCGTATCGCCGCGGATCTCGTGATTCGGAATGTTGGCGAGCAACAGCCATTCGAGTTGCTCGAGCCGCTGGCTGCGGCCGGCATCGGTCAGTAGGTCAAAGTCAGTCGCTGCCAACATCGAAACCTGCGCTAGGGTCCGTGTCATCAGCTGAGTGGGCTTGCGACCATCAACAGACGCGGCAGTGATTGCGACAGATCGAAGCTCCGACAGCGCCATTGGCGCTTCTGTCTCATCAGGGTGAAGTAGCCATTTCAGTTCCGATGGACTGTATTTCTCGCGCTCGATCTCCACACCGATGCCATGTCGTGCGAGCAGATGAGCATATTCAGTCATCCACTCTAAGAGCCGGTCGAAATCATATGCCAGAAACTCATGGTCGTCGACGAAGCGAAAATGAGCGACGTCGCGGTGTTCCAGCAGCAGTTTCTCGACTTCCCGATCGATGGGCAGCATGGCGACGTTCGCGAGGAAGCCACCGACGAACAAGCCTGTCGGTATACCATCGAACGGACCGACAGGCGCAATAGGATCGACTTTGGCCTTGAGCGCTTGGTCGAGGCCTTCGTCGTCGACCTCAAAACGAAGCATTGTGGTGAGAAGTGCTGAGAGACGAGGTTCGTCAGCAAACCCCTCGACCAGAGTGTTGAAGCCCCGTTGGATCGCGGTGACCTGCACTGATGGATAGAATTTGCTCAGATCCAGCGATGCAGCATAGAGCGTGTCGCTGCCAGACGCCGGATGGCTCGAGAAAGATGGGTGGAAGTAGGCAAGGCGATCGCCCTGCTCGAGCGCCAAGCGTTCGCCAGCATCGAGATCGTCCTCCTCAATGTTTTCGCCGACCATCTTGCGTGCGGTGAGCGAGATGTGACGTCGGAAGAGCGGCCAGCTATGTTTGAAATGGCGGTAGAGATAACCCGCTGAGTGCCGATAGGGCCCGATATTCAGCTTGGAATGTCGCCCTTCTGCGGTCTCCTCCTCATACCACGCAGCCCGATACAGCCGGTTTCCATAGCTCCACGCCGGCATTTTCTGGTCCAGTTCCGGTCCCAGAACATTGACGAGGGCAATCCAAGCGACTTGATCACGAACGGCGACTTCGAAGTATTGCCGTAGCCGTGGCTTTCCATCCTTGCCCGGCTTCTTCGGCTGAGGGACTAACCTGATAGGCCTATTTCTCCAATTCCCTGTTTCGAAGTCGTGCCGAATGGACGCTAGTTCTGCTTCGAGATTCAGTTCGAAAGCCGCAATCTCGGCTTGATCGAAGAGCCCGTCCGCCATGCGGTAGCAGCGTCGCACCTTGCGCCATGCCCAGAGCAGGTTTTCGGGCATGAGGAGAAGGTTGAACCAAGTCATGCGATGCCTCGCCGGGATCGGAGATAGTCGTTCAGATCGTTTACCTTGGGCGGCAGCTTCTTGGTGACCACGGTGATGCCACGCGCGGCAAGACGCCCACCGAGCCTCTTGGCAAGTCCGCGCCCGGACCTATCAGCGTCGGCGAAGATTGCGATGTTACGGCCTATGAGGCGGTCGATTATGTCAGGTCCAAGGTCGCGCATCGCCCCAAGAAGCCCGATCGGAAGCATCCCGAGTTCGTGCGCCGAGAGCACGTCGGTGATCCCTTCACAGATCGTGATCGTCGAACCTGATTGGGCAAGCGCGTCGAGATTGTATGGTGGCGGTAGGAGCTTCGCTGGGCAGAACCAGCGATAGTCCTTGCGATCGTCCGCGCGACGTGCCTGCAGGTAGGCGACTGTGCCGTCCTGCAAGAAGGGAAAGAGGAGATAGTTCGACGGCAAGCAAAGGAGGGGTCCATAGCGTCCCTGCATAACGAGACCTGCTTGATCCAGACGCGCCATACCGAATGTCGACAGCGCGCGCCGGAACAACGCAGCGCGTTCACCGATCTGACCAACTCGAAAATGTGTAATTGTCTCTGCGCTGAAAGCCCGTTGTTGGAGGTAGGCTCTGCCGCTCTCGGCAAGCGGCGACTGGTCAAGAATCCAACCATATACCTCAGGGTCGAAACCGTGAGGCGAAGGCTGTACCAGTGCCGGCAGAGGCCCATGGTGGATCGATCGTGGGGGTCGCGATCGAGGCGCAGAGCCGGTGCTGTTGAGATAATTGTCATTCAGCCAGCGGCAGGCAGCCGAGAAGTCGAGATTGTTCATTGTCATGACGAGATCGATCACACTTCCGGAGCGCTGACAGCCGAAGCACGAGAAACCGTTGGTGGCAGAACGCAGCGAAAAGGACGGCCGCTGATCCGGATGTCCAGGTAGGCGGCATCGCCCAGCTCCTCTCGGCGAGAGCGCGAAGCCGAGATCCGCTGCAACATTGGCAATCGGGATTGTCTTGATCCGTTCGAGATCATATCTCATATCCGGACGATCTCAATCACCACTGGCAGCGACATTGAGTCAACTGACCGCCGTTGACTCTGCTGCTGTTGTTCGATCTATTGGTAGTCGTCATCATACTGCCCCCTCCCGACATACAATCAGCAGATGGTTCGCCTTGCAAGCCAGTCGACGTGTTAACCTAATGACGTTCATCAACCGCCGAGGCCATGTCCAGTTTTCGAACTCAGCAAGCCAATAACCTGTCGGAATGCTATAACCCACAACAGCCCAATCCGATTGTTTGCTGCTGCGATGAACGGATGGCGGCTTTCAGGATGATGCGAAGATGAAGTGAATGACTGCTCTGTTGGCGGTAGCGGACAAATCCTGTGTCTCACACTGTCTTATGCGCGCAAAAAATGGACAGGCGTGACAATAGGTTAGACCGGCACAAAGCGCGCATGCTGCCGGTCATAACAAAATGCAGTCACCGTCCCGTCGCTGATCCTAGCGACGAGTTCGTCAATGGCGTTCAGCGGTACAAGGAACCACTCGCGCGGCTGCACAGTCTTGCCGAACCGGTCACCAGCAGAGAGATCAAGGCGCGCAGGACCGAGAGCGCGGTGGATCAACCCTTCGAGTTTGCTGCGATTGATGTTGTAGAGTTTGTACTCGGCCACGACCTCGACATCGGCGAGCAGAAATGTCGGGTCATTGCGCGCATTGGCGATCCGGCTCGCAACAGATTGGCCCGTGACCCCGATCTTGTGAATCAGTTCGCGGTGCTGGTGGACGTAAGGGTGGGCTGACTTGCTCCGCAGAACGTAAATCGTGCCGCTGGCAAGGTCATCGGGTTCGGCGGTGTCGCCGAACAGCGGGCCGGCACTGACCTCCGTAATGCGGCGCGCAGATTCGTCGCGGTAAAGTGCCTTCTGGAAGGAACGTGATAGGACGGTCGCCTCGGTGCCGTTGTCGTAGATGACACGGACACGGCGATCCTTGCGCTCATACTGGGTGACAAAATCTTCGGTCGAACCGGCGATGTAGGCAAGCTGCCCGCCAACTATGAAGAAGTTACTGGGCTGGATTTCGGCCAGGGTGACCTCGGTCTGATCCAGCACCTTGGCCTGCCGGGCACCCGCCTTGAGGTCGATCTGGACCCGCTCGAACAGGCCCTTGAACTCCGCGAAATCCTTGCACGGTTCTCGGTTGGCGATCTCTTCGGCTGCCCGCTTCTCCGCGCGCGACGAGACATGGCGAAGCTGGGTAATATCATTTCCAGAACCGCTCGCAATGCCAAGTTCGGCGAGCAAGGCATCGTCGTCAAGCGCTGCCGGAGCCGCTACGGGGGTAGCTCCGTCGAGAATGCCGTCGGTATCAAGCGGCGCGAGCAAGTTACGCGCCTCCGGCATGCCGCGAAGCTGGTCGAGGCGCACTGCATAGAGCCGCTCGAAGATGTCTCGGTCATCGCCATGCTGGGGCAGTCGGCCCTGCTCGGCAACGAACCGCTGAATGTGCTCGAACCCAGCGACAATCCGTTCCTGCAGAGGCGTCAGCGCGCGCTGCACCTCGGGCGTCATGTCGACGCCGAGTTCCGCCAGCAATTCGAGGTCGCTCAGTTCAGCCATCGGCGCCGGCCTTTGCGGCATGGCGCTGGAGGAAGGCAATCCCCTCGGCCATCTTGCGCTCCCAGGCATCCTGCGAGGTCAGCGAGGGCAGCCGGCCGCGCTCGCGCTTGAACTCCAGTGCGCGCTCGGCGAGCGCGCGGGCGTCCTCGTAGGTCAGCTTGTCCTTCTTGGCATTGATCACCGCCTGCACCTGGAGGAGCGTGGCCTCGTCCATTGCCTTGGCCATGACGGCGATGGTGGCATCGAACGGATTGACGTGATCGATGAGGTCAATGTCGAGGTCTGTGACGCTGAGCGCGAACTTGCGCACGCCGTCGATGAATGCCGTGTTTGCCTTGATCTCGCCGTCGACGACATCGCCTGCGATCATCGCCTTGGCCTGCTGCGTCACGGTCATCGCGGCAATGGCGTGCTGGCGCACGGCTTCCTGATCCTCGGCGCCGAGCTCGGGGTATTTCTCGCGAATGATCTTGCCCATCTTCAGCTGGGTCAGCTCTTCGGGCACCACGTCGGGGTCGAACATGCCGCGTTCGACCACGGTTTTGTCCTGCACGAAGCTGGCGATCACTTCGTTCAGGTCCTCGCGGCATATGCGGGTCGCCTCGATGCTGGTCGGCAGCTTCAGGCCCTTGATCTCGAAATGCATCTGGCCCTGGGCGTTAACCCCGACGTTGGCCTCGCCCTCCTTGTAGCCGTCCTCTCCATAGTCGAAGCCCGGCTTCGGCCCTGCGTCCTTCGGGGTGAACTCGAAGCGCGGTGCCAGGACCTGCTCCATTAGCAGGCTGGCCGCGATCGCCTTCAGGTAATCGTTGATTGCATCGACCACGAGCGGATCGTCGGCGGCCGGCTCGGCAATCAAGTTGGTAAAGCGGGCGCGCGTTTTCCCCGGAGCATCACGAGTTGCACGGCCGATGATCTGGATGATCTCGGTAAGGCTCGAACGATAGCCGACGGTCAGCGCATGCTCGCACCAAATCCAGTCGAATCCTTCCTTGGCCATGCCGAGCGCGATGATGATGTCGACGAAATCGCGGTTGGTCCGGGCTTCGGGCGATTTGAGCGAAGCTACAACCTTGTCGCGCTTCGCGGCATCGTCGTCGACCAGATCGGCGACCTTGATGATCCCGCCGGCGGCCGTGCGCAGAAGGTGAAAGCCAGTCTCGGGATCGATCCCGTGCCAGTCGCCTAGGTGGTTCATGATGTCCTCGGCCTCGCGGTGCTTGTCCTTGAGGCTCTCGCGCGAATTTACCGAGGGAATGTGGACAATGGTCTTCACCGTCGGATCGAGCAGTGCCGAGATCTTGTCGGTGTAGCGGCCAAAGTAGAAGCTGTAGCCGATGTCGAGCACTTTCAGGTGCTCGTAGCCATTGAGCTGCTCGTAGTAGGTGTAGGTGACCGTCTCGAACTTCGCCTCGTCCTCAGGCGCGAGCACGGGGATGGCATCGCCACGGAAGTAGCTCCCGGTCATGGCCACGATGTGCGCCTTGTCGCGCGCGATCAGCTGAGCAAGCTGCGCACCGAGCCGGTTGCCGGCGTCGGCCGAGACATGGTGGAACTCGTCGATGGCGATGACGGTGTCGTCGAAAGCTCCAACGCCGAGGTCGTCAAACGCGAAGCGGAAGGTAGCGTGGGTGCAGACCAGTACGCGCTCGTCGCCGGCCAGGAACTCGCCGACTGCCTTGACCTTAGACTTGGCAACCTTCGGGTCATCGGCACCGGGTGTGTTGCACAGGTTCCACTGCGGCGCGACCACCCAGTCCGCCCAGAAACCATGCTTGCTCAACAGTTCGCTGGCAAAGCTCGCCCCGATCGAGCGCTCCGGCACGCAGACGATCGCCTTCTTAACGCCCTGGTTTGTCAGCTTGTCGAGCGCGATGAACATGAGCGCTCGGGACTTGCCCGAAGCTGGTGGCGACTTGATGAGCAGGTACTGCTCACCGCGCTTGTCATAGGCGCGGGCTTGCATCGGCCGCATGCCGAGCTCGTTTGCCTTGGCCGTTGCACCGGTGCCGGCGGGGCGGAAGGTGACCGTGGGGATGATATCGCCGTTTGCCATTGAGTTCAGGCCGCCTTCTTGCCGGTCATCTTGGTATAGAGTTCGAACAGCTTCTCGAGCCGCTCGGTGTCGTTTCGGAACTTGCGTCCGATATAGATTCGCTCCAGCACCTCGTCATTGCGTTCATGCGCGTGCCGCAGGTTGTCGGGCATCTTCTCGGGGTCGTAAAGCTCGGCAATCGTCTTGGGGAAATGGGCTTCACGCGCCAGCAGGATGCCCTCCGCGCAGCGAGTGAGGTCGGCCTTGTTCTGTTCGGTTAGCTTCGGAACCGGGAAGGTATTCCAGCCCATGGTGTTGGAATACCGGAAGTCGGTCTTCATTTTGCCGCAGACGGCACCCACCCAAACCAAATGCAGCCTCGAGGCCACAACCGAAAGGTTCCAAATGGGCGCGTCATAGATGGCAAGAGCGAGGTTGGACACGCGCACGTCCGGCGGCATCAATCCGCACGGCAAGTATTCGCGACGCTCGGACGAGACGCTTGGCACCACGATAGTGTTGTTCTTGCCGGTGATCGTGCGCTCGAACTTGTGGGGCGTATCGAGACCAGCACGCCCACGCTCGCTGCCGTTTAAGCGATATTCTCTGATCTTTTCAAGCCGTTCCGCGATCGGAGGGATCGAGTATGCAAGATCAGCCTGATCATCCGAGATCCAGAGGCAGTATCGCTGCAGGCCATTGATGAACTCAGCCGAGCCTACGATGGGCCGGATCAGAGGCTTTGCCTCCGGGTAATCGTCGAGGAGGGTCCGGGCCTCGTCGGTCGACAACAAGAGGTTGCCCTGGTCCCGCGGGATGTTGCCGCCGAACATCACGCCCAGCTCGGAAATGGGCTCCGATGCCCTCGCCACGATGACGGTATCGCCCGGCGAGAGATAGGGGTTGATGTTGGCGACCTCTTTTCGGGCTGCGTCAGAGTAGATGAACTTCTTGCGCTCCTGGGCATCTGCCACGCCTACGATAATACAGGTCACCTGCGCGTTTCGCGCTGCGTTGTTGCCCCACATGAAGTTCTCGTGCGCGAAGAAAATGGCTTGACCGTTGGCGAATATCTTCGGCCAGATCAGCGGAACCTGAACCCCTTGGCATATCGAGTTGGTGGACACGAAGGCGAAGCGTCCTCCGTTCTTGATGTAGTCCGAAGCCTTCCAGAACCAGCCGGCGATATAATCGACTGCCCGCACTTCCTGCTTGCCGGATTTGAATGTCCGGAGATCGTCCTTCTGCTCCTTGGTCTGGTATTTGTCCCCGATGTAAGGAGGGTTGCCGCAGATGTAGGTCTCTCCACCCTCGTTTTCGAAATCGATCTCGGATTGGTCCAGCGGCGTTCCGAACAGATCGTCTGCCTGCATCCGAACGCCGGTGCCGTTCGGCGGACAAAGGGCAAGCCAATCGAGCCGCAGGGCATTGCCGTTGGTGATCCAGTTCTGGCTGTCCAAGGGGAGAAAATCAGCGAGCGCCTCTTTCTGGCCTCGGTAGATCACGTCGCATTGGAACTCGGCGATGATCAGAGCCAGACGCGCAATCTCGGCAGGGAAATCGCGCAGTTCAATGCCTCGAAAGTTGGTCAGCGGGATGGCAGACTTGCGGTAAGCCTCACCACGTCGCACGTTGATCTCGGCCTCGATCTCCCGCATTTGCTTGTAGGAGATGACCAGGAAGTTGCCCGAACCGCATGCCGGATCGAATACGCGGATGCGCGCCATCCGGTTGCGCAGATTGAGCAGTTTGCGGGCGTTGTCGCCCGCCTCTTCAAGCGCCGCCCGCAGGTCGTCGAGAAAAAGCGGGTTCAGCACCTTCAGGATGTTCGGCACGCTCGTGTAGTGCATGCCGAGCGCCCCGCGCTCCTCGTCGTCTGCGACCGCCTGGATCATGCTGCCAAAGATGTCGGGGTTGATCTTTTTCCAGTTCAGGTTGCCGATCTGGATAAGGTACGACCGGGCGATACGGCTGAAGCGCGGCACATCGGTGCTGCCGGAAAACAGCTGCCCGTTGACGTAAGGAAACACATCCGCCCAGCGCGGAGTGCCGGCTGCCTTGCGATACCGATCGTCCAGCTTGCCATCGTGCCGCGTGGGCGTGTCCATTGCCTGAAAGATTTGGCCGATGACCTCATGCGTGTTGCTCGAATTCCGCTCACTCATCTTCTCGACGGTGCGGGTGAACAGGCCCTCGCCATTGAAGATGTCGGTGTCCTCGGCGAAGAAGCAGAAGATTAGCCGGGCCATGAAGTGGTTCATGTCGGCCCGGCGCTCGGCTGTGGCCCAATCGGGATTGTCCTTCAGCAACTCGACGTAAAGCTTGTTGAGCCGGCTCGTCGCCCGGATGTCGAACGTGCTCTCGCGGATCTGCTTGACGGTGGTGATACCGGCGAGGGGCAGGAACAGGCCGAAGTGGTTGGGAAAGTCGGCGAAGGTACAGGCGACGGTTTCACCCGAGTTGAGGTCTTCCGCCTGGAAATCCGTCCCGTCAGTAGCGAGGATAAATTTGGCTTTTGAGGACGCCGTTTTCTGGCTTTCGCGAAGCGCCTTGAGCGTCTGGTCGACGGTTCCCGGATCGCAGGTTGCAATATGAATGTTGCTGCGCTGAAGAACACCACCCGGCAAGTCCGACGCATTCGAGGCGCCGCTGCGCAGTTTCTTGAGCGTCGTGGCCTTGTTTCCAAAGGCCTCAAGGAACGCAAACGGAAACTCCGCCCGGTCAAAGGTGTGCTCTGCTAACTCCGAAATTGCCTGTTCGATCTCAACCGCGTTCATGGTCCTTAACTAGGACGTCAACGTGGGTGAGAACAAGCTGAGATACACAGGTGCCTTTCACATTTGCTATTCTACATTCTGATCGGCAGACCGAACAGATCCCTGGAACTGTCAGATGCATTCCCCTCGCTAGCGCGGAGAATTTGCAGATATTTTGAGCGAGTGCATAGGTTTTATCTAACCATAAGGGTTGATAGGCTGCGCTGCGAATCGGGAGCCGAAGCGATATCGATTCCTGCTTTGGGAATTGAACCCATTTTGAATTCTGTTCTGATGGACCGATTGATGGAATGGCCTAAACTTTAGGCGAAATTACAATGCAATATCAATTCACTACGCCATCAATTCGATTCCGGCTCGGCCTCCAGAATTTCGCTTTTCATTCTCACATCGCGTTGCCGGCGGCGTTCATCGCATCCTCGAACGTGTCGGGCAGCGGCGGCTGGACCGGCTTGTCGCAGTCCATTTCCTTCATATGCGCGCGCAGCATGTCCATGCGATCCAAATTCCACCGCGCCAGCGGCACGCCGAGCGGACGAAAATCGGCGCGCTCGAACAGTTCGACGACATAGGATCGGCAGAGCGCGTCGAGCTGATCGATGGTCAGCATGCCGAGGTTCATGACCATCGGCCGCCCCGGCACGCCGTCACGCCCGCGCACCAGGTCGGTGACGTAGAGGCCGCCGCGCGGATCGACCAGCACCACGTCCGCCTCGCTCGAATCGATCAGGCGATGGCTGGCGGCATAGGGCGCGACGAAGGCGTGGGTGCGCCAGACCAGATAGGCGCTGGACAGAGCGGTGATCGCGAGGCCGATCATGAGCGGGCGCATTGCGTCCTTCGGCCGGAAACGCGCCCAGCCGAGGCCGGCAAGCAGGCAGAAGGGGCCGATGAAGCCGTGGGCGTAGCGGAACCCCCAGCCATAGCCCTGCGCCAGCGCCAGCGCGCATCCCGCAAGGCACCCAAGCGCCAAGGGTAGCGCGATCTCCTGCCCCCGGATCATCGCGCGCTTGTCCATCGCCGCGATGCCGAGCGCGGCGAGCGGCACCATGAGGATATTGTTCCACGCGACATAACGGCTGATGTTGACCAGCGGCTGCCACCGGTCGCCCAGCCGCTCGAACAGGCTGCCGACCTTGTCCGCTACTCCTGCCGAAGGGCGAATGTCGGCCGGCGCGCCCAGCGCGTGGAGCAGGAATCCGGGCCACAGCTTCGCCCACAAGATGACGATCGCCACCAGAGTCAGCGCATGAAAGGCCGCGACCGTCCAGCGCCGCGCCAGCAGCATCCACAGGATGAAGGGCGCGATGAAGATGGGCGGGAAATGCCATTGGTGCAGCCCGGCGGCGATCA
The DNA here is from genome assembly GCF_041877245.1 of Sphingobium agrisoli. Taxonomy (NCBI): domain Bacteria; kingdom Pseudomonadati; phylum Pseudomonadota; class Alphaproteobacteria; order Sphingomonadales; family Sphingobiaceae; genus Sphingobium; species Sphingobium agrisoli. Next base: position 217,303 of record NZ_JBHDJI010000001.1, read on the forward strand.
GCGCGACGAGGCCCGCGCTCGCATGGCCGATCACGCCGCCGCGCAGCACCAGCGCCAGCCACACCATGTTGAGCGCGAAATGCCCCGTCATCGCATAGGGGGTCATCGCCGTAATCCAGAGCTGGCTGGACGAGCATCCAAGCAGCACCGTGACCCAGACCGCATCGGGGCGGTCCGGCATCAGCCTTGCCGCCACCCGCCAGAGCGCGAACAGCCCCGCCATGAGCAGCGCCGGCCCCGCCAGATTGGGATCGCCCAATTGCCAGAAAAGGGCCTGGATGGCGCTGTTGACCGGCAGATAGGCCGCCGTCCAATAATCCGCCGCGCCGAAGGGGGAGAAGAATTCGGGCATGATCGCCCGGCGATAGGGTTCCCATTCGACCGGGATCGGCCGCGCGAACAGCCCTTCGCGCATATAGGCGGCTGCGAAGCGGGCCACTTCCTCGTCACGGCTGATCGAATAATCCTGGAACAGCGCATAATGGCCGGCCCAGGCCGCCATGCCCATCAGCACGATCAACGGCACGACGATGCGCGCGGTCGGGCGGGGCAGTGCGAACCCCTTCCCTTCCGCCCAGGGCGCGGCCAGCGCCAGCAGCAGCAGCGACCCCAGCAGGGCCGGGAAATCCTGGTCCAGCAGCAGGATCACCGCCAGGCTGATGCCCTGCCGGTAGGTCACGTGCCACAGGAATGTCGCGCCCAGCCACAGCGCCAGCCCGATCGCGCCCGCCAGGAACAGGCGGCGCGCATCGAGGAAGGCGCGGCCCGATGCCATGGCTCAGTCCCTCACCAGCGTCCGGTTGACGAAAATCCCGTCCATCTCGACCAGCAGCGGGAAATGGCCCTTGTTGTTGGCGAAGAAAGCGGAGGGAACGAAGCCGCGCGCTTCAAGCCACTCGATCATCGCGCGATAGCCGGTGCCGCCTTCATAGATGGGACGCACCCCCAATTCGGTCTGGACGCCCAGCATGTCGGGAAGCGCGTCGCCCGCCCCTTCGCAAACCGACAGGTCATGCCCCTGCGTGTCCATCTTAAGGAACGGCCGCGCAAAGCCATGCGCCGCGCGCAGCTCAGGTAGCAGCGTGTCGAGCCGGCGGCACTGCATCTCCACCGTCCTGGTTATCTTGTTCCGATCGGCGAAGATCGCGTCCTGCGCGCCCGACGGGCGCTTGAGCGAGCTGAACTGGTCGGCGGCCATGATATTGAAGCTGGCGGTGCCGTCGAAATCCGACAGCGCCATGTTGAAGGTGTGCCAGCGCGGGTCGCCCGCGGCGCGCCGTGCCAGCTCGGCATGCACATCGGGGTTGGGCTCGAACGAGAGGATCAGCCCCTTATAGTCCACATCCTTCCGCAGCATCGTCGCATATTGGCCGCGATTGGCGCCGACATCGAACAGGCAATCGACGGCGAAGGCCGACAGGAAGCGCCTGAGCGCCTGCACCTCGGGATATTGATGCACCCGGCCCGCCGCCGCCAGCTTCATCGCCAGCAGCCGGTCGCCCAGTTCGCGGCGATAGCGGTTCATGCGCGCCCGGCCAGCACGGTTTCGTAGATGCCGATCGTCGCCACCGCCATGTCCTTCCAGCTTCCCATCGCCTCTCCATAGGCGCGCGCCGCCGCGCCATAGCTCTGCCTGATGGCGGCGCTTTCGATCAGCGGCAAGAGGGCGTCGGCCAGGCGGGCCGCATTTCCGGCCTCGGCGCGGACCGCCGCGCCTTTGGGTAGCGACCCGAACATGCCGGCGTCGGACGTGACCATCGCCTTGCCATGGTGCAGCGCCGACAGAAACGCTCCGCTCGAATCGATCTTGCGATAGGGGAAGGCGATCATGTCGGCGCGCGCCATATGGGCGTCGAGCCGGCCTTCGGTCAGGAATCCGAAGTCGGTCCGCAACCGATCGCCGAAGCCCGCAGCGCGCACCGCCTCGACCAGCGGCGCGATGTCCATGAAAGGCTTGCCCGCCAGCACCAGTTCGAAATCATGGCCATCCCGCCACAGCTTCAGGCACGCCTCGATCAGCAGATCGACGCCTTTATAGTGCCGGATCGTGCCGAAGAAGAGCAGTCGCGACCGCACCGCCACCGGCACCGCCGCCAGATCGTCCGCACTCGCCTGCGCCAGCCGCATCGGGGGATGCGGCGTCACATGAATGCGCGCGGCGGCGACGCCCTGCCGAAGCAGCGTGTCGCGTGTCACCTCGCCATGCACGATCAGCGCATCGAACCGGTCGAGCAGCGCGCGATAGCCGCGCCCCTGCACCCCGGCATCGTCATGATAAGCGTCCGCATTGTGCACCGTATGCACCAGCGCCGCCCGCCCCTTCAACCGCCGCAGCATCAGCGCGTCGGCCGGCGCGAGCGGGAGCCACTGGATGTGGACGACATCCGCCCCGGTCAGCGGCGTCAGATCGCCCAGCGCGCAGGCCCAGCCATAGTCCGCAGCCTTGGCGGCCCGAAACGCCGCCCCCTCCCCGATCCGTGCGCGCAGCGCCTCGCTCCAGCGGAAGAAGTGCGGGGCATAAGCATAGCCTTTCGGCACGATCGCATCGGTTCCCCGCATCGGCCGCCCGATCAGGGACACCCCCGCGCCCTCGCTTGCCAGCGCCGCGCACAGGCTGTCGTCATAGCGCCCGGTGAAGAGCGAGGGATCGACCATCGCGACTTTCATCCCTGTGTCAGTCCCCGCAGCGCCAGAGCGTGCAGCGCAGCGACGCCCGCGAGCGTCGCGGCATAGAGCGCCAGGAAGCCGACATCGAACCGCGTGGGCCACAGTATTGCGGCCAAAGGCGCGCTCGCCAGCGATCCGGCAAGGAAGGGCAGCGACCGCCGCAGCAGCATCCCGAACCGGCCCAGCGCCGCCTGGACATAGACCGACACGCACAGGATGGTGAGCGCGCCCAGCGCCGCGACGATCAGCCACAGGTCGATGGCGCTGATCGCCGCGCGGCCGTCGAACAGGATCGAAAACAGCCGATCGCCCGCGACCAGCAACACCGCCGCCAGCCCGCCGCCGAACAGCAGCGAAGCGGCCAACGCCCGCCCCAGCAATTGCCGCAGCCGTGCCGTCTCGCCCGCATGATAGGCGCGGGTGATGCGCGGCAGGGCTGCCTCGACCACCGCGCGCACCAGCATCGACAGCGCCCGCGCCATCTTGAAGAAGAAGTCGAAGATCAGCATCGGCCGCGCGTCGCCGCTCGCAGCCGCAATCGTGAAATAGGGCGCGTTATAGGCGATGATGTCCGAAGCAGTGAACGCCGCCGACGCGCCGATATCGCGCAAATAATGCGCCCGCACATGCCCGCCCCCGACGCGAAACGCCATCCAGTGCCGGCCGCGCATGTCGAGCCGCCGGTGGACGTGCGCGATGGCATAGCCGATCGCGACGAGGCTCACCGCCAGTTGCAGCACCACCGACAGGCGCGGGTCCATGCCCGCCAGGATCGCCATCAGGAGCGCGATCGTCACCACCCTCCGCCCGCAATCCAGCGCTTCCCAGAGAAAATTGCCGTCCACCGCCGCCAGGGCACGCTTGGCGAGCAGCGCAGGCAGGTTGAGGCAGGCCGACAGGAAGAAGAGCAGGAACAGGAGCGGCATCCCCGTTGCCATCAATCCCGCCGCCAGCGCGCCGATCAGGATCGCGGTCGCGCAGACCATAAGCAGGGCGAGGAACAGGAACAGCACGCCCATCTCCTCCAGCCGGAAGCCGCTCTCCCCAGCGTCGCTTCCGAGCCAGTGCCGCCGCAGCCGTGCGTAGATGATGCTGGTCAGGCCGAACTCGGCCGAGATCGTGAAATTTCCGAATGCGACCAGCAGCAGGAAGGACTGGAACTCGTCGATCGGCAGCACCCGCACGAACACGAAGGTGACGGCGAAGCCCCAGACCAGCACCAAAGCGACATTGGCGAGCTTCACCAGCGCCAACATCCGGGCGGACCCCTCCAGCCGCGCAAGGCGGCTCATCGTGGCCTGGTCGCCCGGAACAGCCGGTCGTCGAGCGCGTAGAAATGGCGCGTGTCGGGGTCTATCGTAGCGGCGTCGATTTCTTCCAGATCAAAGCCCGCCGCGCGGATGCGGTCGGCGAAGTCGGGGCCATATTGGCGCACATGGTCCCATTGGCCGAAGCGCCGCTCGCGCTCGCGCGGGGACATCGCAAAGCTGCCGTCCTGGGTGGGCTTGTCCCACAGGGGCACGATCAGCCACGCCTCGCCGCCGGGCTTGAGCGCGCGGAAGATGTTGCGGAGCACGGCCGCGTCGTCAGGCACATGCTCCATGACATGGCTGGCGTAGAACAGGTCGTAGCGTTCCACCGCGTCCAGCGCCATCAGGTCCACGCGCCGCATTCCCGGCACGGCGTAAATACCCGGGAAGAGGTCCGCCGGCACATAATCCGCCGCGATGGAAAAGCGGCGCACCAGGCTCGCTTCGTTGGGCGCCATATGGAGGATCGCGCCTTTTGCCGGCACGGTGAGCCGCCCGTCGCCGATCAGCCAGTTCATCAGCCTTTCGCGCGGCGATGCGCCGCACTCGGGGCAACCCCATTCGCGGTTGTCGCCATAGCGGAAGAAGCCGACCACCGTCGCTCCGCACGCCGGGCAACCACGGTTCCGACGCGCGCCGAGAGCCTTGCGGACCTTGAGCGCCGCTTTGGTCAGATGCTTGCCGGCGGCCTTCGCCACCCGCTGAACCGTAATCACCCTGGCGCTCCATGCCGGACCCGTCGAAGCGGGCGCTATACTATAAGCGCCGCGATATGCGAGGGGGTTGTGCGCGTCATGCCAGCAGTTCGCGCACCAGCGCGGGCACCAATTCGCTCGCCCGACCCAGCCGCGTCTCTTCGAAATAATAGCTGCCGGCCGAAGGATCGAGATTCAGTTCCAGCGTGCGCGCGCCATGGTGCCGCGCCGTCTGCACAAAGCCGGCGGCCGGATAGACCGCGCCCGACGTGCCGATCGACACGAACAGGTCGGCATGGACCAGCGCCGCGTCGATCGCCTCCATTTGATAAGGCATCTCGCCGAAGAAGACGATGTCGGGCCGCAGCGCCGGCCGGCCGCACCCGTCGCATACCGAGCCTGGCGGCATCGCCCCGTCCCACGCCCGCGCCTTGCCGCAGGCCGCGCAGAGCGCCGATTTGAGTTCGCCGTGCATGTGGATCAGCCGCGTCGCCCCGGCCCGTTCGTGCAGATCATCGACATTCTGCGTCACGATCAGCAGGTCGCCGCCCCACGCCCGATCCAGCGCCGCCAGCGCCTCATGCGCCGGGTTGGGCGAAACCGCCGCCAGCTTCGCCCGCCGCTCGTCGTAGAAGCGATGCACGAGGTCCGCGTCGCGCGCCAAAGCCTCTGGCGTGCAGACGTCCTCAACCCGGTGCCCCTCCCACAAGCCATCCGGCCCGCGAAAGGTCGCGAGGCCGCTTTCCGCGCTGATGCCGGCGCCGGTCAGGATGACGATGGAGTCGATATCATGGATCATGACGCTGTTCCTAACCCGTTGCGAAGCCAAGGGGAATGGGCGAGAACGCCCTTAGCATGTCGCCTTTCCTCATGAACGGGCAAAGATCGGGCAACAGGGCAGAACTACATCCGCCGCGACGACCGCGCAGCAAAGCACGGCGTCCCACAAGCAGGAGACTATGCATGACCATGCTCATTGCCCTCGCGGCCGCCGCCGCGACCCACAGCGTCACCATCGAGCATCACGGCCAGACCATCGGGGCGACCTATGTCGCGCGGGCGGAGACCAGCGCGCGCACCGTCGGCGCGAAGACCGGCGCGCGGATGAACGGGCAGCGCTGCCATTGGACGGTCGCGGTGATGGTCGACCGCCGGCTCGATCACGGCCCGGCCCACGCCCGCACGATCGCCACCGACCAGCGCTTTTCCGGCAACGACGCAGGCGCCTGTACCGGCGATCGCGAGCGCGGGGCGGCGATCCTGGCGCGGCATCGCGATGCCATCGCGCAACGGATCGTCGCGATTGCACAAGCGGATCGCGCGCCTCTGCTCGCCGAGCTGGATTCGGCGCGTGCGCTTGCGGTCAACTGATCGCCTGATGGAGGCGGCATGGCTGGGGGCGCTGCTGCTCGCCGGCCATGCCGCACCCGCCGCGGCGCAGGCGAGCGGCCCGAGCATCACTGTCGATCTGCTGAGCGACGATCGCCGGCGAGGATTGAGCTGGAGCGACGGCGACCCGGCGCTTCGCGCGGCCGTTTCCGTGCCCATGGCGGACGGCCTCAGCCTCGACGGCGTGGCGACGACTTTGCGGGGCAGCCCCCGGCATGGCAGCGCTGATGTCGCGGCCGATCTCGGTGCGACCTTTACGCGACATTTGGGCGGCTGGCGGCTGAGTGTGGACGGGCGCTACCATCTCTTCCCCGGCGCATCGCATCAGGGCTATGGCGAAGTCGGCGCGACGGCAGGCGTCACGCTCGGCCCGGCCAGCTTCGACCTCTCCGCTCATTATGCGCCGCGCCAGTCGGCGATCGGCGGCGACCTGCTATACCTGTCGGCCGGCGCGTCGGCCGCGATACCGGGCACAGCGCTCACTCTGTCGGGCCATGTCGGCCGGTCCACGGGCGACACGCGCGATCCGGTCCGCGCCGCGCGCTTGCGACCCGCAGGGAATTATTGGGACCATGGCGTTGCTCTGGACTGGTATCGCGGCAGATGGTCGGCCGGGCTGCGCTACGCCGACACCGACATTGCCGCGCCGGGCAGAGCCCAAGCCGGCGCGACGCTGGTGGGGCGGGTCGGCGTCTCCTTCTGACGCCGCCTGTCCCGTTGCTCTTGTCCGTGCTATGGAGAGGATGGAAGGGGACCGCCATGCCTGTCGAACTCACCATCCTTGCCTGGAGCATGATCCTGCTCCTCGTCCACATCTTCGCCGCCGCGCACGTCAAGACCAAGCAATATGGCCCCAAATGGAATATGGGCGCGCGCGACGAGAGCCTGCCGCCGCTGAACCCGCTCGCTGGTCGGCTGGTGCGGGCACAGGCGAACTATATGGAGACGCTGCCGATCGCGATCGTCGCCCTGATCGGGGTCGTGCTGGCGGGACGGAGCAGCGAATGGACTGCGATGGGCGGCTGGATCTGGCTGGGCGCGCGGATCGTCTATTTGCCGCTCTATGGATTCGGGGTGCCGGTGGTACGGACGATCATCTATCTGGCGAGCCTGGTCGGCCTGCTCATCGCGCTCTGGCCGCTACTGGGGCTTTAGCCCGCCAGCACCAGATTGATGAGGTCGGCGGACGATACCCCCGCCGACCGCAGGAAGCCCTGATAATAGTCGCACCCCTCGCGCGCCAGCAGCCCCAGCTGCTCTTCTGTCTCCACCCCTTCCGCGATGACCCTGAGGCCCAGCGACTTCGCCATGTGGATGACCCCGCGCACGATGATGCGATCGCGCGCGGTGCCGGCGATATCCTGCGCCAGCCCGCTGTCGATCTTGAGATAATCGAGCGGCAGGCTCTTCAGATAAGCGAGGCTGGAATAGCCCGTGCCGAAATCGTCGATCGCGACCGCCAGCCCCTCCGCCCGCAGCGCCGCCAGCAGAGCGCCCGCCGCCGCGACATCCTCAATGAGGCCGCTCTCGGTGATCTCGACGGTGAGCCGCGACCGGGGAAAGCCGCTGCCGTCCACCAGCCCCAGCAGGCTCTTCAAAAATCCTGGCTGCGCGATGTCCGCCGCCGTCAGGTTGATCGACAGCCGCAGGTCGGCGAGCGCGCGCGGCCATGCCGCCGCCTGCCGCAGCGCCTCGGCCTGGATATGCGCCGACAGCGGCAGCATATAGTCGGACCGCTCGGCCGTGGCGAACAATATGCCAGCGCCCAGCGGCCCGTAATGCGGGTGATTCCAGCGCGCGAGCGCCTCCACGCCGCTGATTTTATCCGTATCGACCGGATATTGAGGCTGGAACACGATGCCGATCTCACCCCGGTCGAGCGCGAGGCGCAGGTCGGTTTCCAGCCGATCGGCGTCCACCTGCCGGCTGTGCCGATCGGCCGACAGGATGCGGATGCCCTCCCCGTCCGCCTGCCGCGCATCGGCAAGCGCCGTCCCGGCCCGTCGCAGCAACTGGGTCGCATCATCCTCCGACCGCGCCTGCGCGATGCCGCAGCGGGTGGTGAGCCGAATCAGATGATCGCCCGCGCTGAACGGCCGTCCGATCGCGCCGATCAGCTGACGCGCGAGGAAGGTCGCACGGTCGCTGCCCGCCGCTTCGCCGGTCAGCCCGACGAGAAATTCCGTCCCCGCGATCCGCGCGACCGTCGCGCCCGGCGCAACATCGTCGACCATTCGCTCGATCCGCCGCGCAATCCGCCCCAGCAGCGCGTCGCCCACCACCTGGCCATAGGCGGCATTCATCCGGTCGAACTGGCTGATCGACAGCAGCAGGATCGTCGTAGCGAGGCCCTGGCGCCGGTCGAGCCATTCCAGCGCCGCATGCCGCGATTGCAGCCCGGTCAGATAGTCGCGGCTCGCCCCGTCCCGCTCCTGCGCGTCGGACAGCCATTCGACGTCGGCGGCGATCCCGCTTTCTTCCAGTCGCAGATGATGGACCAGCCGCTGGTCCGGCCGATCGGGAAGCGCGTGGGCGAGCGCGGCAGCCCGCCCCGTCCGCCGCATCGCCTTAAGCGCCGTCAGCACGTTGCGGCGTTCCGTGCGGGGCAAGGCGCGCAGCATGGCCGACACCGCGACGATCGGCTGCTCCAGCCCCAGATGGCGCGCCAGCCCGTCGCTCAGCCGCAACCGCCCTTGCCCGCGCGGCAACGTCCAGTAAAGCGCGTCGCCGCGCCGGATGCGCTGCGCCCGCTGGCTTTGCTGCACTCCGCCGCCCAGCCGCTCGACCAGCCGGTGCGCCGAAGCGAGCGCCGCGCGCAGCGCCCCGTCCGTCACCGGCGCGATCAGATAATGCGTCGCGCCCGCCGCCAGCAGCGCCGGCACCCGATCCTCGGCCGCCGCGTCCACCAGCACGAGCAGCGCGCCCCCGCCCGCCTCCATCGCCGGCACCAGCAGTTCCAGCCAGCGCTTGGCGTCGCCGCTGCCGCGCAGATCGACCAGCGCCACCTGCGCCTCGCTGTGCAGGAAGCGCTGCGCCGCATCCCTTGCGCGCCGAGCGCCGATCGCGCGCCAGCCGACGCGTTGCGCGGCCTGGCTCAGCCCGTCGCGGTCACCCGGCGACAGGATGAACAGGCTGCGCTGGCTGTCCGCGCTCTGGTCTCCGCTTCCCAAATTCTCGTCCCCGGCCGCGCGCATCCCGCTGCCTTAGCAGCAAGCCGTTACCGACCTCTTGCATGCGCCGCAACCGGGGCGCTTGCGCCGACCCTGTCCATCGCCTAGCTAAACGCCATGGTTCCGGCCGATCCCCCGCGCAAGCAGATGACCGACGGCCTTGGCCGCCGGATCAGCTACCTGCGGATTTCGGTGACCGACCGGTGCGATCTGCGCTGCCGATACTGCATGGCGGAACAAATGCAGTTCCTGCCGAAAAATCAGGTGCTAACGCTGGAGGAGATCGCGCTCCTTGCCGACCTGTTCGTGGCGCGCGGCATCACCCGCATCCGCCTGACCGGCGGCGAGCCGCTGGTGCGGCGCGATATCGGCGACCTGGTGCGCCGCATCGGCCGGCATATCGGCCATGGGCTCGAAGAGCTTACGCTCACCACCAACGGCACGCGCCTGACCGACCATGCCGACATGCTGGCGGAGGCCGGCGTGCGACGGATCAATGTCAGCCTTGACAGTCGCGATCCTGACCGCTTCGCCCATGTGACGCGCGGTGGCCGCGTCGATCAGGTGATAGCGGGCCTGGACGCGGCGAAGGCGGCAGGGCTTGCGATCAAGATCAACATGGTCGCGCTGCGCGGGATCAACGACGACGAAATCCTCGACATGCTGCGCTGGTGCGACGCGCAGGACTTCGACCTGACGCTGATCGAGACCATGCCGCTCGGCGAAACAGGCGAGGACCGCACCGACCATTATCTGCCACTTACCGAAGTCGCCGACACGATCGGCCGGCATCATGCGCTCCGCCCCATCCCCCACCGCACCGGCGGCCCGGCGCGCTATCATGCGGTCGAGGGTATGGGCGTGAAGCTCGGACTCATCACCCCCCTCACCCGCAATTTCTGCGCCGACTGCAACCGCATCCGCATGACCTGCGAGGGCAAGATCTTCATGTGCCTGGGCCATGAGGACCATGTCGATTTCAAGGCGGCGCTACGGTCCGGCGGCCTTTCCGCCGTCGAGCCGCTGATCGACCGCGCCCTGCGCCTGAAGCCCGCCGCCCATGATTTCCGCATCGGCGCGGGCGAAGCCGCCGCCACCCGGCGCCATATGAGCGTCACCGGCGGATGAGCAGCGAACCGCGGCGCGCGCTCGTCGCGTCCCCGACCCAGGCCGCGCGCGCGGCAGAGGAAAGGCTGCGCGCCACCTACGACTTCGTGCCGCCCGACCAGGCCGACATGATCGTCGCGCTGGGCGGCGATGGCTTCATGCTCCAGACGCTGCACGCCATGCTGGAGCGGCGCCGCATCCTGCCAGTGTTCGGCATGAACCTTGGCACGGTCGGCTTTCTGATGAACGAATGGCGGCTTGAACGGCTCGACCAGCGGCTGGAAAGCGCCAAGAGCTTCAAGGTCAATCCGCTGCGCATGACCGTCGACACCGTCGATGGCGAGCAATTTTCGATCCCCGCGATCAACGAAGTGTCGCTGCTGCGCGAAACGCGACAGACCGCCAAGCTGGAAGTCGAGGTGAACGGCCGCGTCGTCCTGCCCGAACTGGTATGCGACGGGGTGCTGGTGGCAACCCCGGCGGGATCGACCGCCTATAATCTGTCGGCACACGGCCCGATCCTGCCGCTGGGATCGGCGCTGGTCGCGCTGACGCCGATCAGCCCGTTCCGCCCCCGCCGCTGGCGCGGCGCGATCCTGCCGGAAAACACCGCCATCCGCTTCACCGTGCTCGATCCGGTCAAGCGCCCGGTCAGCGCCGTTGCCGACCAGCGCGAAGTGCGCGACGTGGCGCAGGTCGCGGTCGGCATCGACCGCGCAACCGCTCTGACGCTGCTTTTCGACCCTGAACACACGCTCGACGACCGCATCGCCGCCGAGCAGTTCATCGCGTAATTTTTTCCGTGAATTGCCGCTTGCCATCTTCGGAAACCCGCTGCTATAGGCGCGGCCTGCCCAGCGGAAGCGGGGCTGCTCCCCGATAGCTCAGCGGTAGAGCATTCGACTGTTAATCGAATGGCCGTAGGTTCGAATCCTACTCGGGGAGCCAAATAATATTAGGCGGATTTTCTGCCCGTTCGGGGGTTCCTGACCGGCATCCGAACCGAAGCTTTTTTCAAGCATCCCAAAAAGGTTCGTTGAACTCGACCGCCAGTCCCCCCTTGCCCAAGAGCTGCTCGAAACCAACAGATTGAGAACCGCATTTTTTGCGTTTGGGGGCTATATGCTAAACCTCTTGAGGGCCTTCCGGCCCAACTCCAGCAATGCATAGAGCTAGAATTTCCCGCCACGCTCGACCACCTGTGGCGCCCAGGCGTCGTTTGTCTGCTCCGCCCATGGGAAGGTCTTGAGCGAGGCGATCGTTCCGCGATCGGTCCAGTTGACCATGTCGGTCGAACTTTAGAGCAGCCAGTCTCGCATCTTGAAACCGGTGGCATCATCCTCGTCATGGCTGGTGTACAGATAGGCGACGCCATCATGCACCAGGGAGGCTGGATCGGCGGTGAAGCGGGTCTGAATGATCGGCGGGCCAAGCTGGGCGCTGACCGGCAGCGTCACGGCGATGCCGGAAAGCACCGCAAGGCCCGCCCGCAACGGTAGAAGCGACTGTTTCATCAGAACTGCACCTTCATGGCTTTGCCGGTATAGGTGATCATCTTGCTCGCCGGCAGCATGTCCATGCCGCCTTGTCCCACGCTGTTCATCAGCACGAGCCTGAGGTCGCGGCGCGGCGTCATTCCGGGGAAGCTTCCCCGACACGCACCCACGGTCAACGTCTTCGCCGCATCATTCCAGACCAGATCATAGGTGGCGCGTGCGCCCTTCTCGTAGGCGTAGGTTTCGTTGTCGTCCTCATAGAGGGTGAAGCGCCCGTCCGCGCCGGGATAGATACGAACCTCATAGGCCGCGCCCGGGTTCTGCGTTGCATATTGCACATTGGGTCCCATCGGCACGATCGATCCCGCCCGCACATAGAGCGGGATCAGATCGAGTGGCGCCTGCCGTGTCACGCGTCGACCGCCATCATAGCGCTCATTTGTCCAGAAGTCGTACCATCTCCCGCCTTCAGGCAAGTAGGTTTCGATGCTCTCGTCAAGCGCCGGTTTGGGTCCGGTAATCGCCTGCCGCTCGCTGGGACGACGCCAGGCAAGGCGGAGCACGCGGTTGCCATCTATCTGGTAATAGTCAATCCCGACCTTGACCGCCTGTCCCTTGCGCAGCGAGACAAGGGCGCCCTTGTAGCGCGCGGAACCAGCTGCCCAGTCCTCAACGACTTTCTTGCCATCCAGCGTCAGCCGAAAGCCGTCATTGCCCTCCAGCCCGATCTCATATTCGCCATCCTCGGGCGCGACGATCGTTCCGTCCCATTTTGCCGAGAAATGCTGGAGGTTGGCAAGCCCTACGGGAATTTCCGCCAGCGGCGGATCGGGCCAAGTGTGATCGACCTTCAGATCGACGAAGCGGCTCTTGGGCGTCTGGAAATTCTCGCCCTCGAAATACTGGCCCGCAAGCCCCGGCTGGCCGTCGGGTGTGCGCAGAAATTCCGCTGGGATCGTCACGGCGGGCGGCGGCAGGATGTTGTACATCGCGCGGGTTACCGGATGGACCAGGATCGCGGGGCCAAACATGAAACTGTCGTCGATCCTGGCGGTCGTGCGATCGTCCGGGAAATCCATCATCAGCGGACGCATCAGCGTATAGCTGTCCGACGTCACCTTCGCGCTCAGGCTGTAGATATAGGGGAGCAGCCGGTAGCGCAGCTGCGTCGACTTAAGGAGCGAGGCATAGACGGCCGGGTCTGTCGCCTTGAACAGATAAGGCTCGCGCTCGACGTTGGTGCCGTGGATGCGCATGATCGGGTTGAACGCCGAAAACTGCAGCCATCGCGCGTAAAGTTCGCGCCAGGCGGGGTTCTTCTCACCACCCGGAAAGTCCGCAACGAAGAAGCCGCCCGTATCCTGCGTCCAGTAGGGATTGCCCGTCACGGTCACGTTGACGCCGTCCGCCACCTGCTGCTTCAGCGTCTTCCAGCTCGAATAGATGTCCCCGCTCCACGAAGCCGCCGCCGTGCGTTGCGCGCCCGCCCATCCCGACCGGGTGAGCGTGAACACGCGCCTGTCGCTGGTCGCCCGCTGCCCTTCATAGGTGCCCTGCGTCGTCAGCAGAGAATAGGGATTGAGGTAGCGGGTGAAATCGCCGAGCGCGTTTTTGCCCAGTGCCTTTGTGTCGCGGATATTGTCCTGCGCATTCCACATCGCGCTCGACACTTCGATCTCGGTGCCGTCCATCCACAGCGCATCGACGCCCTTGTCGAGCAGCCCCGACTTGATGTGCCTGAAATAGATTTGCCGGCCCAGTGGGCTGTAGGCGTCATAGACGCGCGCGTGCTTGGATATCCAATGCAGCGGCTCGAACCGCAGACCGTGGCTATCCAGTTCCTTCGCCAGCACCGTATCGTTGCCGATGGAGGGCCAGATCGACACCATCAGCTTCATGTGCAAATCGTGCACGTCGCGCGCCATACCGGCGGGATCGGGATAGCGCGTGAGATCCCAGGTCATCCCGCTCCAGCTGCCGTCCTTGTCCGAACCCCAATATTGCCAGTCCTGGACGATATAATCGAGCGGGAAGCCGTCCTTGCGGAAACTGCGAGCGACATCGAGCAACTGTGCTTGGGTCTTGTACCGCTCCTTGCTCATGAACAGGCCGAACGCCTGCTTGGGGTACATCGGGGCTTGGCCGGTCAGGGCGCGATAGGCCCCGACAACCGCGTCGGGCGTCTCGCCCGCCATGAAATAATAGTCCACGCCGCCGGGCGCGCTTTCCGCCCACATCGACGCCCCATCGGCGTCATCCTTGAACCGCATCTGCGCATAGCTGTCCCAAAGCACACCATAGCGGCGCGAGGACATAAGCACCGGAATGATGATGCCGACATTGGTCTGGACGAGCAGCAGGTCCTTGCCCCGGCGATTGGTCGTATCGGTGCCGTTGAAGCCCAGACCGTAGATTGCCTCGTCCGGTCGGAGGGTGAAGCTGTTGCTGGCCTCCAGCGTGGGCGCGCCGGATATCATCATCTTCTTCAGCGTCTGGGGCGCTGCGGCATTTTCCTCAGTATAGAGCTTCCCAGTGGCGTCGTAGAAGCGCAGGGCGCCGTTCGCCTTGCTAACCTCGACGCGCAGCTTCGCGCTCCTGATCGTCAGCGTGTCCGCGGTCTCCGAAATGGTGAAGACGACTGACTGCGGTTTGGCGATGACGGCCAGGCTGGGCGCGGTCCAGTAGTTCTCGCCGAGAGTTGCGTTCACGCGAAGCGCTTCCGGACCGTAGAAGATCAGGTTCTTCGTGACCGCTCCGACACGGATTTGAACCCCCTGGGCCAGGCGCGTGAAGGCGAAGCCATTCGCCGGGCCCGGCAGCACGTTTTGAAGGTGACCCCGTGCATCCAGGCCCGTGGAATCAGAGGGCGCAGCATGTGCGCTATCAAGCGCTAGCGCGGGAGCAATGACCAATCCGATGAGCGACAACGCCGCCCTCAGCCTATTTCGATATTTGACCCGCATGCCATCTCCCGGCCGTCGTCGCTCGCACCCGCTGCTCGCCGGTGTTCCGTAAACGTTTACGGATGATGCTTGCGAGATCAATCCGCTTTTTGCGCTTGCATTTTGCGCCGCTCATCTTGCCAGATCGAAACCCATGAATATCCGCGGCCTCGCTCAGCACCTGAACCTGTCCATCGGCACAGTGTCGCGCGCGCTTAACGACGCGTCCGATGTGAGCGACGCGACCCGTCGCCGGGTGATCGAGGCGGCGGCGCGGCTTGGCTACACTCCAAACCAGTCAGGTCGGTCGCTGCGACGAGGGAGGACCGGGGCCGTCGCCTTCATCCTGCCCGTTACCGCTGAGAGCGGCGCTTATGGCGACCCCTTTTTCCTATCGCTGATGGGTGGGCTTCAACGTCATCTCGAACAAGCCGGCTATGAACTGATCGTCCTGCCGGTCCGCCACGATCAGGACGAACTGGAGCATCTGCGGCGCAGCCTTGGACGGGGTATCGCCGACGCCTGGCTACTTGCCGAAATCAAGCGACATGACGAACGAGTGGAGCTTCTCTCGGCTCGCCAGCTTCCTTTCGTCGCCTTCGGCCGCACTGGCAACCCCAGCGGCTATCCTTGGCTCGATCTTGATTTTCAACAGCTGATCAGTACCGCGGTCAGCCGCCTGCTCGGTCAGGGGCACCGTCGCATCGCTCTGATCACCCCTGGCCTCGACGTCAATTTCAGCAGCATCGTTATCGGCACCTATCGCGAGGCTCTTGAGGATGCAGGGGTGCCGTGCGACGATCGTCTCATCTATGTCGGGGATATCGGCCCTACCGCCTGTGCCGCCGCGACGAACGGCTTTCTAGACTTGAACGACCCACCTTCCGCCATCTTCGTCATGAGCGAGAATGGCCCTATCGGCGTTTACGCCGCGCTTCGTGGTCGCGGTCTCCAGCCAGGGACGGATGTCGCTGTCATCGGATCGCGCAATACCCCATCCTGTATGGCTCTCGATCCGCCACTGACCTGTTTTTCTGTGGACCTTCACGGCCTGGGAGAGGCGCTCGGGTCCATGTTGCTCGACGTCGTTGCCGCAGATGGAGCGCCAGAGGGCCGACCGGGCCTATTGTGGCCGTTTCGCTTGCGGCAGGGCGCGAGCGACCTTCCAGATGACAGTAAATGCTAAGGCGGGAACGCTTTCCACCCTGAGAGCGGATGGCTGGCGCCTGCAATGGGCCCTACTCTGGCAGTTCTTCGCGCGCCCCCAGTTCGCCTGTCAGCGCGGACAGTGACTCTAGGCATCGAAGTGCCTGGCGTCCCGGAGCGGAAGGCTCCGTCACCCATCCGTTAGAAAATCCGACGGCGGACATTTCGCCACCCTTCGCGATTTTGCACGAACCCTCTATTTTGCAGAGACGCTCAACGCCAGCCCTCGATATTCTAGGATTCGTCCGTCCCGTTGGTTCAACGCGCCGGCCTCGGCGACCTTTGCGTGGACCACGATTTTCCTTTGCGTGCTCATGCCGGGAAAGCTGCCTTTGCGCTCGGCGATTGTCAGCCGTTGTGCAGCATCATTCCAGATGAGGGGAATGCGCGCTGACGCGCCCTGCTCATAGCGATAGGATGTCCCGTCATCCTCGTAAAGGGTGGCCGATCCGTCGCGTCCCGGCCAGACCAGCAGATCGAGATCGCCGCCCAGCAGCCCTGCGGTTGACTGCCCCACCGCTCCCAACGGCAGGATGCTGCCCGCCCGGACATGCAGTGGGATGCGATCGATGGGCGCATCTACGCGATGGACCCGCCCGCCCTCGCGGCGTGCCCCCGTCCAAAAGTCATACCAGCCGCCATCGGAACGGGGCAGATAGACGTCCCAATGCCGGGCGTCGGCCGCCAGCACTGGCGCGACGTGCAGCGCCGGCCCGAACATGTAGCTGTGCGCCTCATCAAGAGCGGCAGGATCGTCAGGGAAGTCGAAGACGAGCGGGCGGATCAGCGGCATACCGCGCGCGGAGGCATCGGCCGCCAGCGCATAGCTGTAGGGCAGCAGGCGGTAGCGCAGTTCCAGAAACTGGCGCGCGACCCGCTCTACCTCGCCGCCATAGCGCCAGAATTCCGTGTCGGTCATATAGCCGTGGACGCGGGTCATTGGCAGGAAGCAGGCGAACTGGAACCAGCGCAGGAAGCGTTCGCGATAGGCGGGATCGTCATACTGCCCCTTGCCTGGGCGGAAGAAACCGCCAGCATCGACCGTCCACCAGGGTTGGCCTGCTGCCGCCATGTTCAAGCCCGCCGGGATCTGGCGCTTCAGCGTTTCCCAGTCATTGCCGATGTCGCCCGACCAAGTCGCCGCGCCATAGCGCTGTTGCCCGGGCGCGGCGGACCGCGTGAGGATCATCACCCGCTTGTCGGGGAAGGCTGCCCGCTGCGCTTCATAGACCGTGCGGCTGACCTGAAGCGGATAAACGTTGCGGCGCATCTCGCCCGGTTGGGTTTGCCCCGCCGCCGCGTAAATGGTGCGGCCGGCCAGATCGTCATTCTCCGGTTCGGTCGCGTCCTGCCACCAGGCATCGATGCCAAGCCGCCCCAGCCGCTGCGTCTGGTTATCGGCATAAAAGCGCGCGGCGGCGGGGTTGAAGAAATCGATCCATTCGGTGCCCGGAATGTAGAAGTCGCGGGCGGCGACCTGCTTGCCCAGTTCGGTGTCTTTGCCGACCTTCGACCAGACCGACAGCATCAGGCCCATGTTCATCGCGTGCAGGTCGTGCACCAGCCCGGCGGGATCGGGATAGTTGGCCTCATCGAAGCGCATGGCGTTCCAGCCATATCTGCCCCAATATTGCCAGTCCTGCACCATCATGTCGCAGGGCAGCTTACGCCGCCGGAACTCGCGCGCGGTGGCAAGGATTTCCTCCGACGAATGGAAACGCTCGCGGCAATGGATGTAGCCGAGCGCCCAGAGCGGCAGCATCGGCTGCGGCCCCAGCAGAGCATGATATCCCGCCATCACCTCTTCCGCCGCAGGACCGGCAATGACGATATAGTCAATGCCGTCCGAGACCGGCGAAGTCCATGTCGTGCGGTCCTCGACCGGGGCGAAGGCGAGCGTGGGCGCGTCCTCGTCACCGGCGCGGATCAGCACGCGATGGTCGCCCGCCGTCAGGTCGTGCAGGAAGCTGGCGGTCGGGGGCAGCCACAGGTTGGCGAGGTCGGTCGTAGGCACGCCGTCTATCTCGACATAGTGACGCGAGGACATCTTGCGGCCGAGGTCGAGGAAGAAGGCATATGGGCCGCCCCGATCGACCGAAAAGCGGCCGGTGAACTCCGCGTCCCGTCGCTCCACCCGCGCATTGCCGGTGCTGGTCGTGACGTCGGCGGCATTGGCCGCGCCGGCAACCGCCATTCGCTCCAAAGGGATCACCCGGTTGGGACGGTTGATTTCAGCCATGCCCGGATTGTGCCACAGCAAGCCATAGCCCTTGCTCGACAGGATGAAGGGCTGGCTGATCTGCGTGTTCACCTGCGTCAGCCGGCGCGGCAGGCCGCGAATGTCGAGATGGCCGTCCTGAAAGCAGCCGGTGCCATAGAGCCGTTCGTCGGGCGGGCTGGCGAAGCCCTGGGTCGCAGCGAGCTTCGGCGTGCGGCGCACGTTACTTTGCGTTACGCGCCGCGAGCCCGGACTTTCGGCAAGAAGTAGCCGCCCTGTTCCATCGTAGAAGGACAATGTGGCGGTCGTGGGATCCCACTCGCAGCGCGCATGCGCCACAGTCAGGCGCGTCTTGCCGCCGACATGGCTCTTTCGCACCAAGGGCCTTGCGGTCGTGGGTGCCAGCATCTCGCTCGCCGGGACCGTGTCGCCCGGGCGGGGCGTCGCCCTAACGCGAAACGCGCGGTCGCTCAGCGCGTCCACCATGATGGCAAGGTCGCCGGATCGGACGGTCAGGTCATGCACCACCGTCCGCGCGGCCAGCCGAGGCGAGGCGACCACCACCGCCGCGCCACCTGACAGCAACAATGAGCGCCGCGAAAGCGTCCACGCCGGTCCGCTTGTCGATCCCTTCACACGCTCTCCTCCGATCGCCTTGTGGTCTTCTACATCCAGGCGCCGAGTTGCCAGGGGACGAACTCGAAATCGCCCAGGCCCAGCGCCTCCGATTTCGTCGGTTCCCCCGATGCGGTTGCCAGCAGCCGGTCGAAGATCATCTCCCCCGCTTCAGCCACCGAAAGGCCATCCAGAACCGGCGAACAGTCGATGTCGATATCGTCCGCCATCGCCCGCGCCAGCGGCGCGTTGGACGCCAGCTTCAGGCACGGCGTAGGCTGCGCGCCGAACACCGATCCGCGCCCGGTGGTGAAGGCCAGAAGATTGGCGCCGGACGCGATCTGGCCCGTTGCCGAACAGGGATCATAGCCGGGCGAATCCATGAAGTTGAGGCCGTTGACCCGCCTTTGCTCGGCATAGAGCAGGACGTCGGCCAGCGGCGCGGAGCCGGCCTTGGCAATCGCGCCCAGCGACTTTTCGAATATGGTGGTGAGCCCCCCGGCCTTGTTGCCCGGCGACGGATTATTGTCGAGGCTGGCACCGTTGCGCGCGGCATACTCCTCCCACCAGGCAATCCGCGCGTGCAATGCGCGCGCCACTGCGGGGTCGGTCGCACGGGCGATCAACAAATGTTCCGCGCCATAGATTTCCGGCGTTTCGGACAGGAGAGCGGTCCCGCTCGCCGCGACCAGCAGGTCCGTCGCCGCGCCGAGCGCGGGATTGGCTGTCACTCCCGACCAGCCATCGGAGCCGCCGCATTGAAGACCCAGCACCAGGTCCGCCGCCGGCCGCGTCGTGCGGCGATCCCCCGCCGCTTCCTCGATCAGTTCGGCGACGATGGCGCTACCCTGTTCGATTGCCTGCGCCGTGCCGCCCGCGTTCTGGATCGTCAGCGTGCGCAGGCGCGGCCCGGCGGTCAGGCCCTGCCGCGCCATCATCTCGTCGATCTGCGCCACTTCGCAGCCCAGTCCGATCAGCAGCACGCCCCCGAAATTGGGATGCCGCGCATAGCCTGCCAGCGTGCGTTCCAGCGTGTCGAAACCGTCCCCCGACTTGGACATGCCGCACCCGCTGCCATGGGTGAAGGGGGCGACGGCATTGATGCCGGCCGGCAATCGATCCTCGAAATGACGAGCGATGCGGCGCACGACCGTGGCGGAACAATTGACGCTGGCAATGATGCCGATGGCATTGCGTGTGCCCACCGAGCCATCGGCGCGCAGATAGCCTTCGAAGGTTGCAGCGGAGTGACGGGCGGCGGCGATCCGGGAAGTCGGAGCCGGCACGCCTGCACCCGCCTGATAATCGCCCACCTCCAGGTTATGGGAATGGACATGCTCCCCCGCCGCAATTTCACGGGTGGCGACGCCGATGAGCTGCCCATATTTGCGGACCATCTCGCCGGCCGAAATCGGCCCCAGCGCCATCTTGTGCCCGCTCGGTATTGCGTCGCGCGCCGCAATGCCCAGCACATCATCGCCGGGTGCCGCATCGTCGATAAGGATCGCGACATCGTCCGCGTCCGATATGCGTAACGCCCGAACCATTATCTTCCGTCTCCATAACGCCCTGCCCGGCTGGCGTCACCGCTGAACTGGACGATGGTTATGTCCGGCACATCCTGTCCGGCTTGCGCGGCTTCCCAGGCGAAGAGGTCGATATGGGCCTGGAGAAAACGGCTGGCGCCGAATTGCACGATCATGGCTGTCGCGTCGCCAGCATATAGGCCCGCGCGGCATTGCCGCCGAAGATGGCTGCTTCGGCATCCGGACAGCGGCGCGCGACATAATCGGCAATCAGGTCGTGCACGGCGCGATAGGGGGCGGCGAGCAGACAGACGGGCCAGTCCGACCCCCAGATCAACCGCTCCGGACCGAACGCAGCGAAGATGTGATCGAGATAGCGCTCCATATCTTGCGGCCGCCAATGCCGATGATCGGCCTCCGTCACCAGTCCCGACACCTTGCACCAGACGTCCGGCAGGCGCGCGACAGCCGCGAGATCATCGGCCCATGGCTGCCAGCCGCGATTGGCGATGTCAGGCTTGGCCCCATGGTCCAACACGAACCGGCCCGACCCAACCCTGTCGAGGAAGGCGGGGACGATCGCGAGTTGCGCATGATTGACGAGCAGATCGTAGGTCAGGCCGCGCCGGACCGAGGCTCTAACCCCGTGAACGAACGCGTCCCCCAGCAGGAAATCGGGATCGGCCTCATCCTGCACCACATGCCGGTAGCCGACGATCAGCGGGTTCGTCCGAGCATCGAGCAGCGTGTCGATGTCGGGAGCGCGCAAGTCGATCCAGCCCACCACCCCGACGATATGATCACATCGCGCAGCGGCCTCCAGCAGAAAATCCGTCTCACCAGCGCATTGCCGGGCCTGCACGGCAATCGCGCCGTCGATCCCGGCAGCATCCAGACCTGCGCACAGATCGGTCGTCCCAAAATCGTGGGCGATCACGGATGCCGGATCGATCCAGCCGAATGCGGCAGCATCATAACGCCAAAGATGATGGTGAGCATCTATTCTCATATGCGATGCTTAACTTGCATATATGGGAATGATCGTCTAGGCCTTGGCTGACATATCGCCCGTCTCAGGAGTGCGTGATGAAAGCGATCATCTGTCGCGAACCCTACAGCATCGCGATGGAGGAACGACCCGAGCCGACAGCGCAGATAGGCCAGGTGCTGGTCCGCATCCGGCGTGTGGGGTTGTGTGGCACCGATTATCATATCTTCGCGGGCCGCCATCCCTTCCTCACCTATCCGCGCGTCATGGGGCATGAGCTGGGCGGTGAAGTCGTGGAGGCCGGCCCGGACTCTGCTTTCCGTCCCGGTCAAACAGTGGCGATCAACCCCTATCTTGCGTGTGACCACTGCATCGCGTGCCGCCGCGGCAAGCCCAACGCCTGCATGAACATCAGCGTGCTGGGGGTTCATGTCGATGGCGGCATGACTGAGCTGATCGCGATGCCCGAACGCGCGGTGATCGACGCCACCGGGCTCAGCATCGACCAGGCGGCGATGTTGGAATTTCTGGCGATCGGCGCTCATGCGGTTGCCCGGTCGCGGGTTGGCGCGGACGACCGGGCGCTGGTCGTCGGCGCGGGACCGATCGGCATCGCGGCAGGGCTGTTCGCGCGGCTGAACGGCGCGTCCGTGATCCTGGCCGATACCCGCGCATCGCGGCTGGCCTATGCCCGCGACCGGCTGGACTTCAGCGACATCGTCGCGGCCGGTCCAGGCTTGGCCGACGATCTCGCCGCCCGAACCGATGGAGAGATGTTCGACATGGTGTTCGACGCCACCGGTTCGCTGGAAGCGATGGCGCAGAGCCTCAACTATGTGGCTCATGGCGGCGCGCTGGTGCTGGTCGGCGTCGCGCCCGGCGATCTGGTTTTCCCCGATCCCGAATTCCACAAGCGCGAAACGACCCTGATTGCCAGCCGCAACGCGCTTTCGGCCGATTTCGGTCGGGTCAAGCAGGCGATGCTGGACGGCAGTATCCCGACCGATGCGCTCCACACCCACAGCCTGTCGGCCGAAGAGATGCCCATGCGCATCCCGGAGCTGATCGCAGAGGCGGATCATGTATTGAAGGCGATCGCCCGCTTTTAGGAGGATCGCATGACGTCCACCCGCGCTGCCTTCCTAGATCGTCTGGCCGCCAGCGGCACCATAGGCTTCGGCGCGTCGACGCTTGGCAACCTGTACCGCCGCATCGGCGATGCCGACGCGCGCGCGACGGTGGATGCCGCCTGGAACGAGGGGGTGCGCTATTTCGACACCGCGCCCTTCTACGGGTTTGGCCTCAGCGAACGGCGGCTGGGGGACGCGCTACGCGATCGACCGCGCGACGAGTATATCCTCTCGACCAAGGTTGGGCGGCTGCTCATCCCCGGCGAAGCTGAAGAAGAGCGGTTCGGCTTCCATTCACCGATGCCGTTCAATCCCGTGTACGATTACAGCTATGATGGCGTGATGCGATCGGTGGACGCGAGCCTGCATCGCCTGGGCCTCGGTCGCATCGACATCCTCTACATGCACGATCTTGGCCGGGTGACGCACGGCAGCGATCATGTCCATTATTTCGGCCAGGCACTATCGGGCGGTTTCCGGGCGATGCATGCATTGCGGGACCAAGGCGTGGTTTCGGCAATCGGCCTTGGCGTCAACGAGACGGCAATTTGCGCGGAAAGCCTGGCCCATGCCGATCTGGACCTGTTGATGATCGCGGGGCGCTACACGTTGCTCAATCCGCGAGGCGCCGTGTTTTTCGAGGAGTGCCGTCGGCGAGGCGTGGGCGTAGTCGCAGCCGGGGTCTACAACTCCGGCATCCTGGCGACCGGCACGACCGGAGGCGATGCGCTCCATTATGATTATGAACCCGCGCCCGATAGCATCGTGCGAAAGGTCACCGCTATCGAAGCCTGTTGCGCGCGTCATGGCGTACCGCTGCCGGCGGCGGCGTTGCAATTCGTCCGCACGCATCCGGCGGTGACGATGGCGGTGGTCGGCACCGGCAGTGCGCGGCGCATCAAGGAATCGGTCGCGTTGGCCCGGTTTCCGATCCCGCCCGCCTTCTGGGAGGCGACGCGGGCGGACGGGCTGCTGGACGAGGCGCCATTTGCCACTTCTACCTGAAGCAGCGCGTTGAAAGAAAATGGAGAGGAACGCCGTGACAATGGAAGCAAGCTTAGCGACGGGCGGCGGCGTAGCAAAGCGCGGGTTCATCCTGCGCGCCTATCGCTGGGGCTTCGCCCTGATCGTCAGCCTGTTCTTCCTTTGGGCGCTCGCCAATAATTTCAACGATATATTAATACGCCAGTTCCAGAAGTCGCTCGGCCTCAACCGTGCGCAGGCAGGCTTCATCCAGTTCGTATTCTATATCGGCTATTTCGTCGTCGCGTTGCCTGCCGGGCTGCTGATGCGGCGGCTTGGTTACCGGGCGGGCGTGCTGGTGGGACTTGGCCTCTACGCCCTTGGCGCCCTGCTCTTCTACCCGGCATCGCTGATGCTGAGCTTTGGCATGTTCCTGTTCGCGCTATTCGTGATCGCCGCGGGCGCGGCCTTCCTGGAAACCACCGCCAATGCCTATGTCGGCTTCTTCGGCGACGAGGACACGGCCGTCCAGCGCCTCAACCTGGCCCAGGCGTTCAACGGCCTGGGTGCCTGCATCGCCCCGGTCATCGGCGGTCTGCTCATCTTCTCTGGCGTCGAACATTCACACGCGACCCTGGGCGCGATGAGCGCGGCCGAACGCGCCGCCTACCGCGCGAGCGAGGCGACGACGGTGCAACTGCCCTATCTGCTGCTGGCCCTGGCCGCCACGGCTGTCGCGATCGCTGTAGCGCTTGCACGGATGCCCGATACCCGCGAGGCTGCCGATGCGCCGCTTGGCGTACAATCCCGCCAGGTCATCCGGCATCGTGCGCTCACCGGCGCGGTAATCGCGCAGTTCTTCTATGTCGGCGCGCAGGTCGGAATCTGGAGCTATTTCATCGATTTCGTGAAGGATGGGACGCCCTGGATTTCCGAGCGCCACGCCGCCTTCCTCCTGTCAGGCAGCCTGGTGCTGTTCATGATCGGCCGCTTCACCGGCACGGCGATCATGGGCCGGATGCGCCCCGCCGCGCTGCTGGGCATTTATGCTGCCGCGAACATCCTGCTCTGCACGATGGCCGCGCTGGCGCCGGGCTGGGTGGGGCTGAGCGCGCTCATCCTCGTCAGCTTCTTCATGTCCATCATGTTCCCCACCATCTTCGCGTTGGGAGTCGACGGACTGGGTTCGGCGCGGCCGCTGGGATCGTCCTGCATCATCATGGCGATCATCGGCGGCGCGATCTTCCCGCCAATCATGGGCTTCGTTGCCGAGGAGGCGGGAAGCCTCGCTCCGGCGATGCTGCTGCCGGCGGCATGCTTCGTCGTGATCCTGCTTTACGCGCGGCGCGCTGCCCGCGCCTAGCCCGGTTGATGGCCCAGCGCGTCGGATATCCGCAGAACCGCATCGCGCAACAGGTCGCGCGCGGCAGCCAGGTCAACCTTCTGCGATCCGTCGATCAGTTCTAGGAAGGGGATGGTCAGTGCCGCAGCAATCCGCCCGTCGAAACCAAAGACGGGAAAGCTGATGTCGGTCACGCCATGGGTGATGGGACTTTTCCGGCTGTCGAAACCCTGATCCCGGATCAGCGCGATGCGGCCTGACAGCCAAGCGCGATCGATGGGCGCATGCCCCTCCTGCTCGGCGGCGGCGATAATCTGCTCGGCCCGTTGCGCCGTGGAGAATGCCAACATCACCTGCCCCGAACAGCTTTGGACGATGTCGATCCGTGCGCCCACGCGCAGGGCAAAGCCACGCGTTTCGGGCTGCTGCTCGACCGCCACCACCAGGCCATGCCCGCCATTGGCGACGACGAGGTGGCAGGACTGACCGGCAGCGATCGCCAGGCCCTGCATCTCCGGCAATGCCGCCCGCACCAAATCCTGCGCCGGGGTCGCTCGAAACGCCATTTCCAGCAGTTTGTAGGATACGGTGTAGCGATCGGTGCGGGCCGATTTGCGCAGATAGCCAAGCTGTTCCATGACGACCACAATGCGGAACAGTTCGCCCACCGTGCGGCCGAGCCGCGCAGCCATTTCGCTGACCAGCGCGCCATCAGGATAGTCGGTAAGCAGTTCGATGATCTCGAACGCCTTACCGACTGCGGGCGCCGCGTAGGTGCCCTTGAGATTGATCCGTTGCATGGGAAGCGGCCTTGAATGGCGGTGCCCGTCACGCGCCGCTGGAAATCGTTACCGTGGTCTGGCAGCCGCTGACAAGCCGGACCGTACCGTCAACGTAAACAAATGGTGGAGCCGTGGTAGGGTTAAGGCCCATTTATAGACAGAAAGCGATGTGAGCAGCGGCTTTACGCGCTCGACCCTTGTGAGACACTTGCGGTCAATTCCTGGTCCCCAAAAGCATAAGAACAAGGGTCAGGCCGTCGGTTATGGCATGAACGTCACCAGCCGAATACATATCGTTCGCGCCGGACGTCCGCACCTCCGCGCAAGGTGCCGCTGCCCGGCACGACGCCCGCTGCGACGATACCGGTGGACACGCCAAACGGACCGAGCACATCGAGCTTGTGCCCGCGCGCGGCGAGGTCGACACGAATCTCCTGCGGCACACGATCCTCGATTTCCAGCACGCCCGGCTCATCCTTCTTGATCGCGAACGAACCGTGAAAATGGTTGGAGTTGATCCGTGGCGCTTCGATCGCGGCCTGAAGCGGCTGGCCATAGGCTAGGACGCGCAGCAGGACATTCATGATCTGCTGGTCCTGATTGTCGCCGCCCGGCGTTCCGATCGCGAGGAAGGGCGCGCCGTCCTTCATCACGATCGACGGGGAAAGCGTCGTGCGCGGTCGCTTGCCGGGCGCCAGCACATTGGGGCTTTGCGGATCGAGATCGAATACGGTCAGGCGGTTGCTCATCGGAACGCCTGTGTCGCCGGGAATATAGGCACCACCCAGCATCCAGCCGGAACTGGGCGTGCAACTGAATAGATTGCCGTCGCGATCCACTACCTCGATCGCCGTGGTATCAGCCGTCGGGCGTGGCGGCGCTTTTAGCATATGCGGTGTAAAAACAGGTGTGGTGCGTGATTTGCCCTCGAAGGCCCAGGGATCGCCGTAACGATGATCGAGCGAGGCGCGCGGTCCGATCTGTTTTGCGCGGGCGGCGGCGTAGCTTTTCGAAAGCAGCCCCTTCATCGGCACGGTCGCGAAATCGGGATCGCCGAAATACATATTGCGATCGTCGAAGGCGAGCTTGATCGATTCCGCGACGATATGGAGATAGTCGGCCGATCCCGGCGTCATCGACGCAATGCCCGCCGCTTCGGCAATGTTGAGCGCCATCAACATCGCGGGCCCCTGGCTCCAGAAGCCACCTTTGCAGATGTCATAGCCGAAAACGCGGGTATTGGCGGGCGCTTCGATCTTGCCCTTGTAACCAGCCAGGTCTTCGTAGCGCATCAGGCCGCCGTCACGCTCCATCGCCGCGCCGATGCGCCGGGCGATGTCCCCCTTGTAGAAGGCGTCGCGCCCCGCCTGGATCGCGGCCTTGCGGTCGTTGCTTTTGGCATAAGCGGCTGCGCCGGCATCGGCGATGATCCGCATCGTGCGCGCAAGGTTGGGCTGGCGGAAGATCTCGCCGGTGCGCGGCGGCTGTCCGCCGGGATAGTAGGCGGCATAGGCGTCCGCCCACTTCGACGTCGCCTTTTGCTGGCTGGCGAACACTTCGGCGAGGAAGTTATACATCACGAAGCCGTCGGCGAGTTCGATCGCGGGCTGCATCACCTGATGCAGGCTCATCGTGCCGTTGAGTTGCAACGCCAGCGCCATCGCATCGACCATCGCTGGAATGGTGCCGCCATTAGGACCGTTGCCGGGAATAACACCCGCCGCCGCGAACCGATCCGGCGTCGCCAGCGCGGGCGCGGTCCCCTGCCCGTTCACCACAGAGACCTTTTTCGCCTTGGCGTCATAGATGATCGTCGGCGCTTCGCCGCCGAAGCCGAAGTGCGAGATTTCGGTGACGGCGGCGGCGAATACGGCGGCAACGCCGGCGTCCGTTGCATTGCCGCCCGCCATCAGCATCCGCGTGCCGGCGGCGACGGCGTAATGGCGTCCGGCCGCGACGATACCGAAGCTGCCGACGATTTCGGGACGCAAGGTTTCGCCTGCGCTCACCAATCTGGTTGGTTCGATCGCCGGCTTCGGCGGCGACACGCTTTGCCCGATCGCGCCTGCCTCCCACCCAGCAGCGGCCACGCCCGCCATGGCAAGTGCGGCGAGGTCACGGCGCGAGACGCCAAATTCGGGCTTATCGGTCATGTCAGCTGTCCCCTGTATGCCACCAAAGGCGCGCCGGCAGACGCGGCGCAGGTGCATTTGCCGTACACCCAACGAAAGGCGGCCGGATGTCCGCCATCCATATGGGTGTTTTCGACAAAGTTCACAAAATTGTAAATTTGAATGGCGGAAATTGCGCCGCTATCAGTTCTTACGACCGAAAGCATTCGCCGCTGCGGGGTGGCAATGCGCGTTGAAGGGCCTTGTCAGGCTGCGATAACCCGCGCTGAAGGGGACGATGCCGGCACTCCATTTTGGGGGTCCGCTGATGCACTGCCCGGATTTCAAGAATGACGATCGCGCCACCCGCCCCTTGCGCGGGCTGCGGACGCGATCGCCCGGCTGCCCGGCGCGATGGACCCGCATGATGCTGGAGTGGACCTGAACAGGGGCGCACACGCAGGACAGGGGAACAGCAGCATGAGGGTCAAATTCACAGCCGGACAGTTACGGATCATCGCGGGGGTCAGCATGAGCGCCCTCACCATCGGCAGCGCCGCAGCACAGACCGCCAGCGACGCAGCGCCGCAGCCTGAAGAAGCGCCGGCCGCCGAAATCGTCGTCATCGGATCGCAGATCAGGGGCGCCAACACGGCCGGCGCGCTGCCCGTCAATGTCGTTGGCGAACAACAGATCGAAGCGGTCGCCGCCGTGTCCGGCGCGGACCTTTACCGCTCCATCCCGCAATTGGGCGGGGTCACCTTCAACGAACAGGTATTGGGCGGCGGCAACGCCAATGCGGCGCGCGGTGACGTATCGACCGTCTCGCTGCGCGGCTTGGGCCAGGGCAACACGCTGCTTCTCATCAACGGCCGCCGCACCGTCCTCCATCCTACCTCGCAGGCGATCACCGGGGTCATCGATTCCGGCGTCCCGACCTTCGGCTACAACTCCAATACCATACCCGTCGGCAATATCGCTCGCGTCGAAGTGCTGCGCGACGGCGCGGCGGCGCTCTACGGGTCGGACGCGGTCGCGGGCGTCGTCAACAATGTGCTCAATGCCGATTACAAGGGCGCGCGGTTCGACATCCAATATGGTGGCGCGGAGGGGACGAACCTGCGCGAACTGGCGGTGAACGGCCTGGTCGGCACCAATTTCGCCGAAGGGCGCGGCAACATCACCCTGTTCGCCGGATATGCCCGCAAGTCGAAGCTCTATCTCGCCGACCAGGACTATACCGCCTTCGCCGATCGCCGGCCTTTCGTCGCCGGCACCTCCTTCGCCAATGTGAATGCTTTCAACGGCACCAGCACATCGACGCCATGGGGCACGTTCCGCGCGCTCAACGCGACGCCCAGCGCCAACGGCCTCGTCAGCTTCTTCAACCGCTCCATCACCAGCAACGGCACCGCCTTTACCAATGCGTCGAGCCAGTTCCACATCCAGCCCAACACCAACAGCGGTTGCCGCATCGCATCGCGCACGCCGGGCATGTGCTACGATGACGGCAATGGCGTCACGGAAATGGCGACGGTCGATTCCAACCTGCGCTTCGATTCGCCAGGTACGTTCAAAGATCTGACGACCCAGCCGTCAGTCCGCCGCATCAACCTGTTCGCCAACGCCCATTATGACCTAACCGACAATCTCACCTTGTTCGGCGAGGCGGGCTTCTATCGCGGCGTCACGCACGCGACCATCGGCGCGCCGGGATCGCTCGCCAATATTCCCATCACAGTCGCGGCCAACGCCTATTGGAATCCGCTGGGTCCGGTCGGCTCGCCCAACCGGCTGCCCGGCCTCTCCACCGCGCACGTGCCGGAGACCGGCCTGCCTGTGCAGATCACCGCGCTCAGCTATGTCGATGTGGGATCGCGCCCGGTCGACGTCACCAACTATCAATATCGCTTCCTGGGCGGCCTGCGCGGCAGCCTGGGCGACTGGGATTTCGATACCGCCGCGCTCTACACCTGGGCAACGGCGGCGGACACGCAGCGCAACTTTTCCAACACGCTGCTGCAACAGGCGATCAACCGGACGACGCCCGACGCCTATAATCCGTTTAACGGCGGTTGCGTCGATGCGCCCTCCATCGGCGATTGCACCCCCAATTCGCAGGCGACGATCGACAGCTTCATGATCGACGCGACCCGCCGCACCCGCACCAGCCTGGCGCTGGGCGACTTCAAGATTTCCAACAACGCGCTGATCGGCCTGTGGGGCGGCAACAGCATCGGCATCGCGGCGGGCATCGAATATCGCCGCGAGACCTATCATGACAATCGCTCCACCTATCAGGGCGGCATTGCGGGGGTCGACACGACCTATACCGATGCGGTGACGGGCATCTTCTACGGCTCCGACCTTGGCGGGGCGAGCCCCTCCCCCGACGTGCGCGGCAAGCGCAACGTCAAGTCCGCCTATGCCGAACTCGCCATCCCGATCTTCAGCCCGGAGATGGAAATCCCCTTCTTCCGCAGCCTCGAATTCCAGCTCGCCGGCCGCTACGAGGATTATAGCGACGTCGGATCGGTCGCGAAGCCCAAGATCGCAGGATCATGGGAGCTGTTGCAGGGGATGCGCCTGCGCGGCTCCTGGTCGCAAGGTTTCCGCGCGCCGAACCTGGAGGTCATCAACACCTCGACGCTCGATCGCGTGAACCAGGGCATCGACTATGTGCTGTGCGAGGCAGACGTCCGCGCCGGTCGCATCGCCAACTTCTCGCAATGCGCCCGCAGCATCTCCGTCCTGCGGCGCAGCGGCGGCAACCCGAACCTGAAGCCGGAGGAATCGACCAGCTGGAGCTTCGGCGCGGTCTTCTCCCCGCCGCTGGGCGAAGGCTGGGGCAAGGTGACCTTCACCGTCGACCGCTGGAAAATCCAGCAGAAGAATGTCGTGGGCCTGCTCGACTATCAGAATGCGCTGAACCTCGACTATCTGCTGCGCACGCAAGGGAGCACCAACCCCAAC
Source organism: Sphingobium agrisoli (assembly GCF_041877245.1). NCBI lineage: Bacteria > Pseudomonadati > Pseudomonadota > Alphaproteobacteria > Sphingomonadales > Sphingobiaceae > Sphingobium > Sphingobium agrisoli. The sequence continues at coordinate 247,933 of NZ_JBHDJI010000001.1, forward strand.
GTGGTGCGCCGCGCACCGACCCAGACCGACATCGACCTGGCCGCCGGAACCGGCCTCGCGCCGGTGGGCGAATTGCTCTACGTCGTCGCCAACTTCCAGAACCTGTTGCCGGTGACGGTCCAGGGCATCGATTTCGGCCTCGATTATTATCTGCCGACCGCCGCGCTGGGCACCTTCTCGCTCAACGTCAATGCCTCGCGCCTCATCAGCTATTTCGTTGATGCGCCCGCCGCCGTGCAGCAGGTGATCGACGCGCAACGGGCAGGGCAGATCAGTGCGTCGGTGCCGGTCCAGGGCGGCGGCGACGTAATCGGGCGGGACGGACAGCCGCGCTGGCGCATTTCCGCCACGCTCGACTGGACGATGGGCCCGGTAAAGATCGGTGCCTTCACCCAGTTCGTCGACGATGTGTACGAAAATGCCGTGTTCGACGCCCGCAACACCAAATTCGTGGTGAAGGGCCAGACGACCGTCAATCTCTACGCCCAATATACGTTCAAGAATGACGGCCCGCTCAATGGCACCACGATACAGGTAGGCGCGCGCAACATCTTCGACCAAGACCCGCCCCTGTCGTCGGCCGGCTATCTGTCGAGCGTCTACACGCCGCAGGCGCGCTACTGGTACACCAGCCTCAAGAAGAGCTTCTGAGCCGGGCGGGAGGGCGCGCGCCGCCCTCCCGTCGCTCGGACCCCCAGGGACATCATGGCTGACCAAACCTCTCCACCCGGCGCTCTTCACCGCCGCGAATTGCTGGCGGCGGGGCTGGCGGGCGTCGGTCTCGCCGCCCTGCCTCGCCCGGCCCTGGCACAATCCGGTGCCCGCGCGCCCGATGCGCCACGATCGGGCGGGGCGAGCGTCGCCGCGCATCGGGTCGAAGTGCCGATGCCGCATGGCGGCGTCACCGCCGGTCATCCGCTCGCAGCCATGGCGGGAACGCGGATGCTGATGCAGGGCGGAACGGCGGCCGACGCCGTCGTCGCCGCCATGGCGGTCATGAACGTGGTCGAACCCTGGGCGTCGAGCGCGGGGGGCAACGGTTTCGCCACCTGCCTCGATCGCCGCAACGGCGCGGTCCATGCGCTTGCCTTCACCGGCGGCGCGCCCCGCCTGCTCGATCAGAACGGCGATCCCGCCGCGATGGATCATGGCCCCAGGGCGTTGACGGTGCCAGGCGCGTTCGGCGGCTGGATCGCGCTCGCCCGCCGCTTTGGCAGGCTGCCGCTGTCGGTGCTGCTGGAACCCGCGATCGGCTATGCGCGCGAGGGCCATCCGCTCGATCCGTCGATCGCCCTGTTCATCGCTCGCGCGCAAAAGACTCTGACGCTCTACCCGACCAGCGCCGCCATCTTCCTGCCCGGCGGCAAGCCGCCCGCGCCACGCTCGATCTTCCGCAACCCCGATCTCGCCCGCACCTTCCAGTCGCTCGCCGACGCGGAGACGCAGGCATTGAAGGGCGGGGCCGATCGGGACCGTGCGCTTCAGGCGGCGTACGACTATTTCTATACCGGCCCGATCGCGCAAGAGTTCGCGCGTTTTTCGGCGGCGACAGGCGGCTGGCTGCGGCTCGACGATCTCAAAACCTATCAGCCGCGCTGGGATAAGCCGGTCACGACCAATTATCGCGGCCTCGACGTCTATTGCAGTCCGCTGACCTCGCGCACGGGCCTTGAGGTCTGCGAACAGCTGAACCTTGTCGAGGGGTTCGATCTTGCCGCCTTGCCCGCCGACGATCCGCGCCTGGCGCATCTGCTGATCGAGGCGATCAAGGTCGCCAAGGCGGATGTTTACAAATATGCCGCCGATCCGCGTTTCAGCCAGACGCCTGTCGATGCGCTGCTGTCCAAGGCATATGCAGCGCAGCGCCGCACGCTGATCGACCCGGCGCGCGCTGGCCTTTATCTCGAAGGCGGTACGCCAACGCTCGCGGCGCTCAGGCGCGGCAAGTTCGGGGTGCGCGGCGACGACAGAACGCGAGGAGGCGATACGACGAGCCTGTCGGCCGTCGATGCCGACGGCAACGCGATCGCGGTCACGACGACGGTGGGCGGGGGGTTCGGCACCTTCCTTGTCATGGGCAATACCGGCATCCTCTTCAACAACGGCCTGCGGCTGGGGTCCACCGCACCCTATCCCGGCCACCCCAACATGCGCGCACCGGAGAAGGTGCCGTTACTAGGCAACGGTCCGACGATCGTCCTAGACAAGGGTCGGCTGAAGCTCGTTTTCGGATCACCGGGTGGGGAGACGATCGGGCAGACGCAGTTCCAGTTTCTGGTCAATGCGATCGACCGGCAGATGCCGATCCAGGCGGCGATCGAAGCGCCGCGCTTCGCGCTGGACGCCGATCCCAATTTCTACAAACCGGGGGCCGCGATCACGGTGCAGGCCGAAGGCCGCTTCTCGTCCGCCGTGATCGAGGGGCTGACGGCAATGGGTCATCGCGTCGAGCCGGTCGGCCCCTATGCGATCGGCAGCGTCCAGGGGATCATGGTCGATCCGTCCGGCGCGCGCATGGCGGGCGCGGACCCGCGCCGCATGGGATATGCGGTCGGATATTGATACAGCGACATCGAAATAGACAGGGGAAGCAGGGCATGAGCAAATCACTGAAATCGTCTATCGTCGCATTGTTGCTGTGCGGCGCGCCGATGGTTCATGCCGCGCCCGCCAACCTCCCTCCGCCGGGAGGTGAGCGACCTGTCGCATTCGATGTCCACGAAGGCACGTCGATGGCGGTGTCCGTTTCGCCCGATGGCAAGTGGCTGGCCGTCGATCTTCAGGGCAGCCTGTGGATCATCCCGGCCAAGGGCGGCAAGGCGGTGCGGATCACCGACTATTTCAATGACGCCCGCCAGCCGGTCTGGGCGCCCGACGGCAAGTCGCTCGCCTACTTCGCCTATCGCGAGGGCGGCTATGACCTATGGACGGTCAAGCCCGATGGCAGCGGGGCGCGCAAGCTGACGAACGGAACCTATGACGATCGCGAACCGGCCTTCTCCCCCGATGGCAGCAAGATCGCTTTCTCCTCCGACCGCAGCGGCAATTACGACATCTGGACGCTCGATTTGGCCTCAGGCGCGATCACGCAGATCAGCAAGAACCCGCACGAGGACCGGATGCCGACATGGTCGCCGGACAGCGCGCGCATCGCCTATTCGGGAACGGACGGCGCCAAAACCGGCCTCTATGCGACGACGCTCGCCACCGGCGTGGAAATCCCCTTGCGCGCGGTCGAAGGCCGCGTCGATGCGCCGTCCTTCGGCCCTAAGGGCGAACTCGCCTATGTCGTGCAGGATGGGAATGGCAGCCGGCTGGAGATCGACGGCACACCCGTCAGCGGCGCGGAGAATGTCTTTCCCTTCCGCATCTCCTGGGGACAGACCGGCTACTATTATGTTTCGGACGGCAAGCTGCGCCATCGCGCGGGCACCAAGAGCACGACCATCCCCTTCTCCGCCACGCTCGAATATGTGAAGCCGCAATATACCCGTGCCCGGCGCGACTGGGATAGCGATGCGCCGCGCAAGGCGCTGGGCATCGTCCACCCGACGATCTCGCCCGACGGCAGCCGCATCGCCTTCGTTGCTTTGGGCGATCTCTACCTGATGTCGTCCAAGGGCGGTGCGCCGGAAAATCTGACGAAGGACGGCGCGATGGATGCCGATCCCGCATGGTCGCCCGACGGCAAGCAGATTGGCTACACCTCCGACAAGGGCGGCGGCTTGCCGCAGCTCTGGATACGCGACCTTGCAAGCGGCAAGGATCGGAAGCTCACCAACATCGACACCCAGCCGCTGGGCGCGGCCTGGTCGCCGGACGGCACGCGCATCGCCTATATCGATGTCGACGGCCGCTGGGGCGTCGCGGGCGTCTGCATCATCGATGTGGCGACGGGCAAGATCACGCGCCTGCAAGGCTCGCTCGGCCAGCCCGGCAGCCCCAGCTGGTCCGCGGACGGCAAATATGTCGCGATCAGCCTGTCCTACAAATATTCCAACAGCTTCCGCGAAGGCACCAACCAGGTCTATGTGATCCCCGCCGATGGCAAGGGCGAGCCTTTCTGGCAGATCCCTGAAGCCAATATGTCGATGGACACGCGCGGCGGCGGCGGCCCCACCTGGTCGCCCGACGGCAGCAAGATGGCGGCGATCTACGAAGGGCTGCTGAAGGTCTGGCCGGTCGATCCTGATGGCAAACCGATGGGTCCGCCGCGCAGCTACAATTCGGAAATCGCCTATTTCCCGACCTGGACGGCGGATTCCAGGACGATTCTCTACCAGTCGTCCGACAAGCTGAAGACCGTTGATCTGGAAACCGGCAAGGTCGCCGACGTCCCCCTAGACCTCAGCTACACCCTGGCCAAGCCGACTGGGCGCACCATCATCCATGTCAGCAATCTGGTCGACTCCGTCCGCGACGAAACCCAGCATGACAAGGACATCGTCGTAGAGGGCAACCGCATCGTCGCGGTGCAGGATCATGCCGCTGCGCTTCATGCGACGGGCAAGCTGATCGACGGCACGGGCCTTACCGCCATTCCGGGCCTGATTGAGCATCACAGCCATGTGCAGAAGGATTTCGGCGCGAACCAGCACAAGGCATGGCTCGCCTATGGCATCACCACCGTGCGCGATCCGGGCGCGCAGGTCTATGACGGGCTGGAGGATCGCGAAGCGAGCGAGGCAGGGGTGCGGATCGGTCCACGCATCTACACCGGCTCTTCGCTGATGGAATGGCAGCGCGTTTACTACAAGATGGGCATTGCCGTATCCAGTCCCGCCCATCTGGAACGTGAGCTGGAGCGCATCCGGCTGCTCAAATATGACATGATGAAAAGCTATGTCCGGATGCCCGACCTCTATCAGCGGCGCATCGTGGAGGCGGCGCACAGCTTCGGCATCCCCGTGTCAGGCCATGAAATCTATCCGGCGGCCTATAGCGGGGTCGATGCGACCGAGCATCTGGGCGCGACCAGCCGGCGCGGCTATTCGCCCAAGCAGGGGCCGATGGGCATAGCCTATGAGGATGTGATCCAGTTGTTCGCGCGCAGTGGCCGCACGCTGACTCCGACGATGTTTGGATCGCTGACCGGCTACCTTGAGAAACACCCCGATTATCGCGACGATCCGCGCGTGAACCTCTACCCGGTCTGGGCGCAAAAATCGGTACGCGAGCAGGATTCGATGGCGGCAATGCTGAGACCGTTGCTGGCGGGCAGCCTCAAGTCGCTGAAGGCGATGTATGATGCGGGCACGTTCGTGACGGCGGGCACCGACACGATTATCGCGACCAACCTCCACTCGGAAATCGCATCCTATGTCGATGCGGGCCTGACACCGTTTCAGGCGCTTCAGACCGCGACGGTCAACAGTGCGAAGGCGTTGTTGCTGGACGCGGGCACGCTGGAAGCTGGCAAGCTTGCCGACATCGTGTTGCTGAATGGCGATCCACGCGTCGATATCGCGAACACGTTCAAGGTGCGCAAAGTCATGGCGAATGGATATGTCTTTGAATTACAAGATCTGTTACCTCAATAGCCTGTGTTGCAGGAGGGGCGCACGAGACCAGCATCCTTGCCGAAATGTGGAAGATCTGCTGTTTAAGCACGGCATCGACATTTGGCACCTGACAGCACCCGCAGACATCATCCGTTGGCGGCCTGCTCACTTGGCGTGACGGTGTGACATCGAAAATGGCCGCGCCTGCGGGCCGGTGGCCCACCTCTTGTTGGGCGTCGCCTGCATGGTAAAGCGCAGTTCGCCGCCGGCGCGGATTTCCTCGTCGCGCACGAGGCTGCGGTCGAGCGGCTTGCCGTTGAGCGTTACGCTGCCGACATAGCGGTTCGCGTCAGAGAGGTTCTCCGCCACCACCGTGAAGCGCTTGCCGTCGACGTTCAGCACGGCGCGGTCCACGAAAGGACGCCCGATGACATATTCGCCGCTGCCCGGCGCCACCGGATAGAAGCCGAGGGACGTAAACACCAGCCAGGCAGACATCTGGCCGAGATCGTCATTCCCGGCCAATCCATCCGGGGCGGGCTTATACTGACTCTCGACGATCTGTTTCAGCCTCTCCTGCGTGCGCCACGGCATGCCCGCATAGGCGTAGAGATAGGCGACGTGGTGGCTGGGCTCGTTGCCATGGATATATTGTCCGATCAGCCCCGCAATGTCCTCGGCATGGCTGTAGTCGATCTTGGAATTATCAAAGTCGAACATGGCGTCGAGCTTCGTCACGGCCTTCGCGTCGCCGCCCATCAGGCGAAACAGCCCCGCCTGATCCTGGGGCACGAACCAGCTATATTGCCAGGCATTGCCCTCAGTATAGTCGCTGCCATAGTTGATCGCGGTGGGATCGAAAGGGGTACGAAAGCTGCCGTCGGCGAGCCGCGCCCGCAGGAAGCCCGTCTTCGTGTCGAAGCTGTTGCGCCAGTTTGCGGCGCGCCTTGCGAAGCGGTCTGCTATCGCTGTTTTGCCCAGCTTGCGCGCCAGACGGGCGATGGTCCAATCGTCATAGGCATATTCGACCGTCTTGGATGCCGCTTCCGGCTCCCGGTCGATGGGCACGTAGCCCAGCGTCATATAGTCGCCAAGGCCGCCATAGGCACGATAATCCGCACTCGCGACCATAGCGTCGAGCGCATCGCTACAGTCTATGCCGGCAAGCCCCTTGAGGCATGCGTCCGCGATGACCGGCACGGCATGATAGCCGATCATCGTCCATGTTTCCTTGCCCGCAAACTGCCAGACGGGCAGGATGCCGAAGGGGCTGGTGCGTTGACTTGCCAGCAGCGATTTGATGAAGTCGGCGTTCTTCCCCGCCGGCTGGATGAGCGTCAGCAGGGGATGCTCGGCCCGGAACGTATCCCATAGCGAAAAGGTCGAATGCGCGGTGAAGGGCATGCCATTATACGACCCTTCGTGCACTTGATCGTCTGGCCCGCGCCAGCGCCCATCGGCGTCCGCCCACACGCTCGGCGCCATCAGGCTGTGATAGAGCGCGGTGTAGATGTTCTTGCGCGCAGGCGCGGGCGCATCGATCTCCACCCTGCCCAGCGCCTCGGTCCAGGCGGCGCGGGTCTTTGCATGGATCGAGTCGAAACTGCCGGGTTCGGCAGCCAGATTTGCGAGCGCGCCATCCTCGTCGACCCCCGACAGCGCGACCTTCACCTCCAGTGGCTGGGCGAGCGTGCCGAAATCGAGACTGGCGACCAGCGCCCGACCTGCAATCGAGTCCAGCGTTTCAGGACCGCGCCCCGGCCCCTTGAAGCCGCGATAGCCAAAATCGCCTTCGGTGCTGACGAACCTGTGGCCGGTCATCGGCGCGGAAAAGCGGATGGCAAAGAACAGCCGGCGGGGGGCGGCCCAGCCCCGCACTTCGCGCATGCCGGTGATCGTGCCATCAGGACGGATTCGCAGGGACGCCCAGAGAATCTTGCCGGGATAGTCGTAGATGATCGAGCGCAGATCGAGCACGAGATGCGCGGCCTTGTTCGCCGCAAAGCGATAGCGATGCACGCCGACCCGCGTGCCAGCGGTCATCTCCGCCCGGACATCTGCATCTGTGAGCGTCACGGCATAGTAGCCGGGCGACGCGACCTCCTCTGCCTTGCGCGATCGATAGCCCGATCCCAGCTTTGCAGCGTCACCCGCCTCCATCGGAACGGTTTCACCACTGACCGGCATCACCAGGAAATCGCCAAGGTCACTGTGGCCAGCGCCCGAGAAATGGGTGTGGGAAAAGCCCAGGATTGTCGGGTCTTCGTGCCGATATCCCGCAGCCCAGTTATAGCTTTTGCGCGCCGCGCCGACCAATGTGTCGGGTGACAGCTGCACCATCCCGAACGGCGCGACAGCGCCGGGGAAGGTGTGCCCTTCGCCTGCCGTGCCGATGAACGGATCCACGACATCGACGGGCGCAGACGGCGCCGACGGAGGCGTTTGGGCGATGGCCGCGCACATCATCAGAGCGGACGCGGAGATGGCAAGGACTGCTTTGAACATGGCGCAACTACAGCACAGGAGTACGGTGTCGCCAAGCCGTCCCTGACGGGCTGAGGGCAAGGATGGCAAAGCTGCCTCAACGCAGCGCGTCAAAACGCCCTAATCCATGATAGGGGCGGGAACGGCCGCCGTTGGCCCTGGTTTTCATGATCAGGAGAGATGATCATGAAAGTCGATTTCGGTGCATTCGATGGTGAGGTCGCAGGGCGCTTTGCGGTTGCACCTGTTGAAAGCCATGTCGTCAGCGAGACCGATCGGTTGACCGATGTCATCCTGTGCCCGCCGCATCATCTGTCCCCCGTCCCCTGCTGCGCCGTCACGCGTGCGACGATGGCGAACGGCTTTGCGACCGATACCGAGGAGGCACTGCGCCAGCATGAGAGGCTGGTGAGAACGCTGGAGCGGCATGGTGTGCGCTGCCATATGCTCGCACCGTCCCCCGATCTGCCCGACATGTGCTTCACGCGCGATGTTGGCGTGTCGACGCCGTGGGGCATGGTAGCCCTTAACCCCGCCATGCCGCATCGCCAGGGCGAGGTGGAGGCGCTGCTGCAAGTCTGCGTCGGCTGGAACCTCCCTGTACGGCGTATCTCGGCGGGACCGATGGAGGGCGGCGACATCTGCGTGGCGCGGGACGGACTCCTGATCCTCGGCCTGTCGGGCGAGCGGAGTTCTGCCGACGGCATCGCCGAGTTCGCGGCGCCGTTCAGAGCTGCAGGTTGGGACGTGCTCATCTGCCCCTTCGATGCCGACCATCTCCACCTCGACACCATCTTCTGCATGGTCGACGAAAATGAGGCGATCGGCTGCATCAAACTTTTGCAGCCGGCGTTCATCGAAGCGGTGCGTGAGCAGGGCATCAGGATCATGCCCATGCCCGCAAAACTCTCGTCATCGCTCGGCTGCAACATCCTCTCGCTGGGAGAGCGCCATGTCCTCACCAGCGCCGCCGACCCGGTCGTCGCGACCACGCTGCGGGCAGCGGGCTACAGCGTCGAGCAGATCGATATATCCCAGTTCGCCGCCTGCGGGGGAGGCATCCACTGCCTGACCCAGCCGCTACGCCGCGTCCCGGCCTGAAACCATATCATTCAAGCAGGAGGACCAATGAGCCAGACCATCGAGAGGCGCTTTGCCACCCGCGCCGAAGCCGAGAACGCGATCGAACTGCTGGTTCAGCAGCACGGGCTGGAACGAAGCGACATCTTCGTCGCCGCCGACGGGCCCGACAATAGCGCGGGCGAGGCGATCAGTGGCGGCGACGCATCCGCCCCGCTCGAAGAAGAGCGGGACGATGCGGCGCTGTATTCGCCTGTGCTGGTGTCGATCGACGTCAATGACGATGCGAAGGTGGCATTTGTGGAGCGCGCCCTGGCTGAAGCGGGGGCGGAGTAGGCGACAGCTTTGAGCGCGATGTCTTTTCGGCGCCTGAAGCATCCAACCTCCTGCGCCATGGCGGGGTGATGGGCTGACGAACCGGATCATGCCGATCAAATCGGTAGCCGGGTCATGCGTTTTTGCGAACCGATGCCTGCGCGATCACCTGGCGCGAGGCGGCGACGGCAGCACGCGCGCGGTCGAGATCGCTGACGCCCGCGCGCTGATCGTCGGCGCGCGGCACCTCCACCTCCACCAGCAGCGGGCGACCAAGCGCGCCAAGCAAGGGCGTCAGAGGGAAGGCGCCGGTGCCCGGCAGCGCGCGCGTCTTGACCGCCTCGCTCCAGCGCTGGTCGTCGGGGCAGGATGGCGGGCCGTCGGACAGTTGGACATAGGAAATGAGCTCGGCGTGGGCGGCGACGTCGGCGACCGTGCCGCCTTCACGGAACAGGTGGAGCGCATCGCACACGAGCGCCCCCGCCCCCGCCTCGCGCACGATCCGGGCCGCCTCGCCTATGGTCGCAACCGCCGAAAAGCGCATGAACTCCAGCCCCGCGACGATGCCGGACCCGTGCGCGAGATCGGCGAAGGCGGCGAAGCGCGCGGCGGCTTCGCCGGGGTCGGCGACGGCGTGGAGATGCGCGGTCGCGCGCGTCGCGCCAAGGCGCGCGCCGACATCGAGCGCGCGGGCGAAGGCGTCCCGATCCTCCGCCCCGTCGAGCGGGAACACTTCGAGATTGCCCGCGCTGACGCCACAATCGTCCATGCGCGCGCGCAGATCGGGCACGTCGGCGGCCGCCACGACGGGAAAGCGGCCGGCGGCGGCAGGCGGGATGAAGGTGAAGAGGCAGACATGCCCGCAGCCGGTGTCCGCCGCCAGCTCTACCAGCCGCACCGGCGTCGCGTCGAGCACGGTCAGATGATGCAGCGACAATGCGATGGCGTCGGTCTGGTGCATGGGCCTCTCCCCCTCTCTTTCCGCCATGCTAGGCGAGCCGCTGATAAAAAGACAGACATGGATGTCTTTTTTTCTGGTTCGCGATAGGATAGGCCGGAAGGCAAGCGATCCGCGCGACGGATCGCAGGCATGAGGAGAGACGCGACCGTGAGACGCCCCGCCGTGGACGAACCCACCCCCCAGGCGCTCAAGAGCATGCAAACGCGCGCGCGGCTCATCGATGCGACGATCCGGGTGCTGGTGCGCAACGGCTATGCCCGCACCACGACGCCGCAGGTCGCGCTGGAGGCCGGGCTGTCGCGGGGCGCGATGCTGCACCATTTCGAAAATGGCGTGTCGCTGATCAAGGAAACGATCATGCACCTCCACGAGCGGCGGCTGCACGCCTTTCGCCGCGCGGCCGAGCGCAATGCGCTCGACCATGGGGCGATGGTGCGAACCTATTGGCGGCAGATCCAGAAGCCCGCATTCGTCGCCTTCCACGAACTGGCGATCGCTGCGCGTACCAATGCTGAACTCGCCGCGATCCTGATGCCGCTCCAGGCAGAATTTCGCCAGCGTTTCGACAGCTTGGCGATGACGCTTTATCCCGACTGGCAAAGCGAGCCGGAGCGGTTCGCGCTCGCCATGGCGGTATCGCAGGCGACGATGGAGGGGATGGCGATCAACCTGATGACCGGCGCCATGGACGAGGCGCTGGTCGAGCCGGTGCTGGCCTCGCTGGAGGCGCAGCTCCACGCCCTGCGCCCGGTTCAGCCCGCGCTCGCCGCGTCCAGCCCCCAGCCGATCGCGCGGCGCAAAAGTTCATGAAAAATCGGGTAATTCCAGGCGCAGCGTTGCGGATGCGGCCAGAAAGGGCTGACCGGGAGCAGATCATAATGGCCCCGGCAATGGCCGAGCGTCAGGTAGAGGATGGCCCCTTCCCCCACGCGCCGTTCGTAGAGCACGGGCACCTGCGCCTCGTCCCAGTCGGCGTCGCGAAACTCGTCGCAGCGGCCGGTGAAGCTGGTGTGCAGCAGCACGTCGATATCGCCTGTGCGGTGGGTCAGGTAGAGTTCGTCCTCCACTCGGAAATCGCGCAGCCCGCGCGTCATGACATGATCGTCGCGGGTCACGAACACCTTGAACGGGGCGATCGGCGGATGCCCGGCAAAGCGCGTACCCAGCATCGCACTGAACGCGGGCACGACGTCGGGCGTGTCGACCACGCCGTCCGCGCCGAAGCGCAACACCGCGTTGGTGCCATGGAGCGCAAGCCAGCGCCCGCCGCGCCGCAGGAAGGCGTCGAGCGCGGCGACCTGTGCCGCGTCATCGGGCATGAGGTCGCAGGTGTAGGTGACGAGCAGGTCGGCAGCCGCCAGACTGGTAAGGTCGGCATAGTCCGACGCGACCGAGGTGCGGATGCGCGGCCGTTCGGCCAGCAGCTTGAGCAATTCGAGCCGGGCGAAATCAATGTCGTGATATTTCCCGGCGGCGATCAGATGAACCTTCATGATAACGGGCCTCCCGCTCGTGCGTACATGCGTGCGCGCCCGAGCCTAGGCCGGGAAAGGACGATGGCAATGGGGTGCGAGCGGCCATGAGCGGACGGGGACAGGGACCATTGGCGGGCGTGCGCGTGCTCGATCTCACTAGCGTGCTGATGGGGCCCTATGCGACGCAAATCTTCGCGGACCTGGGCGCGGACGTCATCAAGGTCGAAAGCCCGCAGGGCGATACCACCCGCTTCATCCCGCCCGGCCCGGACGCGTCGCGCGGAGCGATGTTCCTGAACGTCAATCGCGGCAAGCGGTCGGTTGTCATGGACCTGAAGCAGTCGGCGGCGCGCGACGCGCTGTTACGGCTGGCGGGGCAAGCGGACGTGTTCATCCATTCGATGCGGGCCAATGCGATCGGCCGCCTCGGCCTCGATTATGCGGCGCTGAGCGCGGCCAATCCCAAGATCATCTATGCCAATCTATACGGCTTCGCGCGCAACGGCCCCTATCGCGACTATCCCGCCTATGATGACATCGTGCAGGCCGCGTCGGGCATTGTCGACCTTCAGGCGCGGCTGTCGGGCGGGCAGCCGACCTATGCCGCGACGGTGATCGCCGATAAGGTGGCTGGGCTGACCGGCGCCTATTCGGTGATGGCGGCGCTCTTCGCGCGCGAACGCACCGGCGTCGGGCAGGAGATCGAGGTGCCGATGTTCGAGACTCTGGTGTCCTTCGCCATGGTCGAGCATCTGTGCGGATCGCTGTTCGTGCCGCCGCAGGGGCCGCCCGAATATCCGCGCGCGACGTCGGAAGCGCGCCGCCCCTATGCGACGGCGGACGGGCATATCGGCGTCATGATCTACAACGACAAGCATTGGCGCGCCTTCTTCGCCGAACTGGGCGATCCCGAATGGTCGCGCGATCCCATTTTCGCGTCGATGCGGTCGCGCACGCAGAATATCGGCACGGTGCTGGCCCGCGTCGCGCAGGTGATGGCGACGCGCACCACCGACGAATGGATGGCGCTGCTGCGCCGCGCGGAAATCCCCGCGACGCCGATCGCGACGCTGACCGACCTGCTCGACGACCCGCATCTGGCGCAGACGGGCTTCTGGGACGAGCGCGCGACGGAGATGGGGGCGATGCGCTTCCCCGGCATTCCGACCCGCTTTTCCGCCACTCCCGGCGCAATCGGTGACCCCGGCCCGGCGCTGGGCGGGGACAGCGAGGCGGTGATGCGCGAGGCGGGCTTTGCCGAGGCGGAGATCGCGGCACTCAAAGCCAGCGGCGCGATCGGCGGCGCGGCATGAGCGGGCCGGAAGCGCACTGGCGCGCGGCGCTGGCGCAGGGGCGGTTCCTGTTGCAGCGCACCGACGATGGCGCGGTCGTGTTTCCGCCGCGCGCGGTGGCGCCGGGCAGCGGCGCTGCGCTCCACTGGTTCGAGGCGTCGGGGCGCGGCACCGTTTACAGCCTGTCCTGGATCGCCCGCAAGCCGCCGCAAGACCCCTATCATGTCGCGCTCATCGACCTTGCCGAAGGCGCGCGGCTGATGAGCCGGGTTGAGGATGCGACGCCCGAGACGCTGCGCATCGGGCAGCGCGTGCGCGCTTTCATCGGCGGATCGGATGAGGAACCGCTGCTGCTGTTCCGGATGGAGGCGGACGCATGACCGACGCCTTTCCGCGCGGGCGGGCCGCGATCGCGGGGCTTGCGACCTTTGGCGTGGGCGAGATGCCGGGCTACAGCTCGATGGAACTGACGGCGGCGGCGGCGACGCGCGCAGTCGCCGACGCGGGCCTGACGCTGGGCGATGTCGACGCGCTGTTCGTGTGCCAGCCTGATGACTTCTTCGCCGGGCTGAGCTTTGCCGAGCATCTGGGCCTGCGCCCCGCCTACACCGACAACAACCGCACCGGCGGGTCGGCTTTCATGAGCCATATGGCGGTGGCGGCGCTGATGCTGGACGCCGGCTATATCGACTGCGCGCTGATCGCCTATGGCTCCAACCAGCGCAGCGCGGGGGGGAAGCTCAAGACCCGGATCACGCACAATCAGTGGGATGCGCCCTATGCGCCGCTGTTTCCGATGACATCCTATGCGCTGGCGGCGGCGCGGCACATGCACGACTATGGCACCACTCGCGCGCAGCTGGCGGCGGTGGCGCTGGCCGCGCGCGGATGGGCCGGCAGCAACCCCGAAGCCTTCGCGCGCGGGCCGCTGACGCTGGAGGAGTGCCTGTCGGCGCGGGTCATCAGTTCGCCGCTGTCGGCGCGCGACTGCTGCCTCGTCACCGACGGGGCCGCCGCGATCGTCATGACGCGTACCGATCGGGCGCGCGACCTGCGGCAGCCGCCCGTCCCGCTGCTGGGCGCGGCGGCGGCGACATGGTGGAACGCTGTGGCGCAGGGCGGTGACCTGACCGTCACGGCGGCGCGCGAATCGGGTGCGCGCGCCATGGCGATGGCGGGCGTGCGCCCGGCCGACATGGACGTGGTTCAGCTGTACGACGCCTTCACCATCAACACGATCCTGTTCCTTGAGGATCTGGGCTTTTGCGCCAAGGGCGAAGGTGGCCCGTTCGTCGCGAGCGGGGCGATTGCGCCGGGCGGCACGCTGCCCGTCAACACCAATGGGGGCGGCCTGTCCTGCTGTCATCCGGGCATGTACGGCCTCTTTGCCATCATCGAGGCGGCGCGCCAGATCCGGGGCGAGGCGGCGAACCAGCAGCCGCGTGTCGAGCTGGCGCTGGCGCATGGCAATGGCGGCGCGCTGTCGAGCCAGGCGACGGTCATTCTGGGGAGCATGGCGACGCTATGACGCAGGCGGGTCTCATCATCGAGCGGCGCGGACCGGTGCTGCTGCTCACCATCGACCGGGAACCGGTGCGCAACGCGCTCGACGCGGCGACGGCGCAGGCGATGGACGCGGCGGTGACGGCGGCGGAGGCCGATCCGGCGATCGGCGCGGTCGTGCTGACCGGCGCGGGGTCGCGCGCCTTCTGTTCGGGCATGGACCTGAAAGAAGCGGCGATCCACGGGGCGGGCCATGGCCTGATCCCCGACCGAGGCTTTGGCGGGCTTACCGAACGGCGGCGCACCAAGCCGCTGATCGCGGCGATCAACGGCACGGCGGTCGCGGGGGGCTTTGAAATCCTGCTGGCATGCGACCTGGTCTTTGCCGCCGACCATGCGATGATGGGTCTCAGCGAGGTGCGCCACGGGCTGTTCGCCTTTGCCGGCGGCATCCAGCGGCTCGCCCGGCAGGTGCCGCGCGCCACCGCGCTGGCGATGATCCTGACCGGCGAGTTGCTGCCCGCGCGGCGGCTGTACGAACTGGGCGTCGTGACCGAGGTGGTGCCGCGCGACCAGCTGCTCGACCGGACGCTGACGGTCACGCAGGCGATGCTCGGCCATAGCTGGACCGCGATCGCCAACGGGCTGAAGCTGCACGATCTGTCGGCGGGGATGGAGATCGGCCAGGCGCTCGCGGTCGGCAATGCCTGGGGAAAAGCGACGCTGGACAGTGCTGAAAGCGTGCGCGGAATCGCCGCCTTTTCGGCCAAAAGCACGGACGCTCGAGCTTCGCCATCGCAATAAAAAAGACAATCATGGTTGACTGTTTTATCGACAGGTCTAGGATGTCGGCAACCACAGTGCATGCGCGCTGAGTCCCCGTCCACGAGGCGGGCCGAGCCTTTGGGAGAGATGACATGCTGGATCTGGTGACGGATCAGAGGCCCGATAACGACTTCGCGCGCATGGATTATGAGCGCGACCGCAAGGCGCCGCCCGAGGGTTTTCCCAAGCTGCCCGACATTCCCGGATCGCGCTACACCGATGCCGAGTTCCTGCGCCTCGAACGCGAGATGATGTGGGATCGCGCCTGGCTCTATGCCGGGCATGTCGACCAGCTGCCCAATCCGGGGAGCTGGTTCCTGACGCGCAATTCGGGCGCGCCGGTCATTGTCGCTCGCACGCTGACGGGCGAGATCAAGGCGTTTTACAACACCTGCCAGCATCGCGGCGCGCCGCTCGTCACCGAGGAATCGGGCGAAGGGCGCGGGTTCGTGTGTGGCTATCACGGGTGGAGCTACACGCTCGACGGCAAGCTGACGGCGGTGCGCGACAAGCGCGATTTCGTCGATCTCGACTTTTCGTGCCGCTCGCTGGCGCAAGTGCGCTGCGAATTGCTGGGGTCGCTGATCTTCATCAACCGCGATCCCGACACGCAGCCGCTGATCGAGCATATCGGCCCGATGGCGGCGCAGCTCGACCAGTTCGAACTTGACCGGCTGCGCCTCGTCGACAGCCGCAGCTATGAGGTCGATTGCAACGTCAAGGTGCTGCTCGACGCGTTCCTGGAGGTCTATCACCTCAAGTCGATCCATGTCGACACGGTGGACCGCTTCCTCGACCACCGGGCGATGATCGTGACACTCTGGCCCAACGGGCACAGCCGCATGGCGACCCCGAACCGCCGGCCCGACTGGGTCGATCCGGGGACGGTGGGGATGCCGGAGATCCCGTCGATCACCGCGTTTCCCGCGAAGAACAATGTCAGTTACCAGATCTATCCCAATTTCGTGATGCCCCCCGCCCCCACCGGCATCCCGATCCTGCAATTCTGGCCGATTGGCCCCAAAAAGTCGCGCGTGGTGTCGAGCTGGCTTGCGCCCGACCATGATCCGGCCAACCCCCATCCGCTCTGGCCCACGCGCCTCGCCAACTGGGAGCGCATTCTGTACGAAGACCTGCAATATGCGCCGCAGATCCAGGAATCGCTGGAGAGTCCGGGCTTCAAGGGGATGCCGCTCAACTATCAGGAGCGGCGCATCTATCACTGGCACGAGGAACTGGACCGGCGCATCGGGCTGAACCGCGTGCCCGAACATGCCCGGGTCGAACAGGTGCTGGGCGATTGGGTCCAGCGCGACTGAGCCAACCCCCAAGACAGGAGAGCGGCATGGCCGATCTGACAGGCAAGGTCGCCGTGGTGATGGGCGCCGCGAACCGCGACAATATGGCGCAGGTGATCGCCCGGCGGCTCCATGCCGATGGCGCGCGCATCGTGGTGGCGGGGCGCCGGCCCGAAGCGCTGGAGGCGCTGGCGCACGAACTGGACGGGCTGGCGGTCAGCGAGTGCGACCTGACCAGCGAGGCCGATCTCGCCCGGCTGGCGCAGGCGGCGGTCGAGCGGTTCGGCGGGGTGGACATTGCGGTCAACGCGACCGGGTGGGGGCTGCTCAAACCCTTTCTCGACACGACGAAGGAGGAGATCGAAAAGATCACCGCGCTGCAATTCACCGGCGCGATCCTCTTCTATCAGGCGATGTTGCGGGTGATGCGGCCGGGCGGATCGCTGATCCAGATTTCCTCGGCCACCGCGACCATCATGCTGGAGGACCACGCCGCCTATATGGGGACGAAGGCGGGCGCGGATCATGTCATACGCTGCATCGCCAACGAGTTCGGCCCGCGCGGCATCCGCGCCAATTCGGTCGCGCCCGGCTTTACCGCCACGCCGATGACGCAGCAGGCGGCCAAGAACCAGGCGATCGTCGACACCTTCGCCAAGGAATATCCGCTCGGCCGCGTGGGCACGAGCGAGGATATTGCCGAAGCGGTGTCTTGGCTGGCGAGCGACGCCTGCTTCATGACCGGCCAGACACTCCAGGTGAATGGCGGCCTGACGCTGCGGCGCAATCCCACCAATGCCGAAATCGTGCAGGCCGTGAAGGCGGCGCGCGCGGCGCGATGATCCGCGGGGTGCATCACCTCGCCATCTCCACGCCCGACCTTGACCGGTTCGTCGATCATTATCAGCGCTGGTTCGGGTTCGAGGCGTTGGGCGGCGGCGGATGGGAGGCGGGGAACGCGCGGATCGACCGCATGGTGGGCCTGACCGACAGCGCGGCGCGCTACGCCTTTCTGCGGCTCGGCAACATGCATATCGAAGTGTTCGACTATCGCAGCAACGATCCGGTCGATGTGCGGCCGCGCATGTGCGACCGGGGGATCACGCATCTGTGCCTCTATTGCGACGATGTGTTCGCCGAATATGACCGGCTGATCGCGCTGGGCATGACGTTCAACGGGCCGCCCGGCGGAACCGCCGCCACTCGGGCCACCTATGGCTATGATTGCGACGGCAATGTCGTCGAACTGCTCCAGATCGTCGACCCGCAATGCAGTTTCCGCTTCGAAGAGGTCCGCCCCGTCTGCTAGGCGGCAGGACCGTTTCCCTCTGGAAGGTCATGCCTTGCCCGCCGCCAACCCTTACCCCGACGATCCCGCGCTAGAACGCCATGCCGCCTATGCCTTCGAGCAGGTGGGCGAGGACAGGTTCCGTGTGCAGCCCAGCCCAAGCGGCCTGCTGCGCCTGTTCGGCGGCGCGGTGCTGTCGCAATGCCTGGCGGCGGCGCAACGGACGGTGCCCGGCGACCGGATCGTCCACAGCCTGCACGCCTATTTCCTGAAGCCCGGCCTCGTCGATCGGCCGCTCGATTGCGCGGTGACGCGCGAGAGCGACGGGCGCAGCTTTGCCAGCCGCACGGTCCGCATGACGCAGGACGGGCAGCCGATCGTCCACATGATGGCGTCGTTCAAGACGCGCGAGGATGCGCCGCGTCACGCCGTCGCGATTCCCGATGTGCCGCCGCCCGACGCGCTCGAAAGCATGGATGATCTGATCGCCCGCCATGGGGACCGCATGCCCGAGCGGCATCGCCCCTTCTGGCGACGGCGGCAGATGTTCGATTGGCGGCCGGTCGGCCGGTTCCGCCTCGACGACGACGGGGTCGGCCCGGCCGGCCGCGCGCTGTGGTTCCGCCTCAACGGCACCGAGGATGGTCCCGCGCCTGTGCAGCAGCGGCTTTTGACCTATGCGTCGGACATGCATATCTTCCACACCGCGCTCGTCCCGCTCGGACTGAACTGGTCGAGCGACTTTCTGCAAAGCAGCAGCCTCGACCACGCGCTCTGGTTCCACGACGATTTCCGGGTCGACGACTGGCTGCTCTACGTGCTCGAAAGCCCGGCCGCGTCCAATGCGCTGGCCCTGGCACAGGGGCATATCTTTCGCCGCGACGGTCGGCTGGTCGCGACCGTCAGCCAACAGGGGCTGGTCCGGGTGCTGGAGGAAAAACGCGAGGGCAAGCTATGACACAGGATGCCGTGGCGCGCGCGCCGTTCCGCACGTTCGAGGATCTGGCGGTTGGCGAACGGCGCCGCTCGGCCGAACGACAGGTGAGCCAGGAGGAGATGCTGGACTTCGCCCGCCGCTACGACCCGCAATGGTTCCACACCGATCCGCAGGCGGCGACGCAGTCGGTGTTCGGCGAAGTGGTGGCGAGCGGCATCCATGTCCTCGCGCTGTGGCGGCAGATGGATCATGAGATCAATTGGGACATCGATTGGGTGTGCGGCATCGGCTGGGACGAACTGCGCCTGCGCCGCGCGATCCGGGCGGGCGACCGCATCCATGTGACGAGCGAGATCGTCAGCCTCGAACCCTCGCAGAGCCGGGACGATCGCGGCACGGCAATGACCCGCTATGCCGTGGTGCTGGCCGACGGGACCGAGGCAGTGACGTTCACCAGCATCAACCTGGTCTATACCCGCGCCGGGCGGGCGCGGATGGCCGCCCCGCCCGCCTGACGCCGTTCAGCGCCGCTGGTCGAAGCGGCGGCCCAGCATGGCGCTGGCGATATTGGTCTTCTGAATGTCGATCGCGCCGCCGGCAATGCCCCAGCCCCAGCTGTCGCGCAGTCGCCGTTCCATCGGAAAATCCTTGGAATAGCCATAGGCGCCCATCAGTTGCAGCGCGTCGCCCGTCACCTCGCGCGCGATGGTGTTGGCAAAGCATTTGCCGGTCGAGCTGTGCAGCACCGACGGCAGCCCGTCCTCCGCCAGCGACGCCGCGCGCCAGATGAGCAGGCGCGCGGCCTCCACCTTCATCTGCATTTCTGCGAGCTTGATCTGCACCGCCTGGAAATCGGCGATGGGCTTCCCGAACTGCTTGCGCTCGAGCACATAGGCGCTGACATCCTCCAGCGCGCCCGACGCCTGCGCCAGCGACATGGTGGCGTTGCCGCAGCGTTCGAGGTCGAACGCCTCCATCAGCTTCTTGAAGCCGCCGTCGGCGGGCACGATGATGTTGTCGACCGGCACTTCGCATTCGTCGAAATAGAGGTCGGACGAGGGAATGCCGCGAAAGCCCATCAACTGCTCGTTGGGGCCGAAGGTGAGGCCGGGTGCGTCCTTTTCCACCAACACCGCGCCGATCCCCTTCGCCCCCGGCGCGTCGGACAGGCGGCAATAGACGACATAGGCATCGGCATGGCCGCCGCCCGAGCACCAGCGCTTGGTGCCGTTGATGACGACGCGGTCGCCGCGGATGGTGCCGGTGGTCTTGAGGTCGGTGAGCGCGCTGCCCGCGTCAGGCTCCGACATCGACACCGCGACCACCATGTCGCCCGCGCAGACGGCGGGCACGATGCGGCGGCGCAGGCTGTCGGACGCGAAATGTTCGATCGCGCGCACCGGGCCGACCGATGATTCGAAGATCGGGAAGCCGACGGCCGACGAAATCTTGCCGAACTCCTCCAGCACGATCAGCGCCTCGATATTGCCGAGATCAAGGCCGCCCAGATCGGCCGACACGTTGATGCCGAGAAAGCCCATCTCGGCATAGCGTTTGACGAGCGCGCGGCTGGGCGGCCGGTTGTCGCGTTCCAGTTCGGCCGCGATCGCGGGCAGTTCGGCGCGGGCGAAGGCACGGGCGGCTTCCTGAAGCTGGCGCTGGTCGTCGGTCAGTTGAAAATGCATGGGTTCGCCCTTCAAAGCAGATGGGGCTGTTCGATCAGCCGAGCGAGCGCGGCCATGAAGCGGCCGCCATCGGCCCCGTCGATCGCGCGATGGTCGCAGGACAGCGACAGGTGCAGCACGGGCACGATGCGGATCGCGCCGTCATCGTCGACGGGTTCGGGCCGCGCCGCGCCCACCGCCAGGATCGCGCCCTGCGGCGGGTTGATGATGGCGTCGAACTGTTCCACCCCGAAACTGCCGAGGTTGGACACCGAAAAGCTGCCACCACTGAACTCCTCGGGCTTGAGCTTCCCGCTGCGCGCGCGTTGCGCCAGCGCCTTCATCCGCGCGTTGATGTCGCCCAGCGACAGGTCGTCCGCGCCGAACAGGATCGGCGTCACCAGCCCCTTTTCGGTGGCGACCGCGACGGCGATGTCGGCCCCGGCGAAGCGATGCACGTCATTACCATGGACCTGGATGTTGAGCGCGGGCACTTCCATCAGCGCGAGCGCGCAGGCCCGCACGATATAGTCGTTGACGCTCGGCCGCTCCCCGCCCGCCAGCACCGCGCGCACGGCCAGCAGGCGGTCGGCGCGCACGCGGCGGCGGACGTAGAAATGCGGGATCTGTTGCTTGGCCTCGGTCAGCCGCCGGGCGATCGTGCGGCGCATCGAGGACATGGGCAGGACGTCGGCGGCACTCGCCTGCGCGGACGCGGCCGGCGTAGGTGGCGGCGGCGGGGCCGTAGGCGCCTGCGCAGCGGGCGGGGGCGCGGGTTCGGGCGGGGGCGATTGGTCGAGCAGCGCCAGCACGTCGTCGCGCCGCACCTTGCCGCGCGCCCCCGTCCCCGCGATGGTCGCGAGGTCCAGCCCGTTCAGGCTGGCAAGACGCCGCGCGACCGGGGTGGAGAGCACGGCGCTGGGCGGCGTGGGCGCGAACGGTCCGGCGAGCGGCACACTTGGCGCGGGGCGGCCGGCCTGATGCACGTCCTGGGCAAAGATGCGGCCGTTGCGGCCCGACCCCTGCACCTGATTAAGGTCGACGCCCATGCGCTGCGCCTCCGCAATGGCGACGGGGCTCGCCGACACGCCGGGGGGCAGCGGCGCGGGCGCGGCCGGGGCGACGGGCTGCGCTTCGGCGGGCGCGGCGACCGGGCCGTCGGGGTCGAAGCCGGTATCGGACGGGCGGAAGGCGGCGACCAGCGCGTCGATCTCCGCCGCGCTCGCTTCCCCGCCATCGCTCAGCACCGCGAGCAGCGCACCGACCGGATAGGTCTGCCCCGCCTGCGCGATGATGCGGACGAAGCGGCCGTCCTTTTCGGCCTCCACCTCATTGGTGATCTTGTCGGTTTCGATGAGGGTCAGGACCGTGCCCTTCGCGAAGGGCGCATTTTCCGCGACCATCCATTCGGCGATGGTCCCTTCGGCCATTTCGATGCCCCATTTCGGCATCGTGAAGGGGGTGAGTGTGGTCATCCGCCCGCCCCTTTTCAGCGGAAGGCGAGGACGCGGCGCACCGCTTCCTCGATCTTCTGCGGAGACGGCACCCAGGCGCGCTCCAGGCTGCGGGCGAAGGGCACGGGGCTGTGCGGCGCGGTGACCATCGCGGGTGGCGCCTTGAGGCTGGTGAAGGCGCGCGCGCTCACCATCGCGGCGATGTCGGCGGCGAGGCTGCATCGCGGCGTGCTTTCGTCGACCACGACGAGCCGCCCGGTCTGTTCGACCGATTCGAGGATCGCGTCCTCGTCAAGCGGGCTGGTGGTGCGCAGGTCGAGCAGGTCCATGCCGATGCCGTCGGCCGCCAGCTTGTCCGCCGCCTTTTCCGAAAAGCTGACCATTCGGCCGCAGGCGACGACGGTGACGTCGCCCCCTTCGCGCACCACACGCGCCTCGCCGAAGCGCTGGCGGTGGTCGCCATCGGGCACCTCGCCCTTCACGCCGTAGAGCGTCTTGTGTTCGAAGAACATGACCGGATCTTCGCCGCGCAGCGCTTCGGTCAGCAGGCCCTTGGCATCTGCCGGCGTGGTGGGCAGCACGACCTTCAGCCCCGGCATCGCCGTCAGCATGGCATAGACCGACTGACTATGCTGCGCGGCGGTCTGCATCCCCGCGCCATAGACCAGCCGCACGACCGCCGGGCAGCGCGCCTTGCCGCCGAACATGTAGCGGAACTTGGCCATCTGGTTCCAAATCTGGTCGAGGCTGACCCCTACGAAATCGGCGAACATCAGTTCGGCGACCGGGCGCTTGCCCGACAATGCCGCGCCCGCCGCCGCGCCAATGATCGCGCTTTCGCTGATCGGCGTGTCGATCACGCGGTCAGGCCCGAACTTGGCCCAGAGGCCGGGGCTGGTGCCCCAGATGCCGCCGATCGCCTCCGGCCCGCCGGCCGTGCCGTTGCCGCCCACCACATCCTCGCCCAGCAGGATGATGTCGGAGTCGCGCTCCATTTCCGCGTGCAGCGTGGATACGATCGCATCGCGGATGTTCATGATGGCCATGTGCCGGTCCCCTTCCGCTCAGCAATATTCGGCATAGACGTCGTCGGCGACGCTGGCCGGGTCCGGCTCCGCATCGGCGCGCGCCTGCGCGACCGCGTCGTCGATCAGCGCGGCGACCTCGGCGTCGATGGCGTCGAGCGCGGCGGCGTCGAGCCAGCCTTCGGCCGTGACGCGCGCGCGGAACGCGGTCAGGCAATCGCGCTCGGCGCGGATGCGCTCGATCTCGCCCTTGCCACGGTAGCGTTGCGGGTCACCCTCGAAATGGCCGAAATAGCGTTCGGTATCGAGCTCGATCGCGGCCGGGCCATGGCCCGCGCGCACATGCTCCAGCAGTTGCGCGAACGCTTCATAGGTCGAAAAAAAGTCGCAGCCATTGGCGCGCCACGCCTTCATGCCAAATCCTTCGGCGCGGCTGGCGATGTCGCGCGCGGTGCCCACGGCATAGGCGTCGCCGGTATGTTCGGAATAATGGTTGTTTTCGAACACGAAGATCGCCGGCGCCTTCGTCACCACCGCCAGGTTCATCGCCTCGAACGTCGTGCCCTGGTTGCAGGCGCCGTCGCCCGAAAAGGCGATTCCGACCCGGCCCTTGCCGTCGATCTTCGCCGCCAGCGCCGCGCCGACCGCCTGCGGCGCGCCGCCGCCCACGATGCCGTTCGCGCCCAGCATCCCCACATCGAGGTCGGCGATGTGCATCGACCCTGCCCGCCCCTTGCACAGGCCGCCGGCGCGGCCGTAGATTTCCTTCATCATGCCGACCACGTCGCAGCCCTTGGCGATGCAATGGCCATGGCCGCGATGGGTGGACACGATCTTGTCCTCGACACCCAGCTGTTCGCAAATGCCGACCGCGACCGCTTCCTGCCCGGCATAGAGATGGGTGAAGCCGCCGATCTCGCCGGTCTTGATCTCGTCATGCAGCCGTTCCTCGAAGACGCGGATGGTCTTCATCATCCGGTAGGCGCTGAGCAGCTGGTCGCTGGTGAGCGGTGTCATAGTCTCTCCCTGTCTTTCCGCGATCACAGGTCGCCGGCCTGCTTGCCCTCTGGGTAGATGTAGTCGTCGAGCACCTTGTGGAAATGGCGGATGCGCAGTTCCTGGTCGCCGATCCACAGGCCCGGATAGAAATCGGACTGCATCCCCGTCTGCACCGTCGGCAGGTTGAAGGCGTCCTGGTCGAGCACCTGGCCGATGGTCTTGTCGCCATGGCGGAAATGCTGGTGCCGGACCCGCTCGGGCCATTCCTCGCCATCGGGCACCAGTTCGAACATCCAGATGTCGTAGAACATCCTATTGGGATCGCTGGGGTGCGGCCGCTGGCGGAACAGCATGATGTCGTCGGCATGGACGTTCACCGACACGTTGGGGAAGATCGTGTAGTGATAGTCGTCGGTCAGCTGTTCGTCGTTGAGTTCGGAATAATCCTTTCCCTGCGCCGCGCCATGTTCGCGCTTGAACAGCTGGACGTCGCGGCGAATGTCCGACACGCGGCCCTGATAATCGGCCGGGTCCATGCCGGCATGGACCATGATTTCATGGATGGCGGGCGGGATCTGGCTCGGCATCGCGACGCGCGGGCTGATCGCGGCGAAGGGGATCAGATAACGGTTGTGGCGCCCGTAGCAATCGATCTGGACGTTGACGTCGTCCAGATACCATTTGAGCTGCGGGTGGATGCCCTGCACATGATAGGTTTCGCTGAACGCGTCGACCGACGCCTTCCAGTTGCAGTCCCATTCGACCGTGATGTCGCGTTTCCACGCCATGCGTTCAGGATGATAGGGTTCGAGATGCTGGCGCAGCGGATGGATGAAGTCGTCGAACGGCTCCACATCGGGGTTGAGCGAGAACCAGACGAAGCTGTTCCATTCGACGCAGGGCAGCGTCGGCAGCGCCATGCCGGGCGGGCCACCCTGGTGAAAGGTGCACAGGTCGGGGACATGGTCGAGCCGACCGTCGAGGCCATAGGTCCAGTGATGATACATGCACCGGAACGCTTCGGCATTGCCGCGCCCCTCGGGCCGCAGGCGGTTGCCGCGATGCAGGCAGACATTGGGAAAGGCCCTGATCGATCCGTCCGCCTGGCGCACGATCAGCACCGATTCCTTGCCGATATCGGTGCAGATATAGTCGCCCGGATCGCGGATGTCGTCGGCCCGCCCGCCCAGCAGCCACACCTTCGTCCACACCCGGTCCCATTCCAGCTTCATGAAATCGGGCGAGAAATAGCGGGCGGCCGGAATGATGTCGGTGCCAAGTTCCGGGTCGGGCGCACGCTCCACCGGCGTGCCGTTGCCCGCAGCGTCCGGATCGACCCGATAGACGTCGACGACGCGCTTGACGTCCATCGCCGCCCGGTCCCAACCCATGACGTGCGGTTTCATCAGAAGTGCGTCCTGTTCGTGAAGCCGCCATCGACCACGAGATGCGACCCGTTGCACCAGCTGGCCGCATCGCTGGCGAGGAAGGCGACCGCCTTGGCGACCTCGTCCGGGCGGCCCAGCCGGCCCATCGGCTGCTGGCGCAGCTGCGACTGGTAGAACTTCTCCATCGTCCCCTTGATCATGTCCCAGTTGCCGCCTTCGAACTCGATCGGGCCGGGGGACACGACATTGACGCGGATGCCGTTCTTGCCATGCCAGAGTGCCATCTGCTTGCCCCAGGTGACGAGGCTGGCCTTCATCGCATTATAGGGCTGCGGCCCGCCCATCGCTTCTGCAACGGAGGTGGTGCCGATGAGGACGATCGAGCCACGCTGCTGCGCCGTCATCGTCTCAATCACCGCCTCGACCGCGCGGACCGGCCCCATCACGTCGGTTTCGAAGGCGTTGTACCAATATTTCTCGCTGCCCATCCCGCCGCCAGCGGAGGTGAAAGGGACGAGGATGTCGACGCCGTCCAGTTCGGCGATGGCCCAGTCCATCCACGCCTTGTAATCGTCCGCCTGCTTGGCGTTGATCGGCTTGCCGACGATTTTGGTGCCGTAGCGCGACAGGTCGGCCACCGCGTCCTTGACGCTGTCCTCGCTGCGGGCGGTGAGCGCGATGTCGCAGCCTTCGCGCGCCAGCACTTCGGCCACGGCATAGCCGATGCCGCGCGCCGCGCCGATCAGGATCGCCTTCTTGCCCGCCAGTCCCAGGTCCATCGCTTGATCCTCTTCCCGTCCGGGCGTCCGTGCGCCCGCTCTGTTTCGTCTAGGACAGCTGCGCCGCAACGCGCAAGAAAAAAGCAGTCGTGTCTGTCTTTTTTATGCTGCCGGTGCGGCGTCCAGTTCCGCGACCAGTTGCTCGCGAAGGCGGAACTTCTGGATCTTCGACGTCGACATCGGCCACTGGGTGACGAAACGGATGTGGCGTGGCACCTTGAAACTGGCGATCTTGCCGCGACAATGGGCGATCAGTTCGTCGGCGGCCGCGCTTGCGTCCTCGGCCAGTTCGACGAAAGCGGCCGGTACTTCCGAATAGCGCGCATCGGGGATGCCGACCACCTGCGCCAGCTTGACCGCCGGATGCGTCTGCAACATCGCCTCGATCTCCGCCGCCGCGACATTTTCGCCGCCGACCTTGAGCATGTCCTTGGTCCGGCCATGAAACATCATGTTGCCATCGGCGTCGATCGACCCGATGTCACCGCTGTAGAACCAGCCGTCTCGGATCGCCTCGGCCGTCTTGTCCGGCGCGTTGTAATAGCCCGTGAGGATGTTGGGACCGCCCAACACGATCTCGCCCTGCTCTCCAACCGCACAGTCACGCCCGGTTTCGGGGTCGACGATCCGCACCTGCCATTCGTCCAGCGGGACGCCGCAGCGGCCGGTGCGCACCGCATAGCTGTCGTCGAGACGGCTGGTGGATACCGTGCCCGCCGCTTCGGTCAGGCCATAGGTGCTGACCTGGATCGTGTGCGGCATCGCTTCCGCCACGGCAAGCTTGATCCATTCGGGCTGCACCGCGAAGTTGGAGTTCATGACGCGCAGCCGCGACAGGTCGGTCTGCGCGAAGGTCGGATGCGTGATGAGATCCTGCATGATCGTGACGAAGCTGGGATAGGCGACCGTCGCCCCCTCCCCGCCCAGCATCCGCAGCCCGACTTCCGGGTCGAAGCG
Organism: Sphingobium agrisoli; assembly: GCF_041877245.1. NCBI lineage: Bacteria > Pseudomonadati > Pseudomonadota > Alphaproteobacteria > Sphingomonadales > Sphingobiaceae > Sphingobium > Sphingobium agrisoli. The sequence continues at coordinate 275,158 of NZ_JBHDJI010000001.1, forward strand.
CGGGATCGTCATGTACACGCCGCCCAGGTCCAGGATCATCGTCATCGGCAGGATGCCCGCGATGTGGAAGATCGGCAGCGGTGACCACACCTTGTCCTCGGCGGTGCAGGCATAACGGCGGCCCAAGTTCCGGCTGTTCGACACCTGCGCCCGGTGGCTGATCATCGCGCCCTTGGGATTGGCGGTGGTGCCAGACGTGTAGAGGATCATCGCCAGGTCGTGCGCCTGCACCGCCGCGATCCGCGCGTCGATCCACGCATCGGGAACGGATGCGCCAGCGGCAATGCCGTCGGCCGCGCGCACTAGGTACGGCGCGCATTCCTCGTCGAGGCAGATGACGCTTTGCAGGCGCGGCGCTTCGGGAAGATCGAGCGTGCGCGGATCGGCCGCCTGCGACAGCGATGGCAGAGCGGTTTCGAGCCGGGCGCGGAAATCGAGGCCGTCGGCCACCTTACCGATGGTGATGACAGTGACCAGATCGGCGTTGGCAACGACATAGCCCAGTTCGCTCGCCTGATAGCGTGCGTTGATCGGGACGGCGACCGCGCCGGCCATGGTGATGCCGTAAAAGACGGCGATGAAATCGATGCAGGTGGGGAGCAGGATGCCGACATTGTCGCCCGGACCCACGCCCGCCGCGACCAGCGCCTTGGCCCAATCGGTCGCCTTGCGGTCGAGCTGCGCATAGGTGAGGCGGGCGTCGGGAAAGACGATCGCTTCCCGGTCGGCACGACGAGCGGCCGAAGCCCTGATCATCGCCCCCATCGTCAGGACCGATTCGTCACCCATGCATCGCTCTCCTCTTGCCGTCCGTCCGCGCGCCTGTCGCGTCGGTCCCGCTTGTCGGTGACAGCTTAGCAAGCATCGGTCAAAATACAATCAGTCATGACTGTTTTCTTTTTGGCTGGCCGCACGCGCCCCGCGCCGCCGATCGGGCCGTCGCCCCGGCGTCCCTACTTGCTTCCGCGCCCGTCATGGGCGTAAGCGAATCGCGATATGTTCGAGTCCAGCATGACATCAGGTAATTGACATGACCCTTTCCCGCACGCGAACGCCCGCTCCGGCCAAGGTGGCTCCGTCGCGTGCGACCGGCGGTACGCTCCAGGCGGCGAAGGCGGCGCAAACGCGCGGCCGGCTGCTGGAGGCGACGGTTCGCTGCATCGTCAAGCATGGCTATGCCAACACCACGACTCCGCGCGTGGCGAAGGAAGCGGGTCTGTCGCGCGGCGCGATGATGCACCATTTCGAAAATGGCGCGGCGCTCATCAAGGCGACGATCATCGAACTGCATGAGAAGCGGCTGCGCGCGTTCCGCCGGGCGGCCGAGAAGCCCGAGCAGCATGATGTCGACACGCTGGTCGAAACCTACTGGGCGCAGGTGCAGAAGCCCGCCTTCATCGCCTTTCACGAACTGGCCGTCGCAGCCCGCACCGACAAGGAGCTGGCCGACATCCTCTTCCCTTTGCAGGAGGAGTTTCGCGAGCGCTTCAACGCGCAGGCCAACGCCCTCTTCCCCGAATGGTCCGATTCGCCCAAGGAGTTCGACCTGGCGATGAACCTGTCGCAGACCATCCTCGAAGGCATGGCGATCGCGGTGCAGACGGGCGCGATGGACCGGCAGAAGGTGCCCATGATGCTGGCCTATCTGGAAAGCCAGATTCGCGCGATCATGCCTGAAACCGCGCGCGCGAGCGAAAAGCGGGCATAAAAACAATCTTGTTTGTCTTTTTGATTCGCGGGCGCTAACCTCGTCTCCGGCGGGCACCCTTGCGGCCGCCGGCGCCCCGCGAGACGATGGACGAGGATGGACAGTTGAACGCGCCCAAGACATTCCCCCCCCGCATTTTCCGTCCCGAAGACGACGGGCCCGACCGGCCCGCGCGCGGGCTGGACGAACAGGCGCTGACTGAGCAGGCGACCGTCTATCGCGACGACCTGCTCGCCGGGCAGACGATCCTCATCACCGGGGCGGGCAGCGGCATGGGGAAGGCGGCGGCCTATCTCGCTGCGCGACTGGGCGCGCAGGTCGCTATCTGCGGGCGCGATGCCGACAAGTTGCAGGGGACGGTCGATTTCATCCGCGATGCGACCGGGCGCGAGGTACTGGCGGTGCCCACCAACATCCGCGACGCTGACGCGGTCGAGGCGCTGATCGACCGCGTCCATGATCATTTCGGCGGTCTCGACACCATCGTCAACAATGCCGGCGGCCAGTTTCCGCAGGATGCGATCGACTTTTCGCGCAAGGGCTGGCTGGCGGTCATCGACACCAACCTCAACGGCACCTGGTGGATGATGCAGGAAGCCGCCAAGCGCTGGCGTGCCGATGGAAAGCCGGGCAACATCATCAACATCGTCGCCAATGTCGAACGCGGGATGCCGCAGGCGGCGCACACCTGCGCCGCGCGCGCGGGCGTCATCTATCTGTCGAAGACGCTGGCGACCGAATGGTCGCAATGGAATATCCGCGTCAACTGCATCGGGCCGGGCGTCATCGAGACCGAAGGGTTCCGCATGTATCCCGAAGAAGCGCTGGCCCGGTTCCACAAAGCGAACCCGATGAAGATGCGCGGCAACGCGTGGGACGTGGCGCAGGCGATCGCCTATCTGTCCTCGCCCGCCGCGCGCTTCGTCAATGGCGACCTGATCGTCATCGACGGCGGACAGGCGCAGTGGGGCGTGATCTGGCCGGCGGGGATGCCCGATTATTTCCGCGAGGACGGCGCGGCCTGACGCGCGCATCCTGGAAAAGCATAACCAAAAGATTATAGGAGAGTGATATGGGCCGGGTAGCAGGAAAGGTCGCATTGGTGACCGGCGGCGGATCGGGGCTGGGCGCAGCCGATTGCGAGGCGCTGGCGCGCGAGGGCGCGCAGGTGGTGGTGACCGACGTCCGGCTGGAGCCGGCGCAGACGGTCGCCGACCGCATCGGCGGCGGCGCGATCGCGCTGGCGCTGGACGTTGCGGACGAAGGCCAGTGGATCGCGACGATCAGGACCATCGAGCAGCGCTTCGGCCGGCTCGACATCCTCGTCAACAATGCCGGCGTCGTGCTGAGCGCCGATGTCGAGGACACCACGCTCGATCAGTTCCGCTGGGTCAACGCGATCATGACCGATGGCGTGTTTTTGGGCTGCAAACACGCGATCCCGCTCATGAACAAGGGCGATGGCGGGTCGATCATCAACATGAGTTCGACCGGCGCGCTGCTCGGCTATCCGATCTTCTTCGCCTATTCCGCGGCCAAGGGCGCGGTGCGCGCGATGACCAAGTCGATCGCCGTCATGTGCCAGGAAAAGGGGTACAAGATCCGCTGCAATTCGGTGCATCCCGGCTCGATCGAAACGCCGATGGTGCAGACGGCCGAGGGCCGGATCAATCAGCCCAAAGAGATTCCCGACGGCGTCCTGCCGCCCGGCACGCCCGGTCACCCGAAGGATGTTGCCGCGCTGGTCCTGTTCCTGGCGTCCGACGAGTCGCGGTTCGTGACCGGCGCGGAACTGGTGATCGACAATGGCGTGACGATCCGCCCCTTCTGAGCGGGATCGCGGGCGGAGGGGTGAGAACCGCCGCCCGGTCCCCCCGCCTCATTCGCGCGCCAGCCAGCGATCCAGTTCGGCATGGAAATGGCGCAGCCGCGCTTCCTGCTCGCCCCAGAGCGGTCCGCGAAACCCGCGCGATCGCGCGCCGGCCTGCACGATCGGCAACAGGTCCGAATCCTGGTCGAGCACCTCGCCCATGCCGGGCGGTTCGCCAAGGCCGGTATGCACGACGTCGGGCCGGGTCGCCCCGGTCACGTCGACATCGGCGCCCAGCCCCATCCAGCCCGGCGCGCCATAGCCCGGCGCGTCGACATGGCGGTATAGGATCGTCGTTTCATAGGTGAATTGTTCGGGATCGGTCGGGTGCGGCTTGAACCGGTGCAGGAACACCGCTTCGGGATGGCAGCCGATCTGGGCATTGGGGAAGATGCCGAAGATCGTGCTGTCGGTCAGCTGCGCGTCGGAAAAATGGCTGTAGTCAAGGCCGATGCGCGCCGCCCGATCGCGCTTGGCGTGCGCCACCGCCGCGCGGCTGTCCTGCGCTGTCCCTTCGAACCCGTCGGGGTCGATCCCCGCGTCGCGCATCAGCGCGGCGATGCCGGCATTGATCCCGGTCTGGTCGGGAAAATGCGAATTGGGCTGCGCCATCGGCACGAACTGGCGCGACATGCCGCCGGGGAACAGGTCGATATGCGTGCGATCATCGATCACCCCCATCGTCTGCGGATGGATGGCGTGGAGATGATAGCTTTCGTAGAAGGCGTCGATCCCGCCCTTCCAGTTCGCCGCCCAGTCGGACCGGCGGTGCTGCACCACATGCATCCGGTCGATCCGGTAGGTTTCGAGCATCGGCAGCACCGGCGCCAGATAGTCGGCGAGCGGCGGCGCGTCGGGGTCCATGCTGAGGAACACGAGACCGACCGCCTCCTCGCACCGCACGGAGCTGAGGTCGGTGCCATGGCACAAGACTTCGGGATGGAAGGTTTCGGCGTCGGTCACCTTCTGGTTGCGGCCGTTGAGGCCGAAGCGCCAGCTGTGGAACGGACAGGTGAAGCTCCCCTGACTGCCCATGTCGCCGGTCACCAGCCGGCTGCCGCGATGCGGGCAGACATTGTAATGCGCCGCGACCGATCCATCCTCCTGCCGTACGACGATGAAGCTTTCGGGACCGATGTCGAACTTCACCCAGTCGCCCGGTTCGGGCAGGTCGCTCGCGGGCGCGGCGAGCAGCCAGGCGCGAGCGAAGACGCGATCCCATTCCTGTTCGAAGACGGCGCGCGAGGTGTAGCGTGCGGGATCGGGGCGCGCCGTGCCATTGTCGATCGGCGGCGCGGGGCGGTCGAACGGATGGTCCGACCCCTTATGCACCGCCCAGCTGCGCGGGTCGTAATTCATGCGCCCTGCCCCATGCGGCGATCGAGTTCGGCGTGGAAATGGCGCAGCCGCCCTTCCTGCTCGCTCCAGAGCGGCCCCTTGAACCCGCGCGAGCGCGATCCGGCCTGCACCACCGGGAGAAGTTCGGAATCCTGGTCGAGCACCTCGCCGAGGCAGGGCGGCTCGCCTAGCTTCGTGTGGACGATCTCCGGCCGCGTCGCGCCCGACATGTCGACGTCCGCGCCCAACCCCATCCAGGCCGGCGCGCTGTAGCCCGGCGCGTCGACATGGCGGTAGAGGATGCAGGTGTCGTAGGTGAACTGGTTGGGATCGGTCGCGTGCGGCAGGAAACGGTGCAGGAACACCGCCTCGGGATGGCAGCCGATCTGGACGTTGGGGAAGAGCGAATAGACGACCGAATCGCTCAGCTGGCTGTCGCTGAACCGATCGTAGCGCAGGCCGAGCGCATCCGAGCGCGCGCGCTTTGCCTGCTGCACCGCCGCGCGCGTTTGCGCCGCCGTGCCGGTGAAGGTCGCCGGGTCGATGCCCGCGTCGCGCAGCATCAGCTGAATGCCCGGATTGACCGTTTCCTGATCGGCATAGCGCGCGGCGGGCTGCGCGAAGGGCACGAATTGGCGCGACAGGCCGCCGGGCCACAGGTCGATCTGCGTCCGGTCGTCCATCAGGCACTGGGTCTGGGGATGGACGGCGTGGAGGTGATAGATTTCGGCAAAGGCGTCCACCCCGCCCTTCCAGTTGGCCCCCCAGTCCGACCGGCGGTGCTGGACCACATACATCTGGTCGATCTCGTAGAGTTCGAGCTGCGGCAGGATCGGCGCCAGCCATTCCCGGAGCGGGGCGATGCCATCGTCCATCGAAATGAAGATGAGGCCGACCGCCTCCTCGCACCGCACCGAGGTCAGGTCATGGCCATGGCACAGCACTTCGGGCCGGAACGTCTCTTCGTCGGTGACGGCGATGTTGCGCCCTTCAAGGTCGAACTTCCAGCTGTGGAACGGGCAGGTGAAGCGGCTCAGCGAGCCGAAATCGCTTGTCACCAATCGGCTGCCGCGATGCGGGCAGACATTGTAGTGCGCGCGCACCGCGCCCTCGTCATCGCGCACGATGACGAAACTTTCCGGGCCAATGTCGAAGGTGAAGAAGTCGCCCGGTTCGGGAATGTCGGACGCCGGCCCCGCGAGCAGCCAGCTGCGCGCGAACACCCGGTCCCATTCCTGCGCCATGAAGGCGGGGTCGTGATAGCGCGCGGGATCGGGGCGGCCGGTGCCGTTGTCGATCGGGCGGACCCGCTCGTTAAAGGGGTGCGGCTTGCCGACATGGATGTTCCAGTCGTCGAAATCGAGCTTCATCATCGCCTAAAGCCTCTCCTTGGCCTGTCCCGTTGCTTCTGTCTCGCGTCCACGCCGACAGGCGGCAGGACGCGAATCCGCATTTTCGGTGGACAATTTTGACAAAACAATCATGACTGTTTTTAATCGGAGCGCAAGAGGCTGCTTGGTGCATTCGTCGCACATGCGGCCAATCGGGAGAGGAAAGACCATGAGCCGTTTATATGGCCGCACGTTCCAGGTCGCCTACGTCGTGCCGGACATCGATGCTGCGATCGATTACTGGACGGACATGATCGGCGTCGGTCCCTTCTACGAGTTTCCCGTGCCGCTGGGCTGCGACACGCTGGCGGTGGACGGGGTGCCGGTGCCGCCCGACCATCCGATCTTCGGCGGGGTCGCGGTCAGCTACAGCGGCGACACGATGATCGAACTGATCCAGCCGGGCAGCGCGCGCTCGACCTATAGCGACTTTCTGGCAAGCGGGCGCAGCGGCGTGCATCATCTGGGCACATGGGTGGAGGATTATGACGCGGCGGTCGCCCATGCGCGGGGCGCGGGCGTGCGGATCGTGCTGGAAGGAAGCCTGCCGCTCTCGCGCTTCGCCTATCTCGACACCAGCCGGGGCGGCGACGGGCCGCTGATCGAGCTGATCGCGCCGCTGCCGCCGATGATCGCCCTGTTCGACGAGATCAGGGCCGCCGCCGCCACCTGGGACGGCAGCCGGCCGCGCCGCGCGCTCTGACCCCTAACGCGGGGGCAGCGCGAAGGCGACGACATGGTCGCCGGGCGTCGTCCCCATATAGGCATGGCCGCCCGCGGCGATGACCACATATTGCCGCCCGGTGCGGCGCGACACATAGGTGATCGGCGTCGCCTGCCCGCCCGCCGGCAACCGTCCGCGCCACAGCTCCCGCCCGCTTGCGGTATCGAACGCGCGCAGATGATTGTCGAGCGCCGCGCCGATGAAGGTCAGGCCGCTTGCCGTATTGACCGATCCGCCCAGATTGAACGCGCCGGGCACCGCCAGCCCGAGCGGCGCGGTATCGGCGGTGGTGCCGAAGGTCCGCTGCCACGCCAGCCGCCCCGTGTCGAGGTCGACCGCCGCGATCTTCCCCCAGGGCGGCGCTTCGCACGGGATGCCGAGCGGGGAGAGCATGGGCAGCAGGCTGACGCCATAATCGGTCCCCAGTTGCGGCAGGTAGCCGGGCGCGTGCGAATCCTTCGCCAGCGCCGGCCGGTCGCTGTTGCTGCCATGGCGGAACAGGCGCGCCTCCTGCGGGATGGCGGCGGCGTTGACGATCATCAGCCGCCGGACGGGATCGATGCTGACGCTGCCCCAGTTGAGGACGCCGAACGTGCCCGGCCATTGCAGCGTCCCGCGTTCCGACGGCGGGGTGAACAGTCCCTTGTAATCAAGCGAGCGTAACCGGATGCGGCACCACAGCTGGTCGATCGGCGTCGCGCCCCACATGTCCGCTTCGGTGAGGTCGGCGGGGGTGAAGGAGGCGAAGCCTTTGACGCGCGGCTGGGTGGCGGCATAGCGTTCGCCCGGAATCGACCCGCGCGGCACGCGCTGTTCGACGATCGGAGTCAGCGGCCGGCCGGTGGCGCGATCGAGGATGTAGATGTCGCCCTGCTTCGTCGGCGCGGCGAGCGCGGGGACCATGCGTCCGTTCACGCGATAGTCGAACAGCACCGGCTGCGCGGGGACGTCATAGTCCCAGATATCGTGGCGCACCGTCTGGAAATGCCAGCGCACCCGCCCCGTCCGCACATCGAGCGCGACGACAGAGCTGGCATAGCGTTCGAGCATCGGCGACCGGTGCGTCCCCACATGGTCAGGGGTGGCGTTGCCGGTAGGCAGGTAGACGAGGCCGAGCGCCGGGTCCGCGCTGAACACGCTCCAGGCGTTGACCGACCCGCGCGTCCAGCTTTCGCCCGGCCCCGGCATCGGTGCGTCGTCGGGCCGGCCGCTGTCCCAGCCCCAGAGCAGCCGCCCGGTCCGCACATCGAACGCGCGCACCACGCCGGAGGGATCGTTGCGGTCGAAATTGTCGCGGACATAGGAGCCGAGGATCGCGACATCGCCCACGATCGCGGGCGGCGAGGAGGTGTAGGAGCGCAGCGGATCGGTCGCGCCCAGCCCTTCGTTGAGGTTGATGGCGCCATTGCGCCCGAAATCGGGACAGGGCCGCCCGGTGCGCGCGTCGCTCGCCAGCAGCCGGCCGTCGACCGTCATGCTGATGATCCGCCCAGCGCAGATGCCCCGCGCCGCCGGATCGGCGTGATAGGATACGCCCCGGCAATTGAGCATCTGCGCATTGCCGATCTTCGTCCTGGGGTCGCGCATCCAGATTTGCCGGCCGCTATCGGCGTCGAGCGCGAACACCTTGCCCGTGGGCGAACAAAGATAGACATGATCGTCGACCATCAGCGGCGTCGCCATGAAGCTGATCGACGTGATCTCCGGCCGCTTGGCGCGCGTGTCGCCCGTCTCGAACGTCCAGGCGGGGGCGAGGCTGGCGACGTTGGCCGGGGTGATCTGCGCCGCGCCCGAACGGCGCAGCCCGCCCGCCGTGCCGCCATAGGCGCGCCAGTCGCGCGGCGCATTGTCGGACAGTGCCGTCTGACCGTCCGCTTCGCTGTCCGCCCGAGCGGGCTGCACGTCAAAAACGGGCACCAGCGCGAAGCTGACGCCCAGGGTCATGAGGCACGCCAGCGCCACTGCGCCGCACGCCCGCCGGGTCACGCCGTCGGCCGCCGCCGTGATCGCTCGGCGCACCGGCGGCAGGGCGAGGAGGAGGCCGATGACCGCCGGACCAGCGAGACGCGGCAGCAGCTGCCAGAATTGCCCGCCCACTTCCCACAGCGCCCAGAGCAGCGTGCCGCCCAGCATCGCGGCATAGAGCCACAGGCCCCTTCGGTCGCCGCGCGCGACCAGCACCCCGGCCAGCGCGCAGGCCAAGCCGGCGATCAGATAATAGGGCGATCCGCCCAGGCGCAGCAGCCAGCCGCCGCCGAGCGCCAGCCCGCCGCCGATGAGCAGCAGCACGGCGCCCAGCGTCCAGCGCGGCCAGCGCCACGGCCGTTTCGGTTTGACGCCCGGTCCCATGTCCCCAGCCCCGCCCGCTCAGGCCGTTTCGATCACGGCGATCGGCGCGCGGACATCGACCGTCTCGCCCTCTGCGGCGATGAGGCGGGTCAGCGTGCCGGCGACGGGTGCGGGCACCTCGACCGTGGTCTTGGCCGCTTCCACCTCCACCAGCGTCTCGCCCTCGGCCACGCTGTCGCCGACCGCCTTCATCCAGCGGACGATTTCCCCATCCTGCATCCCCATGCCATATTGGGGCAGCACCACGATATGTTCGGCCATGTCGGTCCTTTTCCTGTTCAGGCGTGTTCGGGCGCGACCGGCGCGCCGACGATGCGGCGGGCCGCGTCGATGATCCGCTCGACCGTGGGATAGAGCGGCTTTTCGATGAGCGGGCTGAAGGGCAAGTGCGTGTCGGGCGTCGTCACCCGCACCACCGGCGCGCGCAGGGCGTCGAACGCATCCTCCACGATGGTCGCGGCGATCTCGCTCGCCGCGCTGCAACTGCGGTGCGCGGGATCGACGCAGATCGCCCGCCCGGTCTTGCGCACCGACCGCAGGATGAGGTCGCGGTCGAGCGGGACGAGCGTGCGCGGGTCGATGACCTCGGCCGAGATCCCTTCCGCCTGCAACTGGCGCGCGGCCTTGAGCGCGATCGGCACGCCGCCCGCGATCGCGACGATGGTGAGGTCGCTGCCTTCGCGCTTCACGTCGCCCTTGCCTAGCGGCACGAGGAAATCGGGATCGTCGGGGACGTCGGCCTTGGCCATCCAGCAGGTGCCGTCCTCGAAACAGAGCACCGGGTCATCGTCGCGCACCGCCGATTTCAGCAGCCCCTTCATATCGGCCGGGTCGGACGGCACGATGATCTTGAGCCCCGGCATGTTCATGAACATCGAATAGGGCCGGTCGCTGTGCTGCGCCGCGTTCGAATTGCCGTAGAACATGCAGGAACGGATCACGAGCGGCAGCTTCGCCTGGCCGCCATAGATATAGCGCGACTTGGCGATGATCGAGCAGATCTGGTCCATCGCGGGATAGAGGAAGGAGGACAGGGTCGCATCGACGATCGGCCGCATCCCCACCATCGCCGCGCCGCCGGCCGCGCCGATGAAGCCGTTTTCGGAGATCGGCGTGTCGCGGATGCGTTCCTCGCCGAAGCGTTCGACAAAGCCGGTGGTGGTGCCGAACACGTTGCACCGGATATCCTCCCCCATCATGAACACGCGGGGGTCACGCGCCAGTTCTTCCGCCTGCGCCTGCTGGATCGCTTCGAGAAATGTGATCTTGGGCATGGTCTTCTCCTGATCAGGCGTGCGCGCGCACATCGTCGGGGATGGGCAGGCGATCGACGAAGACATGGTCGAACGCTTCCTCGAAGGTCGGATAGGCGCTCTCGCGGGCGAAGCTGAGCGCGTCGGCGACCTCCTGCGCAACGGCCGCGTCGATCGCGTCGAGCGTGTCGTCCGGCACCCCGTCGGCCAGCAGCCGCGCGCGGTAGAGCGAGATGGGATCGCGCCCCACCCATTCGTCATGTTCGGGACCGCGCGGCGTCAGGTCGCGGCCCATGTTCACCGCGTGGTCGGCATAGCGGTAGGTCTTGGTCTCGACCAGCGTCGGCCCCTTGCCCGCGCGGGCGCGGTCCACCGCCTCGCGCACCGCCTGTTCGACCGCGTCGACATCCTGGCCGTCGACAATGACGCCGGGAATGCCATAGCCATGCGCGCGATCGGCGACATTGGCGCCCGCGACCGCCGCGCTGGTCGGCGTCGACATGCCGAACCGGTTATTTTCGCACACGAAGATCGCGGGCAGCTGCCAGACAGCCGCCAGGTTCATCGCCTCGTGGATCGCGCCCTCGCTCGACGCGCCATCGCCGAAGAAGCAGAGCGCCACGCGATCGAGGCCCTGAAGCTTGGCGCCGAGCGCCGCGCCGGCCGCGACCGGGCCGCCCGATCCCACGATGCTCGTTTCGCCCAGGCTTCCGACCGAAAAGTCGGACAGGTGCATCGACCCGCCCTTCCCCTGGCAGATGCCCGTCACCTTGCCCAGCAGTTCGGCCATCAACGGGCGCAGCGCCGCACCCTTGGCGATGGGATGGCCGTGGCTGCGATGGTTGCCGACCATATAGTCGTCCTCGCGCAGCGCCATGCACGCGCCGACGCCCGACGCCTCCATCCCGGCATAGGTGTGGAGCGCGCCGGGGATTTCGCCGGCGGCATGGATGGTTTCCGCCTTCGTCTCGAACTGGCGGATGCGCTGCATCCGGCGATATTTTTCGAGGCGGCGGTCATTGTCGCCGATCCGGGCCACGCCGTCAGACATGCGCCATCTCCCGCACGGGTGCCTCGATCAGGGCGAGCGGGGCGGCGTACATCGGCTCCGCGCCATGGGCGGTGATCGCGTAGACATTCTCCATATGGCAGGGTCCAAGTTTCGCGCCGAAATACAGGCTGTCGAGCGAGATCAGCATATTTTCCTCCATGACGAAGCCCTGCTTGACGCCCGACAGGCCGGCAGCGGGATAGGGAAGCGGGATTTCGAGCGGCATGAGGCCGATGCCATGCGCGACCACGAGCAGCTTTTCGGGCGTGGCGACGCCATGCGCGGCGAGATGGTCGTGGCCGATCCGGGGCAGGTCGGCGGTCGAGACGCCGGGGCGCAGATGATCCACCATCTTGAGGAACGCATCGCGCAGGATGTCGTGCTGCGCGCGATAGGCGTCGCTGGGCGGGCCGATGACGGCGGTGCGGTTGATGTCGACCCAGAAGCCGTCATGGATGCCCTGCGTTTCCAGGATCACGATATCGCCGCGCCGCAGCGTGCGATTGCCGCGCGTGCGGAACAGGTCGGGGATGAAGTCGTCCGCCTCATAGGCGCCGCCGAACAGCATCGCGCCCTCGTCCACCGGGATGACCTGGTTGCGGACCATGAAGTCGCAGATGCGCGCCTGCACGTCGTTCCAGTCCGCGCCCTCGTGCAGCAGCGACCCGGCATGGTCGATGATCGCATCGGCGATGCGCCCGACCTTGCGATAGCGGTCGAGTTCCTCCGCCGTCTTGACGACGCGCACGCGCATCATGAAGTCGAGCAAGTCGCGATGGTCATGCGGCATAGCGGGGGCGATGCGGGCCGACACGCGATGTTCGTCGAAGCCGATGACGCACCCCGCCATGCCGTGATCCGACAGGCCCGACGCGATCGCGGCCACGATGTCGCTCTGGCAGGCGCCCGCGATCGTGCCGATGAGGCTGCCGGCATCTTCGGCAAGGCGCGTGACTGGCCGGTCGGGGTCGATGTAGCGGCTGACCTCGCAGAAATTGAGCATGTCGAAAGTGCGGATCTCGCCGAAGGTGCAGGTCGGCCCGTCGCGATTGAGCACCGCGACGAGGCCCAGATTGGCCTCCGGAATGACGAGCGTCAGCGGCTTTGCCGGGTCGGCATAGACGATCGCGGCGGCCATCGCCTCCATCTGGCCCCAGCGTTCGAGGACCGAATGGTAGCCGGTGGCATAGCGCACGTCATGTGGATGGCTGAGCACCACGGCGTCCAGCCCCTCGGCCGCCATCATCGCGCGCAGCCGGTCGGCGCGCGGATTGGTCGCGGGGGTCATGCCGCCTCCTCCATCGCGTCGTTGGAAATATCGGACGCAATGTCGCCCCGCGCCACGTCGCGCAGATATTCGTGGTTGAGGATGAAGCGGATGCCGCCATCCTCATCGGTGAAGGCGACCGCGCCATGGCCCATGAACAGATATTCGGTCGGCTCCTCGCAGCGCGCCTCGCTGTGGCGCGAGCCGATGGGTTCATAGCCATAGGTGCCCGCCGGCGCGGACCCGACGTCGTAGATCAGCTCGCCCTTGGTCACGAAATACTGGCCATGGCCCAGATGCCAGTGTGGGGCGAAGGTCGCGCCCGGCTCCATCTGCACCCACAGCACCCAGTCGCCCGTCTCCTCGCTGTAGCGCAGCAGCCGGATGGTGGTGCCCGCGCCCAGCGTGACCGGGCGGCAATCCTTGATGTTGACGATGAGGTCGCCGGTCTTTCCGGCGTCGTGCGCGGTCGTCATGATGCTCTCCTCCTGCCAGTGGCTGGCGTTACATGGTGGCGGTCAGTCCTTCGTCGGCGGCGATGACGGCGCCGTGCACCGCGCTCGACCGGTCCTCCAGCAGGAAGCAGACGAGATCGGCGATCTGTTCGGGGTCCATGAAGAATTGGCGGCGGGGGCTGGGATGGCCGTCCATCAGGGCGGCGATCGCCTGTTCGCCCTCGGGCTTGCGCAGCCCGGCGGTGAGCGGCGTCGCGACCGCGCCGGGACAGACGCAGTTGATGCGGATGCCCCGCGGCCCCAGTTCCGCCGCCAGCGTGCGCGCCAGCATGGCGACGCCCGCCTTCGACGCGCTATAGGCGCTGTCGCCCGCCCGCCCGGCCGTGCCGCTGACCGATCCGATGAAGACGATCGCGCCGCCGCCCGCTTCGATCATGCCGGGCAGCACCGATTGGGTCACATAGAAGCTGCCCTTGAGATTGACGTCGATATGCCGGTCGAACAGGGCGATCGGGCTGTCGGGCACGGGGTTGGGCGCCCACATGGCGGCATTGTTGACGAGCAAGGTGACGGGGCCGAGCGCCTGTTCGATCGCGGCGGTTGCGGCCGCCACCGCCTGCGCGTCCGCAATGTCGACATGGTGCCCGACGACGATCCGCCCGGCGGCGACGGCTTCGTCCAGTTCGGCCTGCGGCGCGTTCGAGAGCACGGCGACCCGCGCGCCCGATCGCACCAGTTGCGCCGAGACGGCCGCGCCGATGCCGCTCGTCCCGCCAGTGACCAGCGCGAGCTTTCCTGCAAGGCCGGTCATTGCGCGGTGAACCCGCCGTCGACGATTAGTTCAGAGCCGTGCATGTAGCCGGCATCGTCGGACGCCAGGAAGCGCACGGTCTTGGCGATGTCGATCGGGTCCGCCATCCGACCGATGGGATGCGCCGGAGCAAGGCCGGCGGCGGCTTCCTCGACGCTGCCGGCAAAGCCGTTGTCGACGATGCGTTGCAGGATATGGTCGACCATCCCGGTCTTGACCCCGCTGGGATGGACGGAATTGACGCGGATCTTGTATTTGAGCGCGGAAAACTCCATCGCGCACGCCTTGACGAACAGGGTGGCGGCGCCCTTCGACGTGCAATAGCCGACATGCAGCGGCGACCCGATCTTGCCCGCGACCGACGCGATCACGATGACCGACGCGCCATGGGGCAGCGCCTCGCCCGACCGGCGGAGCAGTTGCGTCGCAACCTTGGTTCCCAGGAACACGCCATCGACATTGACCGCCATCTGCTTGCGCCATTGTTCGATGCTGGTGTTTTCCATCTTTTCAACGACGACGATGCCCGCGACGTGGACGAGGATGTCGAGCTTCCCGTGCGTCTGTTCGACCGAGGCGATCGCCGCCTGCCACGAGGCTTCGTCGGTGACGTCGAGCGAGAGATACTGGCCCGCGTCCCAGCCGCCCCGTCCGGAGGGCAGGTCGGCGCCGACGACGGTCGCCCCCGCGCCCGCCAGCTGGCGCGAGATTTCACTGCCGATGCCGCCGGTGCAGCCGGTGACGAGGGCGACGCGGCCCGCCAGCACGCCGCTCATGCGGCCGCTCCCGCGAACGCGGGCTCGCCCAGCGGATCGAAGGCGCGAATATCAGGGTCACCGTCAAGGCAGGCATAGCCCGCCGCCGACATGGCGACATGATAGGGCTGCTGCGCATGGGCCTTGCGCGCCTCGTGCGAGGTGAACAGTTCCATGAAGGCGAAGACATGGGGGTCTTCCCGCGACCGCAGCACCTGGAACAGCAGCGTGTCGGGTTCGTTGGCGCGCACGTCGCGCTGAAGCTGGGTCGTGAGCGCGATGAAGTCGTCGGTCTTGTCCGGCTTGGTACGGACATGCATGATGACGCCAATCATAGGAAGGACCTTTCGTGATGTGGGGGGATGTGCTGAAGGATGCGGCGCGGATCGCGCAGGGGCCGGACCCCGCCGCCGCCCGGCCGCTGGTCGAGCGGCTGCTGGCCGACCGTCCGGGCGATCCCGACGCGCTGACGCTGGCGGGGATCGTGGCGCAGCGGACCGGGGATGGCCCGGCGGCGATCCTGGCCTTCCAGCAGGCGTGCGAGGGCAATCCAGCCAATCCGGCGCGGCAACAGAACCTGGCCGTGGCGCTCAAGAATGGCGGGGCGTTCGCGCAGGCGTGCCGCGTGTTCGAAGAAGCGCTGCGCCTGCGCCCCGGCCATGCTGCGACGCTCGCCAACATGGGGTCTTGCCTGATCGCGATGGACCGGCTGGACGACGCGATCGCCGTGCTGGCTGAGGCGGGAGACCATCCCGACGCGCTCACCAACCTCGGCGTGGCGCTGGCGCGGACGGGCGAGACCGACCGGGCGATCACAAGCTATCGGCGGTCGCTGGCCGCACGGCCGGGGCATGTCGACACGATCATCAACCTGGCCGACGCGCTCGCCCGGTTGGGGGCCGCGCAGGAGGCGCGCGACCTGCTCGCGGCCATCCTGCGCCGCGAGCCCGGCCATGTTCGCGCCGCCAACCAGTTGGCGCTGTTGCTGGAGGGGCTGGGCGATACTGATGGGGGTGCGGGCGTGCTGCGCGCCGCGTTCGCCCCTGCCGCCCCCAATCATGCGCTGGGCGTCAACCTGGCACGCCTGTTGATCCGCAGCGACGCGGCGGGTGAAGCGACAGGCGTGTGCGACCGCCTGCTCGCGACGCAACCCAGCGTCACCACGCCGCTCGCCCTGAAACTTGCCGCGCTCACCTGTCTGGGCGATGCGGTCGAGCGCGCGCGGCTGATGGCGCTCGATCGGTTCGTGACCGTGCACGACCTGACCGTCGTGCCGGGATTTGCAGACATGGATGCGTTCAACCGCGCGCTGGTGGACGAACTGGCCGCCCACCCCTCGCTCACCTTCGAGCCGGAGGGGTTGGTGACGCGCAACGGGCGGCAGAGCGACGAACTGGCCGACGCCACCAGCCCCGCCATCGCCGCGCTGGCCGGGGTGGCGCGCGCTCGGCTGGCGGTGGAGCGTGAACGTCTTGGCGCGATGCCCGCCGACCATCCCTTCCTTCGGGCAATGCCGGACCTGTGGACGCTGACGCTCTGGGGCACGATCCTGCGGCCCGGCGGCGCGGTCGGCGCGCATATCCACGCGCCCAACTGGCTGTCGGGCGTCTATTATCCCGCCTTCGACGAGGGGGACGGCGGCAACGCCGGCGCGTTCGGCATCGGGATGCTGCCCGCCGAACTGGGCGGCGGCGGTGCGGTCACCGTCCTGCGGCCGCGCGCCGGGCGCATGATCCTGTTCCCATCCTATCTCTGGCACGCGACGCTGCCTTTCGATGCCGGCGGCGAGCGGGTGAGCTTCGCGTTCGACCTGGTGCCTGCCGGCATCGGCCGGCCGCACCGCCTGCGATGAGCCCCTCCCCCGGCACGAGGCATATGCCGGGGGAAGGGTGCGGGAGCGGTGCTGCCCACCTGCCCATTGGGAACGCACCGCCGCCATCGCCTCAGAACTTCACCGCGCCTTCGATGCCGAAGCTGCGAGGGGGCGCATAGTTGGTGAAGTTGAACAGGCCCGCGACGGAGTTCGCCGACACGCGATAGACCTTGTCGAGCAGGTTGCGGCCGAAGACCGCGACGCGGTAGCGTTCGGATGGATCGGTCCAGCCGATGCTGGCGCCCACTAGCGTCCGCGCCTCACCCTGCGAAAAATCGGCGTTCAGCGTCGTCGATTCATATTCCGACTGATAATTGATGTCGGCATTGACCGACATGGTGCCCCAGGAAGTCGGCGGGAATTCGTACCGGGCATTGGCGCTGGCGGTCCAGCGGGGCGCGTTCCGCAATTTCAGGAATGATGCATCGTCATTGATGCCGTCGCCATTCACGTCGGTGCTGAACTCATTATATTTCGCCTTCTGCCAGCCCACGGCCGCGCCAAGGGTAAGGCCCGGCGTCGGCGCGGCCGAGATTTCCAGCTCGATGCCCTTCACTTCCGCCTTGCCCGCGTTGGTGGTGCGGGTTTCCTGTCCGGGCAGGCCGGTGATGGGATCGAGGAAGGGAACGACGGCGTCGCGCTGAAGATCATTATATTTGACGTAGAAGGCGGCGATGTTGACGCGCAGGCGGCGATCGGCCGTTTCGGTCTTGAACCCCAGTTCGAAGCTGTCGGCCGTCTCTTCCTTGAACGGCAGCGCCGAGGTGGCGGACATGGCCTGCTCGTTATAGCCGCCCGACTTGTAGCCCTGGCTGTAGGTGAAATAATTGTTGATGCCCTGGCCGATTTCCCAGCGATAGCCCGCGCGGAAGGTCGGTTTGCTGAAGCTCTGGCTGTCGCCATATTCGGGCCAGAAGCCCGTCGCGATGACCGAGCGGCGGACCTGCGGGCGCACCGAAAAGTCCTTCTTCTCCTTGGTATAGCGCGCGCCCAGGAACACCGAGAAAGGGTCGGCGACCTTATACTCCGCTTCCCCGAACACGGCGTAGGAATCGACCTTGTAATTGGCGGTCGACTGGTTGGGGTCGGTCAGCGCGGTTGGATCACCCAGGAAGCGCAGGAAGCCGAGGAAGCTGGTCGCGTTCGCGTCGAGCGTCTGGCCCCAATACATGGCGCCGACGGTGAACTTCAGCACATCGGAAAAGTCGGAGCTGAAGCGCCCTTCTAGGCTGTATTGCTTGCGCGTATCCTCCCGCGTGGACACGAAGAGATAGGCGTTCTCGCCGGTATAGTCGGACGGCAGTGCGGAACGCACCCGGCGCCAGCCACCGACCAGGGTGAAGGTGCCGGTGCCATCGACCGTATGTTCGCCGCGCAGATAGACGCCATCCACGTCGATCCGGTGCCCGTCGAGCGTGCCGGGGCAGGTCGGCGCGATCGCCGATCCCGCGCACAGCGTCGTGCCGGTGTCGAACGGGCTGGCGCCCGTGGTCTGGATGCCCGGAAAGCCGAGCACGTCGAACAGGAAGCCGGGCGGAGTTTCGTTCACCGACGGCGGCGAATCGCCGCGGTCGCGCAGCATTTCGTAGGTCAGCATGATGTTGGTGTCGGTCGAAGGTTCCCAGAGCAGCTTGGCGCGGCCGCTGAAATAGCGGGTGCCGGGCCAGCGCTGGCCACGGCCGGGTACGCCCTGGATGCCATCGACATTGTTGTTCTTGGTCAGGCGGTAGAAGCCATCGCTTTCCTGGAAGGAGCCGGCCGCCCGGAAATAGAGATTGTCGGCCAAGGGGATGTTGATCGCGGCCTTCACATCCTTGGTATTGAAGCTCGAATAGCCGACGCGCACTTCGCCGCTGAAACCGGCCTCGGGCCGCTTGGTGATGACGTTGACGACGCCGCCGACCGTGTTCTTGCCGAACAGCGTGCCTTGCGGTCCGCGCAGCACCTCGATCCGTTCGATGTCGAACAGGTCGAACAGCTGCGTCTGGACGTGGGCGAGGACGAAATCGTCGACGACGACCGCGACCGCCGGCTCGAAGGTCAGGATGATATCGCCCGTCGATTGGCCGCGAATGCCGATCGATGCCGCGTTGAAACCGGGTACGTTGGTGATGACGACGTTGGGAACGTCACCGGCGAGCGCGCGGATGTCGGTCGCGAACTTGTTCTCGATCGCCGCCGAGGTGAAGGCGGAGACGGCGACCGGCGTATCCTGAAGCGATTCGGATACGCGGCGGGCGGTGACGACGATGTCCTCCAGGCCAACCTGCTGCTGTGGGGCGGCTGCCCCCTGTTCGGGCGCGGCCTGCGCCAGCGCGGCCGTGCTCACGCCGGCCAGCAGGCTGGCAGCGAACGGTTTGAAGACGCAATTCAGATGTGTCCTGCTGAGCATGTTCTTCCCCTCCAACCGACTGCCATCTCTGTGGGCGGCAGTTCGAATCAGTACCGGCGATCTCGACCGGCCCGCATAAATGAGTACATATGATCCTTTTTGTGAAGAGATAAAAAACAGTCATGATTGATTTGTTTTTCCGCGATGCAGCAAGTCACGACCGGATGTGCTTGATCCGTTTCGCCGCTGCGCCTTAGAAGTCACAGGAATTGCCGGCCGAATGGGCAGCGGAGGAACAAGGTGCAGTGCAAGATCAGCCAGTGAAAGAGCGGCCCGCGCGCCGCCGCTACACCAGCCCGGCGATGGCCGAACGGCGCGCGCGCATCGTCGACACCGCGCACCGGCTGCTCGGCGAAGGCGGGGTCGCGGCGCTCACCATCCGTCGTCTGTCGGAGGAGGCCGGGGTTGCCCAGCGCACCTTGTATCGCCTGTTCGGGGACAAGGATGGGGTGATCAGCGCGACCGTGATCGACCGAATGGTCGAGGTGCGCGCGCATATCGCCCGCCGCAATGCGACCTACACGCTCGACGTGGTGCTGGCGGAACTGGACTGGATGGTCAGCGAACTGGAGCGCGACAGCCTCTATGCGCGGGTCGTCATTGACTTCGTCTTTTCACCGGAGCCGCGCGAGCTGGAAGTGCGCGAGTTGACCTCCGTCGCGCGCGCGCGATTCAGCGCGTGGCTTGCCCTGCAATGCGATGAGGGCGCGGTGCGCGACGATCTGGACCTCGATCAGGTGACCGACACGCATGTGATGCACGAATTTCTGGTCTATCGCCGCTGGTCGCTGCGGCAATGCGATGCGGCGTTGTGCCGCGCGGAATTGCAGGCCTGTTTCCTCCAGACCGCGACGCTGGTGCTGCGCGATCCGGCACGCGAGCGCTACATGGGGCGACTGGCGACCGCGCAACGGCAGATCGGTCAACTCCGGCGATCCGCAGCCCGGCCCGCCGCCAGTGGGGGGGCCAAGGCCGCCTGATCTACTCGCCTTTCTTGTGCGCCGATCCGGCAATGGGATCGGGCGCACCACGGCGCAGGATATCGGCCCGGGTCCGCAGATACTGGCGGATGGCCTCGATCTGGTCGGGGCGGAACTCGGCAAATTGCGGCATACCCGCCGACACGAGCGCGCCATTCCTGACGATTTCGGCGAAGGTCGCCGCATCGGCCACCGCTTCTGACCCGCGCAGGTCGGGCGCCGTGCCACCCGCGATCGCGCCCATGCCGTGGCATACCGAACAGCGTCCGCCGAAAATCCCCTCGCCCCGCGCGGCGAGCGCGGCGTCAGGCTTGAAATCGGGGTCGGCAAAAGCGGTGGCCTGATAGGGAATGCGCTCGGGCAGCGTGCCCTTGCCTCCGATGGCGAAGGTCAGCACGCGGCGCGCCTGCGTCCGGTAATCGATGCCGTATCGGGCGAACATCGGGCCGAACAGGCCAACGCTGGTGCCGATCCCGGCGATCACCGTCACATATTGCCGCCCCTTGTAGCGATAGGTGATGGGCGGCGCGACGACACCCGCGCGCGCGTCGAAATTCCAAAGCCGCTTGCCATTTTCGGCATCATAGGCGGAAAAGCCGCCATCGGGCCGGCCCTGGAACACCAGCCGGCCACCGGTCGTCATGATGCCGCCATTGCCATGGGTTTCCATCGGCAGCCGCCAGCGCGGCTTTTGCGCGACCGGATCCCACGCGATCAGCCAGCCGGTGACATCCTTGCCCCCTGCGTCGATCGCATAGCCGACGCCCGGCGACAGGCCCATGCCGCCCGCGAACTTGAAGTTCTCGCGCGTGATGCCGCTATCGTCATATGTCACCTGAAGGTCGATGGCGGGAATATAGGTCAGGTTGACCTTGGGGTTGTAGGCCATCGGCATCCAGCTGTGCGCGCCCAGCGGCGTCGGCCGGAATGTCGTGCGCCCGCTTTCGTAGCGTATTCCCGGATTTTCGATGGGACGCCCGGTCTTGCGGTCGATGCCCTTCGCCCAGGTAACGTCGACGAACGGCTCGGCGGAAATCAGTTTCCCGTCCTTGCGGTCGATGACGTAGTAAAAGCCGTTCTTGGGCGCGGTCATCACGACCTGGCGGGGTTTGCCGTCGATGGTAAGGTCGGCCAGTTCCATGTCCATCGCGGCATTGAAATCCCAGCTTTCGCCGGGATTGATCTGGTAATGCCATTTATATTTGCCGGTCTTGGCGTCGAGCGCGACAATCGAGCAGACAAAGAGATTGTCACCCTTCCCCATTGACCGGATCTTGTGGTTCCACGGCGCGCCATTGCCGGTGCCGATCAGGATCTGGTCATTGGCCTTGTCATAGGTGATCGCGTTCCAGACCGACCCGCCGCCGCCATAGGTCCACCAGTCGCCATGCCAGGTCTTGGCCGCCATTTCCTGCGCGGCGTCCTCGAACCCGTTGGCGGGATTGCCTGGAACGGTGTAGAATTTCCACAGGAATTTGCCGGTATCCGCGTCGAAGGCGGACACGAAGCCGCGCACGGCGCTCTCGTCCGAACCGGCGTTGCCGATGATCACCTTGCCGTCGAACACGCGCGGTGGGCCGGAAATGAACATGGGCGCGCCGTCAGGTAGCGTCTGGACCGTCCAGATCGGCTGTCCGGTGCGTTCGTCGAGCGCGACCAGACGCCCGTCCTGCGTCGCGGTGATGACCTTGTGATTCCAGTAGGCGATCCCGCGGCTGCCCCAGCCCTGGCGCAGGCGGATGCCTGATGCTTCGGGTGCCTTGGGATCATGCGTCCATTTGACCTTGCCGCTCGCGACATCGATCGCGCGCACGACCGAATAGCCGCTGGCGAGATAGACGGTGCCGTCGACGGAGATCGGGCCGGTCGCCGGATTGCCGGGCGGCAGGTCCACCGACCAGACAAGGCCAAGATCCTTGACCGTATCGGCGTTGATCTGGTCGAGCGGGCTGTAATGTTGTTCGCCATAGGTGCGACCGAAGGCGGGCCAGTCATCGCCGTTGCTGGCATCGTCAAGTTGCCGTTCCCATTGTTCGGCGCCTTTTGACGCCCTCACATCGTCCCTTCCCGACACGGAACAGCCCGTCAGAACGATCGACAGGGTGGCAGCCAGAAGGCAGCCGGACCACTGCATGTCAGTCTTCGTCATAATGTCTCCACGAGGCGCGGCCGGTGGAAGGTCCGGCCGCGCCCTAGTTGGCCTAGAGCTTGTTGCCGAGCTTGACGCCGGCCTCGAGGCCGAAATAGCGCGGCGGTCCATATTGCGAGTTGAGCCACAGGCCCGCGACATTCTGGACGCCGACGCGATAGCGCTTGTCGGTGAGGTTGCGGCCGATCAGGCGCAGATAATATTTGTCGTCGGCCTGCGCCAGCGTGATCGACCCGTTCACCAACGTCCGCGCGTTGAGGAAGGTGTTGCCGAGCGGATCGTCAATCGCCTGCGTGTTGAGGTTCCGCCCGGTATAGGCGGCATTGGCGTTCAGGGTCAGCTTATAGTCGCCGATCGGGATCGAATAGACGCCATCGAGCGTCCATTGCCATTTGGGCGCGCGATCGAGCGGCGCTGACGCCAGGTCGTACCCGGCATTGGCGGCGGTATAGCTCTTATACTTCCCGTCCTGATAGCCGAGCACGCCGCGCAGCGTCAGCCCCTCGACCGGGCTTGCCGACAGTTCCGCCTCCAGCCCCTTGACCGTGGCGCTGGCCGCGTTGACGAACAGCGTCACCTGGTTGGGTTGTCCGTTCACCTGGATGGGCACGTTGAGCTGCTTTTGCAGATCCTTGTACTTCACGTAGAAGCCGGTGAGGTTGAAGCGGAGCCGGTTGTCGAGGAACTGCGACTTCATACCGAGTTCGAAGCTGTCGGCCTTTTCCGGGTCGGTCGCGCGTGCCGCCTCGCGGAAGGCGTCGAGGTCCGCGCCGAACGCGGCGAAACCGCCGATCTGATCGTTGAAGCCCCCGCCCTTGTAACCGCGCGAATAGCCACCGAAGACGAAGAGGTCATCGGTCGCCTGATAGCTGACACTGACGCGATAGGTCGGTTCGCGCCATTTGTCGGACACGGTAATGACGCCGGCGGGGTAATTATAGACGCTGGCGTCGAGCGATTCGCGCAGGCGGATGCTGGGATCGAAGCCGCCGCCGAGCGCGGGAATGAACGTCTGTTGCCGGCCAAGCCAGGTCTTGTCGTCCCAGGTGTAGCGGCCGCCCGCCGTGATCGTCAGGCGATCGGTCGCCTTGAATGTGCCCTCCAGGAACAGCGCGCGCGACTTGGCGCGCTGCGCGTTGCAGAGGATGTAGGGGGTGTCGTTCCAGTTGCCGAAGGGCAGCGGGCCGGAAGTCAGGTCGAGGAAGCCCAGGATCTGCCCGACGCAGAAGTCGATCTTGTCACGCTGGTAGAAGCCGCCGGCGACGAAGTTGAACGGCCCTTCGAAATCGGAAGCGAAGCGCAGTTCCTGCTGCCAGGTCTTGCGATTGTCGTCGCGGGTGGCGTCGAAGAAGGACAGCCGCTGCCCGTCGGCCGCGACCGCCGTTGCGCCGGCATAGGAGTTGGGGATGCGCGAGCGCTGCTTGCGATAGCCAGAAACGGAGGTCAGCGTGCCGATACCGGTGTCATATTCTATATTGGCATAGATGCCGTCGACCGAGATGCGCTGGCCCAGGCCCATGAACAGCAGGCCGTCGTTGCGGCCGGTATAGGCGGCGCGGTCGAGCGGATCCTTGCTCTGCGCATTGGGATCGGTCAGGCCGAGCAGATCGGTCAGGAATGGATTGGCGCCGGTGTAAAGATAGTTCTCATTGACCGAAGGGACGACATCGGACGTGTCGCGGATCCATTCATACTGGAACAGCGCGCTCAAATCCGACGACGGTTCGATCAGCAGCTTGGCGCGGGCCTGCCACACATCCTTGCCGCCCAGCGTCTCACCGCCAAGGCAGCCGCTGCGTCCCTGGAACTTGTTGGGAACAAAACCGGTGACGGGGCCGTAGCAGGCGCCATTCTTGTAATAGCCGTCCGATTTCTCGTAGCCGCCGACCAGCCGCAGCGCGGCGATCGAGCCGATCGGGACATTGGCCGACGCCTGAATCTTGCGCTGGCCAAAATCGCCATATTCGGCGCGGCCCTCGACGCCGATATAGTCGAGTTCGGGCCGCTTGGTCCGCACGGTGACGACGCCGCCGGTCGTATTCTTGCCGAACAGCGTGCCCTGCGGGCCGCGCAGCACCTCGACCTGGGCGACGTCGAACGTGTCGAGCAGCTGCGTCTGGACCGACGGAACCACAAAATCGTCGACGAGCACAGCGACGGGCGGCTCGAAATAGACGATGATCGACGTCTGCCCTACGCCGCGCATCGCGAAGCTGGCCGCGTTGAAATTGGCGATCGTCGCGGCCGAGAAATTGGGCACGAAGGCCGCGATTTCGCCCAGGTCGCGGGGCGATGCCTGCGCGATCAGCGAACTGTCGACCGCCGACACCGAAACCGGGGTCGATTGCAGGTCGGTCGACCGCCGGGTCGCAGTGACGATGATGTCGGCGAGGCCGGTCGTGGCCTCGGTATCGGTCGCCTGCGGCACGGCGCCGGCGCCATCCTGCGCGAAGGCTGGAACGCCGGCGATCGCGGCCATCAGCGCGAACGAGCACGACGATCGGTAAAGCTGCCTCATCAACATGCCTCTCTCTCCTAGCACCCCCGCCATTGGTTGCGGGTTCGGTCACGAGAATTATCATGTGCGCAGCATTTGGCAATCAGTCATGTATGTTTTTTTGTTGAAGCCGGGACATGACCTCGCCCCGTCACAAAAATTCCCTCTGCGGCCCCCTAAAATCCGACCATCGCAGACATTCATGATTGTTTTTAATTGTATCTGGCCTATGGTTTTCCAACACCGGCCCGGGCCGTCGCGCGCTTGTATGCGGCGCGGCGAAATCGGGCCGGATGGAGAGGAGAATGATCCCCATGCCCTTCAGTTTTCTATCACGATTCCGGATCCGCGATGACCGGCAGGAGGATTTCATCGCGCTCGTGCGCGAGATGGAGCATTTGTCTAAGAACGAACCGGGCACGCTGCACTACCAGTTTTTCCGCCTGGGCGACCCGGGCATGTTCGCCGTGTTCGAGAGCTTCGTCGACGAGGCCGCCGACCAGGCGCATATGGATTATCCGCACAACAAGCCACTGATCGAACGGATCGTCGGCTGCATGGACGGATCCTACACGCGCGAACTGCTCCACGACCTTGAAGCGCGGGAGGGCTGAAGACGATGCCGGGCAAGAGCTTCATCGCGCGCCTGCGCGCCCGTCCCGAAAAGCGCGACGAACTCATCGCGTTGCAGGCCGAACTCAAGCAACTGGTGTTCGAACAGGAACCCGGCGCGATCGTCTATGAATTGTTCCAGGCCGACGATGATCCCGACCTGTTCGAAGTCGTCGCCACCTTTCGCGACGATGCGGCGTTCGAAACGCACATGCAAATCGACTTTCATGACCGGCTGGTGCCTCCGATCATTGCCTGCCTGGCGGAGGATATGACGATCCGCTTCTACCGTTCGCTGCCGTGATCGGGTATCAGGCACGCAAAGGGCGGCGTGGTGCAACCCGGCCGACCCGAACGATAGCGGCCATATTGTTCGGCCATCATTGCGTTGGTTTGCATGATGCAGGACGCAGCTGTCCGGGCGTCTAACGCCGCCCGCGCCCCAGGGTGATGCCGATCTCCTCGCCCCGTTCGGACAGCGCCAGTTTTACGATCTTGACCTCAACATGGCTCACCTTGTCGTCCTGAAGGAAGATGGTGTCGATGATATGGTCGGCCACCGCCTCGATCAGGGTGAAGT
This sequence comes from Sphingobium agrisoli, assembly GCF_041877245.1. NCBI lineage: Bacteria > Pseudomonadati > Pseudomonadota > Alphaproteobacteria > Sphingomonadales > Sphingobiaceae > Sphingobium > Sphingobium agrisoli. The sequence continues at coordinate 301,213 of NZ_JBHDJI010000001.1, forward strand.
GGACGCCCTCGGGTAATGCCGTCGATGCGGCGTGTTTGAGGTCCATGTAGTTTTTCGATCGGCTTAGCGGCGTCGCCGGATCATAATGGTCCGCGATTCTCAGCCGCGCGCGAATCGATATGCGGAGCGGCTGCGGCAGATGCGTCTCTTCCGAATAGATGCCGGTCAGCACGTCGACATGCAGGTTGTTCACCTCCAGCGTCAGAAAATCGTCAAATCCCGTCTGCATAGCCACCATGTTCGGCCCGTCCGCGCTGTCGGGCGGGTCCAATAAAGTCTTTCATTTCGCGGACCGGGCGCTAAAAACCCGCCGCTCGGCGCTGCCCCATGCGCCATAGATGGCGGAACGGCAAGTCGTGTCTCATATCGTACCCCTGGATAGCCAGCCTGCCGCCGCGATCGAACGGCTGCTCGATGCTGCCTTCGGGTCCGACCGGCATGGCCGCACCGCCTATCGCATCCGGGAAGGGATGGCCTGGCTCCCGCTCCTCTCCTTCGCCGCGCTGGATGAAGCCGGCACGCTGATCGGCACGCTGCAAAGCTGGCCCGTTGCGCTGGCGCAAACGGACGGCGGCCGCTTGCCGCTCATCATGGTCGGCCCGGTTGCGGTCGATCCGGCGCATCAGATGGGCGGCCATGGCCGCGCGCTGATGGATGCGGTGGTCGCGGCCGCCCGCGTGCAGGCGAGCGAGCCTCTGATGATGATCGGCGACCCCGAATATTATGGCCGCTTCTGGGGCTTTTCCGCTGACGGAACCGGCGGCTGGGACGCGCCCGGCCCATTCGAACGGCGCCGCCTGCTCGCGTTGTCGGTTGATGGCCACCCGGTCGGCGGGAGGGGGATGCTTGCCCCGCGTATCGCCGTCGCCGCCTGATTACCCCTTTGCCTTCGGGCGACGAGGCTCCTATCTCCGCCTCATGCCGATGGAGCCGCTGCCCGACCTTTCCACCCTGTCGCTGACCGACATCGCGCGGCTGGCGCAGGAAAAGCGCTTGCCGCCCGTCGATCAATGGAACCCCGCCCATTGCGGCGATAGCGAGATGCGGATCGCGCGCGACGGCACCTGGTATCATCAGGGGTCGCCGATCGGCCGCGAGACGATGGTGCGCCTTTTCTCATCGATCCTGCGGCGCGAGCCGGACGGCCGCCATGTCCTTGTCACCCCGGTCGAGAAGCTCGACATAGCGGTGGAGGACGCGCCGTTCGTGGCGGTCGAACTCAAGAGCGAGGGCGCTGGCCGTGACCGCACCCTCGCTTTCCGCCTCAACAGCGGCGATCTGGTGACCGCCGGCCCCGACCATGCGGTGACCCTGCGCGAGACGCCGGACGGGCCGCACCCCTATCTCCATGTGCGCGGCGGGCTAGAGGCGCTGGTTGCCCGCAGCGTCTATTATGAGTTGATGAACCTCGCCCTGGACGAAGAATGGGAGCCTGTTGGACTGTGGAGCGACGGGGCCTTCTTCGCACTGGACGGGGCGCAATGACGCTGGCGCAGCGGCTGCGCGCCGCGCTGGACGAAGGGCATCGTAACGCCGACCTCCTGCCTCCCTCCGACCTCGTCGACCCGCGTATCCAGGGCGAGATCGACCTTGCCCCTGCCGCCGTGCTGGTCGCCGTCACGGATCGCGCCGAACCGGGACTCATTCTCACGGAACGCGCGACCACGCTCCGCAAACATGCCGGGCAGATCGCCTTTCCGGGTGGTCGGGTCGATCCGGGCGACATCGACGCCATCGCCGGCGCGCTGCGCGAGGCGCAGGAGGAGATCGCGCTTGCGCCCAACCATGTCGAGGTGGTCGGCACGACGGATCGCTACCATACTTTCACGGGGTTCGACATCGTGCCGGTGCTGGCCGTCATCCCGCCGGACCTGCCGCTGCGCGCGCAGGAAGGCGAAGTGGCCAACTGGTTCGAACTGCCGCTCGCCTATGCGCTCGATCCGGCCAACCGCGTCCGGCGCGAGATCGAGTTCGCGGGCGCGGCTCGCCATTATTACGAGATTGTCTGGGAAGGTCGCCGCATCTGGGGCATCACCGCCGCCATCCTCGCCAACCTGTCGCGACGCCTGGGCCATGACCGCATCGCTGCCTGACGCCGAATGGCGACACCGGCCGGGCCTTGGCGGACTGCTTGAGGCGCTGGAAGCCGGCGCTGGCAGGGCGCGCTTCGTCGGCGGCGCGGTCCGCGACGCGCTGCTTGGCCTGCCGGTCAACGATATCGATGTCGCCACCACGCTCGACCCGCATGATGTGCTCGACCGGCTGAAAAAGGCGGGGATCAAGGCGGTGCCGACCGGCATCGACCATGGCACCGTCACCGCCGTCCTGCCCGACGGCCCGGTCGAGATCACGACGCTGCGGCGCGACGTCAGCACCGACGGGCGCCGCGCCACCATCGCCTATACGGACGACTGGCGCGAGGATGCCGCGCGGCGCGATTTCACCATCAACGCTCTTTATGCCGATCCGCTGACCGGCGCGATCAGCGACTATTTCGGCGGGGTCACCGACCTGGAGGCCCGCCGGCTGCGCTTCATCGGCGATGCTTCCGCCCGCATCGCCGAGGATCATCTGCGCATCCTGCGCTATTTCCGCTTCCTTGCCCGCTATGGCGGCAATGTGCTGGACGACGCTGCCTATGCCGCGTGCGCCGCCGCCGCCAACAGCCTGATGGCCCTGTCGCGCGAGCGGATCGCCGACGAGTTGCTCAAGCTGCTCGGCGTCTTCGCACCCGTCCCAGCGCTTCGCCTGATGATCGACGGCGCGATCCTGATGCCGGTGCTGCCGGAGATCGACCGCGCCGGCATCGACCGGCTGGAGGCGCTGATAGCACGCGAGGCGGAGGCCGGCGTCGCGCCCGCGCCGATCCGCCGCCTTGCCGCGCTGCTGCCGACCGATCCCGCGCTGGCGGACCAGATCGGCGCGCGGCTCAAATTGTCGAATAAAAGCCGCAAGCGGCTGATGACCGCGCTGGAGCCCGCGCTTGCGCCGGAAACGCCCCGCGCGCTTGCCTATCGGGTAGGGATCGAAGGCGCTACCGACAGGCTGTTGCTCGATCCCGCCCAGCCACTCGATGCCCTAGCCCGGTTGGAGGGCTGGACCCCGCCTCAACTGCCCATCGGCGGCGGCGCCCTGATCGCGCGCGGCCTTACTGCCGGCCCCGATGTCGCAAAAGCCTTGCAGGCGGTCGAGCGCGCCTGGGTGGCGGAGGATTTCCCCGATGAGTCCCGCGTCGCCGCGATCGCCGATCAGATCGTCTCGAAATTCCATCGCGCGCGCCAGTAGGCAAAGGCGTCGGCCTCCGACATCGGCCGCGCGAAATGATAGCCCTGCCCCTGCCAGCAGCCCATCTGCTGCAACGCATGGGCCAGATCCTGCGTCTCGATCCCCTCGGCCGTGACTTTCAGGTTCAGCGATTCGGCGAGCGACAATATCGTCCGCACGATCACCGCCTTGTCGTGGTCCGCCAGCATGGAAGAGACGAAGCTGCGGTCGATCTTCAAAATATCGATCGGTAGGCTGTGCAGGCTGGCGAGGTTGGAAAAGCCGGTGCCGAAATCGTCCATGGCGACCGACATCTTCAAATCCTTGAGCGCAACGAGCAATTTGCGCGCCTTGTCGGGATCCGCGATGATCGCGCTTTCGGTGAGTTCGGCGGTCAGCCGCTCCCCATCTATCCCGGAATAGCGCAGCGCTTCCTCGAACATCGAGGCGACATCATCGCGCGCCATCTGGATCGCCGACAGGTTTACATTGACGCCTACGGAAAGCGGTTGGCCGAATTGCGCATCCCACCGCGCCAGCGCCTGCGCCGCCTCATAGGCCGCCCAGCGCCCGAGCGGGGTTATAAGGCCGCTTTCCTCGGCCACCGCAATGAACTCGACCGGAGACACGTCGCCGAGCTCCGCGTCGTTCCACCGCGCCAGCGCCTCGAATCCGGTCACCTCGCCGGTCGGGAGATGGATCAGCGGCTGATAGGCGAGCGTCAGCCCGCCATGCGCCAGCGCGTCGCGCAACCGGCTTTCGACCGAAAAGCGGCGATGCGCTTCCTTGAGTACGCCGTTGCGATAGATTTCCACCTTGCCGCTGCGTTTGGCGATCTTCACTGCCGCCTGCGCCTTGCGGACCACGTCCTCGGGATCGTCGTCCAGGCTGGCCGAGAGGGCACAGCCGATCGCGCAGTCGACCCGGATTTGCAGATCGCTGAGGCGAATAGGTGAACTCAGCGCTTCCTTGATCCGCTGCACGATCTGAAGAGCGTCCGACAAGCCATTGTTCAAGCGCGCAAAGATCGCGAAGTCGTTGCCGCCGATGCGGGCGAGCACATCGCCCTGCCGCAGGCTGGACTTGAGCCGCTTGGCCACGGTGATGAGCAGTTCGTCGCCCGCCATCGGCCCCAGCGACTCGTTGACGCGGCTGAAGCGACTGAGATCGATGGCGATGATGCCGAACTGGGCGTTGTCGGGCCACACGGCGTTCCTGAGCCGGTCGTCGATCTCCTCGCCAAAACCGGTACGGTTGGGCAGTGCGGTCAATCCGTCGGACAGCAATTCGCGACGGAGATTCTTCTCGGTTGCGCGCTCGCTCGTGCGATCGGTCGCAGTGAAGAGGAACAGGGGCGTGTCGTTCGCGCCGGTCGGCAATCGCCCAATGGTGCAAAGGAAATATTCAGGCCCCAGCTTGCCGTCGCGACGGATTTCGAAGGTCTCCGAAATACGGTCCGATCGCGAAAAGCACGTCAGCCGCTCGACGAACTCGGCCGAGATGCGCGCAACCGCCGCGCTGTCCCGAACGTCCTGCACCATCGCGATATAGCGGTCGTTGCCGCACACCATCGCTATGCCCTCGCGGCCCACCGCGAAGATCGCGGCGAGTTGCGGCAACGCGGAAAGCCAATGCTCCATCGCGATGCAGCGGTCGCGGCAGCCCCCATCCGTCCCCGGCAATGGGAGGGCGTCAGCCGGTTTTACCGGCAAATTGCGCACCGAAACGGATTCCATGGCTCCGCTGTATCGGGGAGGAGTAAATTTTCGGGAAACATTACGCGACCGATCGGCACGACCCGCGCAAAATGCGAAATCTCTGATTTCCGAGGCTCATTTCAAAATCGGTTATCCCGGGGAAAGCCGGTTGGCGGCATCCGCCCGGCCGCGCCGCGCGCCACCTTCCACGGCAGCATGTCGCTTTCGGTCCGGGTCCGCCCGCTTTCGCCCCCCATCGTCCAGCTGAGCCCATCGGCGAGGCGGAAGGCGATGGCGTCGGACAGTCCGCCGTCCCGATATCGCTGCATCTGCACCCCCTGCCCCCGCGCCATCTTGGGCATTTCGCTCAGGGCAAAAACCAGCAATTTGCGGTTTTCGCCGATCACCGCGATGCTGTCCGCCTCCGCGGGAACCGGCCGCACGACGCTGAGCTTCGCGCCGGCCCGAACGTTCACCACCTGCTTGCCCTTGCGGGTTTCGGCGATCAGGTCGGCGGCGGCCGCGACGAATCCGCGCCCATCCGACGACGCGAGCAGCAAGTCGCCGCCGATCCGCGCGGGCATCAGCGTGACGACCGCGCCTTCATTGTCCATGTCGACCAAAGAGCGCACGGGATCGCCAAAGCCCCTTCCGCCCGGCAGCTTGTCCGATGCGAGCGTATAGACGCGGCCCGTCGCGGTCGCCATCAACAGCTTGTCGGTCGTGTAGGCGTGGAAGGCGAATTGGGGCCCGTCGCCTTCCTTGAACTTGAGCGTATCGGCGGCGGCGAGATCGCGGTGGCCGCTCATGGCCCTGATCCAGCCGCGTTCCGAAAGGATCACCGTGATCGGCTCGCGCTCGATCATCGCCTCCAGCGGAATTTCGCGCGCGGGGGCCGCTTCCTCCACCAGCGTCCGGCGGCGGCCGATGTCCGTTTCCGGCCCGTAGCGCTTCCGAAGCGCGGCAAAATCCTTCTTGAGGCGCGTCTTCTGCCGGGCCGGGCTCTCGACCAGCTTCTCCAGCTCGTCCTTCTCCTTGAGAAGATCGGCATGCTCGCGCCGCAGTTCCATCTCCTCCAGCTTGCGCAAGGATCGCAACCGCATGTTGAGGATCGCCTCGGCCTGCCGGTCGGTCAGGGAGAACTCGGTCATCATCACGGCCTTGGGCTCGTCCTCGGTGCGGATGATCTCGATCACCCGGTCAAGATTGAGATAGGCTATGATGTAGCCGTCGAGCAGTTCCAGCCGATCGGCGATCTTCGCAAGCCGGTGCTGTGCGCGCCGCACCAGCACGTCAATCTGGTGTTTCAGCCATTCGATCAGCAGCGGCTTCAGCCCCAGCACGCGCGGCGTATGGCTGGCGTCCAGCACGTTGAGGTTCAGCGGAAATCGGTTTTCGAGGTCGGTGAGCCGGAACAGGCTGTCCATCAGCACCTGCTCGTCCACCGTGCGCGCGCGCGGTTCGATGACGATGCGGATTTCGGTGTCGCTCTCGTCCCGCACATCGGCCAGGATCGGTAGCTTCCGGTCGTTGATCAGCGCCGCGATCTGCTCGATCAGCTTCGACTTCTGTACCTGATAGGGAATTTCGGTCACGACCGCGACCCAGGTGCCGCGCCCGCCATCCTCCTTGTGCCAGCGTGCCCGCGTGCGGAACGCGCCGCGCCCGGTGGCATAGGCTTCGGAAATGATCGCGGCATTGTCCACCAGCACGCCCCCCGTCGGGAAGTCAGGCCCGCGCACCACCTGCATCAGCGCGGCATGATCGGCGTCGGCATCGTCGATCAGCAGGTTGGCGGCGTCGATCAGTTCAGCGACGTTATGTGGCGGGATGCTGGTTGCCATGCCGACGGCGATGCCGCTTGCGCCATTGGCGAGCAGGTTGGGGAAGAGGCCGGGGAACACCTCCGGTTCCTCGTCCTCGCCATTATAGGTGGGGCGAAAATCGACCGTGCCCTCGTCCAGCCCGGCCATCAGGTCGGCCGCGGCCTGGGTCAGCCGCGCCTCGGTGTAGCGCATCGCTGCGGCGTTATCGCCGTCGATATTGCCGAAATTGCCCTGCCCGTCGACCAGCGGCGTGCGAAGCGAGAAATCCTGCGCCAGCCGCACCATGGCGTCATAGACCGAGGCGTCGCCATGCGGGTGATATTTGCCGATGACGTCGCCCACGACGCGCGCACATTTTTTGTAGGCGGTGGTGTTGCGCGCGGGATTGGCGACCAGCACATCGGGGTTCGCGCCGCCCGGCTCCATCCGCAGCAACCGCATCGCCCAGAGCAGGCGGCGATGCACCGGCTTCAGCCCGTCGCGCAGGTCCGGCAGCGACCGCGCCGTGATCGTGGAGAGCGCATAGACGAGATAGCGCTGCGAGAGCGCCTCGTCGAACGGATGATCCTTGATGGCGTCGAACGGGTCGCGGAAATCTGTCATCCCTGACGGCTTAGCAAAGGGAGCACGAAACGGAAACGGTTTCGCTGCGGGCCAGCGCCGTTCGTCAGCGCGGGAAGTAAACGCCGTCGGGATCGGCGCTGACGGCGTCGGCGAATTCCGCGCAGATCCAGTCGCGGAACGCCTTCACCTTGGGCGTATTGCGGGCGTGGGAGGGATAGACGATCCAGTAGCTCGCCAGTTCGCGGACATAGGATGGCACCGCTTCGACCAGCAACCCCGCCTCTATTTCCGCCTTCCAGAGGAAATGGTTGAGGATGGCGACGCCCTGCCCTGCGATTGCGGCGCGCCCTTCCATCACCTGGCTGTCGAGCGCGATGCCCGGCGGCCCGACGGCGGGATCATCCTCCACCCCCATCGCGGCGAACCATTCGTGCCACCACATGTCGTCGGGCGACAGGCGCGGCAGCGCGTACAGTGCCTTTGCGTCCGCCAGGGGCCCATGCTGATCGAGCCAGCCGGGGCTGCACATGGGCACCAGCCGGTTGTGCGTCAGCAGCCGCGCCTCCAGCCCCGGCCATTCGCCTCGCCCGCCCCGGACGGCAAGGTCCACGCCGTCGCGAGCCAGATCGACCACGGCGTCGTCCGCCTGGATTCGCACCGCCAAATTTGGATGCCGCATCTGGAACGCGCCGATGCGCGGCGCGAGCCACAGATGGGCGAAGCTGTTGGTGCAGCTGATCGTCAACACCGCCGAATGATCCTGCGTCAGCGCGGCGAAGCCGTCGCGCATCTGGTCGAAGGCGCGGGTCAGGATCGGCGCGATCTCCCGCCCCTTGTCGGTCAGCGCCACCTTGCGCCCGGCGCGCTGGAACAGGCTGATGCCCAGCCGCTCCTCCAGCAGCTTCACCTGATAGCTGACCGCCGCCTGGGTCATGCCCAGTTCCTGCGCCGCAGCGGTGAAATTTTCCCGACGCGCGGCGGCTTCGAACACGCGGATGGCGGACAGAGAGGGCAGCGACGACATACCCAAATCATAAGTTCAGCTTATCAAAGCCGTCCAGCCTTTTGTTGGCCGTCCTTACGGAAAAGGCGCATATGCACGGCAGCGGAACGATCCGCTCCATCAGAAGGATCACGCCATGCGCGACGAAATCGACGACCGGCTGTGGCAATATGGCCGGAAGCAGACCAGCAACGCAATCGACCGGCTGGTGCGCCGGACAATGCAGGCTTTCTGCGTGCTTCACCGCCAGCAATGGTCTGCGCCCTGGAGCCCGGCGAAACGCTGCCGCCCCTGAAGCCGGAGCAGCAAAAACAGGGTTGCAGTTTCGGGCACAGCCGCCACTTTGCGCCCGTGTCCGAATCCGCCCCCGCTTTATCCGCCCACCCCCTCCCCGCGCCGCCGCCGGCGCTGCTGGAGGGGGCCGCCCTGTTCCTGGACTTCGATGGCACGCTGGCCCCGCTCGCGGACTCGCCCGATGCCGTCCATGTCGATGATGCGCTGCTGGCCATGCTGGCGGCGTTGCGGGATGGGCTGAGCGGCCGGCTTGCAATCGTCAGCGGCCGGGCGGTCGCGACCCTGCGCGACCTTGGCTTTGCCGACTTTCTCCTCGCGGGCACCCATGGCCTTGAATTTGCGCGTCCTGGCGAACGGATCGACGGTCCCGCCCGCCTGCCCGCCATCGATGAGGTAGAGGCCGCATTCCACGCCTTCGCCGCCGACAAGCCCGGCCTTCTGGTCGAACGCAAGTCGATCAGCGTGGGCCTCCACTATCGCGGCGGGCCGCAATGGGGGGGTGAAGCCGCCGCACTCGCCGATCTACTCGCAGCGACCCATGACCTCGTCGTCCAGCGCGGCAAGATGCTCGTCGAGTTGCGCCCTGGCGGCGCGGACAAGGGCAGCGCGGTGCGGACGTTGATGGCGCTGCCTCTGATGACCGAAGCCGTTCCTGTCTTCATCGGCGATGACGTCACCGACGAGGAAGGCTTCGCCGCAGCCGCCGACCTGGGCGGCGCGGGCATATTGGTCGGTCCGCCTCGTTCCACCGCCGCAACCTTTTCTTTGGAACAGGTTGCCGCGGTCAGGCATTATCTTGCAGAAGGGGCTGCCCGGCTCGGCTGACAGGCGGCCTCTCCGCTTGATCCAACGCCACCGGGGGAAGACACATCAGCAGCGGCAATGACAGCTTTCTTGGCCTGAAAGAGCGCGGTCTCGATCTTTGGCCCATCGGTAACTGCCAGGCATCGGCACTGATCGACCGTGCCGGAAGGATGATTTGGGCCTGTGTGCCCCGGGTGGACGGCGATCCGGTCTTTTCCGCTCTGCTGGACGACAAGGATTGGGACGATCCCCAATCGCGCGGCTTCTGGACGATCGAATTGGAAGGCTGCGTCGCCGCCGAGCAGCATTATATTCGCAACACGCCCATATTGGTGACGCGCCAGCGCGACGCGCAGGGCAACGCGATCGACATTTACGACTTCTGCCCTCGCCACAAGCATAAGGGCCGCATGTATCGCCCCGTCGCGTTCGTCCGCATCGTGCGGCCGGTGGCGGGCAGCCCTCGTATCCGGGTGAAGCTGCGCCCGACGACCAGCTGGAATGCGGACAAGGTGCCGATCACCTACGGCTCCAATCACATCCGCATGGTCCTGTCCTACATGGCGATGCGGGTGTCGACCAACGCGCCTATTGGCCTCATCAGCCAGGAAAGCTGGTTTCGCCTCGAATCCGACATGCACTTCTTCATGGGCCCCGACGAAGGCTTTTCCGACGCGCTGCGCCCGGCGATCGAGCGGATGCTGGACGACACGATCAACGAATGGCAGCTCTGGGTACGCGGCCTCGCGATCCCGGCCGAATGGCAGGAAGCGGTAATCCGCTCTGCTATCACGCTCAAGCTCTGCCAGCATGAGGAAACCGGCGCCATTGTCGCCGCGCTCACCACGTCCATTCCCGAACATGCCGATAGTGGCCGTAACTGGGACTATCGCTACTGCTGGGTCCGCGACGCCTATTATACCGTCGAGGCGCTGAACCGCCTGGGCGCCCTAGACGTCCTTGAATCCTACCTCGTCTATCTGCGTAACATCGTCGATGGCGCGAAGGGCGGACATATCCAGCCGCTCTACGACGTGCGCGGCAACGCGACGCTGACCGAGTGGGAGGCCGACAGCCTGCCCGGCTATCGCGGCATGGGACCGGTGCGCGTCGGCAACGCCGCCTACAGCCAGATCCAGCATGACGCCTATGGGCAGATCGTCCTTTCATCGGTGCAAGGCTTCATCGACCAGCGGCTGCTCCGTATGGCCGGCCATGCCGATTTCGAAGCGCTGGAGGTGGTCGGCGAACGCGCCTGGCAGGTCTATGACCAGCCTGACGCGGGCCTGTGGGAGCTGCGCACCCGCGCCCATGTCCACAGCTACAGCGCGGTCATGTGCTGGGCGGCCTGCGACCGGCTTGCGCACGCCGCGACCGCGCTCGGCCTCGATCTGCGCGCGGCCCATTGGCAGAACCGCGCCGACACGATGAAGGCGCGCATCCTCGAAGCCGCCTGGCGCGACGAAAGCCGCGCCATCTCCGCCAATTTCGAGGACGACTCGCGCGACGCCTCGCTGCTCCAGCTGCTCGACCTGCGCTTCCTGACCGCCGACGATCCCAAATTCATCGGCACGCTCGCCGCGCTGGAGGCGGACCTGCGGCGCGGCAACGACATGCTGCGCTACAGCGCGCCCGACGATTTCGGGGAGCCGGTCACGGCCTTCAACGTCTGCACCTTCTGGCTGATCGAAGCGCTGCACCGCACCGGGCGGACGGAGGAAGCCCGCACCTTGTTCGAGGAGATGCTGTCCCGCCGCACCGCCGCCGGGCTGCTTTCCGAAGACATCGATCCCCAGAGCGGCGAGCTTTGGGGCAATTACCCGCAAACCTATTCCCTCGTCGGCATCATCAACTGCGCCGTCTTGCTGAGCAAACCATGGAGCGTGATGCGTTGAGCCGTCTGATCGTCATTTCCAACCGGGTCAGTCGCCCCAACAAATCCGGAAATCAGGGCGGCCTCGCCGTCGCGCTAGCGCAGGCGCTGCGCGAAAGCCGGGGCATCTGGTTCGGCTGGTCGGGGGAAACGACCGAAAATTTTACCGGCCATATCGGCTTTGCCGAGGATCAGGGCGTCAAGACCGCGACGATCGACCTGGAAGAACAGGATGTCGACGAATATTACAACGGCTACGCCAACAAGACGTTGTGGCCCCTCTTCCACTTCCGCATCGACCTCGCCGAATATGCCCGCGATTTCGAAGGCGGGTACAACCGCGTCAACAAGCGCTTCGCCGAGACGGCCAGCCCGCTGATCGAACCGGACGACGTCATCTGGGTCCATGACTATCATCTGATCCCGTTGGGCCAGATGCTGCGCGATCGGGGCCTCAAGAACCGGATGGGCTTCTTCCTCCACATCCCCTGGCCGCCCACCCGTCTGCTGGTATCGCTGCCCCACCACAGCAAGTTGGTCAGCACCCTTTTCGCTTACGACGTCGTCGGCTTTCATACCGAGGAATGGCTCGAATCCTTCCGCCACTATGTCGAGCGGGAGATGGGCGGGACAGTTGACGGCGATTATGTGACCGTGGGCGACCGGACGATCCAGGCGATCGCCTGTCCGATCGGCATCAACGCGCAGGATTTCAAGGACGCCGCCGAAAGCGACATCGCGCAGGCGATGTACGCCAAGGTGCGCGCCTCGCTCCAGGACAGGCCGCTGATCGTCGGCGTCGACCGGCTCGATTACAGCAAGGGGCTAGAGGAGCGTTTCACCGGCTATGCCCGCTTCCTGAAGGATCATCCCGAACATCATCGCAAGGTCGTGCTGACCCAGATCGCGCCGCCATCCCGCGGCGATGTGGAAAGCTACCAGCAAATCCGCGCCACGCTCGATTCGCTAGCGGGGCGGATCAACGGCGAATATAGCGATGTCGACTGGACCCCCATTCGCTACGTCAACCAGGGCTATCCGCGTGACGAACTGGCCGGCATTTACCGCGCGGCGAAGATCGGGCTGGTGACGCCGCTGCGCGACGGCATGAACCTGGTCGCAAAGGAATATGTCGCCGCGCAAGACCCTGAAGACCCCGGCGTCCTGATCCTTTCGCGCTTCGCCGGCGCGGCGATGCAATTGAAGGACGCGCTGCTCATCAATCCCTACAGCCCGGAAGAGATGTCGGATTCGATCCTGCGCGCGCTCGCCATGCCGCTGGACGAGCGCAAGCGGCGCTGGCGCGCGATGATGGACAGTGTGGAGACCCAGGACATACGCTGGTGGCGCGAAGTCTTCACCAATCGCCTTACCGCCGTCGATCGCGCCAAAACGCCGCCGCAGCCGCAGCCTGCCGCCGGTTGAGCGGCGCGGCCCGGGCCGCTATGCCCGGCGCATGAATGTTCACGACGAAGAACCACGCGGCCTCTGGCCCGCCATCCGCGCCCGCTCCGGCGTAATCCTCGGCGCGATCGGGCTGGTCGCCTGGCTCGCGATGATCTGGTTCATGTTCGGCGACGTGCTGTAGAATTCATCCGCGCACCCGTAAGACAAGCGGGCCCCGCTTCACCCGCCGACGCACGCCCTTACCCGACGAACGCCCGTTCGATCACGAACTGGCCCGGCGCGGCGTTGCTGCCTTCGGTGAAGCCCTGCCCCTCGAAATAGGCGGCAAACTGCTTGATCATCTCCATGCTGCCGCACATCATGATCCGGTCGGTTTCGGGGTCGAACTTTGCCGCGCCCGGAATGCCGGCAAACAGCGCGCCGCTTTCGACCAGTGCGTCGATCCGGCTCGTGTTGCCCTCGAATGGTTCGCGCGTAACGGTCGGGACATAGTGGAACTGCTCCGGCGCCTGCTCCGACACCAGCGGGTCTTGCGCCCACTTGCCTTCCAGTTCGTCGCGAAACGCGAGATCGCTCACCCGCCGCACCGAATGGACGATCACGACCTGCTCGTAAAACTCATAGACATCGGGATCGCGCGAAAGGCTCAAGAACGGCGCGAGGCCCGTGCCGGTCGACAGCATGAACAGCCGCTTGCCCGGCAGCAGTGCGTCGGTGACGAGCGTGCCGGTCGGCTTGCGACCAAGATAAATCTGGTCGCCCGGCTGAATCAGCTGGAGCTTGGACGTCAGCGGCCCGTCCTGCACCTTGATTGACAGGAACTCGATCTCCTCGTCCCAACTCGGGCTCGCCACCGAATAGGCGCGCAGCAGCGGCTTGCCATTGTCGCCGGGCAGGCCGATCATCACGAACTCGCCCGAACGGAAGCGGAAGCTGGCGGGCCGTGTGATGCGGAAGCTGAAGAGATGTTCGTTCCAGTGCTTGACCGACAGCACAGTCTCCACGGAAAGCGCGCCGGTTGGCTCCAATGCCGGCTTTTCGGTCGTCGCGTCGGTCAACAGGTTCGTCCTTGCATATGTGCCGGCCGCCCGGCGGCCAGTTGCGGATCATTCGCAATAAAGATGTTGCCTTGCGAATTGGCCCGTCCGCGCGCGCGGCGCAAGGGCAAAAAAACTTGGGGACGCTAAACCGCCGCGTTTTATCCGAACAGGCCCTTGGCGATGCCGCCGAGTTCGTTAAGCGGATTGCCATCGCCGTCGCGGTCGAACATGCCGCCAAGCTGGCCCAGCAAGCCTTCGGGTCCGGTGAGGTTGCCGAGCAGCCCCTGAAGCGCGTCGGCCGAGACGCCATGCTCCGCCGCGACCTCGGCGAGCGCGCTGACGCTGGTTTCGCCCGATCCGATCTTCGCCGCGATCTCGCTCATCAGCGCCTGCATCTGCGCCGGCTCCAGCCCGACCTGCGCCGCGACCGCCTCCAGTCCGCCCAGCTTCCCGATCAGATCGTCGAACATGCCCGTTCCTCCCGCATTGATGAGGGGGCAGGATAGCAGCGTCTGTGAAGCGAGGCAAAACTGATCCTCCCCTGTAAGGGGAGTGACAAGCGCGAAGCGCCTGACGGAGGGGTGTCCAGCTATCGAGAGGGTGACACCCCTACACCATTTCGTGGTCCCCCTCCCCTTACAGGGGAATATTAAAAAAGGGCCGGAGGATTCCTCCCCCGGCCCCTTGTTCCTAATCTGTTGCCCGATCAGGCCGCCGCGACGAGCGCCGCGTTGCGGACGCTGTCGTCCACATGGTCCTCGAACTGGGCGAAATTGTCGACGAACGCCTTCACCAGCGTCGCCGCTGTCGTATCATAAGCATCCTTGTCCGCCCACATGGCGCGCGGATCGAGGATGGTCGAATCGACGCCGTTCACCGCCACCGGCACCTCAAAGCCGAAGTTCGGATCGGTGCGGAACTCGGCGCTGTTCAGGCTGCCGTCGAGCGCGGCGTTAAGCAGGGCACGGGTCACCTTGATCGGCATCCGCTTGATCCCCGGCATCGTCGCCTTGCCGCCCGCCCAGCCGGTGTTGACCAGCCAGCAGGTGACGCCGCCCTTGGCGATCCGCTCCTTGAGCAGATTTCCGTAAACGGTCGGATGGCGCGGCATGAACGGCGCGCCGAAGCAGGTCGAGAAGGTCGCGGTCGGCTCCGTCACGCCGATTTCGGTGCCCGCGACGCGCGCGGTATAGCCCGACAGGAAGTGATACATCGCCTGGTCGGGGGTCAGCCGCGCGATCGGCGGCAGCACGCCATAAGCGTCGGCGGTCAGGAAGATGATGTTCTTGGGCACCGGGCCCAGATTCTTCTCCGACGTGTTCGGGATGAAGTCGATCGGGTAGGAACCACGGCTATTCTCGGCCAGGCTGTTGTCGTCGAGGTCGATCTCGCGCGTATCCTCGTCGATCACGACATTTTCCAGCACCGTGCCGAACCGCTTGGTGGTGGCGAAGATCTCCGGCTCGGCCTCGGCCGACAGGTTGATCATCTTGGCGTAGCAGCCGCCCTCGAAATTGAAGACCGCCGTATCCGACCAGCCATGCTCGTCATCGCCGATCAGGGTGCGGCTGGCGTCGGCCGACAGGGTGGTCTTGCCCGTGCCGGACAGGCCGAAGAAGACCGCCGTGTCGCCATCCGGGCCGATATTGGCCGAACAGTGCATCGGCATCACGCCCTTCACCGGCAGCAGGTAATTGAGGATGCCGAACACCGACTTCTTCATCTCGCCGGCATAGGCGGTGCCGCCGATCAGGATCAGCTTCTCGCTGAAATTGACCGCGACCACGGTTTCGGTCCGGCAGCCATGGCGCGCCGGATCGGCCTTGAAGGTCGGCAGATCGATGATGGTATATTCGGGCGTGAAGCCCGCCAGCTCCTCGGCGGTCGGGCGGACCAGCAAGGTGCGGATGAAGAGATTGTGCCAGGCGCGCTCGTTGATGACACGCACATTGACGCGATGCTCGGGCTGCGATCCGCCGAACAGGTCCGCGACATAGAGCGTGTCCTTCTCGCCCAGCGCCTTGAAGAAGTCTTCCTTCAGCGCTGCGAAATGCTCGGGCGTCATGGGGACGTTGGTGTTGCCCCACCACACCGTGCTTTCGGTCTCCGCGTCGCGGACGATGAACTTGTCCTTCGCGCTGCGGCCGGTATGTTTGCCGGTCTTGACGACCAGCGGGCCGTCCTTCGACAATATGCCCTCACCGTTGCGGACGGCCGCTTCGACCAGCGGCGCGGTGCCCAAATTCCAATGCAGATCGGCACGGGTGGAAATGCCCTGGTCGGCCAGGGTTATTGAGGATGTGGCCTGCACGCCTTTGCTCCTGATATGTTTGTCGCATCGCACAAGGTGTCTTTGTGCAACCGATCCGCCCCGCAGGCGCCGCAGCTTTGCACGCGGCATCCCTTGCTTTGGAACAGCAGCGGCATAGGGCTTTGTTCGTTATCCGTCAAATAGCGCAGGCGCGCGATTGTGCCGAATATCGACAGTCCTTTGACCTGTGTAGCCGCGTGCCCCCCTGCCCGCGCCTTTCTTGCAGGCGAGCGATGCTTCGTCTAACGCACCTCTTGCCCCCTTAAACGCTTCTTGGATCGCGCAGGACGCCGCATGACCGCAACCATCGCTCTGGTGGACGACGACAAGAATATCCTGACCTCGGTGTCGATCGCGCTTCAGGCCGAGGGCTTTGTGACGCGCATCTACTCCGATGCCGAAACCGCGCTGAAGGCGCTGCTGGACAATCCCGCCGACCTCGCCGTGTTCGACATCAAGATGCCCCGCATGGACGGCCTCGAACTGCTGCGTCGGCTGCGCGAGCGGAGCCAGATGCCCGTCATCTTCCTGACCTCCAAGGCGGACGAGCTGGACGAGGCACTGGGCCTTGCGATGGGGGCGGACGATTATATCGCCAAGCCTTTTTCGCAACGGCTGCTGATCGCCCGCATCCGCGCCATCTTGCGCCGCGCCGAGGTCCGCACTGCGCCCGAGACGCCCGACGATCCGGTCGCCGATCCGATCCTGCGCGGGCGGCTGGAGATGGACCCCGCCCGCCACCGCGTCAAATGGGCGGGACGGGATGTCACGCTGACCGTTACCGAATTCCTGATCCTTGAAACGCTTGCGGTGCGGCCCGGCGTGGTCAAGAATCGCAACCAGTTGATGGACGCAGCCTATCAGGACGATGTCTATGTCGATGATCGCACCATCGACAGCCACATCAAGCGCCTGCGTCGCAAATTCCGCGAGGTGGACCCCGATTTCAACGCGATCGACACGCTCTATGGCGCCGGCTACCGTTTCTCGGAGGAGTGAGGACGCCCCGCTTGCGGTGCGCTGGTCGGGGCGGATCAGCCTCACGCCGCGCATTCTGGCGGTCAACGTTTTCGCTCTGGCGCTGCTGGCGGGCGGCTTCTTCTATCTCGACAGCTACCGCACCCGCATCCTCGATGCCCGACTGGAGCAGTCGGCGCGAGAGCTGGAGTTGCTCTCGATCGGCCTGGAGAATGCGCCAGCCGACCGGCAGGACGCCCTGATCGCCGCCTATGCGCGTCAGACGAGCGACCGGGTGCGCCGCTATGCGCGCGACGGGCGGCTGGTGGCCGACAGCTTTACCATGGACGCGCCGCGCTACCGCCTGCGGTCGCCCGAAGAGGAGCAGTTGCGCCGCCACATCGCCCGGTTTCTCGACGAGATGGTCGATCGAGTGGTGGACGCCGACCGCCCGCCCGATTTCGAGGAGCCGGCGATCGACCGTGCCGACGCCTGGCCGGAAGTCGTCGCCGCGCGCCGCACCGGGCGACCGCAGGCGACGAACCGCTACGCGCCCGACCGCACCTTCATGATCTCGGCCGCCGTCCGCATGAAGGATGGCGGCAGTCTGCTCGCGACCGAGAATGCGCGCGACATCACCCGGGTGGTGCGCGCCGAGCGCTTCCGCCTGGGCATCGTGCTCGCCGCGGCGATCCTCGCTTCGGTGCTGCTCTCGCTGTTCCTCGCCCGCACCATCGTCCAGCCGCTTCAGCGGCTCGCCCGCGCTGCGGTGCGCGTGCGCCTGGGCCGGGCGCGCGAAGTCACCGTGCCCCGCCTGCCCGAGCGGCGCGACGAGATCGGGATGCTCGCCCGTGCCCTCTCCGACATGAGCATCGCCCTGCGCCAGCGAATCGACGCCACCGACGCCTTCGCCGCCGACGTCAGCCACGAACTCAAGAACCCGATCGCCTCGCTCCGCTCCGCCCTCGACGCGCTCGACCGGGTGGAGCAGCCCGACCTGCGCGCTCAGCTTATGGCCATCGCGCAGGACGATGTGCGGCGGCTCGACCGGCTCGTCACCGACATCGCCGAAGCCTCACGGGTCGACGCCGAACTCTCCCGCACCCGCTTCGAGCCGATCGACCTTGGCCTGCTCATCGAAAAGATGGTGATCGCCCGCGAGGCGCGCGGGGTGCCGCGTGGCGTCCGGCTCGCCTTCGCCCGCCCGCGCAAGGATGTCGCTGTCGCGCTGGGCGAGGAAGGGCGGCTGATCCGCGTGCTCGACAATCTGATCGACAATGCCGTCTCCTTCTCGCCAGACGGCGGTCTCGTCCAGATCATCGCGACGGTCGCGGACGACCAGGTGCTGGTCAGCGTCGAGGATGAAGGGCCGGGCGTCCCCGAATCCGAGCGCGAACATATTTTCCGCCGCTTCCACAGCGTCCGCCCGGAGGGCGAGGCGTTCGGCAAGCATTCGGGCCTCGGTCTCGCCATCGCCCGCTCCATCGTGGAGGGGCATCAGGGCCGCATCAGCATCGGCGACCGGGAAGACGCGCAGAAGGGGGCGCGCTTCGTCGTGCGCCTGCCGATGGCGGTGGCGCGCGATCCGGGCATCGCTTCGGAGTGATCCGCCGGGTGCGCGTCGGTCTATGATTGCAAATTCCACCGCATAGCGCCATCGCGGCCAGAGACGATCGGGGGAGCGAACTATGACGAGCGCAAGCGGCATGGGTGAAATGTGGCGGCACAAGCGTGTGCTCGCCGCCAGCCTGATCGGCACGGCGGTCGAATTCTACGACTTCTACATCTACGCCACCGCCGCCAGCCTGATCTTCCCCGCCCTCTTCTTCCCCTCCTCGTCGCCCACCGCGCAGCTGATGGCTTCCTATGGCAGCCTTGCGCTCGCCTTCCTCGCGCGGCCATTGGGCGCGGCGATCTTCGGCCATTATGGCGACCGTGTGGGGCGGAAGGCGACGCTGGTCACGTCGCTGATGCTGATGGGCGGCTGCACGCTGTTGATCGGTTTCCTGCCGACCCACGCGCAGATCGGTTGGTGGGCACCGTTGATCCTGTGCCTGCTGCGCTTTGGCCAGGGTCTCGGCCTTGGCGGCGAATGGGGCGGCGCGGCTTTGCTGGCGGTGGAGAACGCACCGCCCGGCTGGCGCGCGCGCTTCGGCATGTTCCCGCAACTGGGCGCGCCGGTGGGCTTCATCGCCGCGAACGGCCTGTTCCTGATCCTGGCTACGCAGCTGTCGGAGGCGGACTTTCTCGCCTGGGGCTGGCGGCTGCCGTTTCTGGGCAGCGCGGTGCTGGTGTTCCTCGGCCTCTGGGTACGCTTGAAGCTGACCGAAACGCCCGAATTCGCCGCTGCGAGGGCCGAAGCACCGCCACCCGCCGTGCCGCTCGCCACCCTCCTCTCCTCGCATCTCGGCGCGGCGATCGCTGGCACCTTCGCCTGCGCCGCCTGTTTCGCGGTCTATTATATCGCCACCGCTTTCGCGCTCGGCTACGGCACCACCACGCTCAAGATCGACCGCAGCATCTTCCTCTCGCTCCAGCTCGGCGCGATCCTGTTCATGGCAGGCAGCATCATCCTCGCCGGCTGGTGGGCGGACCGGTCAAGCCCGACCCGCGTCCTCGCCTGGGGCTGTGGCGGCACGATCCTGATGGGCATTGTCTTCGGCCCGATGATCGGCACCGGCGCGCTGCTGCCGGTGTTCCTGATCCTGTCGCTGGCGCTGTTCCTGATGGGCTTCGTCTATGGACCGCTCGGCGCCTATCTGCCCGCGCTTTTCCCGATCCAGCTGCGCTATACCGGCGCGTCCTTCGCCTTCAATCTGGGCGGCATCATCGGCGGCGCGCTCGCGCCGATCGTCGCCACCTGGCTGATCGCGGCGCAGGGTGTGGCGCTCGTGGGTCTCTACATGAGCGCCGCCGCCGCGATCAGCCTGGCGGGCCTGTGGTGGACCAGTCGCTACCCATAGGACATCAAATCACCTTCCGCATCAGGATCAGGGGCACGCCCCCATCCTCGAAGGCGCGCACCTCCCCGAAACCGAAGCGCCGATAAAGCGGCACCCCGGCCATCGTTGCGACAAGTTCTAGCGCAGGGAAGCCCTCCGCTCGCGCCGCCGCTTCGCACAGCGACAGGATCACCATCCCCACACCCTGCCGCACATGATCGGGATGGGTGTACATCGCCCGCACCTTCGCCGCCTCGGTCGCGGGGTCGAACAGCCGGTCGTCGCGCCCGGCGCTGTTGTCGTTGCCGTAGGGCGTCGCGCGCCGGCTCCAGCCGCCACAGCCGGCGACCGCTCCGTCCCGCTCCACGACGAAATAACTGGCATCCGCGATCAGCCGGCCGTCCCGCCCCATAAAGCCATGGCTCGCCCGCACCTGATCGGGGGTCAGAAAAGCGGATTGCAGCCGTTCGATCGCCAGCGTCATGACGGCGAGGAGCGGGGGCTCGTCGGCGGGCGTGGCGAGGCGGTGGGTGAGCGGCATTCTGCTTTGCTGCAAAATCCCGTCCGCTTTTCAATCGCGATGCCGGCCGGGCGAGCGAGGGTCCGCTGAAATCCACGCCACTGTCGCATTTATGTGACACATAGATGAAATCCGCTTGCCGCGCCGCTCCATGGACATGGCGGGTTCGATCGCCCGATCCGTTTCACCCGTCAGGACTAAATAGAATCCGCCCAGGGGAAGGATGGAAAGGCCCATACACCATAAGGGGGCTATCGATGATCAACCATGTATCTGCTCGCTGGTTAACGAAGGCGCTGCTGGCCACGACGGCGCTCGCCGCAATGACCGGGCCCGCATTTTCTCAAACTCCAGCCGCCCCCGATCAGGCGGCGGAGGAAAGTCCCAACGACACGATCGTCGTCATCGGAACGCGTCGCACCGACAGGTCGGTCACCGATTCAGCCTCGCCGATCGACATCATCGGGGCGCAAGAACTCAAGACTCAGCCGGCGGCGGACATGCTGGAGGTGCTCAAAAACATCGTCCCCAGCTTTAACGTCGCGCAAAATCAGATTTCCGACGCATCGACCTTCGTCCGCTCGCCGTCCATTCGCGGCCTTGCCGGCGACATGACGCTGGTCATGATCAACGGCAAGCGCCTCAACCGTTCCGCGCTGGTTCAGGTCGCCGCGGGCGACCCGACCAACAACCTGTCGCAGGGCGCCGACCTCGCGGTGCTGCCCACCATCGCCTTTGGCGGCCTCCAGATTCTGCGCGAAGGCGCGACCGCGCAATATGGCACGGACGCCATCGCTGGCGTTCTGAACTACACGCTGCGGGAAGACGAGGGCTTCGAATTCAGCACCCGCTACGGCCAATTCTACGACGGTGGCGGCGACGGTAAGGCTCGCCAGGTTGCAGGCTATGCCGGCTTCAAGCTCGGCGACCGTGGCTTCCTCTCGTTGGCCGGCGAATATAACAAGGATGATGGCACGATCCGTAACGTCACCCGTGTGAGCGCCTTGCTGTTTGCGCAAGCCCACCCGGAACTCGCTGCGCAACTGCCCAACTTCCCAAAACCAGTGCAAATCTTCGGCAATTCACCAGCCGAGGGCTGGAAAGCCGCCGTCAACGCCCATTATGACGTGACCGACAAGACCAGTATCTATGCGTTCGGCAACTTCGCGCATTCGAAGATCACGCAAAGCTTCAACTACCGCCCCGTGGAAACCTTCCCTGCGACGGACACCGCCGGCGTCGTGCGCAACCAGACCCGCAACAGCGCCTTTGCGCATCCGATCTACCTGACGCCCTGCCCGGCCGGCAACGCCACCTGCCCTGCCGGCGGCTTCGTGAAGGACAACAACACCTATTCCTTCACCAGCCTCTATCCCGCCGGCTTCACGCCGCAGTTCGTCGGTGTGAAGGATCAGGCTTTCGGCGTGGCGGGTATCAAGGGCGACCTGATCGACAATCTGACGTTCGACGTGTCGGGATCGCTTAGCCGCAACGCTCTCAAACTCTCGATGTTCGACTCGCTCAGCCCGTCCTACGGGCCGGATTCGCAGACGACGTTCGAGTTCGGATCGCTCATTCAGAAGGAAACCAACCTGAATGCCGATTTCGTCTACTCGCTCGAAGCTGGGCTGCCCAGTCCGGTAACGATCGCGTTCGGCGCCGAATATCGCAAGGAAACCTACACCGCGACCGAAGGCGATCCGCAATCCTATGGCATCGGACCTTATTACAGCCAGACTCTCTACGTGCAGACTGCACCTGGCGTGTTCACCCGTGACTCCACGGTGACCATGCCTGTCGGCGCGAGCGGCTATGGCGGCACCAGCCCGGACGCCGCTGCCAGCTATTCGCAGCATAACATCGCCGGCTACCTCAGCGTGGAAGCCGACCTGACCGACACCTTCTCAATGGGCGTTGCAGGTCGCTACGAAGACTATAACACCTTCGGCAGCACCACGGTGGGCAAGGTGAACGCGCTGTGGAAGGCCACGCCGACTTTCTCCATCCGTGGCACCGTCGGCACCGGCTATCACGCACCG
Source organism: Sphingobium agrisoli (assembly GCF_041877245.1). Classification (NCBI taxonomy): domain Bacteria; kingdom Pseudomonadati; phylum Pseudomonadota; class Alphaproteobacteria; order Sphingomonadales; family Sphingobiaceae; genus Sphingobium; species Sphingobium agrisoli. The sequence goes on from NZ_JBHDJI010000001.1 coordinate 323,754, forward strand.
TCGCCAGGACAGAGCAACGTGCAGATCCTGACGACCGCTTTCACCAACGGTCTTCAAGTGCAGACCGGTACTTATCCGGTATCCAACCCGATCGCCCAATATTATGGCGCGACGGCGTTGAAGCCGGAAAAGTCGACCAACTATGGTCTCGGCTTCGTTTTCACCCCGATCCCGTCGCTGACGCTGACGCTGGACGGCTACTGGATCAAGATCAAGGACCGCATCGGGACGTCGCAGACCTACAGTGTCACTGCAGCGGACATCGCCGCCCAGCCGGCCCTGCTGGCCGTGGGCGAAGGTGGCGACGTGCAATATCCCACCAGCGCCTATGACTCGCGGACGGCGGGTATCGACTTTGTCGGCACCTACCGCTCCACCTTGGGCGATGGCAGCCTCAACCTGACGCTCGCCTACAACTATAATGAGACGAAGGTTACGAAGTTCGATCCGACCATCATCAGCGCATCGCAGAAGAAGGATATCGAAGGCACGATCCCCAAGCATCGCGCGACCTTCACCGCCAACTATGCGATCGGCGACTTCACGATCACCGGGCGTGAGAATTTCTACGGTTCGTTTGGTCTTGAAGATGCCTTCCCCGGCCAGACTTTTGGCTCGAAGTTCACGACCGACATAGAGGTCAGCTACACCATCGCCGAACATTATACGCTGGCGGTGGGTGCGACCAACCTGTTCAACACCTATCCGGACAAGATCAAGGCGACCGCCGCAAACCCGATCTATGTGCTGACCAACGGCCTGTCGAACGGGCAGATCTATCCCAACAGCGGCGGGCCTTTCGGCTCCAACGGTGGCTTCTGGTACGCCCGTTTGCGGGTGAAAATCTGATCGCTGCCTAAAGCGCAAAAAGAAATCGGGCGCCTCTCGGCGCCCGATTTTTATGTGTTCTTGCACAGCGGAGAAGAAGGCGCGCGCAGCGCCTTCGACATCCAGCCGATCAACCTTCGCGGTTGTCGCGGCGCTCGGCGATGCGGGCGCGCTTGCCGGTGCGGCCGCGCAGATAATAGAGCTTGGCGCGACGCACGACGCCGCGGCGGACCACGGTGATGCTGTCGATGTTGGGCGAATAGAGCGGGAACACGCGCTCCACGCCTTCGCCGAACGAAATCTTGCGCACGGTGAAGTTCGATCCCATGCCCTTGTTCGAACGGGCGATGCACACGCCTTCGTAATTCTGGACGCGGCTCCGCTCGCCTTCGATCACCTTGACGCCCACGCGCAGCGTGTCGCCGGGGCGGAATTCGGGGATGTCCTTGGCCAGAGCGGCGATGCTTTCCGCCTCGATCTGCTGGATGATGTTCATGTCTAAACTCAGTCCTTGGTCGTTCGTCGCGCACCAGAGGGCGGCTGGTCCCGAACGCCGATATGGCGTTCCCAAAGGTCCGGCCGCCTTAGCCGTGTATCGTCCTCCGCCCGTTGTTTCCGCCAGGCGGCGATCTTCGCATGATCCCCCGATCGCAACACTTCAGGGATCGCGCGCCCCTCCCATTCCACCGGGCGGGTATAATGCGGATATTCGAGCAGCCCCGCTTCAAAGGACTCCTCGACTCCGCTGGAAGCCGCGCCCATTACACCGGGAAGCAGCCGCACGCAAGCATCGAGCAGCAGCAAAGCCGCCATCTCTCCGCCCGACAATATGATGTCGCCCATGCTGACCTGCTCGATGGCGCGGCCCTCGAAAATCCGCTCGTCAAACCCCTCGAACCGGCCGCACAGGATCGTCGCGCCCGGCCCCTCCGCCAGCGCCCGCACCCGCCCCTGCGTGATGGGTTTGCCACGAGGCGTCATCGCCAGCACCGGCAGGTCCGGGCGGCGCTCCAGCGCATGATCGACCGCCTTGGCGAGCACATCGGCCCGCAGCACCATCCCCGCGCCGCCACCCGCCGGCGTGTCGTCCACGGTGCGATGCTTGTCGGTCGCAAAATCGCGGATATGGATCGGCTCGCAAGTCCATTTCCCCTCGCTGAGCGCCCGCCCCGCCAACGACAGCCCAAGCGGACCGGGGAACATCTCCGGGTAGAGGGTGAGGATTTGCGCGGTGAAACTCACCGCCGCCGCGCCCGCAACCGCGCCGCCGACCAGCCGCCGCCCATGCACAGCGCTCCGCAGACCAGCAGCGCCAGCCCCACCGCGCGCAGCACGTCGGCAAACTGGCGCTCCGGGTGCAACAGCGCGGGGATCAGCAGGAGCATCGGGATGGGTGCGACCAGCGCCACCGCCGCCACGATCTTCCGCCCACGTGGCCAGCCGATACCGAACAGCCGCCAGCCGGCAAAGAGCATGAGCAGGAGATAAAGCGCGGTGACGATCTGGGCCATGCCCCGCGCTTAGGCGAAGGCGCGGCCAGCGTCCAGATCAGGGCGTCTTGACGCTGATCTTCCATTCCTGGATCTGCGCGGTCGGCGTAGGGGCGAGCATCAGGCTACCCGCCACCCTGCCCTTGTCGCAGGTCCATGTGAACTCGCCCGACAGATTGCCGGTCGCCTTCACCGGCGCATCGGTGCGGCACGCCCCAACCTCCGCCTTCACCGCCGCAAGTTTCTTCGCCCAGCTGTCCGCGTCACTGTCCATCAGGAAATTCATCGCAAGGTTCGCGCGCGCGGCATCAACATCGCCCGCCGCATACATCCGACCCGCCGCCGCATAGCCTTCCGCCAGGAGCGCCGACACCGCCACCGGCCGCGCGACGAGAGCGCCCGCCTGCTGGAGTAGTAGCGCCGCATCCCAGGCCGGCCCTGCCCCGCCCATATAGGTGCGGTTGGTGAAGACGAAGATGCCGACGCCATGGTCGGGCATCAGCATCACATTGCTGCCATAGCCGGGATAGCCCCCGCCATGCGACAGGGTGAGGCCAAGCTCGCAATCCTGCGCCACCCGCATTCCCATACCATAGGCCGCCGCCTGCCGGCACGCGCTCGCGCCGCTCTTGCCGCTGCGTTGGGCGAGTTGCACGAAATTGCTACCCTCCGCCAGCATCCGCACTGCCGCACGCGGCACTGGCCCCGTGTCGGCCTCATCGCGCGCCGGCCAGGCCGACAGCAGGAAGGCGACCCAGCGCGCATAATCGGTTGCGCTCGTCTGCAATCCCCCCATCGCGCCGAACGCGCCATCCACCATGTCCGGCTCTGCCTTCCACCGCCCCGTTTCCCAGCGATAACCGCGCGCACGCCGCTCCACGGGCCATTCGGCGATCTCATAACCGCTCGACCCCATGCCGAGTGGCGTCAGCAGGCTCTGTTCGACATAGCGGCGATAGGGCATTCCGCTCACCTGCGCGACGATCCGGCCCAGCAGCGCAAAACCGAAATTGCTATATTCGTAGCGGGTGCCGGGCGCGGTGCTGAACGGCACGCCCTGCGCCAGCAGCCGGGCAAAATCCGCCTCCGCCATCGGCGTCTGCCGGTCGCCCCAGGGATTGTCGTCCACGAACCCCGCGCTGTGGGTCAGCAGATCGCGGACGCGGATGCGCGGGCTGTCGGCAGTGGGATAGGTCCAGGCGCGCATTTCGGGGATGTACCGCTCTGCCGGATCGTCCAGCGACAGCTTCCCTTCTTCCCGCAGCTTCAGGATCGACAGCGCGGTGAACGCCTTGGTCATCGACGCGATGCGGAACAGGCTGTCGGGCGTCACAGGCCGGCTATGCACCAGATCCTGCACGCCAAAGCCCTTCACATGCACCAGGCGCCCATTGGCGACGATGCCGTAAATGAGGCCCGGCGCGTGGCTATCTTGACGGAAATCCTGGAACAGCCGGTCGATCTCCGGCACGGCAGCGGCGATCTTGTTTTCGTCGGCCTGTGCGTTGGCGACGGTGGGGAGGCAGAGCAGCATCAGCGCGAGCCAAAGCCTCATTGCGTCCAGTCCTCCACGACAAGGCCATCTATATCGGCAAAGTCGCGCGCGTTGCGCGATACCAGCGGCGCCCCGAGCGCCAGCGCCTGCGCCGCGATTAGACGATCGAAGCTGCCCCGGCGGAATGGAATTTGCGCATAGGCTTTCGCCGCCGGGTCGTCGAACGGCAGAACGGCCACTTCGCTGATGAAGGCGTCGAGCAGTTCCGGTGAAGGCGGCTTCCCCCGAAACGTGCCGTAGGCAAGCTCGGCATAGGTAATGGCGGAGATGAAAAGACTACCCGCCGCCTGTTCCGCCATGCGGGCGGTCAGCGACGGGTAGGCTCCGGTAAAGGCGTAGATACAGCTATTCGTGTCAAGCAGCCGAATCGTCATTCCGCCTCGCCGCGGCCCAGCAGATGCCAATCGCGCGGGCTATCGTCGAACTCGCCTTCCTCATAGGTTCGCGGCTCCAGCCACGGCGCCTTGCCTGCGAATTTGCTGACGTCGATCTTGCGCGGCGCGATGTCGGCGGGCTCGAAGGTGAATTTGCCATGCTCTTCGCGCAGCACCATTTCGGTGCCTTCCTCCAGCCCCAGCGCCTTGGGCAGGCGCAAGGCCAGACTGTTGCCCGACTTGAAAATCTTGGCCTTATAGCCCTCGCCCATGGCTCAGCCTCCGTATATACATTCCGTATATACTACGCCACGAAAGCCGCGTCAACCACCGCCCCGCCGTCGCCCAAGGCCACGGCATGCATGGGCGCCATGAAGCGTTTCCCCGTGGGGCGCTCGATCTCGATAATGTCGCCGGCGCCGAAATTCTCGACCGCGACAATCACGCCCAGCGCTTCGCTTTCGCTCGACGTGCAGGGCAGGCCGATCAGGTCGGCATGATAATATTCGCCCTCGCCCAGCGGCGGCAGGGCGGATCGCGGGACGGTGAGTTCCGTGCCGCGCAGCGCTTCGGCGGCGCTGCGATCGCCGATCTCGGCAAAGCGCGCCACCGCGCCATTGGGGCCGGGGCGGACCGACTTCAGCGTCAGCACGCGCCCGCCCGCATCGAAGCTCTTGTAGCTTTTGAGGCTCGCCGCCCCATCGCCGAACAGCTTCAAACGGACTTCGCCCGTCACTCCATGCGCGCCGATGATCACGGCGAGAGTGACGGGCTTGTCGGTCAAGTCGCTCAGCCCTCGGCCTGCTCGGGAGCGGATTCCTCGGCGGGAGCGGCTTCCTCGGCGGCAGGCTCTTCAGCAGGCGCCTTGGCGGCTTCTTCGGCAGCCTTGCGGGCTTCCTCGGCCTCGGCGAGCTTGGCGGCGCGATCTTCGGCGCGCTCCTTGGCCTTCTGGCCCGGCTCGGCCTTGTTCGGGTTGTTGCGCGCCTTGCGCTCCTTCACGCCGGCGGCGTCCAGGAAGCGAGCAACGCGGTCGGTCGGCTGCGCGCCGGCTTCGATCCAGTGCTTGGCGCGCTCGGTGTCGAGCACGACACGCTTCTCGTCGCCCTTGGGCAGGACGGGGTTGTAGCTGCCGATGCGTTCGATGAACTTGCCGTCACGCGGGGCACGGCTGTCAGCCACGACGATGCGGTAATAGGGGCGCTTCTTGGAGCCGCCGCGCGACAGACGAATGGAGGTTGCCATCTTAACTTCTTGCCTTTCTACTCAAATCTAATGCGTTGAAATAAATTACTTCTTCATGAAATTCTGAAAGCCGGGCGGCAGGTTGGGTGCGCCGAGGCCCGGCAAGCCCTGCGGCGGCGCGCCGCCGCCGCCCAGCATCCCGTCCAGGCCGCCCCCAAGTCCTCCGGCGCCGAACATCTTGGCGAGGCCCTTCAATCCGCCCATCTTGCGGATCTTCTTCATCGCCGTTTCCATCTCCTGATGCATTTTCAGGAGGCGGTTGACGTCCTGCACCGTGCGGCCGGCGCCCTTGGCGATGCGGATCTTGCGCTTGGCGTTGATCAGCGCGGGTCTCTCCCGCTCCTTGGGCGTCATGGAGCCGATCATCGCGTCGAGGTGGACCAGCGTCTTGTCATTGGCGCCGCTCGCCGCCATCGCCGCCTGCGCCTTTTTCAGGCCGGGCAGCATCCCGGCAAGCGCGCCGAGGCCACCCATGCGGCGCATCTGGTTCAATTGCGCGCGCAGGTCGTTCATGTCGAACTGACCCTTCGCCATCTTCTTGGCGAGCTTGTCCGCTTCCTCCGCGTCGATCGTCTCGGCCGCGCGCTCGACCAGCGACACGACGTCGCCCATGCCCAGGATGCGCTGGGCCACGCGGGCCGGGTGAAAGATTTCGAGCGCATCGAGCTTCTCGCCCGTGCCCGCGAACTTGATCGGCCGGCCGGTGACCGCGCGCATCGACAGCGCCGCGCCGCCGCGCGCATCGCCGTCCATGCGGGTCAGCACGACGCCGGTCAGCGGCACCTGCGCGGTAAAGTTGGTCGCGACATTGACCGCGTCCTGACCCGTCAGCGAGTCGACGACGAGCAGGATTTCCGCCGGATTCGCCGCATCGGCGACCGCCTTCATCTCGTCCATCAGCGCCTGGTCGACATGCAGGCGGCCGGCCGTGTCGAGCATCACCACGTCGAAGCCCTGGAGCTTCGCCGACTGGAGCGCGCGCTTGGCGATCTCGACCGGCTGCTGCCCCGGAACGATGGGCAGCGTCGCCACGTCGGTCTGCGTGCCGAGCACCGCAAGCTGCTCCTGCGCGGCCGGGCGCTGCACGTCGAGCGACGCCATCAGCACCTTCTTGCGCTCTTTTTCCTTGAGGCGCTTGGCGATCTTTGCGGTCGTGGTGGTCTTGCCCGACCCCTGAAGCCCGACCATCATGATGACGGCGGGCGGCGTCACGTCGATCAGCAGGTCGCTGGTGTCCGACCCCAAAGTCTCGGTCAGCGTGTCGGAGACGATCTTGACGACCATCTGTCCGGGCGTGACGGAGCGCAGCACGTCGCTGCCCACCGCCCGCTCGGTCGCTTGGTCGACGAACTGGCGCACCACCGGCAGGGCGACGTCGGCTTCGAGCAGCGCGATCCGCACCTCGCGCATCGCGGCGCGGACATCGTCCTCTGTGAGCGCACCGCGCCCCCGCAGCTTGTCGAAGACCCCGCCTAGACGATCGCTGAGCGAATCGAACATCACCACCTCAAAACCGGGACTTGCGCCCCGCTGAAAAACATGTCGCATCCCCAAACGACAAAATCGCCGGCGGGCGAAACCTCGCCGGCCAGCGTCCATCCGATGCCCCATCTGGGCGTCCTGGAGTCGTCAGAGTCGAACGGCACGCCGCCCGATGCTGCGAGCGCCCTTAGGGGAAAGCGGGGGGAAGTGCAAGCGACGCCTGCCAGCCCGCCAGCGCCGTAACGGCGCCAACAACCCCACCTAAAGCAATTGACACCGGACGAGGCCGACGATGACTTCAGAACAGCTCATCCAGCATCAGGTGAAAACGCAACTTGCGCGTGTCGGGACGGGGCGTCCCGTAGCGTTCCAAGAACCGATCTTGCAGACCATCGCCAAATTCGCCCAGACAATTCCAGGCTATAGCAACGTCCTGATACCGGTCGGCGACGCCAACGCGACCTGCGTCAATGCAGCCGATAACGGCTCCGTCCACCATCAAGAGGTTGTCGAGCGAAAAATCCCCGTGCGTGACGACGGGATCAGGCGCCAATGGCAGCAGGTCGGTCATCGCTTGCCAAATTTGTTCCGCCGTCCAGCCCGCCCGCCCCTCGTCGAAATCATCCTGATCGATCAAACCCGCGTCGATCCTCTCACGCGCAAGTCTTAGCCGGTACGTATAGTCACTGTTGAATGGGCACTCGCTGACCGGGATATCGTGAAATCGCCGGAGAAAATCCGCCATCGCATCGACAACATACGCCCTTTCTCCCGGCCTTGCCGTCAGAACCTGATAGGCTGTTTCCCCCGGCATCGCGGTCATCAGCAACCATGACTCTCCCGGGATGTGGAAAAAATGCCGGATCGTTGGGGCCGCTATGCGCCCTGCCAGCCAATGGAGCCTGCACATCTCATCGACAAGATCACCCGCAGCGCGTCCCTCACCGTGCTTCAGGTATAGGTCGGGTTCTCCCGCCTTCCCATGAAGTCGATAGACCGTGGCACCTGACTCACCCACCTTGCTCCGCGCCCACTGATATCCCGCCACTTCGTCGGACAGTCCTGCCGGCGTAGATATGGACGTACAGCTTTCTTCGCGGTCAACGTGCAGCATGGCGATGCCCTGAACCTGAAACGGTCGCCGACCCTGATAGCGGCAGAGCGAGCCGCCGCAAATCAATCCCCGTCCCACACCGACCTGTCTCTTCTATCCCGGTTCGCATATCCTCACGCGCGGCGCCCTGCTTTCCGATAGGATCACTCCCCGGTAATTTTATGTCGCATTGCGCGGGAAATGTGCGAAGTTAAGGGAGGAAAATAGAGGGGAGCCTACCGCCATGAGCTGGACACGCCGCAAGCCGATGGAGGCGATGGTGCCGCAGGAGAGCGGGCATCAGCTCGCCCGCACCCTGTCATGGCCGCACCTGCTCGCGCTCGGTGTGGGCGCGATCGTGGGGACGGGCATCCTGACGCTGATCGGCGTCGGCGCGGACCGGGCCGGGCCCGCCGTTCTCCTTTCCTTCGCCATAGCGGGCGCGATCTGCGCCTGCGCGGCGCTCGCCTATGCCGAACTGTCGACCATGATGCCGGCGGCGGGCAGCGCCTACAGCTACTCCTACGTTGTGCTGGGCGAAGGGATCGCCTGGATCGTCGGCTGGTCCCTCATCCTCGAATATAGCCTCGTCGTCTCGACCGTGGCGGTCGGCTGGTCGGGCTATGCCGCGCCGCTGCTGACCCCGCTCGGCTTCCCGGAGGCGCTGACCAGAGGGCCGGAACTGGGCGGCTTTATCAACCTGCCCGCCATCTTCATCATCGCCGTGGTCGCCGGGCTGCTAATGGTCGGGACGCGGGAAAGCGCCCGGCTCAACACCATTCTCGTCCTCATCAAGATCGTGACCTTGAGCCTCTTCGTCGCCTACGCGCTGCCCGCGTTCGACGCCGCGAACCTTGAACCCTTCATGCCCTTCGGCTTTGCCAAGCATATGGGACCGGACGGGGTGGAGCGCGGCGTGATGGCGGCGGCCGCGATCATCTTCTTCGCCTTCTACGGCTTCGACGCCATTTCGACCGCAGCGGAGGAAGCCAAGAACCCGGACCGCGACCTCGCCATCGGCATCGTCGGATCGCTGGTCGTCTGCACGCTGATCTATGTCCTCGTCGCCGCCGCCGCGATCGGCGCGCTGCCCTTCACCCGCTTCGCCGACAGCCCCGAGCCGCTCGCGCTCATCCTGCGCGAAATGGGCCAGGGCGGCGTCGCCCGCATCGTCGCCATCGCCGCCGTGATCGCGCTCCCCACCGTGCTGCTGGGCTTCCTCTATGGCCAGAGCCGCATCTTCCTCGTCATGGCCCGCGACGGCTTCCTGCCGCAAAGCCTTGCCCGCATCTCGAAACGCGGCACGCCTGCGCGCATTACCGCCGTCACCGCCATCCTCGTCGCGATCATCGCGGGCCTCCTCCCCATCGACGAGATCGCGGCGCTGGCGAACGCCGGCACGCTCATCGCCTTCGCCGCCGTGGGCCTCTGCCTCCTCGTCCTGCGCCGTCGCGCGCCCGCCATGAAACGCCCCTTCCGCGCGCCCGCCGCCTGGGTGGTGGGCATCGGCGCGATCGGGGGGTGCGCCTATCTCTTCGCCAGCCTGCCCGCGACGACCATCCTCGCCTGCCTCGGCTGGAACGCCTTGGGCCTGCTGGTCTATTTTCTCTACGGGCAGAAAAGGGCGACGGCGAAGGAGCAGGGCGCATGAGCATCACCCTCGCCCTCCTCGCTGCCTCCGCCCTGACCCGCGCGACACCAACCGGATCGCCGGGCATGTGGATACGGAACATGGATTATCCCCCCGGCGCGCTGCGCCGTGGCGAGGAAGGTCCGGTTGAAGTCGCGATCATGGTCGGTCCCGACGGGAGGCCCGGAGACTGCACCATAGCCCGGTCCAGCGGTTCTCCCGACCTCGACGCCAGGACATGCGCCGTATTCGGTCGGCTACCCCGGTTCACCCCGGCGCAAGATGAGAGCGGCGCGCGGGTTCACGACCTGTATAAAGCCAACTTGAACTGGCGTCTGCCCCGAAAGGACGGGCAATCCGGCACGACCGCCGCGCCCAAGGCGCCGCAGGCGGATTTGGCGCTGACCGTCGAAAAGCTGCCGGACGGGCTATCCCAGCACATCATTCCGGTTTCGGTCCGGATCGGACCCGACGGCCACGTCGCCCATTGCGAAGTCACTAAGGACGCCGGGCCACCGTCGCAGTTGGGCACGGTCGCCTGTGCGCAGCTCAAGTCAGGCTATGTCTCCGACATCAAGCCGCCGGCCGATGCGCCAAGAGGATTTCTGCAAACCCTCCGCGTCGCTTTCGTGACCCAGGCACAATAGGCATATCGCGGTGATGCGTCCGGCATGGATCGCGTCGGCATCACTGGCCTTTTCCCCTCACCCCCATTACATGCGCCCCCATCATGGGACGCTTTTCCAAAATGCACGGCCTGGGCAACGACTTCGTCGTCATCGACGCGCGCGCTGCGCCGATAGCCATGAGCGAAGCGCGCGCCCGCGCCATTGCCGATCGCCATGCCGGCATCGGCTGTGACCAGCTTATCCTGATCGGCAACGCGCCCGACGCCGACGTGTCGATGCAGATCTTCAACGCCGACGGCAGCGAGGTTGAGGCGTGCGGCAACGCGACCCGCTGCGTGCCGCTCTTCGTCGGCCGCGACGTCACGATCCGCACCAAGGCCGGCCTGCTCGACGCCCGGCTGATCGACGGCGGCGCGAGCGTCGACATGGGCGCGCCTCGCTTAGACTGGGACGCGATCCCGCTCGCCTACGCCATGGACACGCTGACCATGGCGGCCAGCTGGGAAGACCTGCCCGCGCCTGCCGCCGTCAATGTCGGCAACCCGCATGTCGTCTTCTTCGTCGAGGATCTGGACGCGGTGGACACCGCCCGCCTCGGCCCGCTGATCGAGCATGACCCGCTCTTCCCGCAGCGCGTCAACGTCAATTTCGCGCAGATCGTCGGCGACGCCCATGTCCGCCTCATCGTCTGGGAACGCGGCGCGGGCCTCACCCGCGCGTGCGGCACCGGCGCCTGCGCGACCGCCGTCGCCGCCATCCGCCGCAAGCTGACGGCCGGCCCCGTCACCGTGACGCTGCCCGGCGGCGATCTCGTCATCGACTGGCGCCCGGGCGGCACGATCATGATGACCGGCCCCGCCACCCATGTCTTCGACGGCGAGGCGGACTGGTCGCGCTTCTGACATGAGCGGTCCCGACATCATCACCATGGGCTGCCGCCTCAACATCGCGGAGAGCGAGGCGATACGGCAGATGGCGGCGGGTCAGGATGACCTGATCGTCGTCAACAGCTGCGCCGTCACCGCCGAAGCCGTGCGCCAGACCCGCCAGGCGATCCGCCGCGCCCGGCGCGATCGTCCGCACGCCCGCATTCTCGTCACCGGCTGCGCCGCGCAGATCGAGCCGCAGACCTTCGCCGCCATGACGGAAGTGGACGCCGTCATCGGCAACCGGGAGAAAATGGAAGCCGCGAGCTACATTTCTCCGTTCAGTTCGAGCGAAGTCGAGAACCTCGTCCGAGCGAAGTCGAGGACAGGCAGCGTAGCCGATCTCGACTACGCTCGATCTGACTTCTCGACTTCGCTCGAAGCGAACGGTGGATTGGACCTGCCCAAAGTCCGCGTTGCCGATATCATGGCCGTGCGCGACACCGCGCCCCACATGGCGTCCGCCTTCGCCGACCATGCCCGCGCTTTCCTCGAGGTGCAGAATGGCTGCGACCATCGCTGCACCTTCTGCATCATCCCCTATGGACGGGGGAACAGCCGCTCGGTCCCCGCCGGCGCGGTGATCGATAAAGCGCGGGAGCTGGTGGACGCTGGCTATCGCGAGATCGTCCTCACCGGCGTCGATGTGACCAGCTATGGCCCCGACCTCCCCGGCAGCCCGTCGCTCGGCCTGCTGGTCGAGCGCATATTGAAGGGCGTGCCAGACCTCCCCCGCCTGCGCCTCTCCTCGATCGACAGCGTGGAGATGGACGATCGCCTGTTCGACCTGCTCGCCCACGAACCCCGCATGATGCCGCACGTCCATCTGTCGCTGCAATCGGGCGACGATATGATCCTCAAGCGTATGAAGCGCCGCCACAGCCGCGCCGACGCGCTCGCCATCGTCCAGCGCCTCAAAGCCGCCCGTCCCGACATCAGCATCGGCGCGGACATCATCGCCGGCTTCCCGACCGAGGACGATGCGATGTTCGGGAATAGCCTCGCCCTCGTCGAGGAGTGCGACATCGTCCACGGCCACATCTTCCCCTATTCGCCGCGCGAAGGCACGCCCGCCGCCCGGATGCCGCAGGTCGACCGCGCGACGGTCAAGGCCCGCGCCGCTGCCTTGCGCGCCGCCTGCGAAGAGCGCCGCGCCCGCTGGCTCGCCAGCCTCGTTGGCACGGTGCAAACGGTCCTCGTCGAACGCAGCGGCCTCACCGGCCACGCCGAAAATTTCGCCCCCGTCCGCTTCGCTGCGCCACAACCGCCCTCCACCATCGTCGCCGCAATGGTCACGGGGCTTGAGAAGGGCGTCCTGATCGCGCAAGAGGCTGCATGACAGGGACGTCTATCTGCCGTCATCCTTGCGAAAAGCGGGGATCCATCTCCCGAGCGTCGATCTTGGGGCTATGGCGGGAGATGGATCCCCGCCTTCGCGGGAATGACAATGGTTTTTGAACATGGCTGAAACTTCCTGGCGCGATCGCCTCTTTGGCGGCCTCAAGCGCACATCCGACAAGCTCGGTGAAAATCTGTCCGGCCTGTTCAAGGCCGCGCTCGACGATCAGACCCTCGACGAGATCGAGGAAGCGCTGATCATGACCGACCTTGGCCCCGCCATGGCCGCGCGGGTGCGCGACCGGCTGGCGGCAGGCCGCTACAATCGCGAAATCACCGAAGAATATCTGCGCGAGATCATCGCGGAGGAAATCGAGAAGGTGCTCGCTCCCGTCGCCCGCCCGCTGGAGATCGAGGCGTTCCCGCGCCCGCAGGTCATCCTCGTCATCGGCGTCAACGGATCGGGCAAGACCACGACCATTGCCAAGCTCGCCCATAATTTCCTGGAGCAGGATTATGGCGTGATGCTGGCGGCGGGCGACACATTCCGCGCGGCAGCGATCGGGCAGCTCAAGGTCTGGGCGGAGAGGCTCGGCGTACCGATCGTCGCGGGCAAGGAAGGCGGCGACGCGGCCGGCATCGTGTTCGATGCGGTCAAGCAGGCGACCGAAACCGGCATCGACGTGCTGATCGTCGACACCGCCGGCCGGCTTCAGAACAAGACCGAGCTGATGGACGAGCTGGCAAAGGTGCGCCGCGTGCTCGGCCGGTTGAACCCCGCCGCCCCGCACGACGTTGTGCTGGTTCTGGACGCCACCACGGGGCAGAATGCGTTGAACCAGATCGAGGTCTTCAAGGAAACGGCGCAGGTCACCGGCCTCGTCATGACGAAGCTGGACGGCACCGCGCGCGGCGGCGTGCTCGTTGCGGCGGCGGAAAAATACCGGCTTCCCATCCACGCCATCGGCGTCGGCGAAAAGATCGAGGATCTGCGTCCCTTCGACCCCGGCGACATGGCGAAGGCGATCGCGGGGACGGCCTATGCGCGCTAACGACTATAAACCCGTTCGGGCTGAGCCTGTCGAAGCCCAGTCCTTCTCTTGAAGAACAGTGAAGCCCTTCGACAGGCTCAGGGCGAACGGAAGATGCGATGACAGCCACCAAATCCCCCCACAACGGCACGCTCAGCCTCGCGCTCGATTTCGGGCCGCTGCTGGTCTTCTTCCTGACCTATAAGGGCGCTGGCTGGATATGGGGTCCGGGCAACCCGATCACCGCCATGACCTTCGGCACCGCCGCCTTCATGGCCGCGATCGTCATCGCCGTCATCGTCTCGAAGGTGGAACTCGGCCGCGTCTCGCCCATGCTATGGCTCTCGGCGCTGCTGATCCTCTTCTTCGGCGGCCTCACCATCTATTTCCATGACCAGAGCTTCATTCAGATCAAGCCGACCATCATCTACGCCTTTTTCGCGCTAATGCTGTTCGCCGGGTTGTTGCGCGGCAAGCCGCTACTCAAATATCTGCTCCAGGCCGCCTATGACGGCCTCACCGAAACCGGGTGGCTCAAGCTGTCGCGCAACTGGGCGCTCTTCTTCGTTGCGATGGCGATCGCCAACGAAGTGATGCGCCGCACCATGAGCTTCGACACATGGCTGGCGGTCAAGGTGTGGGGCGTGACGATCGTCTCGGTCGTCTTCGCCGCCGCCAACATCCCCATGCTGCTGCGCCACGGGCTGACGCTGGGCGAAGAAGCCAGGAGCGACGACATCGGCGAAACCAGCCCGCCTCAAGGCTAAGTTATGCGATCGTTTCGCAATAGGCACATAGCCCTTCCATTCCGCGCCGGGGAACGCATATGGAGCACGCGGCGGGCTTGCAGCCACGCCGGGACACGTGAACCTTTGCGCCGCTCCGACGGTTGAGCGGCCGCCCCATACCGAACCCGAGGAGTTCTGACATGGCCTTTGTTCTGCCCGACCTGCCCTATGCCAAGGATGCTTTTGGCGACATATTGTCTGCCGAAACCTTCGACTATCATCATGGCAAGCACCACAACGCCTATGTCGTGAAGGCGAACGAACTGGTTGCCGCCGATCCCGCGCTCCAGGGCAAGTCGCTGGTCGAGCTGATCAAATCGTCCAAGGGTGGCCTCTTCAACCAGGTCGGCCAGATCTGGAACCACACCTTCTACTGGCATTCGCTCAGCCCCGAAAAGAGCGCGCCCTCGGGCGAGCTGCTCGACAAGATCAACGCGGCGTTCGGATCGGTCGACGCCCTGATCGAAAAGCTGAAAGCCGAAGCCGTCGGCCATTTCGCCAGCGGCTGGGCCGCGCTGATCCTCAAGGACGGCACGCTCGAAGTCACCAGCTATCATGACGCCGACACGCCCGTCGCGCATGAAGGCCACACGCCGCTGCTGATTCTCGATGTGTGGGAACATGCCTATTATATCGACTATCGCAACGCGCGCCCCAACTATGCCGATCGCGTGCTGAAGGACGCGATCAACTGGGATTTCGCCGCCCAGAACTTGGACGGCCAGGGCGTCAGCCGCGCGGACCAGCAGGGCTGATCCGGCCACGACCGGCCAGGCAAGGCCCGCTGCGCCCGCCGGCGCGGCGGGCCTTGTCCTTTGTGAACGAAGCGCAAGCATTTGTTAAGCGGCCGTAATTACCTTTTGTCTTGGGTGACGACAGGGGAATGCCGTGGACCTAAACCTGCTGCGCACACAACATGCGGAAATCACAGACGCCGCCCGCCTGCTGGCGGACGCGATCGCGCAGTCGGTCCAGCCGCCCGGCGTCGGCCAGTTGCGCTGGCGGCTGGCGCGGCTGCTCATGACACATCTCGCGCTCGAAGACCGCATCGTCTATCCCACGCTCCAGCGGTCGCTGGATGCTGATCAGCGCGCGCAGGCAGCGCTGCTTCAGCGCCAGATGGGCGGTCTGGCCCAGCGGTTCGCAGATTACACCGCCGGATGGAGCGACGACCGCATCACCCGCGAATGGCCGCTCTTCTGCTCCGAAACCCGCCTCATCCTGGAAGCGCTCGACGCCCGCATTGCCCTGGAGGACCGCTTCTACGGCGCGTTGCGGGCGGACCCGGACAAGCGAGTGGGCCGCTGCCCTTGTCCCTGAAGCGGCAAATCCAGTTCCCGCGCCAGTTCGTCCAGATCGGCGCCCGGCCGCACCAGCAGCCACTCCCGGCTCGCCGCGCCGTTCACCACAGTTACCGCGCCCTTGGGACAAACGCCCAGGCAGTCCACCTCGACCACGCCGGCCGCCGCCTTGCGCCCTTTCTTTAGCGCCAGATGCTTGCGCAGCGCCTTCGCCAGCCGCTCCTCGCCCTCCGGCCCGAAGCCGCCGTCAACCTTCTTGGAACATTTGCGGCAGACGAGCACGGCGTTCTGCCAGTTGGATCGAACGAGAGGCTTCAATCCGCCGCTCCGCGCGGCTTCCAGGTCCGCCGCTCCTCCGCCGCGCGCAGAACCTCATAGGCCGCCTGAATCGCCTGAAAACGCACCGCGGCCCCGGCGTCGCCGGGCTTGACGTCGGGATGATTTTCCTTCGCCAGCCGCCGCCAGCTCTTCTTCACCGTCTCGAAATCGGCGTCGTCCTCCAGTTCCAGCGCCTTCAACGCATGAAGCTCGTCGCGCGACCGGCTGCCGTCGCCCGGCCCGCCCCAGCTATTATAGGCGCTCGACTGATATGCGCCCGCATCACGCCGCTCGTCGCGCGCGCGCGCCTCGCGCTCCTCGGCGTCCAGCCCCTGAAAATAGTCCCAGTTCCGGTTATATTCCCCCGCATGGTCGGCGCAGAAATACCAGCGTTCCGGGCTGTTGGGCGATTTTGGGGCGGGGCAGTCACCGGGCTTGTCGCAGCCATGCCGGTCGCACAGCCGCACCTTCTGCGCCTCGCGCGCCGCGCCATAGCTGCGCCATCGGGGAAAGCCCCAGTCATTCGATCGACCCTGCCGTGCCATCCCCCCAACCTAGGGAAGCCGCGCGCGCTTTGCCAGTGGCACTTGGCAGTCGATCATTCCGGCATCTTGAAATTGATATTTGCGTTGCTGCCGCTGCATCCCAGCGCGCCGACGGGCCGATAACTCTGCTCGTACTGCATTCCCTTGACGATTTTCGAGGCATTGGTGCTGAACGCCATCGGCGGGTAGGCGGCGATGACGCGGACGTTGGCAGTGCGTCCATCGGCTGCGATGTCATGCTCGACGCGAGTCCACCCCTCGATCCCGACCCGCACAAGATCTTCGGGATAATCGTCGCTGCTGACGCCGGTCTTGCGGATCGCGGGCCGGGCATCGATGATCGAACATTGTTGGGCGTCAAGTCCGGTTTCCAGATAGTCCGCGCGCGCTCCGGCCAGATCCTGCGCTTCCGCCCGCGCCGATGCGCGGCGAATGAGCGCGGCGACGCGCATCGGATCATCCTTCGCAAGGCGGTTGTCGGCGATGATCGCATTCAACACCGCGCCATCGCCTTTTCTACCGTGCCTCGTGCGCGCCCGGTCATAGTTTACGAGCCGCACGAGCGCATAAGTCGGCGTATCGGCAGCGTAGGGCGCTTCGGGCAGCGGATACTTCGAGTTGCCGGGTTCTGTCAGCACGTCGACCCACATCTGCACCGCGGGCGGCGGCGCGGCAGCCATCACGATCGCCCTGAGATCGGCGGCATATTCGCCCGCGACCTTCCCGGTGACGAGCGGATTTTCCAGCAGGCCAGCCAGCACGGCAGCACGTGCCAGCGGCGACGTGTCCGGCGCAACGCGGAGCCGTGCAAGCTGCTCCACCAGCGCCTCGCGACGGACGGCCTCCGAATCTCCCGCCACTTCGAACCGCGCGACGCCCGCTGCCTCGATCCAGTCGCGAAAAGCCTTGCGCGCGCCCTCGGTCAGGCTCGGGCCGCCCTGTGCCGCCGAACAGCGCAGTTCCAGCCGCGTCACCATGCGGAACAGCGCTGGAATCTTCGCGACATCCTCGGGCCGCCAGGACCATTCCCGCACCGCTTGAGCGAACGCCAGCGCCATGCCGCCCGGTCGCGAGCCATAGACGGGGCGGGCATAGGCCACTGCGCCATTGCTGCCGATGCCGAATTCCACCACGGCAACGTCGTCCGGCCGGACGCCCTCTTCCCCGCATTGGGGCGGCCGCATGTCGGCGGCGTAGGTAAAGTCCTGCTTTTCCATCCTCCCCGCCCCGGTATAGATCAAATACTCCCGCGCCTTGTCGCGCTTACCGGCCAGCATCGCCGCGATCGACGCGTCCGATCGCGCCACCAGATCGTCATAATTGACCTTCAGCGTCAGCCCGCCTTCCGCGCGCACATTCTTGGCGAAAGCCGCCTCCGCCTCAGCGAAGCGGCCGAGATTGAGCAGCGCCCGGCCCCGCATCCCCGCCGCATAGCCCACCAGCCCCTTTTCCGGCTTCGGCGCGGCGGCGGCGAGCCGCTCGGCTTCCTCCGCGTCAACCAGCGCCTTCGCCGGATTGAGGAAAATGCCCGCCTGAGCTTTCCCCAGCAAAGCAGAAATCCGGTCGTCCGGCTCCACCGCCGCCGCCAGCGCCTGGGCATAATAATCATGCGCCGTCTGATAATCGAGGTCGCCCAGTTCCAGTTGTCCCAGCGCGATCAGCCCCTGAATGTGATCGCTTCGCAAGCTTGCATCGTCCGCCGGAAGCGCCGCGATCGCCTGCTCCAGCAGCGGACGCGCCTCACGCCATCGGCTGAGCTTGCCCAGTGCCATGCCCTTGCGGAGCCGCACGATCGCGAGGCTCCGCGGGTTTTTGACCCGCTGCTCCAGCGCCTCCAGCAGCACCAACGCCCTGGCATTGTCTCCGGCAAGCATAGCGGCCGAAGCGGTGTCGAACGTCTGCTGCACACTCAACGCGGGCTGGGCGACCGGCGCTACCTCCTGCGCCGCGGCGACCACCGGGATGGAAACCAGTGCCACACTCAGCATCATCCTGTTCATATGCGCCGACGCCCCTTGCCCCAACCCGTTGCAGGACAAGCCTTAATCGGCGCGCGAGACAAATGCCAGAGGGCCTGTAAGCCGGGTTCTGTCCACCCGTGAACGGGATGGGCGACCATTCCTCTAGGGGACGGATTGCTCCGTCCCTCAAGCAACCAACCCGGGCGGTCTCGGCCGAAACATGCCTAGCCAGATCGCTCCGGCGCGCCGCCCCTATTCGGTCTTGCTCCCGGTGGGGTTTACCGTGCCGCCGCCCGTTGCCGGGGGCGCGGTGCGCTCTTACCGCACCCTTTCAATGTCACTGGGTCGAAACCTGAGCGACCTGCTTTCTGTTGCACTGTCCCTTGGATCACTCCAGCCGGCCGTTAGCCGGCACCGTCATTTCGTGGAGCCCGGACTTTCCTCGCCGTGGCAGTTACCCGCCACGCCGCGGCCGCCCGGCCCTCTGGCAGGGCGGGCCATAGCGCGCTTGGGCGGCTTAGTCATCCCCCTGCGGTTTAGGGAGGAGCAGCGCCAGCAATATCGCGCGGCATTCGCCGTCGATCACCCCGTCCATCCGCTCGGGGCGGAAGCGGCGCTGGAAGGCAACGACCGCCGCCTGCGGATCGGCGATGTCATAGCCGAAGCGCTCCAGCGCCAGCATGAAGCCGCTGTCGGTCCAGTGCGGGTCCATCAGATTCTTCGTCGGGCGTGGCAGCGCCAGCCGCAGCCGCGCAAGCTGCCCCCACGGGAATAGCTCGCCAGGATCCTGCTTGCGCGCGGGCGCGACGTCGCTGTGGCCAACGATGTTGCCGCGCGTGATCTTGTGCCGGGTCACGATGTCGTGGACCAGCGGGATCAGCGACCCCATCTGCGCCTCCGGAAACGGCCGGTATCCCCAATCGTGGCCCGGATTGACGATCTCTATCCCGATGCTGGCGGAGTTCACATCGTCGATCCCGCGCCAATGCGATCGCCCGGCGTGCCAGGCGCGCTTGGCCTCATCGACCATCCGGATGATCTGCCCGTCCTCGGTCACGACATAATGGGCCGAAACCTTCGATTCGGGGTTCGCCAGCCAATTGATCGCGCTCGCCGCGTCCGGCATTCCGGTATAATGCAGCACCAGCAGGCTGACCGGCAGCGACCGCTCGTCGAAATTGGGCGACGGCGTCTCGATCATGGGGATGTCGGTCATCGGGAAAGGCCAGTCACTTGCTGCGGTTCGATCATCGCGCCCTTCCGGCCGCCTGTCGATCCGTCGCGGTCCTGCGCCGACCATGGCGTAGTGCGCCGTAGCAATCAAGCAGGCTTGTGATCCCGCCTGTTCAGGCGCTTCGGCGCATTGGCCCGCCGGCGCAATCGGGCAGAACGGCCTTTCGCCCATAGCTGCCGCGAAATTCGGGGTGTGGCACGAAATCATCGCCCTGCCCGATCACCGTCTCGCCCGCGCCCAGCAGCAAGATCGTCTGCGCGTGGGCATGTCGCGCCAGCAGCCCCAGCACCGCCTGCCGCCGTTCTGAGGTGAAGTATAGCAGCACATTGCGGCACAGGATCAGGTCATACTGGCCCAAAGGCGCGCGCGGATCGAACAGATTGTCGTGGCGGAAATCGATCATCCCGCGCAATTCCGCGCTCGCGCGCCAATCCTCGCCATGGGGCGCGAACCATTTGATGAGGTCGCCGACCGCCAGCCCGCGCTGAACGTCCATCTGTGAAAACACGCCCGACTTGGCCTGCTCGATCGCGGCGGTCGAAATGTCGGTCGCCAAGATCTCGATCCGCCATCCGCGCCAGCGCGCCTCCTCGTTCCGCAGCCGGATCGCCAATGAATAGGCTTCCTGACCGGTCGAGCAGCCCGCGCTCCACACCCGCAGCGTGCGATCGGCCCGCTCCTCGCGAATGCGCGGCAATATGTCCTTGTGGATCATGTCGAAAATCTGGAGATCGCGGAAGAAGCTGCTCTCATTGTTGAGCAGCGCGTTGACCACGTCGCGTTCCAGCCCCGGATTACGCCCGCGCAACAGCTCCGCGGCGATATCGTCAATGTCCTTCAGGCCGTGGGCGCGGATGACCGGGCGCAGCGCCGTCTCCATCCGCCATGCGCGATTTTCGGACAAGAGCTGCCCGGTGCGGGCCTCCAGCAGGCCGGTCAGCACGCGCGCCGCGCCCTGAAGCCCGTCGGGGGCGGAGGGAGGCAAGGCCATCAGCCCGCCACCCGGCCGCGCCGCGCGACGAAATCCATGATCGCCACCGGCTCCATTATCGAACATGTCAGTCCTGCTCCCGCCACCGATCCGGGCATCCCCCAGACGACGCTGCTTGCCTCATCCTGCGCGACGATCCAGCCGCCCGCCGCCACGATGTCGCGCGCGCCCATGGTCCCGTCGCGGCCCATGCCGGTCAGCACCACGCCGGCCGCGCCAGCGCCATATATCTCCGCCATGCTCGAAAACATGGGGTCCACGCCCGGCAGGTTGCCCGCCGGCGTCCGTTCGGGGCTCAGCGCCACCAGCACCCGATCATGCAGCCCGCGCCGCAATTGGAGATTGGCGTCGCCCGGCGCCACATAGACCGTGTCGGGCATCAGCGCCTCGCCCATCTCGGCGACCTTCACCCGCAGGCTGGTCATGCGCCCCAATTGCTGCGCGAAATAGACGGTGAAGCTTGCCGGCAGATGCTGGGTCAGCAGCACCGGCACGCCCAGCGGCGCGTTCAGCCCCTGGAACAATTGCCCCAGCGCGTGAATGCCCCCGGTCGACGCCCCGATGCCCAGACAGGCGAGCGGCTCGGACGCAGGCACGGGCGTCGTCGTCGCGATCGGGCGCGGCAGCGGCGTTGCCGCCGGCCGGTCGCTGAACAGCCTGACCAGCCGATCGACCAGCGCGCTTGGAAATTGCTCGCCAAAGCTGCCGCTGCCTGGCTTCGACACGATGTCGCTCGCACCCAGCGCCAGCGCCTCGACCGCTGCGGCGCTCCCCTCCTCGCATTTGCCCGAGAGGATCGCCACCTTCACGTTCGGGTTGGCGCTCAATATCTGCGGCAGCGCGGCGAGTCCGCTCTGCCCCGGCAATTCGATATCCAGCAGCACCAGATCGACCGCATTCTCGGCCAGATAGCTCAACGCATGTTCGGCGCTGTTGGTCTTGTGGACCACGGCGAAGGCCGGCTCCGCTTCCAATATGCGCCCGATCACCGTCCGCACCACCACCGAATCGTCGACGACCAGGGTGCGGATCACCGGCGCCTCGCGCCTGTCGCTGGACATGATCGGAACCATGGCGGTCATCGGTGAACGGGCTTTCGTGCGATCGGTAGGCGAAAAGGGGCGGCTCCCTCTGGTGATGCGGCGGCCGGCCGCGCTAGATCACACCGACGATCGACAGCTTGCTTTCCAGCGTCTCGCGATCGAACGGCTTCATGACATATTCGTCCGCGCCTGCCTCGACCGCCGCCTTGATGTGGCTGATGCCGTTTTCGGTGGTGCAGAAGATGATCTTGGGTCGCGCCGCCATTTTGGCGGAGGACAAAGCCTGGAGAAATTCCATCCCGCTCATGACCGGCATGTTCCAGTCCAGCAACACGACATCGGGCGCGGAGGCTTCGCACTGGGTCAGCGCGTCCTGTCCGTCCACCGCCTCGCTGACCGTCAGGTCGAGCGATTCGAGGATATGGCGGGCCACCTTGCGGATGACCTTGGAATCGTCGACGACCAGGCAGTTTTTCATGAAGTGTCCTTCAGGTGTTTTTTCGTCCCGTTGAACGGGGTTAGCGACCAAAAGCGATGATTTGGTAAACGAGATTTCCAGCCTGCCTCATGCCGCTTGCGCCAGAGCGCCGCCCTCAATGAAGGCAGCCAGCGACACGAGCAGCCAGGGTTGCCCCTCATTCTCCACGATAGCCCGCGCATGCGGCGCCCAGGCGTTGTCCAACTGCCCGCGCAGCGGCGCCGGCCCTTCGGCCATGCGACAAATGTCGAGCACGCTGTCGACCAGAAACCCGTAGCTATGCCCGCTGATATTGGCGATGATCGCCAGCCGCCGGGCCTCGGCCGGCATCGGCCGCCCATGGATCAGCGCGGCGACGTCGATGACCGTCAGCACCCGGCTGCGCAGCGCGGAAAGGCCGGCGACATGCGCGCCCATGCCGGGCACCGGCGATATGTCGGTCAGGCGCACCACCGCCTCGACCTCGGCGGCGTCCACCGCCACCCGCGTGCCCGCCAGCACGGCGAACAGATAGAGTTCGTCCATCATCGCGCTCACCTCCTGCCCCCCGCGATCGCCGCCATCAGCGCGGCCTGGTCGTAGCGATAGATGCTGCCGTCCCGCGGTCCCACCGGGCGCGGCGAGGCGCGCAGCTGCACCACCCGGCATCCCATGACCTCGGCCGCCTGCGCCGCGTCCGCGCCACCGCACAGCACGATGTCGTCGGGCTCGACCGGCCCGTCGACGGGCAGCCCCATGACCACGTCATGCCCCGCCTGCCGCAGCAGCGGCGCCAATATCTCGCGCGTCCATCCGTCCTCGGCATCCGCCAGCACGCAGCGTCCTCGCGCGCGCCCCATGTCCGCTTCCTCGGGCAGCGCGGCGAACAAGGCGAAGGGATTGATGACCTCCAGATGCTCGCCATCGACCACAGCGACGCCGCTCAACATCCCGTGCATCGCCACCATGTCGGGCACCGCGGGCATCTCGACGATATCCAGCACCGCCGCGACCGGATAGCAGGCTTCGCGCCGGTCATCGCGCAACCGCAACGCCGCAACGCTGGGGCGGTCGAACTGCCACAGCCCATTGGCGACCGGCACCAGTCGCCCGTCGAGCCGCACGAAAGCCTGACCGCCCGACCGGCCGAACAGCGACGTGTCCACGTCCTCGACCCGCTCGATCAGCGACAGCTTCAGCAGCCGCCGCTCGCCCGACAATTCCTCGAATCGCAGCGCCGGCACCATCTCCGCGCCATTTTCCTGCGCCGCGCTTTCCTGCGCCCGCGTGGCCCGATCATCCTCGACATTGGAAAGGTTGGCGGCGTTGGCGAGGCCAGCGGCGTCCAGCAGCAACATCGGCTTGCCGTTATCGGGCAATGTCATGCCGGCATAAAGCCCGCTCGCCATCACCAGCGGCGAAGCCGGGCGGATCACCAGCTCCTCATGATTGTCGACCGCCGACACGCCCATGGCGAAGGGCACGCCGGTGGCGGACCGCACCACCATCACCGCGCGCGGC
Organism: Sphingobium agrisoli; assembly: GCF_041877245.1. Classification (NCBI taxonomy): domain Bacteria; kingdom Pseudomonadati; phylum Pseudomonadota; class Alphaproteobacteria; order Sphingomonadales; family Sphingobiaceae; genus Sphingobium; species Sphingobium agrisoli. Next base: position 347,531 of record NZ_JBHDJI010000001.1, read on the forward strand.
CCGGATTGCTCGGGCTTCTCGAGCCCCAGCACATGCTCCAGGTCGATCATCGAATGGCGCACCGACCGGATCGAGGCGATCTTCGCCCCGCCCACTTCGCTCACCTGAAGCATGTCGTTGTTATCGTGCAATATCTCGACCACCGCCGCGCGCGGGATCGCGAAATGCTGCCCGCCCGCCCGGATGATCAGCCCCGGAATGATCGTCAGCGTCAGCGGCACGCGCAGCGTGATGCACAGCCCCCTGCCCGGCGCGTTGTCCAGCGCGATGACGCCGCCGATCCGCTCGATGTTGGCGCGCACCACGTCCATGCCGACGCCGCGCCCCGAAATGGCCGTGACCCTGCTTGCGGTCGAAACCCCGGCGTGGAAAATGAGGTCTAGCTTCTCCTGCTCGGTCATCCGCGCGGCGGCGTCGGGCGTCAGCCGTCCGGCCGCGATCGCCTTGTCCACCAACCGCCCGGTGTCGATTCCCGCCCCGTCGTCGGCGATGGCGATGACGATCTGGTTCCCCGACTGGCGCGCCTCCAGCCGCAGACTGCCGGCTTCGGGCTTGCCCGCCGCGCGGCGCGCCTGCGGCGTTTCGATGCCATGGTCGATGCTGTTGCGCACGATATGGGTGAGCGGATCGACGACCATCTCCACCATCTCGCGATCCATCTCGACGTCGCCGCCTTCCAGTGTCAGTTCGATCCGCTTGCCAAGGTCGCGGCCAAGATCGCGGACCATGCGCGGGATCGCGGCGAACAGCCGCTCGACCCGCTGCATCCGTGTCTTGGAAATGATGTCGCGCATGTCGGCGACGCAGGTCGACAGCCGCTCGAACACATTGTCCAGCTCGGGATCGGCCGACCGCTCGCGCAGCTTGCGCGACAATTCGTTGCGCGCCAGCACCATGTCCGACACGCCATTCATCAGCTGGTCGATCAGGGTCAGCGGCAGGCGGATGGTGCGCGGCCCGGACTGGGCGCTGGCCTGGCGCGCGACCGCCACCGGCGCGGCGCTCTCGGCATCCTCAGCCGGCGCATCCTCCTCCTGCGCGGTCAGCGCCGCGATCAGGAAGTCGTCATTCTCGCTCGGCAGCGCCGCGCCCACGGCCACCGCTTCGGCCAGTTCACCGATCCGGTCCATGACGCCCAGCACCGCGCTCACAGTCGCGGGATCGGCCTTGCGCTTGCCGGCGCGGATTTCGGACAGCACATCCTCGGCCGCATGGCTCAGCCGCTCGAAGCGCGGCAGGTTCAGGAAGCCGCAGCTTCCCTTGACCGTGTGGAAGAATCGGAAGATCGCGTCGAGCCGGTCGCTGTCGGCCGGGTCGGCCTCCCAGGCGACCACCTCTCCGGCGAGCGCCTCCAGCGTCTCCTGCGTTTCGGAGATGAATTCCTGTAACAGCTCGTCCATTCAACCATGGTCCCTGGAATGCGCGCCCGGGCACCATGGGACTGCGTGGTTAAGGGGCGGTTAAAGGCGGAGGACAAGCCCACGAAAAAGGGCGCGGCAACCCTTGTTCGCCGCGCCCTCTTCGCATCGGTTGAGAGGCTTACTGCTTCTCTTCGACCGCGTCCTCGGCCTTCTCGCCCGCTTCGCGGGTGGCTTCGGCCTTGTTCTCCAGCTTGTCGGCGGCATTTTCAGCGGCCGCTTCGGCGTTGCCGCTCAGATTGTCGGCCATGGCCTCCATATTGTCCGCTTGGTTGTCGAGTGCGTCGGCCTGATTGTCGTACGCGTTCTCGACCTTATTCTCCTGCTTGGAATCGCAGGCGCTCAGCGCGACCATGCTGGCAATACCAAGGACAGTGACGAAGGTTTTCACGGCGTTATCTCCTGTTGCGCCCCCTGGGGCATACGTCGTTCGGCACGGGTTCCGCTCCGCATACTGCGATAGGCAACCCTGACGCCGATCAACTGGCCGCATGAGGGATTGTTCCGGCCGTGAACTCGTTTCGTCGCATAAACGATTATTTTTTGAGGCTGTCCCGGATTTCGCGCAACAGCACGATGTCCTCCGGCGTCGGCGCGGGAGCCTCCGGGGCTGCCTCGGGCTTGGCGGTCAGCCGGTTCATGGTCCGCACCAACAGGAAGATGATGAAGGCCAGGATCAGGAAATTGACCATCACCGTCAGGAACTGGCCCCACCCGAACATCGCGACCCCGGCGGCCTTCAGGTCGGCATAGCTTTGCGGATTGCCCTTGAACCCTTCGGGGATCGCCCCCAGCCGGATGAAGTAGCGGGAAAAGTCCACGCCGCCGAAAATCCACCCCACCACCGGCATGATCAGATCGTCGGTCAGCGACTTGGTGATGGTGGCGAACGCCCCGCCGATGATGACGCCGACCGCCAGGTCCATCACATTGCCCCGGTTGATGAACGTCTTGAATTCGGAAATCAGTCCCATGGATCAAGCCCCTTGCCTGTCTTGATATGCCCATTGCTGGATGGCCCGTTGCGCGGCGCGGGGCAACCTCCTATTTCCATATCGAAACAAAGCCGAGGATGATCCATGCCTGCTCTGCGCCCCCTGCGTTCCGTCCTGCTGCCCTTGTCCGCCGCGCTGGCTCTGTCCGCCTGCGGCATCAACAGCGTCCCCATCGCCGAAGAGGAGGCGAAGGCGAAATGGGCCGACGTGCAGGCGCAATATCAGCGCCGCGCCAACCTGACCGGCAACCTCGTCGCCACCGTGAAGGCGGCGGGCAAGCAGGAGCAGGAGACGCTGACCCGCGTCACCGAAGCCCGCGCGAAGGCGACCTCCATCCAGATCAACGCCGAAGACCTGTCCGATCCGGCCAAGGTCGCGCAATATCAGGCGGCGCAGGCGCAGCTGAGCCAGGGCCTCGGCCGTCTGCTCGCCTCGGTCGAAGCCTATCCCGACCTCAAGACCAACGAGAATTTCCTTCAGCTCCAGTCGCAGCTGGAGGGCACGGAGAACCGCATCGCCGTCGCCATCCGCGACTATAACGGCGCGGTGCAGGCCTATAACACCCGCATCCGCACCTTCCCCGACGCCATCGGCGCGAAGCTGATCCACGGCGCCAAGCCCATGACCCCGTTCCAGGCGACCACGCCCGGCGCGGAAGAAGCGCCCAAGGTCGACTTCGGCAACTGACCGGGACGTGTTCTCCGCCTTAACGCACCACCCTCCGTTCGGCCTGAGCCTGTCGAAGCCTGTCCTGAGCGACTGCTGCAAGCAGTCAGTCGAAGAGCCCCTGCCTTCGTTCTGGGGAAGGCGATCAGGGACATATGTCGTCCTCTTCCTCGCCCTGCTGCTGCTTGCCCTAGCGCCGGCGGCAGGGGCGCAGAACTTCCCCAAATTCGACGACAGCGGTGTGGTGGATGCCGCCAACCTGCTTGACCCAGCTCAAGAACAGGCGCTCAGCCAGAAGCTCATCGCGCAAAAGCGGGCGAGCGGCCGCGCGCTGGTCGTCGCGACCATTCCCGACCTTCAGGGCTATGACATAGCCGATTATGGTTATCGCTTGGGTCGCGCCTGGGGGATCGGCGACAAGCAGGACCAGGGCGCGCTCCTCATCGTCGCGCCCGCCGACCGCAAGGTCCGCATCGAGGTCGGCTATGGCCTCGAAGGCATCCTTACCGACGCGCTCTCGTCCCAGATCATCCGGCGCGACATCACTCCGCGCTTCAAGGCGGGCGATATGGCGGGCGGCATCACCGCCGGCGTCGACTCCCTCTCTACGCTCCTCGCCCTCCCCCCCGACGAAGCCCGCGCGCAGGCGGCAAAGGCGGAAGCGGACGCGCGGCGGCAGGATGACGGCGGCGGCATCATCGCCTTCTGGATCATCCTGTTCGTCGTCTTCTTCGTCGCCCTGCCTTTGCTCTCGCGGATGCGCGGCGGCCGGCGCTACCGCAGCGGCGGCATCGGTTCCCCCCCTATCATCATCTGGGGACCGGGCAGCGGCTCGGGCGGCTGGGGATCGGGCGGCGGCTGGGGCAGCGGCGAGGGAGGCGGCTTTTCCGGGGGCGGATTTTCAGGCGGCGGCAGCTTCGGCGGCGGCGGCGCATCGGGGGACTGGTGATGCAGCTTCATCTTTCGCAGGCCGACCACGACCTCGTCTCCGCCGCCGTGGCGCAGGCCGAAGCGCACACCTCCGGCGAGATCGTCACCATCGTCGCCCGCCGCTCCGACGCCTACCATGATGTGGGCCTGAGCTGGGCGGCGGCGACGGTATTCGTCGCCCTCGCCTTCGCGGCGGCCTTCCCGGCCCATCTGCGCGCCTTCCTCTCCGCCCTGCTGCTCGACTGGGAGCATGAGCTGGCCGACTGGAAGCTGCTGATGGGCCTGCTCGCGCTCCTGATCGCCAAATTCCTGGTCGTCCGCTACCTGCTCGCCATCATGCCCCTACGGATGCTGGTGACGCCCAAGGCGACCAAGGCCCGCCGCGTCCGCCGCCGCGCCATCCTCCTCTTCCGCACCGCCGCCGAAGCGCGCACGACGGGCCGCACCGGCGTCCTCCTCTATCTGAGCCTCGACGAGCATCGCGCCGAGCTGGTCGCCGACCGCGCCATCAACGAGAAGGTCGCGCCGGAGGTATGGGGCGACGCCATGGCCGCGCTGATCGCCGCGATCCGCGATGGCCGCCCCGGCGAAGGGCTGGCGGAAGCCGTGCGCCGCGTCGGCCTCGTCCTTGCGGAGCATTTCCCGCGCGCGGACGACGACGTCAACGAGCTTCCCGACAGGCTGATCGAACTATGACCGACCCGGATCGCAATGCCCCCGAACAGACGATGTGGGCGGGCCGCTTCATCGCCGCCAAGACCCGTGGCAAATGGGAATATGTCAGCCGCACGCGCGGCATCCACGCCGCCGTCATCCTCGCCATCGACGACGATGCGCGCGGCCGCCACGTCCTGCTGGTCGATCAATATCGCGTGCCCCTGGGCCGCCGCTGCATCGAACTGCCCGCCGGCCTTGTCGGCGACGAGCAGGAGGGCGAGGACGCCGCGCTCGCCGCCGCGCGCGAGCTGGAGGAAGAAACCGGCTACCGCCCCGACCGTCTGGAACAGCTCGGCGAGTTCTTCAGCTCACCCGGCATGGTCTCCGAAGGCTTCACCCTCTTCCGCGCCCACGGCCTCACGAAAGCCGGCGCAGGCGGCGGCGTCGCGGGCGAGGATATCGTGGTGCGCCGCGTGCCGCTGGCGGACCTCCCGCAGCGCCTAGCCGCCTGGCGCGCGGAGGGCTACGCGATGGACGTCAAACTGCTGGTGCTTCTGGGCGCGGACATGGTGGCGTAGCGTAGCGGGAAAAGCGGCAAGTAGCTGACCCTCTTCCCCGTCATCCCAGCGAAAACTGGGATCCCGTTTTTCTTCAAGCTCGTCGTCAGAACATAGAGATGCCAGCCTACGCTGGCACGACGGAGATGAATGGGCCTCAAAATTAGCTTTCACATGGCAGTCGCTTTGACATGCGATATCTCGACTGGCACATACATCTATCGGCAACGGCGAGATGCAGATGCGAAGCTGGCCTAAAACCTCATTGCCGATTTCAGGCCTTTTGCTACTTTCTTGTGGTCAATCGACGAGATTATCGGCTTTGGAGCCGAGTGCCCCTAGTTGGGATAGAAGCCTAGATGGCGTGTGCGAAATAGTATCACCTGTTAGACAAAAAGGCACGATTATCTCGGGTAAATTTTCGTTGGACGCGGAAGGAGAATTCCCTGCCCGGCGGACCATAGACAGAAAGCGTTACTTGATCATATTTAGTAGCGAATTTTATAACCCGTCAACAGTAATGCAGAATTATGAGGATTTAAGCTCTTCGCCCCTTAGAAGCGCCATTGAAGGCGTGGTTTATGATGGGGAAATAATCTGCAAAAATTTCGGCCCGGCCGACGGGGCTATTTTTGTTCTGAATATGGGCCAACCGGCCATTCACTGACGACGACAAACGGCAATTTCTGATCGTTTCCCATCCTCCCCTGCAAGGGGAGGGGGACCGTTTGCGAAGCGAATGGTGGAGGGGTGTCGCGCTATCGAGAGGTGAACACCCCTCCGTCACGCGCTTTGCGCGCGACACCTCCCCTGCGAGGGGAGGATGATGGCGCCCCGCCCCCCTTACGGCACCCGATACCATCCCGCCAGCCGGTCCAGCGCCAGCGTCAGCACCAGCTTCCCCGCGCGGCTCGGCCAGCCCAGCGTCTTTCCCGCCGCGACCAGCCCCTCGCCCGCGCACACCACGCGCTACAATATGTCGGCCAGCCCCCGGCCCTGCCGCCCTGGCCGCCCCGTCGAACCGCTCGCGCGCCGCCATCTGCATCAGCGCCGGATCGCCTCGTCCGCCGCCGCCCCGCCGGGTCTCCGATCACCTGCTTGACCAGCGACATGCCCATTAGCACGCGCCCCATCGCCGAACCAGACAGGCCCCCTTGCCGCGCAGGGCAAACTGTAGGAAAGCGGAAAACCAAATAGGTTACATGAACGAGGCAAGGATGATCACCCGCACATGTGAGGTGCGCAAGTCCAGGGAACTGACGCTGGAACAGGTTGGCGCACCCTGCAACCCGAGCACCACCGCGCCATGAAGATATTGGTCGATGCCGACGCCTGCCCGGTGAAGGAGGAAATCTACAAGGTCGCCTGGCGGCATGGCGCGCCGGTGACGATCGTCAGCAACAGCCCGATCCGCGTGCCCGCGCATCCCCTTGTCGACCGCGTCGTGGTAAGCGACGGGTTCGACGCCGCCGACGACTGGATCGCCGAGCGGGCGGACGCCACCAGCATCTGCGTCACGGCCGACATATTGCTGGCCGATCGCTGCCTGAAGGCCGGCGCGGTCGTCATCGCCCCCAATGGCAAGCCCTTCACGGCCAGTTCGATCGGCGCGGCGGTCGCGACGCGCGCGATCATGGCGGACCTGCGCGCCAGCGCGATGGGCGATGCCATCGGCGGCCCCGCGCCCTTCTCGAAAGCCGACCGCTCGCGCTTCCTCTCGGCGCTGGATGAAGCGCTGGTGCGCCTGAAGCGCGGGCGCTGACATGGCCGGTTATGACGCGATCGTCCTGGGCGCGGGCGCGGCCGGCCTGATGTGCGCCGCAATCGCGGGACAGCGCGGCCGGCGCGTCCTGCTGGTCGATCATGCCGACGCGCCCGGCAAGAAGATCCTGATCTCCGGCGGCGGACGGTGCAACTTCACCAACATCCACACCGCCGCCGACCGCTATCTGTCCGCCAACCCGCACTTCGCGAAATCGGCGCTCGGCCGCTACACGCCCGCCGATTTCATTGCGTTAGTGGAACGACATGGCATCGCCTGGCACGAAAAGACGCTGGGCCAGCTCTTCTGCGACGGGTCCGCTCGCCAGATCGTCGCCATGCTGGTCGACGAATGCGCCAAGGGCAGCGTCACCATGGCGCTCGGCCAGCCCGTCGCCGCCATCGACCATGGTGACGCTCTGTTCCGCGCGACCGTCGGCGACCGAGAGCATCGCGCGCCCGCTCTGATACTGGCGACCGGCGGCCCCTCCATCCCGAAATTGGGCGCGACTGGATTCGCCTATGACGTCGCCCGCCGTTTCGGCCTGTCGGTGGTGCAGCCCCGCCCGGCGCTCGTGCCCCTGACTTTGGGATCAGACGAACAGCTGTTCAATTCGCTGTCCGGAGTCTCGACGGAGGTCGTGGTCCGCTGGAACAAGACCCGTTTCCGCGAGGCGGCGCTCTTCACCCATCGCGGCCTTTCCGGCCCGGCGATGCTCCAGATCAGCAGTTATTGGCAGCATCGAACGCAGATCCATGTCGATTTCCTGCCTGATCGTCCGGCGGACTGGCTACTCGCCGAAAAGCGCGAAAGCCCGCGCCTGCCCCTCCGCCGACTGTTGGCGCAGGCGCTCCCCGAGCGGCTGGCGGACGCGCTTCTCGGGCGGCTGGGACTTGAGGGCGAACTCGGCGCCCTCTCCGACAAGGCGCTGCGGCAGGCCGGCGCGCGCATCGCCGACTGGGCCTTCCTGCCCAATGGCACGGAAGGCTATGCCAAGGCCGAAGTGACCGTCGGCGGGATTGCGACGTCGGGCCTTTCGTCCCGGTCGATGGAAGCGACCAAGATGCAGGGCCTTTACGCCATTGGCGAGGCGGTGGACGTGACCGGGTGGCTCGGCGGCTATAATTTCCAATGGGCCTGGGCCAGCGGATGGGCAGCCGGCCAGGCGATCTGACCCGTCAGAAGGTCAGTCGGGTAACGTGCCCCATCTTGCGGCCGGGCCGCGCATCGTGCTTGCCGTAGAGGTGAAGATGATTGGCGGGGTCGGACAGGATCGCCGGCCAGTCATGCGCCTCGTCGCCGATCAGGTTCCGCATCGCGACATGCGGCGCGGCAAGCCCAGTGTCGCCCAATGGCAGGCCGCAGATCGCGCGGACATGATTTTCGAATTGGCTCGTCACCGCGCCCTCGATCGTCCAGTGGCCACTATTGTGGACGCGCGGTGCCATCTCGTTGAAGACGGGGCCGTCGGCGCTGGCGAAGAACTCCAGCGTCAGCACCCCGACATAGTCGAGCGCGTCGGCCACCTGCTGCGCGAGGCGACGCGCCCGTTCCACCTGCCCGCCGATCGACGCCCCGGCCGGCAGGGTCGAGGTCGAGAGGATGCCATCGACATGCACGTTCGCGGGCGAATCCCAGAAGCGCACTTCCCCGTCGGCGCCGCGCACCAATATGACCGAAAATTCCTCGGCAAAGGTGACGAAGCCTTCCAGGATCGCGCTCTGCCGCCCGATCGCATTCCACGCCCCGACCGCATCGCCCGGCTCCGACAGGCGCGCCTGCCCTTTGCCGTCATAGCCCATGCGGTTGGTTTTCAGGATCGCGCGGCTGCCGATCTCCTCCAGCGCCTCCTCCAGATCATCGAGGCTCTCGACCGGCGCGAACGGCGCGGTCAACCCGCCCAGATCGCAGACGAAGCGCTTTTCGGCGATCCGGTCCTGCGCCACCCTGAGCGCCTGCGCGCCGGGCCGGACGAGGCCATGATGGGCGAGCGTCTCGACTGCCGCCGGGTCGATATTCTCGAACTCATAGGTGACGACATCCACGCCATCGGCAAAGGCCGCGAGTGCCCGCTCGTCCACATATTCAGCCCGCGTCCAGCGGGGCGAAACGTCCGCCGCGGGACCGCTCTCCTCCGGCGCGAAGATATGCGTGCGATATCCAAGCTGCGCCGCCGCGATGGCGATCATCCGGCCAAGCTGGCCGCCGCCGAGGATGCCGATGGTCGCGCCCGGAGCAATGGTCGTCATGCGCGCGCTCAGTCCTCGACCGTTTCCGCGACGCTGTCGGTCTGCTTCGCACGCCAGGCCTCCAGTCGTTCGGCCAGCGCGGGATCGCCGGTGGCGAGGATGGCCGCGGCGAGCAATCCCGCATTGATCGCGCCCGCCTTCCCGATCGCCAGCGTGCCGACAGGAATGCCGCCCGGCATCTGGACGATGGACAGCAGCGAATCCATGCCTTTCAATGCCTTGGACTCCACCGGCACGCCCAGCACCGGCAGCCGCGTCATGGAAGCCGCCATGCCCGGCAGATGCGCGGCGCCGCCAGCGCCCGCGATAATGACCTTGAGGCCGCGCCCGGCCGCTCCGGTGGCATAGTCGTAAAGCCGCTGCGGCGTGCGGTGGGCCGATACGACCTTGCACTCATGCGTCACGCCCAGCGCTTCGAGCGTCTCGGTGGCATGGCGCATGGTGTCCCAGTCGGACCGCGACCCCATGATGATGCCGACTGCCACCGCCCCGCTCATTGCCTGCTTCCCCTGCCTGAGCGGCGCATTTGGCCGCCCGGAAAGCCAAGCCCCTTAGCGTCCGCGAACAGATTGGGCAAATCGCAAAATAGGGCCACGGGCGGGGAGGACGCGGCAGACCGCTTACGAGGCCGCCGGCGCGTCCAGGCCGTAGGCGGTGTGCAGCACGCGCACGGCCAGTTCGGTTTCGTCCTCGTCGATCAGCACGCTGACCTTGATTTCGCTGGTCGAGATCGCTTCGATGTTGATACCGCGATCGGCCAGCGTCTTGAACATCGTCGCGGCGACGCCGGCATGGCTGCGCATGCCCACGCCCACGACGCTGATCTTGGCGACCTCGACGTCCGTGATGACGCGGCGGAAGCCGATCTTTTCCTTGTTTGCCTCCAATATGTCGACGCTGCGGGCGAGGTCGGCGCGCGGCACGGTGAAGGTGACATCGGTCTCCTCCTTCTCCTTGCTGTCGTTCTGGATGATCATGTCGACATTGATGGCCGCGTCCGCCAGCGGACCGAAGATGCTGGCGACCGCGCCCGGCTTGTCGGGCACGCGGGTGACGATGATCTTCGCCTCGTTCTTGTCGTGGGCGATGCCGGTGATGAGTTGCCGTTCCATCTTGGTTTCCTTGAGCTTGGCGTCCAGTTCCTCGTCGCTCACGATCAGCGTGCCGGGAAGGTCGTCCTGGGTGGGATCATCGAAGGAGGACAGCACCTGCACGACCACGCCTTCCTTCATGGCGAGACCGACCGAGCGGGTCTGGAGCACCTTGGCGCCGACCGAGGCGAGTTCCAGCATCTCCTCATAGGTGACGAGGTCCAGCTTGCGGGCGCGGGCGACGATGCGCGGGTCGGTGGTATAGACGCCGTCGACATCGGTATAGATGTCGCAGCGATCCGCCTTCACCGCCGCCGCGACCGCCACCGCCGACGTATCCGAACCGCCCCGGCCCAGCGTCGATACCCGGCCGTCGTCCATCATGCCCTGAAAACCGGGGATGACCGCGACCTGCCCGGCTTGCATCGCGGCGACCAGCGCTTCGGTCTCGATGGTCGAGATGCGCGCCTTGGCATGGGCCTCGATCGTGCGGATCGGAAGCTGCCAGCCGAGCCAGCTGCGCGCGTCCACACCCATGGCCTTCAATGTCATGGCAAGGAGACCGCTCGTCACCTGCTCGCCGCTGGCGACGACGACATCATATTCGGCCGGGTCGTAGAGCGGCGAGGCTTCCTTGCAAAAGCCCACCAGACGGTCGGTCTCCCCCGCCATGGCGGACACGACGACAGCGACCTGATGCCCCTGCCCGACGACATGCCTCACGCGCGCGGCCACGTTGCGAATTCGCTCCATCCCCGCCATGGAGGTGCCGCCGAATTTCATCACGATGCGCGCCATTTGCTTGTCGAACCACCCTATGTGCGTGAAAGAATATGTCCCCAAGGGGCGAAAACGGCGCTCCTATTAGCAGTCGCGGCAGATATGGCAAGCGAGGGGAACCAGCAGCACCGCGAGCCGACCGAGATCGCCCACACCGAGCAGGCGACGCGCGACCTGCGCGAACGGCTGAACGAAGAGGACAAGGCCGGCGGCAGCTAGGCAGCGGGCCGGCGGCCGCCTATAGAGACGGCATGACAAAGCCAGCCGCGACGATCGACCCGAAAGAAGCCGCCCATTTCGGCGAGATGGCCGCCGATTGGTGGAATCCCGCTGGATCGAGCGCCATGCTGCACAAGCTGAACCCGGTACGCCTGCGCTACATCCGTGCGGCGGTCGACCGCCAGTGGCCGGGGGCTGAGCAGAGCTTTCGCCCGCTTGCCGGCAAGAGCGCGCTCGATGTCGGGTGTGGCGCGGGCCTGCTTACGGAGCCGCTGGCGCGCCTCGGCGCGCGGGTGACGGGGCTGGACGCGGCGCTGGAGAATGTCGCGGTGGCGCAGGAGCACGCCATCAGCCAAGCTTTGGTGATCGACTATCGCGCGACCCCGGTCGAGCAACTGGCGGGCGAGCGTTTCGATCTCGTCACCTCGATGGAAGTGATCGAGCATGTCGCCGATCCGGCGGGTTTCGTCGCGGCGCTTGCCGACCGGCTTTCCCCCGATGGGCTGCTGATCCTGTCCACCCCCAACCGCACCCCCCTCTCCCGCCTGGCGATGATCACCATTGGCGAAAGCATCGGCGGCATCCCCAAAGGGACTCACGACTGGGGCAAGTTCCTGAGCCCGGAAGAGCTGACCGATCTGCTGACCGGCGCGGGGCTGGAGGTGGTGGACAGCAGCGGCCTGACCTTCGATCCGGCGCGCGGCTTCGTCCTGTCCGACAACAAGGCGATCAACTATTTGCTAACAGCGCGGCACGCCGGCTGATCGCCTATCGTTCCTCTTGCGCAACTTTCGGGCGGCTTCTACATCTCGACACTGGACCAAAGGCTGCGCCGGGGGGTGCAGCGGGGGGAGGATGACGCGCCGCCCCTTTTGTCACGTCCAGGCTATTAGGGGGGGCCAGATCGATGACCGCACGCACCGTCATTTTCGCCGCAACCGCTTTGCTCGTCGCGGCGCCCACTGCCGCGCCTGCCCAATATGCCGCGGCCAAATATGGGCAGCAGGGGCCGTTCCAGATCACCATGATCAACGAAGGCGGAAAGTTCAGCCGCTGCGCCGCCGACATCAACGGACCGGGCGGGATGATGCGGATCGCCTGGTTCGCGGTCGATCGCACCTATTGGGTGAGCATCCCCGGGCATGCATACAAGGGGCTGGCGCCCCAGCTCAAGATCGGGCTGGACGGCGCGCAGGGCGAAATCGTGGCCGGCAACGGCAATGTCCAGCGTCCCGGCACCAAGCTGTCGAACCAGATGGTGGATGCGATCATGAAGGCGAAAAGCTCCATCGAGATCGACTATGACGGCGTCCGGTTCAAATGGCTGACGCAGGGAGTCGATATGACGAATGTGTTCGTCGCGATGGAAAATTGCGTCAACAAAAATACCGGCCGCTGAGCGCGGCGGCGGCCCGGGGCGGGCCACGACGACCCGCCCCCACCCGTTTACATCGTGATCTTCGCACCGGCATACATATAGCGGCCGACATAGCTGATCGGATAGTTTGACGAGGCGATGGCGGGCTGCTGGTCGAACAGGTTGTTCGCGCCCAGGAAGAAGCGGAAGCGTTCATCCACGTCGTAGGCGACGTAAATGTCGTGCTGCCATTTTTCCTTGTACCAGAAATATTTGGGGTCGGATAGGTCGGGGTTGGCCGCAAGTTCCTCGGTGGTGTAGCGGCGGGTCTTGCTGAACCAGCTGACGCCGTAGTTGACGGTCAGCTTGTCGAGCTGCCAGGTGATGTCGCCGGTCGCGTTCCACTTGGGATAATAGGCTTCCAGCCGATCGACGTCGACCTGCGCGCCGGGCGTCGGGATGAATTCCAGCTTGTTGAGATAGCCGCCGACCAGGCCGATCGAGAACTTGCCCGCCCCACTGGTCTGGAACTTATAGTTGAGCTTGAAGTCCGCGCCCGACGTGCGGAAGCTGGCGACATTCTGCGGCTGGACGAACCAGCCATTGATATAGCCGGTCGACGGATCGCGCGAGATGTTGCCGCAAAACTGGTTGTCGAGGCTCGGCTGATCGACGCAGAGTTCGGCGACCTCCTCCGCCGTAGCGGTGTTGATCGCGTTCTTGAGCTTGATGTCGTACCAGTCGAACGAGGCGACGAGGCCGGGCAGGAAGCCGGGCCGCAGCACGACGCCGGCGGTCCAGGTGCGGGCCGTCTCCTCGCGCAGGTTGCGGTTGCCGCCGCTGTTGCCCGGCAGGCTGACGGTCGCGGTCGGATCATTTTCCGGGTTGAAGGCGGCAATCTGCGCGGGGCTCAGGCCGAGCGCGGACAGCGTCGCCTGGCAATTGGCGGCGCGATATTGGGTGCCTTCGGTGATGTAAACCGGATCGCAGGGATCGCCGATGAACGAAAAGCCGCCGTTCAGCGGCGCGAAAAGCTCGGTGATGTTGGGCGCGCGCACCGCTTCGGACCATGTACCCCGGAACGCGATGTCCGGGATCGGCGCATAGGTGCCGTCCACCTTCCAGGTCGTCGTCTTGCCGATGGTCGAATAGTCGGACAGGCGGATCGCCGCGCCGAAGCTCAGATTATGCGCGAAAGGCATCTCCTTGAGCAGCGGCACCGACAATTCGGCAAAGGCTTCCTTGACGTCGAAGCTGCCGCTTTCGTCCTGCTGCGCGGAAAAATCGGCGAGCGCGCCGGTCTTGAGCAGCGGATCGGTGCGGAACGTGCTCTTCTCCTTGCGATATTCGGCGCCCAGCGCAAACCTGACCGGACCGCCGGGCAGCTCGAAGAACTGGCCAAAATCGCCGTTGATCGATCCCGAAACGACATGCTGCTGCAATTTGGCGCGGTTGAGGATGTCGGCGTTGACCCAGTCGAGCGCCGCCTGGTCCCGCACGCCATTGCCCAGCAGGTTGAGCGGGCGGCAACCGCCATTCGCCCCAGGGGTGAAGGTGGTGGCAGGGGCGTCATAATTGTCCGGATTGATGTTGGCGGTGGGGTCCAGCGTCGAACGGCAGACGATCTGTCCGCTCGCCGGATCGCGCACCGCGTCGATCGCCGCCCAGTAGCGATCGCCGATGCGGTAATCGGTCAGCAGCACCCTCGATTTGGTCTGGCCGTACGTGTAGGACAACTCGTAGCGGGCATGATCGCTGATCGCCCCCTCGAACCCGCCGACGAAGCGCATCGTCTCGCGATCGTTGCGTTCGCCCCGCACGCCGAGGTCGAAATTGTCGCGCGAGATGAGCGCGCCCTGAGAGGTGTCGGCGATGCCGGCGTAGCGATCCTGAAGATAGGGATTGTCGGGCGAGAGATAGGTGAAGAAGTCGAACGAGGGCTGCGCGAGGGTGAAGGTGCGGTTCTTCACATATTTCGCTTCAAGGAAGAATTTGACCGCGTCGCTGAAGTCGTAATGCGACAGCAGGTTGATGTTGTGAACGCGGTTCGCCGCTTGCAGATCGCCCTGATAGCCCGCGAGCGGCGTGCTGTCCCCGCCCTGCGTCAACCCGCCCGACGACCGCAGCAACAGGCCGCGATCATAGACTTTGCCTGAGCCGGTGAAATCGGGAATTCCGTCCAGGTCGAGATCGACCGCGCCGTCGAGCGAACTGTCGGCATAGCGCAGATCGTTGAACGGGATTCGGTCGGGGACAGCGGGATCGTCGGGAAAATCCGCCGGGTTGCGGACGATGCCGAAGGTCTTGAGAGGGTTACCGGTGCGTTCGCGAGCGAAGCTGCTGAGGCGATCCTGATCGCGATATTCGTAGGACAGGGCGATGTTGCCGCGCCCGTCGGCGAAATTCTTGCCATAGGTGATGGAGCCATAACGCTGGCCGGCGTCGCCCCGGCTGGAAATGCCGATCTGCCCGCTCGCGAGCAAACCGTCGAAATCGCGCTTCAGGCGGAAATTGACCACGCCCGACACGCCGTCCGCGCCATAAATGGCGGAGGCCCCGCCGGTCAGCACGTCGACGCCGTCGATCAAATCGGTTGGGATGGTGTTGATGTCGACGGCCGCCGTGCCGGCAAGGCTCGCGACATGACGGCGGCCGTTGACCAGCACGAGCGTGCGCTGCTCGCCAAGACCACGCAGGTTGAGAAGCTGCACGCCGACCGCCCCGAAATCCGAATTCGATCCGGACGTCTGCGCCCCGCCGAACGACGCGATCAGAGCGGGGTTCTGCCGCAGCGTGTCGATGATCTGCACATTGCCCGCCTGCTCCAGCGTCTCTGCGGTAACAGTCACCAGCGGGTTGGCGAGATTGTAGCCGGACTGCTGGATGCGGCTGCCGGTGACGACGATGGTGTCGTCATTGTCGGCAGGGGCGGCATCCTGCGCCATCACCGGGCAAGCGAACAAGGTCGAAAGCGCGCTGGCGGCGAGCAGCCGGCGCACCACAAAGGCAGAGCGATGCAGCATGATGGACCCCTTTATTCCCGCTCGCCCCTGCGAGCCGATCCACCGAAAACGCTCGAAATGGTGAAATAGATCAATGTTTGTGCGCCTTATGGAGCCTCCGACGGCGCTTTTAGCAGGGGTGTGTCACATCAGTGCAACAGTCTCCATGCGCGCTTCAGCCCCCCACCGCCTCCGCCCGCGCGATCAGCGCCTGTGCTTCCTCGACATGCATCGTCTCGATCATCCGGCCTTCGAACCGTTCCGCGCCGCCAGTCGCCGCCTCGACCAGGCGGCGGGCGTCGGCGACCGCCTGCGCGTCGGGGCCGAACACCTGATTGGCGACGGTCACCTGGCTGGGGTGGATCAGGGTCTTGCCGTCGAAGCCCAGGGCATGACCCTCGGCGCATTCGGCCTCCAGGCCGGTTTCATCCTCCAGCCGGTTGAACACGCCGTCGAACACGGCAATGCCCGCCGCCCGCGCCGCCAGCACCACCGCCTGCATCGCATGACCAAGGCCCCCGCGACCGGCCGAAGGCGGGATGCCCAGATCCTTGCGAAGATCGTTATTGCCCATGAAGAGGCCGGCGCACCCCTCCCCCGCCGCGATGGAAGGCGCGGCGAGAACGCCCTTGGCGCTTTCGATCATGGCGATGACGGGCTTTTGCGCGACGCTGAAGACATCCCGAACTTGGTTGGGATGCTCGACCTTGGGCAGCACGACATAGTCGGCCGGGGCGCCCTTGAGCGCGATCATCTCGGTCCCGTGCGTGGGCGTCCCCTCGACATTGATCCGCACCGCCACCAGCCGGCCGCCGAACCCCTCGCCCAGCGCCGCGATCGCGCCGTCGAGCGCGGTCTGCTTGGCGTCATCGGGGACCGAATCCTCAAGGTCCAGTATCACCATGTCGCAGGGGAGCGACCGCGCCTTGGCGATGGCACGCGGGTTGGACGCGGGCAGGAACAGCAGCGAACGGGCGTGGCGCAGCAGCATGGGGCGTCTCCTTGGGTCAGACTGGCGCCTGCTTAGCCCGGCTGGCGCGCGAGGCCAGCCCCTTTTCGTGCGGCCGGATAATATGCAAAGGTGAGCGGCACATCATCCTGGAGCCTCCCGCCATGTCCTATAATCGCCGCGATGTCATGATCGCCGGCTCTTCCGCCCTGGCCCTCGCCGCCTTGCCCGCCCGCGCGGCCCAGAGCGCGGATGCTTCAGCGCAAGCGATGCTCGCCGACATGGCCGAAGCGATGCTGGCCGATGCACCGGAAACCGCCAGCGGCCTTGGCATCGACACCGGCGCGCGCGCGGCGCTCAAGAGCCGGCTGGGCGACAAGAGCCCGGCGGGCCAGGCGCGGATCGCCGCCCATGTGAAGGAACGCCTCGCCCGGCTGCGCGCGGTGGATCGCGCGGCGCTGTCGCCCACCACCCGCACCGATGTCGATGTCGTGCTCGCCGCGCATGAACTGGCAGCGCAGGGCTTCGCCTTCCCCTTCGGCGACATGGCGATGATGAACAGCAACTGGTCCTATCGCAACAGCCCCTATGCGGTGGCGCAAAATACCGGCAGCTTCGTCGAGACGCCCGATTTCCTCGACAGCAACCACGGGATCAAGGACCGGGCGGACGCCGACGCCTATCTGGCCCGCCTCTCCGCCTATGCCGCCAATCTCGCCGGCGAGACCGAACGGCTGCGCCATGACGCTGGCATCGGCGTGGTCGCGCCAGCCTTCCTGCTCGACAAGACGCTGAAGCAGATGGCCGCCGTGCAGGCGCAGCCGGTCGAGCAATGGGTGCCGGTCGCCTCCATCGCGCGCCGCACGAAGGACATGGCAGGCGACTATGGCGCGAAGGCCGCCGCCATCGTCAAGGACAAGGTCGCCCCCGCGCTCGCCGCGCAGATCGCCGAACTCCAGCGCCAGCGCGCTACCGCGACCATGGACGCGGGCGTGTGGAAACTGCCGCAGGGGGACGCTTATTACGCCTGGGCGCTGCAAGCGGGCACCACCACCCGCACGACCCCGGACGAGGTGCATCAGCTCGGTCTCGACCAACTCGCCGCGCTGCAAGCGCAGATGGACGGCCTGCTCAAGGGGCTGGGGATGACGAAGGGCACGGTCGGCGAACGCATGACCGCTATGGGCAAGGATCCACAATATCTCTTCCCGAACGACGACAAGGGCCGCGCGCAGATCCTGAGCTATATCGACGGTCGCCTGGCCGACATCCGCACCCGCCTGCCGCGCGCCTTCGCGACGCTGGTGCCCGCCAAGCTGATCGTCAAGCGCGTGCCGGTGGAGATCGAGGCGGGCGCGCCGGGCGCCTATGCCGGGGCGGGCTCGATCGACGGCAGCGTGCCGGGCAATTATTATATCAACCTGCGCGATACCAGCATCTGGCCGCGCTACGCGCTGCCCACCCTCTGCTTCCATGAAGGCATCCCCGGCCATATTTGGCAGGGCGAATATACCTACAAACTGCCGCTGATCCGCTCGCTTCTCGCCTTCAACGCCTATTCGGAGGGCTGGGCGCTCTATGCCGAACAACTGGGCGACGAACTGGGCGTGTATGAGGGCGATGCCGCGGGGCGGCTGGGCTATCTCCAGTCGATCGCCTATCGCTGCTGCCGGCTGGTGGTGGACACCGGCCTTCACGCGAAACGCTGGACACGCGATCAGGCGATCCACTGGTTCGCGAGCACCAACGGCTCGACAGTCGAAGATGTGCAGGGCGAGGTCGATCGCTATTGCGCGTGGCCGGGGCAAGCGTGCGGCTACAAGGTCGGCCATGGGGAGATCGTGCGCCTCCGCGCGGCGGCGCAGAAGTCGCTGGGCGACAGGTTCGACTTCCGTCTGTTCAACGACGCGGTGGTGAAGGGCGGCGGCGTGCCGATGACGGTGCTGGCGGCGAATGTCGACGCATGGGTGCAGGGGCGGCGCGCCTAACGCGTTGAGGACCGATCGCGAAGCATCCTCCCCCCTGCACCGGGGCGCATGGCGTTACTTCAGCAGCACCAGCTCCTCCGCCATGCTCGGATGCAGCGCGACCGTATCGTCGAAGTCCTGCTTGGTCAGCCCGGCCTTCACCGCGATGGCGGCGGCCTGCAATATCTCGGGCGCATCCGGCCCGATCATGTGCAGCCCCACCACCCGGTTGGTCGTCGCGTCCACCACCATCTTGTAGAGCGCCCGCTCGTCACGGCCGGCCAAGACATTCTTCATCGGCCGGAAATCCGAGGTGTAGATCTTGACCGTCCCCAGCTTGTTGCGCGCTTCCGCCTCGGTCATGCCGACGCCCGCCAGCGGCGGATGGCTGAATACGGCCGACGGCACGCAGCCATAATCGACCGTGCGCGGATTGCCGCCGAACACCGTGTCGGCGAAGGCGTGCCCCTCCCGGATCGCGACCGGGGTCAGCTGCAGCCGGTCGGTAACGTCGCCGACCGCATAGATGCTTTCGCAGCTCGTGCGGCTATACTCGTCGACCTTGATCGCGCCCTTGTCGTTCAACTCGACCCCGGCCGTATCCAGCCCCAGCCCTTCGGTATGCGGCCGCCGCCCGGTGGCGAACATCACCACGTCCGCCGCGACCGGATCGCCACTCTCGAACCGGACGGACAGCGTCCCATCGTCGTTCTTTTCGATCCGCTCCATCTTCGCATTGAAGCGGAAATTGATGCCCTTGGTCATCGAAATCTGGAGCAGCCGGTCGCGGATCTGTGCGTCATATCCGCGCAGCAGGTCGCTACCCCGGTTGACCATCGTCACATGGCTGCCCAGCTGATGGAAGATGCCGGCAAATTCGTTGGCGATATAGCCGCCCCCCACTATCACGATCCGGCCGGGACATTCGGGCAGGTGGAATACTTCGTTGGACGTGATGCCATACTCCGCCCCCTCGATCTCGGGCCGGATCGGCCAAGCGCCGGTCGCGACCAGGATGACCTTGGCGCTCACCTCGCGCCCGCTCGCCAGCTTCACGCCATGCGGACCGGTAAGGACCGCGCGTTCGCGGATCACGTCGACCTTGTGGTTGTCGAGCGTATTGCCGTACAGCCCTTCCAGCCGATCGACCTCCGCCAGCACATTGTCGCGCAGCGTCGCCCATTCAAAGCCGCATTCGGGCACGTCCCAGCCAAAGCGGCGCGCGTCCTTCAGATCCTCGGCGAAATGCGCGCCATAGATGAGCAGCTTCTTGGGCACGCAGCCCCGGATGACGCAGGTGCCGCCGACCCGAAACTCCTCCGCCACCGCGACCTTCGCGCCGTGCGCCGCTGCCACGCGCGACGCCCGCACGCCCCCGGACCCCGCGCCGATGACGAAAAGGTCGTAGTCATAGTCGCTCATGAACCGCCTCCGCTGCTTTGCGGCGCATATGGCGGGTGAGCGGGTGAGTTACAAACCCCAAATCCTCCCCTGGAAGGGGAGGGGGACCACGAAGTGGTGGAGGGGTGTCGCCCTCTCGATAGCATGACACCCCTCCGTCTGGCCTGCGGCCAGCCACCTCCCCTTAAAGGAGAGGAATTATGTTCATCCCCCCAGCGCCACCTCGATCAGCGCCATCGTCGACGGATCGAACCCCGTCGCCCCATTCGCCTCGATCGACTTGGCGATCTCCTTGCCCAGCTCGACCCCGAACTGGTCGAACGGGTTGATCCCCATCAGCACCGCGTTGGCAAAGGTGCGATGCTCGTAGAAGGCGATCAGCGCGCCCAACGCCTCGGGCGTCACATCCTCCATCAGGATCGTGGTGGACGGCCGTCCGCCCGGATAGGCGCGCGCCGGGTCCGCGTCGTTCGCCTTCCCCCGCATCAGCGCCGCCCCCTGCGCGAAGCAGTTGACCAGCAGCGCGCGATGATGCGCGGGGTCCAGCGTATGGCCCGGCTCGATCGACGCGATGAACTCGACCGGGGTCAGGATCGTCCCCTGATGCAGCAGCTGGAACACCGCATGTTGCGCGTCGGTGCCCACCCCGCCCCAGGTGATCGGCGCGGTCGGCCCCTCCACGGGCTGGCCGTCGCGGGTCACGCTCTTGCCGTTGCTCTCCATCTCCAGCTGCTGGAGGTAGGAAGGCAGCAGCTTCAGCCGCTCGTCATAGGCGAACAGCGCGCGCGTCTGGCACCCCAGCACCCGCGCATAATATTGATCGACGAAGGCCGCGATCAGCGGCGCATTCTCATGCGGTGCCGACAGGCGGAAATGCCGGTCCATCGCCGCCGCGCCCTCCAGCAGGCTCTCGAACGCATCCCATCCCAGCGCCAGCGCGGCGGGAAAGCCGATCGAGGACCAGAGCGAGTAGCGCCCGCCGACCGACTCCGAAAAGGGCAGGATGCGCGTTTCGTCCACGCCCCATTCGATTGCCTTGTCGGGCGATGCGGTCAGCGCGACCACCCGGCCATAGGGGTCGTCCACCCCGGCCTCGACCATCCAGTTGATCGCGCTCGCGGCGTTCAGCATCGTCTCGGTGGTGGTGAATGTCTTGGAGGCGACCGCGATCAGCGTATGCTCAGGGTCGAAACTGTCCATCGCCCGTTCGAGCGCAGTGCCGTCGACATTGGACACGATCGCCACGTCATAACGGATGCCATCGCCGTCCAGTGCGTCGATGATCAGGTCGGGGCCGAGCGCCGACCCGCCGATGCCGATATGCAGGATATGGCGGATTTCGCCCAGCGCGCCCGCCTCGATCGCATCGACCAGCGCGCGCATCCGCGCATGCAGCGCCTTGGCGCGCGCGACGCTTTCGGCCTTGCCCTCGCCGCGCTCGGCGGGATGCTCGGCGGCGCGGCCTTCGGTATTGTTCACCGCCTCGCCCGCGAACAGCGCGTCGCGCTGCGCCTTAAAGCCCTGCGCCTCGGCCAGCGCAACGAAGCCGTCGAACAGCGCGGGCGTCAGATGCGTCTTGGACCAGTCGAAGCGGAGCGGCCCGTGGGTCAGAACCAGGCGGGACAGGCGATCGGGGTCGGTATCGAAAATCGTCTTGAGATCGGCTTGCGGCAGCGCGGCGATGGCCGCCAATGCAGGGCTGGTCATGCGAAATGTCCTTCCATGGCGTTGGTCGAGATCGACGCTGCACCTGTCGATTCGGGCCTTACCTAGACAGGTAGGCGCGTTTATGCACCCTCCGCCATGCTTGACGCGGGGA
The DNA here is from genome assembly GCF_041877245.1 of Sphingobium agrisoli. Classification (NCBI taxonomy): domain Bacteria; kingdom Pseudomonadati; phylum Pseudomonadota; class Alphaproteobacteria; order Sphingomonadales; family Sphingobiaceae; genus Sphingobium; species Sphingobium agrisoli. The sequence goes on from NZ_JBHDJI010000001.1 coordinate 369,350, forward strand.
TAACGACACCGCAAAAGCCGCGACGGGCCTTTTCCGGGCCGACAAGAAGGACGTAACGCACCCGCATGACCGCCAAATCCGAAACACGGGATTTCATCTGGTTTCTCGTCAAGCTGGGGCTGTTCGTCTTCATCCTGCGCAGCTTCATCGTCTCGCCCTTCAACATCCCGTCGGAATCGATGCAGCCGCGCCTCCTCATCGGCGACTATCTGCTGGTCGCCAAATGGCCCTATGGCTATTCGCGCTATTCGCTGCCGTTCAGCGTCCCGCTGATCCCCGGCCGCATCTTCGCCTCGACGCCGCAGCGCGGCGATGTGGTGGTGTTCAAGGCGCCGCCGAACCAGAAGAATGATTATATCAAGCGCGTCATCGGCCTTCCCGGCGACATGATCGCGGTGCGTGGCGGCACCGTTTACCTGAATGGCCAGGCGATCCCCAAGCAGAAGGTCGCGGACCTCGTCATCCCCGCCAGCGCCAACATGGTCGACGCCGCCGAGAAGGAAGGCGCGCCGTCCCCCTGCTACCGCCCCGAGTTCGAGGAAGCCGCGCCGGGCGGCGGCCGCCAGTGCCGCTACCCCCAATATCGCGAAACGCTGCCCGGCGGGAAAAGCTATAACGTCCTCGACCTGGTGCCCGATGGCCCGGCGGACGATCGCGACACGGTGCTGGTGCCCGAAGGCCATCTCTTCATGATGGGCGACAATCGCGACCGCAGCGCCGACAGCCGCTTCCCGGCGGTCGAAGGCGGCGGCATCGGCCTCGTCCCTGAAAAGAACCTCGTGGGCAAGGCGCTGATCTCGGTGTTCTCGACCGACGGCAGCGCGAACTGGCTGCTCCCCTGGACCTGGTTCACCGCCGCCCGCTGGAGCCGCATCGGGGAAGGCTTTTGAGCAAGCCGGACACCGACGCCTGGCTCAAGGATCTGATCGGCCGCGCGCCCACCAACCGCGCCGCCTTCGCGCAAGCGCTCACGCATGGCAGCGCCAGCCCCGACAATTATGAGCGGATAGAATTTCTGGGCGACCGCGTCCTTGGCCTGCTGATCGGTGAATGGGTCTTCGAACGCTACGCCGCCGAACCCGAAGGCAAACTGTCCCGCCGCTACAACGCGCTCGTCTCGGGCGAAACCTGCGCGGAAATCGCGCGCGGCGCGGGGGTCGCCGACCATCTGATCCTGGGCAAGCAGGCGCGCGACGATGGCGCGGCGGACAGCGACAATGTGCTGGGCGACGTCATGGAAGCGCTGATCGGCGCGCTCTATCTGGAGGGCGGCCTCGCCGAAGCCCGCACCCTCGTCCGCCGCCTCTGGGGCGACCGCGTCGACACCCAGACCAGCGCGCCGCGCCACCCCAAGTCCGCGCTTCAGGAATGGGCCGCCGCCAACAGGCGCAAGCCCCCCGAATACGCCCTCACCGACCGCTCCGGCCCCCAGCACGCGCTGCGCTTCACCGTGACCGTGAGCATCAACGGCGCAGGCGAGGCCAGCGCCACCGGCGCATCGAAGCAGGAAGCGGAAACCGCGGCGGCCAAAGCGCTGCTGGAAAAGTTGGTTGGGTGAGCCCCGCTTCCTCTCACTGGAGAAAAGACCTAAAGCATCATCGTCATCCCGGGCTTGACCCGGGATCCCGCTTTTCTTCTGAAACGCCAGAGCAGAAGCGGGATCCCGGCTTTCGCCGGGATGACGGGATTGTCGCAAGGCGAACGGAGTAGAATTGGAAACCGAAACCAACAACCAACGCTGCGGCGTCGTCGCCATCGTCGGCGCCCCCAATGCGGGCAAGTCCACGCTGGTGAATGCCCTTGTGGGGCAGAAGGTCGCGATCACCAGCCCCAAGGCGCAGACCACCCGCACCCGCGTGATGGGCGTTGCGATCGATGGCGACGCGCAGATCGTGCTGGTCGACACGCCGGGCATATTCGCGCCCAGGCGCCGGCTGGATCGCGCCATGGTGCAGGCCGCCTGGGGCGGCGCGCAGGGCGCGGACCTCATTGCCCTGATCGTCGACGGCAAGGCGGGCCTCGGTCCCAAGATGGAACCGATCGTCGAGGCGCTCGTCCACCGTCCCGAACGCAAATGGCTGATCCTCAACAAGGTCGACATCGCCATCAAGGAAAAGCTGCTGGTCCACACCCAGAAGCTTTACGAGCGCATCGGCTTTGAAGAGACCTTCTTCATCTCCGCCCAGACCGGCGACGGCCTCGCGCAGCTCAAGACCGCCTTTGCCGACGCCATGCCGGAAGGGCCGTGGCATTTCCCCGAGGATCAGGTCTCCGACGCCACCGACCGGATGCTGGCGGCGGAGATCACCCGCGAGCAGCTCTATCACCAGCTTCACGCCGAACTGCCCTACGCCGCCGCCGTCGATACCGAGCAATATAAGGAGCGCGAGGACGGATCGGTCGAAATCCACCAGCAAATCCTCGTCGCCCGCCCGACCCAGCGCGCCATCGTGCTGGGCAAGGGCGGCCAGCGCCTGAAGGAAATCGGATCGAAAGCCCGCGCCGAACTCGCCCAGCTATTGGGCGTCAAGGTCCACCTCTACCTCCACGTCAAGGTGAAGGAGGATTGGGAGGACGACCGCTTCATCTACCGCGACATCGGGCTGGACTGGGTGGATTGAGAGGGAGAACGGGCATGGGCGGCACTCTGCGATGGACGGCGATGATGATCGGCCTGGGCTTTGCCGGCCCAACCCACGCCCAAACACCGCCTGCCCCCAAGGCCTATGTCATCGCCGAAATCACCATCACCGACCCCGAGGCCTATAAAGCCTATATCGTCAAGGCAGGGGTCGCCGCGGCCAAATATGGCGGCGTTTATCTCGCGCGCGGCGGCCAAACCGTGCCGGCGGAAGGCGCTCCGCCCGCCCCGCGCGTCGTCATCATGGAATTTCCGAGCCTCGCCGCCGCCCGCACATTCCAATTTTCGCCCGAGGAACAGGAAGCCCTGACCCTGCGCCGCCGCGCCGCCACCGGCCGCCAGTTCATCGTCGAAGGCGTCGCGCCGCCCGCACCCTGACACATCGCCTCAGCGCAAATCCGATCAGCCGATGGACTGCCTGAAATAGACCACCCGCTCGGTCTCGGCAAAGCCGATCGCCGCGTGGAAGGCATGGCTGGCGGCGTTGGCGATGTCGGCGTCCGATGCCATCTCGGTGCAGCCCCTCGCCCGCCCCCAGTCCGCCGCCGCGCGGGTCAGCGCCGCCGCCACCCCCCGCCGCCGCGCATCGGGATCGACATAGATGCCCTCCAGAAAGGCAACCGGGCTAGTTTCGCAACCGTTCACATAATCATGGCGTAGCGCGACTTCGACAAAACCGATCGCCTCGTCCTGCGCGTCCAAAGCCAGCAGCGTGACCCCCTTGCCGTCGCCTTGCCGCAAAAGGTCGAGAATCTCCTCGCGATGCTCGGCAATGCTCCCCTCGGGCCAAAGCGCCGCGCGCATCAATGCCCAGCGCTCGACATGACGCGCGCCCGCGGCCACGATCTGCGACACCCCCTCGCTCATCGCGCGGCGGGATATCCCGGCAGCATGTCGATCGTTACCCAGCCCTGCACATAGTTGGCGTAGTAAAGGCCGAACAGCACAGCTGATAATATCGTCGCTCGGACAACCACCAAGCCCGGCCGGAAATTGCTCGGCGCGCTGTCCGCCTGCCCCTTCAGCAGCACCTCGCCAGTCTCGTCGGGCGTGCGGATGCCGAAGGGGAGCATCACGAACGCGCTGATGACCCATATCAGGAAGTAAATGGCGAAGATCGCGTACCAGTTCATAGCTTGCGATTTTAGGCGCGGATCAGCAGCACGTCCACCACCGGCTTCTTCCCCGTCCAGCGGGTTGCGGTGCGGCGGACGGCAAGGCGGACTCGCTCGCGCAGCGCCTCCTGCTCGGACGATCCCTTGGCGATCACGGCGGCGGCTTCGTCGGCCGCTTCGGCAAGGAAGGCGTCCTTGTCCTCCTCTACCGGCACGCCCTGGGTGCGGAGCGCGGGATCACCGATCAGCTTGCCCTTGCGGTCGAGCGCCACGGCGACGCTGATCTGCCCGTGCAGCGCGACCTTGCGGCGCTCGTTCATCGTCGATCCGTCGGCCGGCAGGATGACGTCGCCATCCAGCACCAGCCGCCCGGTCTCTTCATGCCCGATGATCGCAGGCGCGCCAGGGGCCAGCCGCAACAGGTCGCCATTGGACTGCACCACCGCATGGGGGATGCCGCTGGCGATCCCCAGCCGCGCCTGCTCGGCCATATGGCGGCGCTCGCCATGGACGGGCAGCAAAATCTGCGGCCTGATCCAGCGATACATGGCCTCCAACTCAGGTCGGCCGGGATGGCCCGACACATGGACCTCCGCCTGCCGATCGGTGACCATCAGAATGTTCTTCTGCGCGAGCGCATTCTGGATGCGGCCGATGGCGATCTCGTTGCCGGGGATCTGCTTGGAGGAAAAGACGACCATATCGCCCTCGCTCAGCTTGATCGGATGGCTGTCGAAGGCGATGCGGGCGAGTGCCGCACGCGCTTCCCCCTGCCCGCCGGTCGCGACGATCATCACCTCGTCGCGAGGCAGCGCCATCGCGTCGTCCCAATCCACCAGCGGCGGAAAGTCCTTGAGGTAGCCCGCAGCCTTCGCGGTGCCGATGATCCGGTCGAGCGAGCGCCCCGCGACGCACAGCTTGCGCCCGGTGGCGATGGCGACTTCGCCCAGCGTCTGTACCCGCGCGGCGTTCGACGCGAAGGTGGTGACGAGCACCCGTCCCTTGGCCCCGGCGATGGTCTGCATCAGCCCCTCGCGCACCTCGCTCTCGGAACCGCTGGCCTCGGGATTGAAGACGTTGGTGCTGTCGCACACCAGCGCCAATACGCCTTCGTCGCCGATCGCGGTGAGTTCCTGCGGGGTCGATGGCTGGCCGAGCAAGGGCTGCTCGTCCAGCTTCCAGTCGCCGGTGTGGAATATGCGGCCGTGCGGCGTGTCGATCAGCACCGCGTTGCCTTCGGGAATCGAATGCGCCAGCGGCACATAACGAAAACCGAACGGGCCGAGCGCGAAGCTGCCCTCATTCTCGATGACGTGCAGCTTCACGTCGCTCGTCAGGCCCTCTTCCTCCAGCTTCAGCCGGATGAGGCCAGCGGTAAAGGGCGTGGCATAAAGCGGCACACCCAGATCGGCGGCCAGATAGGGGATCGCGCCGATATGATCCTCATGCCCATGGGTCAGCACGATGCCGAGCAGGTCGTCGCGGCGATCCTCGATGAAGGAGAGGTCCGGCAGCACCAGCTCCACGCCGGGATAGGCAGGGTCCGCGAAGGTCAGGCCGAGATCGACCATGACCCACTTGCCCTGACAGCCGTAAAGGTTGACGTTCATGCCGATCTCTCCCGACCCGCCAAGGGCCAGGAAGAGCAGCTCATTTCCAGGTGTCATTCTTTTTTCAAACTCCGTTCGTACAATAGCGCAAGACCTTGAATGGTTAGGTCCGGCGCGATCGCATCGAAAATATCGCTATTGTCGTTGAAGAGGACCGCGAGGCCCCCGGTGGAGACCACCCGAGCCGGGCGGCCTATTTCGGCGCGCATCCGCGCCACTAATCCTTCCATCATCGCCACATAGCCCCAGAAGACGCCGATATGCATCTGCGCTTCGGTCGTGCGGCCGACTACCGATGTGCTCTCCGGCGCGGCGATGGCGATCTTGGGCAGTTTCGCCGCCGCCGCGACCAGCGCGTCGAGCGACAGGTTGATGCCCGGCGCGATGATCCCGCCCTTGTAGGCGCCCGTGTAGTCGACCACGTCGAACGTGGTTGCCGTGCCGAAATCGATGACGATCAAATCGCCTTCGTAAAGATGGTGGGCGGCGATGGCATTTACAACCCGGTCGGCGCCGACCGAGGCCGGCTCCGCCACGTCCAGTTCGATGCCCCATTCGACCGGCGCCTGCCCGGCGACCAGCGCGCTGGTCTTGAAATATTTGTCGGCCAGCACCTGAAGATTGTGCAGCGCGCGGGGCACCACCGTGGCGATGATGACCGCGCTCACATCGGCGATGCCATAGCCCTCCAGCATCAGCAGCTGATTAAGCCACACCGCATATTCGTCGGCGGTGCGGCGCGGATCGGTGGCGATCCGCCAGCGCGCGCGGATTTCCCGCCCGTCGAGCAGCGCGAAAACCACATTGGTGTTGCCCGCGTCGATCGCGAGAAGCATGGGGCCTGTCCTTCAGGTGAGAATGACGTCGCCGGCGTGAATGGCACGGCTCTGCCCGTTCGCCAAGCGCAGGATCAGCATGCCGTTACGGTCCAGAGTATCGAACGCGCCCTCTACCACCTCTCCATCGGGCGAGGCGACGCGCATCGGCGTGCCGGCGGGGTGGGCGTTGAGCAGCCAGTGGACCCGCACCGGCTCCAGCCCCTGTGCGCGCCAGATGCCGAGCCAATGGGCGAAAATCTGCGCCAGCCGTTCCAGCAAGGCGCCCGCTTCCGCGTCGGCAGCGCCCTGTGCCGCCAGACTGGTGACGGGACGGTCGAGGCCGGTGGGATGGCCCGTCACATTGACGCCGATGCCGACGACGATCGCATCGCCCACCCGCTCAAGCAGGATGCCGGCGATCTTTGCGCCATCGACCAAGATGTCATTGGGCCATTTGATCTTGGTGACGCCTGGCCCCGCCGCAGCTTGTGCTCCGGCGAAAGCCGGAGCCCAGGGATGACTGGAGTGGCTTGCACCCTGGGCTCCTGCGTCCGCAGGATCACGTCCCTCACCGCACAAGGGCGCAACCAGGGCATGAACCGCATTGGCCGCGACCAGCGCCAGCGTATGCGGCGCGGGATCGTTCGGCCCCACCCGCACCAGCGTCGAGCAATAAAGATTGCCGTGCGGGCTTTCCCAGGACCGCCCCATCCGCCCCTTGCCTCCGGTCTGGCGACCGGCGCGCAACCATGTGCCTTCGGGCGCGCCCTGCTCCGCCAGCGCCAGCATGTCGGCGTTGGTGGAGCCGGTCTCCTCGACGTAACGAAGCAACGTCAGAAGAGCGACGCCGCCGCCGCCGCGCTCGCCGCATCCAGCATGGGATTGAGCAGATAACCGAACACGATCACCACGGCGCACGCCGTCAGGATGACATTCTCGACCGCCCCGCCCTTCGCCTCATAGGCGGCGGCCGGCTCGTCGAAATAGATCGTCTTGATGATCTTGAGATAATAGAAGGCGCCGATCACCGAGGCCGCGATGCCGAAGGCGGCAAGCGCGGTCAGGTTGGCGGCGACCGCCGCGTCGAACACCAGGAACTTCGCCCAGAAACCGAACAGCGGCGGAATGCCGGCCATCGAGAACATGAAGATGGCAAAGGCAGCGGCCAGCCCCTTGCGGCTCTGCGACAGGCCGGACAGGCTGGCGATGGTCTCGACCGGCTTGCCGTGCGCGTCGCGCATCTGGAGTACGCACGCGAAGCCGCCGATCGTCATCACGACATAGATCGCCATGTAGCTCATCGTCGCGGCGACACCCGCAGGCGTGCCGCAGGCGAGGCCGATCAGCGCGAAGCCGACATTGTTGATCGACGAATAGGCCATCAGCCGCTTGATATTGGTCTGGCCGATCGCCGCCACCGCACCGAGAATGATCGAGGCCAGCGCCACGAAGATCACGATCTGTTGCCAGTCGAGGCCCGCCGGCCCCAGCGCCTCGATCGCCACGCGCACGGCAAGGCCCATAGCGGCGACCTTGGGCGCGCTGCCGAAGAAGGTGGTGACGGGCGTGGGCGCGCCTTCATACACGTCGGGCGTCCACATGTGGAAGGGCACGGCGCTCATCTTGAAGGCGAGACCGGCGAGCAGGAACACCATGCCGAACAGTTCGCCGTTCGACACGCCGTCGCCCATCGCCACCGCGATACCGTCAAACGCCGTCGTCCCGGTGAAGCCATAGAGCAGCGCCGAGCCATAGAGCAGGATGCCGCTCGCCAGCGACCCCAGCACGAAATATTTGAGCCCCGCTTCGGACGAACGCCCATCCTGCCGCATGAAGCTCGCCAGCACATAGGCGGCAAGGCTCTGCATTTCGAGACCGACATAAAGGGTCAGCAGGTCACCCGCCGACACCATCATGCCCATGCCGATGCTGCTGAACAGGATCAGCACCGGATATTCCGGCCGCTCCTTGCCATCGGTCTGGAAGAAGCGCGGCGCGAGCAGGATCGCAGCCGCCGCCGCACCGTAGATCAGCGCCTTGGCGAAGGCGGAGAAGGCGTCGGCGCGGACGAGGCCGTCAAATGCGTCGGGACCATGCGCGACCGAGGTCGAGATCGAGACGCCGGCAATCGCCAGCGTCAGCACCGCCAGCCAGTTGACGACGCGCGCCGTGCCGTCGCCGCCAAAAGCCGCGACCAGCATCAGCACCAGGCCGCCAGCGGTCAGGATGAGTTCCGGCAGAACCGCCAGAAGGGAAGCGGAATCGATCATCAGTGCGCCTCCCCGTGCGCGCTAGCTTCTTCATGGGTGGCGCCGCCGGCAGGCTTGGGCGCGCCCATCTTGATGTGGGAATCGCCTGCGGGCGCCGCCGGCGCCAGGCGCGCTTCAAGCGCACGGATGTCGGACCGCATCGGCGCCAGGAAGCTTTCCGGATAGACGCCCATCCACAGCACCGCCGCCGCAATCGGCGCCAGCAGCGCGATCTCGCGCACCGACAGGTCGGGCATGGCCGCCGCGTCGGCATTGACCTGCTCGCCATAGGCGATGCGGCGATAGAGGTAGAGCATATAGGCCGCGCCGAGGATGATGCCGGTCGTGCAGACCAGAGCCACCCAGCTCGATGCCTGATAGATGCCCATCAGCGACAGGAATTCGCCGACGAAATTCGACGTGCCCGGCAGGCCGACCGAGGCCATGGTGAACAGCAGGAACAGCACCGCATATTTGGGCATGTTGATGCTGAGCCCGCCATAACGGCTGATCTCGCGCGTGTGCAGCCGGTCGTAGATGACGCCGACGCACAGGAACAATGCGCCCGACACCAGGCCGTGGCCCAGCATCACCATCATCGCGCCCTCTATGCCCGCCTGATTGAAGGCGAACAGGCCGACCGTCACGATCGCCATGTGCGCGACCGAGGAATAGGCGATCAGCTTCTTCATGTCGCTCTGCACCAGCGCAACGAGGCTGGTATAGACCACCGCGACCATCGAAAGACCCCAGACCAGCCAGGCGAGTTGCGCCGAGGCTTCCGGGAACATCGGCAGCGAGAAGCGAATGAAGCCGTATCCGCCCATCTTCAACAGCACACCGGCCAGAATGACCGACCCTGCGGTCGGCGCCTGCACGTGCGCGTCGGGCAGCCAGGTGTGGACCGGCCACATCGGCATCTTGACCGCGAAGCTGGCGAAGAAGGCCAGGAACAGCCACGTCTGGACATGCGGGTCGAAATCATAGGCCATCAGCGCCGGGATTTCGGTCGTGCCGGCCTCATGCACCATCCACATCATCGCGATCAGCATCAGAACCGAGCCGAGCAGCGTGTAGAGGAAGAATTTATAGCTGGCGTAGATGCGGTCCGCGCCGCCCCAGATGCCGATGATCAGGTACATCGGGATCAGGCCGGCCTCGAACATCACGTAGAAAAGGTAGATGTCCTGCGCCGTGAAGACGCCGATCATCAGCACCTCCATGAACAGGAAGGCCGCCATATATTCGCCGACGCGCTTCTGAATGGCTTCCCAGCTCGCGCCGATGCAGATCGGCATCAGGAACACGGTCAGGACGATCAGCATCAGCGCGATGCCATCGATCCCCAGCGCCCAAGCGAAGCGACCGAAAATCGGTGCATATTCCTGGAACTGCCACTGGAGGCCGCCCTGGTCGAAGTTCGCCCAGAGGACGATGCCCAGCACCAGATCGACCAAGGTCGCGATCAGCGCGATCCAGCGCGCGGCATTGGCGCCCGCGAAGAGGCAGGCGATGGCCCCCGCCATCGGCACTGCCATCATCAGGGAAAGGATGGGGAAGCCGTCCATTATCGTGTCATCGCCCAGGTTGCGGCCGCGGCGAGCCCGATCAGCATCACCAGCGCGTAGGTGTAGAGGTAGCCGGACTGGAGCCGGCGGCTGATCCTGTTGCCCTGCACCACGAGCGCGGCGAGCCCATTGGGGCCGAAGCGGTCGATGAAGCCCACGTCACCGAACTTCCAGAAGAAGCGGCCGATGGCGAAGGCGGGCTTCACGAACAGGACATTATACAGCTCGTCGAAATACCATTTGTTGAGCAGGAACTGGTACAGCGCGCCGAACTGCGAGACGAAACGCCGCGGCCAGTCGGTGTTCTTGATGTAGCTCAGCCAGGCGATCAGCAGCCCCGTCAACATCACCGCGAACGGCCCGAACTTGACCCAGGTCGGCACTTCATGCGCCGCGTGCATCAGATGACTGTCGAACGCGAGCGCGCCCTTCCAGAACTCGATCCCGCCCTCCGGTCCGATGAACTGGTCATGGAAGACGAACCCTGCGAACACCGCGCCAAGGCTCAACACCACGAGCGGCACCAGCATGACCCAAGGGCTCTCATGCGGATGATAGCCGCCGGTGCCGGTGGGCAGCGCATGCGCGCCCGCCTCATGCCCATGGGGATCATGGCCCGCATCTTCCTGCGCCGGCGCATTGTCATGTTCCGACCCGTGGCCGTGCGTGGCATGATCGTCATGCCCGTGCGCGTCATGCAGCGCGTGCTGGATATGCTCCGAAGCGGCCCAGCGCGGCTTGCCGAAGAAGGTCAGGAACACCAGCCGCCAGCTATAGAAGCTGGTCAGCAGCGCGGCGAAGATGCCGACATAATATGCGCCCACGCCCGATCCGCCCGACGCGAAGGCCGCTTCCAGTATGCCGTCTTTGGAATAGAAGCCCGCAAAGCCATAGCCGATCAGCGGCAGACCGACGCCGGTGATGGCGAGGGTGCCCAGCGTCATCGTCCAGAAGGTGACCGGGATTTCTTTCCGCAGGCCGCCATAATAGCGCATGTCCTGCTCATGGTGCATCGCATGGATGACCGATCCCGCGCCCAGAAACAGCAGCGCCTTGAAAAAGGCGTGGGTGAAGAGGTGGAACATCGCCGCGCCATAAGCGCCGACACCCGCTGCGAAGAACATGTAGCCCAGCTGCGAACAGGTCGAATAGGCGATCACGCGCTTGATGTCGTTCTGCACCGTGCCGACCGTCGCCGCGAACAGGCAGGTCGCAGCCCCGATGAAGGTCACGAAGCCAAGCGCCGTCGGCGACGTCTCGAACATCGGCGACAGGCGGCACACCATGAACACGCCCGCCGTCACCATGGTCGCCGCGTGGATCAGCGCCGACACCGGCGTCGGGCCTTCCATCGCGTCAGGGAGCCAGGTGTGGAGGCCAAGCTGCGCCGATTTGCCCATCGCGCCGATGAACAGCAGCAGGCACAGCACCGTCATCGTGTCGAAGCGGTGCCCCAGGAACCCGATGGTGGAGCCGGCCATCGACGGCGCGGCCTCCAGGATTTCGGGGATGGAGATGGTGTTGAACACCAGATAGGTGCCGAAAATCCCCATCATGAAGCCGAGGTCGCCGACGCGGTTGACCACGAACGCCTTGATCGCGGCGGCGTTGGCCGACGGCTTGCGGAACCAGAAACCGATGAGGAGGTAGGAAGCGAGGCCCACCCCTTCCCAGCCGAAGAACATCTGGAGCAGGTTGTTCGCCGTCACCAGCATCAGCATCGCGAAGGTGAAGAGCGAGAGATAGGCGAAGAAGCGCGGCTGATCCGGCTCCTCTTCCATATAGCCCCAGCTGTAGAGGTGGACGAGGCTCGACACACTGGTGATGACCACCAGCATGACCGCCGTCATCGTGTCCACCCGCAGCGCCCATTGCGCGTCGAAGCTGCCGCTTTCGATCCAGGTGAAGAGCGGCTGCACATAGGCTTCGCTATGGCCGGTCAGGAACCCGATGAAGATCGGCCAGCTCATGGCGCAGCTGGCGAACAGCGCGCCGGTGGTGACGATCTTGGCCGGCAGCTTGCCCAGCGCCTTGTTGCCAAGGCCGGCAATGGCCGCCGCCAGCAGGGGAAGAAGGACGATAAGCTGGATCATGAAACGGCTCAGCCCTTCATCTGGTTGATGTCATCGACGGCAATCGTGCCGCGACCGCGGAAATAGATGACGAGGATCGCAAGGCCGATGGCCGCCTCGCCCGCCGCGACGGTCAGCACGAACATGCTGAACACCTGCCCGACCAGATCGCCCAGGAAGGCGCTGAAAGCGACGAGGTTGATGTTCACGCTCAGCAGGATCAGCTCGATCGCCATCAGGATGATGATGACGTTCTTGCGGTTGATGAAGATGCCCAGCACCCCCATCACGAACAGGATCGCGCTCACGACCAGATAATGTTGCAGGCCGATCATGACGGCATCCTTTCGAAGGAGGCCGTCACCCCAGCGAATGCTGGGGTCTCATGCCCCACGTGCCGCGCCAGCCGGCCCGAGATGCCAGCCTTCGCTGGCATGACGGTGCGAAAGATCACAGCTCCACCCCCTGCCCGACGGGCTGATTGACGTTGCGCACCGCGTCCTGCGGCCGGCGCTGGTTCTGGCGGGCGATATTCTGGCCGCGCACCCCGCCCCGCGCCCGATGGGTCAGCACGATCGCGCCGATCATCGCCACCAGCAGGACGATGCCCGCCGCCTCGAACAGGAAGATGTAGCGCGTATAGAGCAGCCCGCCGATCGCCTGGATGTTGCTCAGTTCCGGGTTGGCCGGCGCGGCACGCTGCGCCAGTTCGATGGGCCCCGCGCTCCACAGGCCAATGCCCAGCACGATCTCGGCCAGCAGCACCGCCGCGATCAGCAGGCCGAACGGCAGATAATCGACGAACCCCGCGCGCAGTTCGGCAAAATCGATGTCGAGCATCATGACGACGAACAGGAACAGCACCGCGACCGCGCCGACATAGACGATGACCAGCAGCATCGCGATGAATTCGGCCCCCAGCAGCACCATGAGGCCGGCCGCGTTGAAGAAGGCGAGGATCAGCCACAGCACCGAATGAACGGGGTTGCGCGACAGGATCGTCAGCGCACCGCTGCACACGACGAGCGTCGCGAACAGGTAGAAGGCGATTACATGGATCATTGGATATACTCGGCCCCCTCGGCCCCTACCCCGTTCATCCTGAGTAGCTGCTGAGCCTGTCGAAGCAGCGTATCGAAGGACGCGCGCAGAGCCTTCGATACAGGCCCTCGACAAGCTCGGTCCTTACTCAGGCCGAACGGCTCTTGGAGATTCCGCACGCCCATTACCGATAGGGCGCATCGGCGGCAAGGTTCGCGGCGATCGCGCGTTCCCACTTGTCGCCATTCTCGAGGAGCTTGGCCTTGTCGTAGATCAGCTCCTCGCGGGTTTCGGTCGAAAATTCGAAATTCGGCCCTTCCACGACCGCGTCCACCGGGCAGGCTTCCTGGCAGAAGCCGCAATAGATGCACTTTGTCATGTCGATGTCATAGCGCGTGGTGCGGCGGCTACCATCCTCGCGCGGCTGCGCCTCGATGGTGATCGCCTGCGCCGGACAGATGGCCTCGCACAACTTGCACGCGATGCAGCGCTCTTCCCCGTTGGGATAGCGACGCAGCGCATGCTCGCCCCGGAAGCGCGGCGAGATCGGGTTCTTTTCATAGGGATAGTTGATGGTCGCCTTGGGCTTGAAGAAATACTTCAAGGTCAACCAATGCGCCTTCATGAACTCCCAGAGGGTGAAGGATTTGACGTAGTATCCGACGCTCATCACAAGCCTTCCACGCTAAACTCGCCCGACACGCTTTTGCAATCTGCGGATACTATTCGCTTGTATCCTTTCCGATAGGTGTCATCGGTGTAGCTAACTACATCTACAGAAAGATTTTCAGCTTTGCCGCCAACAACATCGCCACTTAACTGGATCGAATAATATTTTCCGTCCGCGCCACCTCGCGCATCGCCCATTAGAACTTTGGACCCATCGTCACGATCAAACACACGGACGATGCTGCGGCTCGCGTCAACGCGGCCTGTCAACCATGACGTACGCTCATTTGAACGCACCGCCACATGAGGCACAGCTCCATCCCGGGTAAGTTCAATCACAAATTGATCACCCGATGATCCGAATGTGCTTGCGGTACAGATGCTCGCAAGCGCGGCAAATGCTAACCCCATCATCCCCCATACCTCGTCAGCATGAGGAAGCCCGACACCAGGAACACGAACAGCAGCGAGGTCGGCAGGAAGATTTTCCAGCCCAGCCGCATCAGCTGGTCATAGCGATAACGGGGCACCGTCGCCTTCACCCAGGAGAAGACGAAGAAGAAGAACAGGATCTTGGCGAACAGCCAGAGGATGCCCGGCACCCAATAGAGCGGCGCCCAGTCCACGGGCGGAAGATAGCCGCCCCAGAACAGGATGGCGTTCAGCGCGCACATCAGGATGACGTTGGCATATTCGCCGAGCCAGTAGAGGGCGAAAGCCATCGACGAATATTCGGTCTGGTATCCCGCGACCAGCTCGCTTTCCGCTTCGGTGAGGTCGAAGGGCGCGCGCGCCGTTTCCGCCATCGCGGAGATCAGGAACATGATCGCCATCGGGAAGAGCAGCGGATTGAAGCCGTTGCCGTTCAGAAAGCCATAATAGCCCTTCTGGCTCTCCACGATCTGGGTCAGGTTGAAGCTGCCCGCCCACAGCACGACGCAGATCAGGATGAAGCCGATCGAGACTTCGTAGGAAATCATCTGCGCCGACGCGCGAATCGCGGAATAGAAGGGATATTTGGAGTTGGACGCCCACCCCGCCAGCACCACGCCATAAACGCCGAGCGACGAAATCGCGAGGATGTAGAGCAGGCCGACATTGATGTTCGCCAGCACCACGCCGACCTGGAACGGCACCACCGCCCAGGCCATCAGCGCGACGGTGAAGGTGATGATCGGCGCGATCAGGAACAGGGTCTTGTTCGCGGCCGACGGGATGATGGTTTCTTGAAGGAAGACCTTCAGGCCGTCCGCGAAGGACTGGAGCAGCCCGAACGGGCCGACCACGTTCGGCCCGCGCCGCAACGCCATCGCCGCCCAGATCTTGCGGTCGGCATAAATGATCATCGCCACCGCCAGCATGACCGGCAGCGCTATCAGCAAAATGCCGATGATGGTCGAAACGAACCACGCGCCCTCGAACGGCAGGCCCAGATTTTGGAAGAAAGCGGTCATTACTTCTCGTTACCCTCCCCGTTCGCTTCGAGCAGCTTCGAGCGAAGCCGAGAAGCGTCAGTCGAGAAGTTGGCGCGCAGTTCTCGACAGGCTCGAACCGAACGGCTGTGGGTGGTCGCGGCCAACGGCATCACTCCGCCGCCTCCGCAAAGGTCTCGCCATGGACCAGTTCCGCCGAACATTGCTGCATCGTCGGGCTGGCGCGGCAGATCGCGTTTGTGAGGTAATAATCCTTGATCGGCGACCCGATCGCGCCGGTCGCCCCGGTCGGCAACTTGGGCACGGACCAGCCATAGTCGGCCAGCCCCTCGACCCCCAGCGCCGGCACCGCCTCCGCCATCTGGGTGCGAAGCTGCTCAAAGCTATCGAACGGCAACCGCGCGCCCATCACGTCGGACAGCGCCCGCAGGATCGACCAGTCCTCGCGCGCATCGCCCGGCGCGAACACGGCCTTGTCGCCGCGCTGAACCCGGCCTTCCAGATTGACGTAGGTGCCCGCCTTCTCGGCATAGCTTGCGCCCGGCAAGATCACGTCCGCCGCATGCGCGCCCTTGTCGCCATGATGGCCGACATAGACCTTGAAGCTTTCGCCGAACGCCGAATAATCCACCTCGTCCGCGCCGAACGAGAAGAGCAGCTTGGGCTTGGCCGCCGCCATCGCCTTGACGCCGCCGTCCATCGCCCAGCCGAGCATCAGCCCGCCCATCCGCGCCGCGGCAAAATGCACGACATTATAGCCGTTCCAGTTGTCCTTGATCAGGCCCAGCGTCTCGACCAGCGCCAGCGTGTCGCCATGCGCGCCGTCCTTTGCCAGCGTGCCGCCGCCCACGATCATCGCCGGCCGCGCCGCGCCGCCGAACGCATCAAGCACCGCCTGCGGCAGCTTGCCCAGCAGCGCCGCATCGTCGCCCAGCCATTCGACCTTGTAGGTCAGGTCATGTTCCGGCCCGATGCCGAACACCCTCGCCCCGCGCTTGATCGCCTTGCGCAGCCGCGTGTTCACCAGCGGCGCTTCCCAGCGCAAATTGGTGCCGACCAGCAGGATGACGTCCGCCGTTTCCAGATCGGCGAGCGGCGTGTTGAACACCACCGCCGACAGGCTCGACACGTCATAGGCCAGGCCCGTCTGCCGTCCCTCCAGCATCGTGCCGCCTAGCTTTTCGACCAGCAGCTTGCCGGCGAACATCGTCTCGCAATCGAGCAGGTCGCCGGCAATGGCCGCGACACTGCCGCCATGCGGAACGGCCGCGATGGCCTTGAACGCCTCTTCCCAGGTCGCAGGAACCAGCTTGCCGTCCTTGCGCACGAACGGCTTGTCGAGCCGCTTGCGCACCAGGCCATCGACATTGTGGCGCGTCTTGTCCGACGCCCATTCCTCGTTCACGTCGTCATTGATGCGCGGCACGGCGCGCAGCACCTGACGACCACGGCTGTCGAGGCGAATGTTGGTGCCGACCGCGTCCATCACATCGATGGCGTGCGTCTTCTTCAGCTCCCACGGCCGCGCCTCGAACGCATAGGGCTTGGACGTCAGCGCGCCCACCGGGCACAGGTCCACCACATTGCCCGACAGCTCGCTCTTGGCGGCATGTTCGAGGTACGTGGTGATCTGCATATTCTCGCCGCGATAGATCGCGCCGATTTCCGGCACGCCGGCGACTTCCTCGGCAAAGCGCACGCAGCGGGTGCACTGGATGCAGCGGGTCATGACCGTCTTGACGATCGGCCCCATATATTTCTCGGTGACGGCGCGCTTGTTCTCGTCATAGCGCGACGCGCCGCGGCCATAGGCCACCGACTGGTCCTGAAGGTCGCACTCGCCGCCCTGATCGCAAATCGGGCAATCGAGCGGGTGGTTGATGAGCAGAAACTCCATCACCCCTTCGCGGGCCTTCTTCACCATTTCGGTCTGGGTGAAGATTTCCTGATTGTCCGCCGCCGGCAGCGCGCACGACGCCTGCGGCTTGGGCGGTCCGGGCTTCACCTCGACCAGGCACATGCGGCAATTGCCGGCGATGCTCAGGCGCTCATGATAGCAGAAGCGCGGGATTTCCTTGCCGGCCAGTTCGCACGCCTGAAGGACCGTGGCGCCCGCCGGGACGTCGATTTCTACGCCATCTACTTTGACTTTAGGCATGATCGTCGCCCTTTTCGGCATAGGTGAAACCCATGGCGAGTGCTCCGGGAATAAAAGGATTTTCAGGGTTCGGAATCAGCTGCTGGCGAACTGGATCGATCAGCACGTCCATGGATTCCATCGGGATCGCGCCCAGCAGGACCATATCCCCCATCACCAGCGCACCCGCGACGGCCGAGCGCCCGAAAGCCTCGATCTTGACCGGCGCGACATAGTCGACAATCTCCACGCGACCGTCGGCCAGATGGACCTTGCGCTCTTCTACCTTCGTCAGGCGGAGTTGCTTGGCGATCAGGCGCGGAATGCACAGTTCGAGCGCACCGCTATCCACCAGCGCATTCGCATCGACTTCTTCGATCTGCGGTTCAGCGAAATTCGACAGCCGGATATGTTGGCGAACCAGCCCCATTACTCCGCCGCCTCCATCACCGGCGCGCCGCGTTCGGCGATCCGGCGTTCGATTTCCGGGCGGAAGTGGCGGATCAGGCCCTGAATCGGCCAGGCTGCCGCATCGCCCAGCGCGCAGATGGTGTGGCCTTCGACCTGCTTGGTCACCTGGAACAGCATGTCGATCTCGCTCTGGTCGGCGTCGCCGGTGCGCAACCGCTCCATCACGCGCCACATCCAGCCAGTGCCTTCGCGGCAGGGCGTGCACTGGCCGCAGCTTTCATGCTTGTAGAAATAGCTGAGGCGGCTGATCGCGCGGACGATGTCGGTGGACTTGTCCATGACGATGACGGCGGCGGTGCCGAGGCCGCTCCCAAGCGCGCGCAGCCCGTCAAAGTCCATCGGCGCGTCCATGATCTCCTTCGCAGGCACCAGAGGCACCGACGAGCCGCCGGGAATGACCGCGAGCAGATTGTCCCACCCGCCCCGGATGCCGCCGCAATGGCGGTCGATCAGTTCGCGGAACGGGATCGACATGCTTTCCTCGACCACGCAGGGCTTGTTTACATGGCCGCTGATCTGGAACAGCTTGGTGCCGCGATTATTCTCGCGCCCGAAGCCGTTGAACCACGCCGCGCCGCGCCTGAGGATCGTGGGGCTGACCGCGATCGATTCCACATTGTTGACCGTGGTCGGGCAGCCATAGAGGCCCGCGCCCGCCGGGAAGGGCGGCTTGAGGCGCGGCTGGCCCTTCTTGCCTTCGAGGCTTTCGATCTGCGCGGTTTCCTCGCCACAGATATAGGCACCCGCGCCGCGATGGACGAACACGTCGAAATCATAGCCCGACCCGCAGGCATTCTTGCCGAGGAAGCCCTTTTCATAGGCCTGCTCCACGGCGGCGAAGAGCACCTTCGCCTCATAGATGAACTCGCCGCGGATGTAGATATAGGCGGCGCGCGCACGCATCGCGAAACCGGCGATCAGCGCGCCTTCGATCAGCTTGTGCGGATCGTGGCGGATGATCTCGCGGTCCTTGCACGAACCGGGTTCGGATTCGTCGGCGTTGATCACCAGGAAGCTCGGGCGGCCGTCCTTGCTTTCCTTGGGCATGAAGCTCCACTTCATGCCGGTCGGGAAGCCCGCGCCGCCACGGCCGCGCAGGTTGGACGCCTTGATGATATTGATGATCTCGTCCTGCCCAATTTCGAGCAGCTTCTTGGTATTGTCCCAATCGCCGCGCTTCATGGCGGCGTCGATGCCCCAATCCTGGAAGCCATGGACGTTGGTGAAGATGCGGTCCTTGTCGGCGAGCGGGCCAACGAAGGGGGCGGGTGCGGGTGCGTCGGTCATGCGAACAGTCCCATCTGACATCCGTTCGCCCTGAGTAGGGGCTGAGCGAAGCCGAAGACCCGTATCGAAGGGTCATGCGCAACAACCGTCCTTCGATACGCCACTTCGACAAGCTCAGTGGCTACTCTGGACGAACGGTGGATTTCGAGCGGAATGGTCATCACCACTCTCCCCGATAGTCGTGATTTTCGCTGATCATCTCTTTCAGCGTCGTCGGGCCGCCTTCGGGCGCGCTCGTCTGGCGGTCGATCTGCGGCCCGATCTTGGGCTGACCACCAGCCGCCAGCGTGTCCAGCACCGCCGTCATGCTGTCATAGGTCAGGTCTTCATAATTGTCGTCGTTGATCTGGACCATCGGCGCGTTGGCGCACGCGCCCAGGCACTCGACCTCGGTCAGGGTGAACAGGCCATCGGGTGTGGTCGCGCCCTTCACCAGCCCCTTGTTCTTGCAGGCCGCGAACACATCGTCGGAGCCGCGCAACATGCAGGGCGTCGTGCCGCACACCTGCACATGATAGCGGCCGACCGGCGCGAGGTTGTACATGGTGTAGAAGGTCGCGACCTCATAGACACGCATATACGGCATATCGAGCTGCCGCCCGATATATTCCATCACCGGCACGGGCAGCCAGCCCTGCGTCTGCGTCTCCGCGCCGACCTGCCGCTGAGCGAGATCGAGCAGCGGCATCACCGCAGACTGCTGGCGGCCGGCGGGATAGCGGGCGATGACCTTCTCCGCCTGCGCGGCGTTTTCAGCCGTCCACGCAAACGCGCCCCAGCGCGCGCGGGTCTCGGCTTCGTCGGGAATATGGGGTGCGTCAGCCATGCTTTGGCTCCGAAAGCAAAACATCAAGGGGCGCTTCAGTAAATTCCTGCCAAAGCCCGAAAGCCACGCAAACTAGTCCTGCGACGATACCGAACTCCACAACATCCGCTCGCGAACGAGCCCAACCGCCGAGCGTAAACAGCGTGAAGCCGAAGCAAAACTGTTTGGCAGCCACTCTAAAAAAGCGCCAGCTCGTCACCGGTCACACTCCCCGAACACGATGTCCATCGCGCCCAGCACGGCGGTGGTGTCGGCGAGCATGTGGCCCTTCATCATGAAGTCCATCGCCTGCAGGTGCGAGAAGGCCGTGGGGCGGATCTTGCAACGATAGGGCTTGTTGCTGCCGTCCGCGACGAGATAGACGCCGAATTCGCCCTTGGGGCTTTCGGTCGCCACATAGACCTCGCCGGCGGGCACGTGGAAGCCCTCGGTATAGAGCTTGAAGTGGTGGATGAGCGCCTCCATCGATCGCTTCATCTCGCCGCGCTTGGGCGGCACCACCTTGCGGTCGAAGCTGGCGATCGGACCTTCGGGCATTTCATTGAGGCACTGCTTCATGATCCGCGCGGACTGGCGGACCTCCTCGACGCGGACCATGAACCGGTCGTAGCAGTCGAAATTGGTGCCGACCGGGACGTCGAACTCCATGCGGTCATAGACGTCGTAGGGCTGCGCCTTGCGGATGTCCCAAGGGATGCCGCTGCCGCGGATCATCGGGCCGGAAAAGCCCCATTTCAGGGCGTCTTCCTTGCTGACCACGGCAATGTCGACATTGCGCTGCTTGAAGATGCGGTTGTCCGCGACCAGGCTCATCGCATCCTCGAACAGGCGCGGCAGGCGCGTGTCGAGCCAGTCGGCGATGTCGGTCAGGAGCTTCAGCGGCACATCCTGATGCACGCCACCCGGCCGGAAATAAGCCGAGTGCATCCGCGCGCCCGACGCCCGCTCGAAGAAGTTGAGGCAATCCTCGCGGATTTCGAACAGCCACAGGTTGGGCGTCATCGCGCCCACATCCATGACGTGCGAACCCAGGTTCAGCATGTGATTGCAGATGCGGGTCAGTTCCGCGAAAAAGACGCGCAGATATTGCGCGCGCAGCGGCACTTCCAGATTCAGCAGCTTCTCGACCGCCAGAACGTAGGAGTGTTCCATCCCGAGCGGCGAACAATAGTCGAGCCGGTCGAAATAGGGCAGCGCCTGAAGATAGGTCTTGTATTCGATGAGCTTCTCGGTGCCGCGATGCAGCAGGCCCACATGGGGGTCGCACCGCTCCACGATCTCGCCGTCCAGTTCCATGACGAGCCGCAGCACGCCGTGCGCGGCGGGATGCTGCGGGCCGAAATTGATCGTGTAATTCTGGATGTCCGTGTCGCCCAGCGTCGGATCGGCCGCGTCGGTGCGGTGCGCCAGTTCGTCGAGATAGTCTGCCATCAGCCCTTGTCCTCGGGCTTGGCGACGCCTTTGCCCTCGTCGGTATGGTGTTCCGGCTTGACCGGCGCGTCAGCCGATTTCTCCGCCGCCTTCGCGTTGGCGGCTTCGCCCGCGCCGGTGTCTTCTTTCTTCTCGGTCACCTTGGGCGTCGCAGCCGCAGCGTCACCCTTTGGCGCGGCAGGAGGCGGCGGCGGCGCAGCGGCAGGCGACGGCGCGCCGGGCGCCTGCGGGGCCTTCTCGTCGCCGGGCAGGATATATTCCGCGCCTTCCCACGGACTCATGAAGTCGAAGCTGCGGAAATCCTGCGCCAGCTTGACCGGCTCATAGACGACGCGCTTGTCTTCCTCCGAATAACGCAGCTCGACATAGCCGGTCAGCGGAAAGTCCTTGCGCTGCGGATGACCCTTGAAGCCATAGTCGGTCAGGATGCGGCGCAGGTCGGCATTGCCGTCGAACACCACGCCATACATGTCGAACACCTCGCGCTCCAGCCAGCCGGCGACCGGCCAGATGTGCGTGACGGACGGAACGGGCCTATCCTCGTCGGTCGTCACCTTCACCCGCACGCGATGGTTCCGGGTGACGCTGAGGAGATGATAGCAGACCTCGAACCGTTCGGGACGGTCGGGATAGTCGACCCCGGCAATCTCCATCAGCTGCTGATAGCCGGCGCGATCGCGCAACAGCGTCAGCGCTTCGGCCAGGCTCTCGCGCACGACGGTAAAGCTATATTCATCGGCATGGTGGACGGTCTCCACCAGCATCGACCCCAGCAGCCCGCCGATTTCCTCGGCGATCCCGTCGATGGTCGCGATCTTCGGTGCGGAATGGCCCATATCAGCGCTCAATCGTTCCGATGCGGCGGATCTTCCGCTGCAACTGCATCACGCCATAGAGCAGCGCCTCGGCGGTCGGCGGACAGCCGGGAACGTAGATGTCCACCGGCACGATGCGGTCGCACCCGCGAACCACCGAATAGCTGTAATGATAATAGCCGCCGCCATTGGCGCAGCTGCCCATCGAAATCACATATTTCGGGTTGGACATCTGGTCATAGACCTTGCGGAGCGCCGGGGCCATCTTGTTGCACAGCGTGCCGGCGACGATCATCACGTCGCTCTGGCGCGGGGACGCGCGCGGCGCCGCGCCGAAGCGTTCCATGTCGTAACGCGGCATGTTGACGTGGATCATCTCCACCGCGCAGCAGGCAAGGCCGAAGGTCATCCACCACAGCGACCCGGTGCGCGCCCACTGGAACAGCTCCTCGGTCGAGGTGACGAGAAAGCCCTTGTCGTTCACTTCGCCGTTCAGCGAGTCGAAGAAGGCCTGATCGGGCTGGGTGCCGAGCGGCGGCAGGGTGCCGGGCGCTGGCGTCGTGAGTTCTACTCCCAATCGAGTGCTCCCTTCTTCCACGCATAGACGAGGCCGAGCACCAGCTCCGCTATGAAGATCATCATGGTCGCCCAGCCGGCCCAGCCGATCTGGTCCAGGCTCACCGCCCAGGGAAAGAGGAACGCCGCCTCCAGGTCGAAAATGATGAACAGGATGGCGACGAGGTAGAAGCGCACGTCGAACTGGCTGCGCGGCTCCTCGAACGCTGGAAATCCGCACTCATATTCGCTGAGCTTGGCGGGGTCTGGCTGGTGCGCGCCGGTCAGGCGGCCCACCAGCATCGGCAGGAAAACGAACGTGCCGGAGAGCAGCAGCGCGACCCCGAGAAAGATCAGGATCGGCAGATATTGGCTTAGATCGACCAACGGTATCCCCTGGGCGAAAAGGTTGTGGGCGCGCTTTAGGCCCGCTGCACATGCGAAGCAAGGGGCGGCGGCGGTGAGAATGACTCGCAAAAAAGGGCAGTCACCCGAAACGCTGGACGTCTGTTACATCAGCGCAACGCGCCGGCCACCAACTTGTGCAATTTGGAATGAATAGCGTCGTTTCCGGCGATCACTTCCTGCCGCTCGATCATCTGATCACCGCCCCGGAAATCGCTCGTGAAGCCGCCCGCCTCCCGCACCAGCAGCAGGCCGGCGGCGACATCCCACGGTTGCAGGCCGCTTTCCCAATAGCCGTCATAACGGCCGGACGCCACATGGGCGAGATCGAGCGAGGCCGCGCCGAAGCGGCGGATGCCCGCGACCGACGGCGCCACCGCGCCGAAGATGCGCGTCCATTGCGCCAAGTCGCCATGGCCCATGAACGGAATGCCGGTCGCGATGACGCAATCGCCCAGGTCGCGGCGCGCCGATACCCGCAGCCGCTGGTCGTGCCGCCACGCCCCCCGGCTCTTTTCCGCCCAATAGCTTTCGTCGGTCACCGGCTGGTAGATAAGGCCGGTCGTGACCTCGCGCTTGTTGCCGCCATATAGCGGTTCTTCCACCGCGATCGAAATGGCGAAATGCGGGATGCCGTGCAGGAAATTGGTAGTGCCGTCGAGCGGGTCGATGATCCAGCGGGGCTTGGTCGGGTCGCCATCGATGACACCGCCCTCCTCCAGCAGGAAACCCCAATCGGGCCGCGCCTTCTGGAGTTCCTCGACCAGCGTGCGCTCGGCCTGCTGGTCGGCCTTCGACACGAAGTCGGCCGGCCCCTTGCGGCTCACCTGAAGATGCTCGACCTCGCCGAAATCGCGGCGCAGCCTGGAGCCGGCCTTGCGCGCGGCGCGTTCCATGACGGTCAGAAGGCCGGAGTGCGATACCATGGTCTTTGTCTCCGCCGCGCCGCATCAGGGGCAGGCGCGGTTGGTTTGCTATCTTTGGGGGGCAGGCTTGGCCGCCGGGGCGGCGGCGCGATATCCGCAAACACCCGCGATCACCGCCAGCATCTGCGACGCGTCCTTCCGATCGACCTTGCCCGTATTGGCGGCGATCACCTTGTCGGTCTCGGCGCTCACCATGCCGATGGGGTTGGAATAGACGCAATCGAACAGCGCGTTCTTGACCGGCTGCCCGACCTCGCTCGACTGCAGCGCGGTCATGATGATCCGCAACACCTGCGCGGCGTTGTCGATCTGGGCGCGGCTCGGCCGGGCCGGCGCGGTCGTCTGGGCATGGAGCACAGCCGGCATGAGGGCGATCGCCAGGATCGCCGCCCCTGCTCTGCCGCGCGCCAGCCGCATCAGTCGGCCCGCTTCACATATTCGCGCGCATAGACATCGACGACGATGCGCGTGCCGGTGACGATGTGCGGCGGCACCATGACGCGCACGCCATTGTCGAGAATCGCGGGCTTGTAGCTGGCCGAAGCGGTCTGCCCCTTCACCACCGCGTCGGCCTCCACGACCGTCGCCTCGATGGTTTCGGGCAACTGCACGCTGATCGGGCGCTCGTCATACATTTCCAGCACCACCATCATGCCGTCCTGAAGGAAGGCGGCGGCGTCACCGATCAGATCCTGCGGCAGATTGATCTGCTCGTAGGTTTCGGTGTCCATGAACACCAGCATGTCGCCTTCGGCGTAGAGATACTGGAAATCCTTCGTGTCGAGACGGATGCGCTCGACCGTTTCGGCGGAACGGAAGCGGACATTGTTCTTGCGCCCGTCGATCAGGTTCTTCAGCTCCACCTGCATATAGGCGCCGCCCTTGCCGGGCTGGGTGTGCTGAATCTTGACGGCGCGCCACAGGCCGCCTTCATATTCGATATTGTTGCCGGGACGAATGTCCACGCCGCTGATCTTCATGGGACCGCCTGCCTGTATTTTTCCGAAGGATGATAAAGAACGGCGGTGCCTCTACATCCCTCAGGCTGGAAGGGCAAGGGGGGCCGGCTCCGCGGCCGGGACCGCGATGTGCCCGTCATGGCGGGGCGCGCGGATGCGGCGCATCTTGCGCAGCTTGTCCTCCACCCCGTCCCACAGCCCGCCGAACAGCGCCGCTGCCGCGCCCGACGGCGCGAACGCCCCGACTGGTGCGCGGCGATCGGCCATCTGCTCGATCTCGGCCGCCATCGGGATGCAGGGCCAGGCCGGATATTGCGCCAGCGCCGCCTTGTGCCCCTTGCGCCGGCGATCGACCATCGAAAAGACCGGCAGGATCGGCGGGTGGGCCCGGTCGCGATAGCGGGTCAGAAACTGCCGCACCCGTTGCATCCCCCGCATCGACAGGATCGACGGAATGGTCGGCACGATCACCAGGTCGGCCAGCATCAATATCTGCCGGTTGGCGTCGCTGAAGCCGGGCGAACAATCCATGACGATCACGTCGAACCGCGCCTTGAGGCCATCCATCAGGGCGACCATGCGGCGCTCGCGGCGCATCCGCACGAAGAAACGATCGGTCCGCCGCGCGCTGTTGTCCCCGGCGATGCAGGCGATGCCGGGATATTTGCTGGGATGCACGCTGTCGTCGATGGGTTGCAGCCCGTTGACCACTTGTTCCATGTCGGGCCGGGGCATGGCCGGGCCTTCGGACATCAGCCAGCTGCTATCGCCGCCCTCGTCCATCTCCCACAGCAGCACGCGATGCCCGGCCCGTGCCGCTTCCCATGCCAGATTGACCGCCAGCGTCGTCTTGCCGACGCCCCCCTTGGAATTGAAAATCGCAACAGAAGCCATGCCCGCCTCCCGCGCGGCCCCCGCCGCGTGGGCGATCATATGCGAGTCGCATCATGGTTACAAATGGCGTAACCATGTTTCCCCTACGTCATCTTGGCCGCACCAGCAGCGGATAGGGGTTGATCGCCTGTCCGCCATACCATGGCTCGCCCGGCCGCATGACATGAACCGCGAAATGCAGGTGCGGCGCGGCCGGATCGGCGTTGCCGGTGCTGCCGACGCTCCCGATCCCCTGCCCGCGCCGCAGCGCCATCCCCTCGCCCAATCCCGGCGCGTAGCTGTCCAGATGGGCGTAATAATAAAGCAGCCTGCCGTCGCGCGACCGCTGGTAGAGGGTACGCCCGCCCTCCTCGCTCCAGAAGATCTTCTCGATCCGTCCGTCGGCCGCCGCGATAACGCGCCGGCCCCGCGCCGCCATGATGTCAATGGCGTCATGCGCCCGCGCGCCCCCGGCGCGCGCCTGGGCGAAGCTATCCGTAAGCGCGGAAGGCGGCACCCCGTCGACCGGGATCAGCAGCGCGCCGGCATCAACCGGCGTCTGCACGGCCGGCTTCTGCGCGGCCGGCGGCGCGTGCTCCTCCGGCCCATCAGCCGGCACGATCCGCACGCAGAACCGCGCGAAGGCGACGCACAGCAGCAGCGCGACGGCGATGCCGCCCCACCGCCGCGCGGTCATGCCTGGAACCGTGCCTTCATGCCGCTCTTCACCATCTGGGCCAGACGCGCCGCATCCCAGTTGGTGAGGCGGATGCAGCCATGGCTTTCCGTCCGCCCGATCGTCTGCGGCTCGGGCGTGCCGTGAATGCCGTAATGATCCTTGCTGATGTCGATCCACACCACGCCGACGGGGCCATTGGGACCGGGCTTGAGCACGGCCTTCTGGTCCTTCGACGACGCGTCCCAGAAGAGGTCGGGATTGTAGTGGAAGTCGGGATTGCGGCTCACGCCCTTGATCGTCCATTCGCCGATCGGCAGCGGATCATGCTCCGATCCCGTCGTCACCGGAAATTGCGCGATCATCCGGTTGTCGGCGTCATACACCTTCAACAGCCCTTCGGACTTGTCGACGACGAGATGGTCCGCCTGTGGCTGCTCCTTCGCAACCCCCAGGCTCGCGAGCGTCTGGCCCCAGCCGCGCTGGTCGCCCTCGATCCGCGCGATCGGCTGGTTCTCCACCGCCGGCACCCGGATCGTCGCCCCCGCCGCCACCTTCGTCCCTGGCCCATTAAGCGCCACCAGCGCCTCGGGCGTGGTATGGAAGCGCTCCGCCAGTTTCTCCAGCAGGTTGCGGTAGGTCAGCGCCGGCAGTTTCGCCTGTTCATTAAGGTCGCGCGGCACGTTGAAGAACGGCCCGCGCGCGAAACCCTCGGGAATCGTCACCAGCCATGTCGCCGGCCGCGCCTCGCCCTCCATCAGCGCCGCGGCCGTCCGCTCGTCATATTCGCCCGTCACCGGCAGTTTGTTGGACTCCTGGAAGCCGCGCAACGCCGCCTTGAAACTCATCCCGTCCTTCCCATCGAGCACGCCGGGCGAAAAGCCCCGGCTGTCGAGCGCCACCTGCGCCTGAAGGATGCGATTGGGCTGATAGGGCCGGCTGTCCTCCACCACCTGAAACGCATAATCGCCGTCGCTCGGCCGTGCCGCCGAAGGCCCGGCCTGGGACGGCGCGGCCTGGGCCTCGTTGGCGGCGGGCGCGCTGTCATTGGCATCCGTCACGGTTACATTGCACGCCCCGCACAGCAGCGTGGCGATCAGCAGGCTCGTCTTGCGCATCCGTCCTCCGATGGTCGTTACGCACCCAACGCATGGGATGGCGGAAAGCTGCGGCGGATTTGCGCGTCCGGCTCGTTTTCCCTTTACACAAGACACGAATGAGGTGCCGAATGTTCGACCGCCGTTCCTTCCTGGGCAGCGCCGCGGGCCTGTCGCTCGCCGGCCCTGCGAGCGCGCAGGCGCTCAAGCGCGTCCCCCTGCCCGCCGCCAACCTCTACGGCCGCGACCAGGACGCCTATTGGCAGGCGCTGCGCCAGCAATTCCTCATCCCCGCCGACGTCGTGAACCTCAACGTCGGGACCGTCGGCTCCTCCCCCCGCCCGGTGCTGAAGGCGATCTTCGAAGGCTTCGAGCAGACCGAGCAGATGACCCAGGCAGCGTCGGAGGATTACCCGATCTGGGGCTACGGTCCGTGGGAGGAATATCGCAAGCCCTTCGCCGATTTCATGGGTGCGCGGACCGAACAGATGGCGATCCTACGCAACTGCACGGAGGCGAACAGCTATGTCGCCAACGGCTTCGACATGAAGCCGGGCGACGAAGTCCTCATCAGCGACGAGGAACATGGATCGGGCGAAATGCCCTGGATGCTGCGCTCCCGCCGCTATGGCGTGGTGGTCAAGAAATTCGCCATGCCCAAGCCGCCCAAGAACGCGGCGGAGATTCTCAACCGCATCAACGACGCCATCACACCCAAGACCCGCATCATCTTCGTCAGCCATATCAGCACCGCCACCGGCGTCGTCCTGCCCGCCAAGGAGATCGCGGCTCTGGCCCGGTCGAAGGGTATCCTATCGGCATTCGACGGCGCCCACGCGCCCGGCATGATCAAGGTCGATTTGAACGACATGGGCTGCGACCTTTACACGGGCTCCATGCACAAATGGCTCTTCGCGACCAAGGGCACCGGCTTCCTCTACCTGCGCGACCGGAGCGTCATGGACCGGGTGTGGAACACCATCGCCACCGGCGGCTATGACGATCCCACGCGGATGGCCGATCGCTACATGCAGATCGGATCGTCCTGCATCCCGACGCTGATGGGCCTCAACGCCGCCATCGCGCTCGCCAATCAGATCGGCATGGACCGGATCGAGGCGCGCGGGCGCAGCCTTGCCGACTATATCCATGGTGAGATGATGAAGCGCGGCGCGGAAAGCTGGACCTCGCCAGACCCCTATCTGCGCGGTGCCATCGCCACGGTGAATATCCCTCCGGTGCAGCGCATGGAATTGCAAGACTGGCTCTGGACCAACCACAAGGTCCGCATCCGCGGCGGCAACCCCAGCAAACTCCGCCTCGCCACCCCCTATTTCATGAGCAAGGCCGACATCGACCGCTTCCTCGGCCTGTATGACGAGTATCGGAAGATGAAGGGAGTGTAGCTTGCAAACGCATGACTGATTGAAATTCGCCGGAAATGTGCGAAGATCGGCGGATGCTCAGGCGCGCGATCGAGAAGAAAATATTGGTCCTCGCCGTTGCGCTTTCGTTCCTTAGCACAGGCATGTGTTTCGCCATTTTAGGTGATTTTTCGGCTTGGGGTGAACTTATTATGGCCCCCCTCGGATTTCTGCTCCTGACGCCATTTCTCGGCGCAGCACAGCTTGCGCTTGCGGGGTGTATATATCTCGCGCGGCATATCGTCGTCAAAACGGTGCTTTTGAGTGCATCGGTTGTGATGCTGGCAATCCTGTGCCGTTTTTTGATGACCGGGGACTTCACGAGCCGATCCACCGCACCCTTGGCGGCCCCATTTTTCGGCCTTTATCTGGGTTTTCTCGCCGCTCTTGGCGGTGGCACGCTGGTAGGGCTGGAACATTTCGTCCGCTGGCTGCGCGAGCGACGCTCGCCCTAGCCCGTCCACTGCAATTGCACCCGATGCCGCTTTGTTCTATGGGCCGCGCTGACAGCCCCGGCACCCGCTGATCCCTCCCGATTCGCGTTGCCGGGGCGCATTGTTTTTGACGAAAAAGACAGGAACGCGCATGGCCCGTCGCCGCCAGATCTACGAAGGCAAGGCAAAGATCCTCTATGAAGGCCCGGAGCCCGGCACGATCATCCAATATTTCAAGGATGACGCCACCGCCTTCAACGCGCAGAAAAAGGGCACCATTTCCGGCAAGGGCGTTCTCAACAACCGCATCTCCGAGCATGTCTTCACCCTGCTCGGCCAGATCGGCGTCCCCACCCACTTCATCCGCCGTCTCAACATGCGCGAGCAGCTGGTCCGCCAGGTCGAGATCATTCCGATCGAGGTTGTGGTCCGCAACGTCGCCGCCGGATCGCTTTCCAAGAAGCTCGGCATCGAGGAAGGCACGCAGCTCCCCCGCACGCTGATCGAATATTGCTACAAGGACGACGCGCTCGGCGACCCGATGGTGTCGGAAGAGCATATCGCCTGCTTCGGCTGGGCCACGCAGGAGGAAATGCACGACATCGCCGACATGGCGATCCGGGTGAACGATTTCCTGTGCGGCCTGTTCGCCGGCATCGGCATCCGCCTCGTCGACTTCAAACTGGAATTCGGCCGGCTCTATGACGGCGATTACAGCCGCGTCATCCTGGCCGACGAAATCAGCCCGGACGGTTGCCGCCTGTGGGACATGGCGACCGGCGAGAAGCTGGACAAGGATCGCTTCCGCCGCGATCTTGGCGGCGAAGTCGAAGCTTATCAGGAAGTTGCACGGCGTCTTGGGCTTCTTCCCGAAGGGCTGGACACCACTGTCCTCGACCTCGACACCCATCGCAAGAAGCGCGAGAAGGACTGACGCGGGGCGTAAAGCCCCGCCGCTCACGCCGTCAGCGCATCGGTGATCAGCTTCAACCCCAGCAAGATCATCATGATGTAGATGAGCGTGTAGAAACGCGCCGCATCGATCCTGCGGACCAGCCATACGCCCGCGAAGGTCGCCGCTATCGCCACCGGAACCAGCATCGCCGTCGCCAGCAGATTGGCGCGCGTGAACTGGCCCAGCGCGGCATAGGCCGGCACTTTCATCCAGTTCATCGCGGCAAAGGCGATGGCGGTCGTGCCCACCAGCATGTCGCGCGGCAGCTTCTTGGGCAGCACCCACATCTGGAAGGGCGGCGACCCGGCATGGGCGAGCTGGCTGGTGAAGCCGCTCGCAATGCCGAACAGAAAGCCGACCCAGCCGGGCGAATTGGACGGCAGCACCACGGCCTTGCCGCGTTCCACCCACAGGCGCTGGAGCCCGAACAGCACGGAGATCGCCCCAAGCGCGCCCAGCACCGCGACCTCCGAGACCCGCGCCGCGAACAGCCAGCCGATCGCGATCCCTACCGCCGCGCCGGGCAGCATGACCTTCAATATGCCCGCGTCCCAACTTTTGCGAAACGCCCAGACGCTCACCGCATCCTGAAGGATCAGGATCGGCAACAGGATCGCCGCGCCGCGCACCGGATCGACCCCCAGCGCCATGACCGGCATCGCCAGCGCCCCCACCCCGGCAAACCCGCCCTTGGCAAGCCCGGAAATCACTACTGCGATGACGGCGCAGCTGATATAAAGAAGATCGATCTGCATCGCGCCCGCTTAGGGGAAGCACCACGGAAGGGAAATGGTGAATGGCCGCAACGGGCGTGAGGTGAGCGGCCCATGGCACAAGAGCGGCCTTGAACGCCTTCGTCATGCCGGGCTTGACCCGGCATCCCGCTTCTTGACGGGTGAGGAATCGGACCTCGTGTCACGCTTCTCCTGCCTGTCGGCAGAACCGGGGCGACCAATTTAACGGTTATGCCCTCTTCGAATGTTGGATTTCATCTGATCTACACTGGCCGATGCCACCCTTCCCATCCTACGCCGCCCTGACGGCCACCGACGCGCTACAGATGCGCTACAGGCACCTATCCGTGACCTTGCCGGCGCGTCCCCGTGACCCGATAGTGACGCGGTCATGACCCGGCAGACGCGTTCCAGGCGCGTCGCGGGTGCGTCGCAGGCGCTTTCCCCCCAGAACAGCCCACGACACTGTATACTTCGGCCCCGCGACCCAGGGCGGACGGGGCGGGGATGACAAAGCGGCCCCGCTCTGGCATCGCGCGGCCCACGACATTCGGGGTGAACAGATATGACGAGCATCGGCATTTTCGGCGCGGCGGGGCGCATGGGCCGCGCGATCGCGCAGGTGGCGACGGAAACCGCCACGCCGCTCGCCGGCGGCACCGACCGCGAGCCGCTCGGCGAAATCGCGCCCGGCATCGCCATGACCGCCGACCCGCGCGCGCTGGCGCAGGCGGCCGACGTGCTGATCGACTTCTCCGTCCCCTCCGCACTCTCCGCCCATCTCGACGCCTGTGTCGACGCACGCAAGCCCATCCTCATCGGCACCACGGGGATTGAGGCCACGCACCACGCGCTCATCGATCGCGCCGCCGCGCATATCCCGGTGCTCCAGACCGGCAACACCTCATTGGGCGTCAACATCCTGGCCGCCTTGGTCGAGCGCGCCGCCGCGAGCCTGGGCGACGACTGGGACATCGAAATCGTCGAGATGCACCATCGGCACAAGGTCGATGCCCCCTCCGGCACGGCTCTGCTGCTTGGCGAAGCGGCGGCGCGGGGGCGCGGCATCGCGCTCGCCGACCATAGCGAACGAGGCCGCGACGGCATCACCGGCGCGCGCGCGACCGGCGCGATCGGCTTTGCCGCCTTGCGGGGTGGATCGGTCGCCGGCGATCACCAGGTCATCTTCGCCGCCGATGGGGAGCGCATCGAGATCGGCCACCGCGCCGAAAACCGCATCATCTTCGCGCGCGGCGCAGTGAAGGGCGCGCTCTGGCTCGGCCGCCAGCCCGTCGGTCGCTACGACATGAAGGGAGTGCTGGGGCTGTAGATGAACAAGGCGCAGATTTTCGACTTCTTCAGTCGCCTGGCGGAGACGAACCCGGCTCCGCAGACCGAGCTGGAATACGGCAACGACTATCAGCTGCTGGTCGCTGTCGTCCTGTCGGCGCAGGCGACCGATGTCGGCGTCAACAAGGCGACCCGCGCGCTTTTCCGCGATGTGACGACCCCGCAGCAGATGATCGACCTGGGCGAAGAAGGGCTCAAAACGCGCATCAAGACGATCGGCCTCTTCAACGCCAAGGCGAAGAATGTCATCGCCCTGTCCGAAATATTGGTCCGCGATTTTCACGGAGAGGTGCCGCAGGATCGCGACACGCTGACCACCCTGCCGGGCGTCGGGCGCAAGACCGCCAATGTCGTCGTCAACACCGCCTTCGGCCAGGAAGCCTTCGCCGTGGACACGCACATCTTCCGCGTCGGCAACCGCACCGGCCTCGCGCCGGGCAAGACGGTGCTGGCGGTCGAACAGAAGCTCGACAAGCGGGTTCCCGCCCCCTTCCGCCGCGACGCCCATCACTGGCTGATCCTGCAGGGCCGCTATGTATGCAAGGCGCGGCGGCCCGAATGCTGGCGCTGCATCGTCGCCGACCTGTGCCGCTACAAGCCCAAGACGCCGCCGCCCCCCGCAAAGGGCCCCAAGGGCGGATCGACATTCAGATGATGGCGTGCCGAAAATGGTGGATTTCTGAGACCCGGAGCGCAGCGTACTAAAAGTACGTGAGCACCGGAAGCTCGGAAAGCTACCATTTGCAGGCCGCCAGGGCTGAATGTCGATCCGCCCTAGGCCATGATCCGTTATCGCGCGGTTCAGGCGGGCCGTGCTATGGATCAACGGATCAAGCAATTGCGCGCCGTCTATCCGGCATAGTGCAGGAGAGCAGCCATGGTTCGTTTCCGTTCGTCCCGTCTGATCGCCGGCCTCGTTCTCGCCGGCATCGCCCTTCCCGTCCTCGCCGCCGATCGCCCGGACCCATTCGTCGCCGCCGGCAAGCCCGTCGACTGCATCCAGATCCGCGCGATCCGCTCGACCAACGTGCGCGACGACCGCACCATCGATTTCGTCACCACCAACCGCAAGATCTACCGCAACACCCTGCCCTACAGCTGCCCCAGCCTCGGCTTCGAAAAACGCTTTTCCTACCGCACCAGCCTGTCGCAGCTCTGCTCGGTCGACATCATCACCGTTCTCTGGAACACCGGCCCCGGTCTGCAACCGGGCGCCAGCTGCGGCCTCGGCCAATTCCAGCCGATGGAAAAACCGGCGACATAAGATTGGGCGTGACGCGATTTTGATGCTGGCGCGCCGCGAAGGACTTTGCTAACCGCCCCTCCTGACCCGCGTCACGCACCCTTAGCTCAGCTGGATAGAGCGTTGCCCTCCGAAGGCAAAGGCCAGAGGTTCGAATCCTCTAGGGTGCGCCACCACTTCCATCGGGATAGCCACACGCACTGATGGAAGGCGGCGGGGCTTGAGATCTACACCCGCCCCAGCGGCGGCATGTCCATTTCCAGATAGCCGCCGTCGAACTGGCCGGTCATGGCGAGCGCTTCCCAATCGGGTATCTGCACGTCGCGCCCCTTCAGGATCAGCAGCCCGTCCTGCCGTAGCCCGCGGATGATCCGGTTCATATGGACAGGCGTCATGCCGAGCGCGTCGGCAAGCTGGGTCTGGATCGCCGGCAGGTCGAACTCGGTGCGGCGGCCAAGGCCCGCGCGCTCCATCCGCACGCCGATCTCGCAGAACAGATGCGCGGTCCGCATACGCGCATCGCGACGGCCGACGCTTACCACCCATTGCGCGACGATCGACCCGTCGGCGGTCGTGTCCCGCCAGAAGGCTTCGCCGATCCTGGGATAGGTCCGCACCAGCTCCAGCAAGTCGCGATGCGGCACCTTCACGACCGTCAACCGCGCCGACAGCGCCTGAAGCGCCCATTCGACCTTGGGCAGCATCAGCGAATAGAGGTCGCACATGTCGCCGGGGATGTGGATGGCGGTGATCTGCCGCTGACCATCGCGGAGCTGGCCGAAGCGCGCGGCGAGGCCCGACACGACCAGGCAGGAAAAGTCCGTCACTTCGCCCGGCCGCACGATGTCGCGATGTGGCTCGATCTCGACTTCCCGGCCATTGAGCGCAAGGATCGCCTGCTGCTCCTCCTCGTTAAGGACGGAGCGGTGCAGCAGCCGGCGGAGAAACGGGCGAAAGGCGGGGTGGCCGCTGGGCATCAACTCCTCTGGGTCTGGTTTAGCCTTGGCTTGGGTCATGTCACGGCTCGAAGCGGACGACGTCTTGAAAGGTGATCACCTTGAGAAGCGTGCCGGCCCCATCGGTGATTTCCATACGGTGATGCAAACAGATGGGCCTTCCGCCCAATATATGATCGGCTATCACGTCACGGGCGCTGCGGACCGCTTCGGCTTCGGCGGCGGACAGGTCGGGAAAGTCCCGACCTTCTTCGTCCACTATGTCTATATCATTGAAAAGGTGCAGGTGATAGCGGGCCATGGCGATTAAGCCCGTCAGCCCCGGATCGGTTCCGCCGCCTCCATAAATCAGACATTTACGACAAACTGTTGCCGATCCGCTACCAGCCGAACCAGGAATTCTTCCCCAAAGAACATATGTGAATCCGGATTATCCCAGTTTTGCTAAAGTGAGTCGCGGGGGGCTTAACAGGGAAATTCCATGTTGAGCCAGATTGCGCCGGACGAAGACCTTGTCTTTTTCAGGCCACATGAATTCATCGCGCGAGAAAGCGAGCCGCCAGCGGGCCTCTATCAGTTGCTCGAAGGCTGGGCGTGCCGGTATCGCATGCTGTCCGACGGGCGGCGTCAGATCACGGCGCTCTATCTGCCGGGCGATTATTGCGAGCCGCACTGGGCACTCGGGCGCATGCCCTCGCAACCGATCGTGGCGCTCACCAACGTCCGCGCGAAACGGGTGCCGTGTCAGGTGCCTTCGGGCAGCCTTGCCGACCATCAGCCGAGCTTCTGGAAAAGCCTGGTGGACGGCTGCGAGCGGCAGGCGAACTGGCTGGTGACGCTGGGGCGGCGCACCGCGCTGGAGCGGCTGTCGCACCTGCTGCTGGAACTGTTCGAGCGGATGCGCCAATCGGGTCTCGCTTACGGCCAGCAATGCGCATTGCCGCTGACGCAGATGGACATTGCGGATCTCACCGGCCTGACGCCGGTTCACGTCAACCGCACGCTCCAGACGATGCGGTCCCAGGGACTGGTGGAGCTTCAATCCAAATGGTTGCGCATTCCGGACGTGGCCGCATTGCGCCAGGCCGCCGCCATGTCGCCCGCCGACGCGCTGGTATGATGGAAAACCGGGCGGACAATTATGTGACAAAAATTACCGCCTAGTTAGCATATGTTGGCGCTGGTTTTTCTGACTTAGGCGCAAGGTGCGCCGCCTTCGGTCGCGCAAACTGGTGCGGAGCGGGAGCAATAACAGCCTATCGCCATCAAAATGACGGACCATGACAACAGATAGAACAGGGAAATGCGAACAGGCGGCCGTCACGCCGTCGGTCGCAGCAGGGCATGCGAACGGGGCGCTGCACGTTTCGTTGGGGGCAGCGATCGCGCGGTTGGCGGGCGACGCCATGGCCGCCGCCGATCGCGCAGCCATTCGATCTTCCATCCGCCGCGATCGACCCGAACCGGCATGAATGCTTCACCCCATCCCCTCCACCCGCTGATCGCACGGCTCGGCGGGCGGATCGACCTGTCCGATGCGGACCGGGCGGCGCTTTGCGCGCTGCCGCACCAGGTGCGATCGGTCGACGTCGGCGGATATGTCGTACAGGAGGGCGAATGCGCGTCGGCCTGTCACATCCTGCTCGACGGCTATAGCCATCGGCATCGCTTCTCGACCGAAGGCGTGCGGCACATCGTCGGCATTCACGGCACGGGCGACATATTGAACCTGCCAATATTGCCGCCGCAGGCCGCCGAGGATGCTGTACAGGCGATCACCCCGACGCAGGTCGCCGCGGTGCCGATCGATAATGTGCTGGACGTTGCCCGTGCTCATCCCCGCATCGCCCAGGCGCTATGGGCGGAAGTGGACGGGCAGATGTCGACCGTGCGCGCCTGGATATCCAATATGGGGCGACGCGACGCGCGCGGCCGGCTCGCGCATCTCTTCTGCGAACTGGCGCTGCGTCACGGCCCGATCGGCGCGGCCGATGAATGGATCATCAGCCCGCCGCTGACGCAGACGGTGCTGGCCGATGCGACCGGCATGACGACGGTCCACGTCAACCGCACCCTGCGCGCGCTGGAGATGGAAGGCTATATCCGGCGCGAGCGGCGCAGGATCGTCGTTTCCGACCGGCAACGGCTGGCGCGGCTCGCCGATTTCAACCGGCCGCGTTGGGCGGCGGGGCAGGACGGCGGCGCACCGAGCGCCGGCTGAGCGGGCTTAGTCCTGCTGCGCCGGGCCAAGCGCAGCCGCCAGCTCGTCCAGCCACGGCCCCGCGACCCCGTCCGACGGCGCGCGCCAGTCGCCACGCGGCGACAGCGCGCCCCCCGGCGATATTTTCGGACCGTTGGGGATCGCCGACCGCTTGAACTGGCTGATGGTGAAGAAGCGGTAGAGGAAATTGTCGAGCCATTTGCGGATGGTCGGCAGATCATAGGCGATCTTGCCGTCCTCGGGATAGCCGAACGGCCAGACCCCCTGCCCCGCGTCGCGCCAGGCGTGCCAGGCCAAGAAGGCGACCTTCGATGGCGGCAGCCCCAGCCGCACGATATGATGCAGGAAGAAGTCGTTGAGCGCGTAGGGGCCGACGCGCGACTCCGTGCTCTGGATCGCCCCGTCGGCGCCGGCCGGAACCAGCTCGGGCGAGATTTCGGTGTCGAGGATCGCGCCCAGGACCTGCGCGGTGGGCGCATCGAACTGACCCGTCGCGATGCACCAGCGGATCAGGAACTGGATCAGCGTCTTGGGCACGCCGGCATTGACCGCATAATGGCTCATCTGGTCGCCCACGCCATAGGTGCACCAGCCGAGCGCCAGTTCGCTGAGATCGCCGGTGCCGATGACGAAGCCGCCATGATGGTTGGCGAGGCGGAACAGATAATCGGTGCGAAGGCCGGCCTGCACATTCTCGAAGGTCACGTCATACACCGGCTCGCCCGCCGCGAAGGGGTGCCCCATGTCGGCGAGCATCTGGTTCGCGGCGGGGCGGATGTCGATCTCTTCGCCCGCCACGCCCAGCGCCTTCATCAGCGCCCAGGCATTGCCCTTGGTATGCTCGCCCGTGGCAAAGCCGGGCATGGTGTAGCCCAGGATGGTCGAGCGCGGCAGGCCCATCCGGTCGCACGCCTTGGCAGCAACGATCAGCGCATGGGTGGAATCGAGGCCGCCCGACACGCCGATCACCAGATGTTTGCCGGCGGTAGAGCGGAACCGCTTGACCAGCGCCTCGACCTGGATGTTGAACGCCTCGTAACAGTCGGCGTCGAGCTGGAGCGGATCGGCCGGCACGAAGGGGAAGCGCCGCACGGCCCGCCGCAGGCCCCGGTCGGTGGTGGCTGGCGCATGGGGGAATGGCAGCGTGCGGAAACGGGTTTCGGGATGGCCGGCGGCGACCGCGCTGTCGTTGAAGGTGCCGTTCCGCATCCGCTCCAGCCGCAGCCGCTGCACGTCGATATCGGCAAAGGTCAGTTCGTGCGCGTCGTCGAAGCGCGCGGACTCGGCGAGCAACTCGCCATTTTCATGCACCATCGCCTGCCCGTCCCAGGCCATGTCGGTGCTGCTCTCCCCCGTCCCGGCGGCCGAATAGGCATAGGCGGCGATGCAGCGCGCCGATTGCGACGCGGACAGGAGATGCCGGTCGCGCGCCTTGCCGATCGTGATGTTGGACGCGGACAGGTTGCACAGGATCAACGCCCCGGCCATCGCGCCAAAGGTCGAGGGCGGCAGCGGCGCCCAGTAATCCTCGCAAATTTCGACATGGAAAATGAAATCGCGCTGGCCCTCGGCGGCAAACAGCAGGTCGGTGCCGAACGGAGCGGTGTGCCCGCCTACATCGATCTCCAGCCCCGTCAGCCCCGCGCCCGGCGCGAACCAGCGCTTCTCATAATATTCCCGGTAATTGGGCAGGAAACTCTTGGGCACGACGCCGATCAGCCGCCCTCCGCCGATGACCAGCGCGCAATTATACACCCGCCCCGCCCGGCGCAGCGGCGCGCCGACCAACAGCACCGGCAGGTCCACGCTCGCCGCGATCAGCGCGGCCGCTTCCTGCTCCACCCGATCGAGCAAGGCTTCCTGAAGATGCAGGTCGTCGATCGCATAGGATGACAGGCAAAGTTCCGGGAACAGCACGATATCCGCGCCCTCGCCCCCCGCCTGCCGCGCCAGCGCCAGCACCGCCGCCGCATTGGCGGCGACGTCGCCCACGCTCCCGCGCGGGGTGGCGGCGGCGAGCCGGACGAACCCATGGGTGTGAAGGGAAGAAAATGCCTCAGTTGCGGTCAACGGCCTGCCTCATCATGTCCAGTGCGATCCGCAGCGACGATATGCGGACCGGCCCGCGACCGATACCCCCGAAATGCGCGACGCGATGCTCGATCGCTCCGCCCCGCCGCGCGCAGGCGAAATGGACGAGGCCATCCTCCTCGTCGCCGGGGGCGGCGCAGGCATAGCCGGTAATGGCCAGCGCGATATCGGCGCGCGAGTGGGCGACCGCCCCCTCTGCCATCGCCCGCGCCACCGCCTCGCTCACCGCGCCATGGGCGTCGATCAGACTGGATGGAACCCCCAGCATCTCGGCCTTAGCTTCCTCGGTATAGACGGCAAATCCCCGCTCGAATGCATGGCTGGCCCCTTCGACATCGGTCAGCAACGCGGCGAGCAGCCCGCCGGTACAGCTTTCCGCCGTCGCGAGCCGTACATCCATGTCGCACGCCGCTTTCAGCAGATCGGCGGCGGCGGTCTCAACGTCGTCGGGCAGGACGGGGGAAAGCGTTTCAGCTTCGCTCATAGGGTCGTGGCGCTTTCGCACGTGGCACGGTTGAGTGGCCTCATGATCATCTCCTCGCCCCCTCAAGGCTCGGAAATGATGGAGTGTTCCGGCCGCGGCTCACATAGATTGCCCCGCCGCGCGAATGTTGCGCTTGCGAAAAAAGCGCCTCACATGGGTTAAACCCCGCATCCAATCGGCCTCCCGCGCATTCTTGGCTCGCCACGGCTGGCGCATGGAGGAGGCAACAGGGTGAACGACGCAGAAGAGCGGATTCGTGATCGGGCGCATGCCATCTGGGAAGCGCAGGGACACCCGGAAGGCCTTGCCGACGCGCATTGGCGGCAGGCCGAGGCTGAACTGGCCGAAGGGGAAGGCCCTGACGCACTGCCCAACCCGCTGGCGAGCGGCGCGGCGGCTGAGCGGCTCGCAAAGCCGCGCCGGCGCAAGACCCCGTCCGCCGCCTGACCCCCTCGCTCCCACTATCGGAGGCCGCTTGAGCCACTTCCCCGACCGCCTCGACAGCGGATCACCCTATCCTCTGGGCGCCAGCTTCGACGGGCTGGGCGTCAATTTCGCCCTCTTCTCCGCCCACGCCGACAAGGTCGAGCTGTGCCTGTTCGATCCGCAGGGCAAGCGCGAACTCGCCCGCTTCACCCTGCCCGAATGCACCGACGAGGTATGGCATGGCTACCTGCCCAATGCCCGGCCGGGCCTGCTCTACGGCTATCGCGTGTACGGCCCCTACGCGCCCGAACAGGGGCACCGCTTCAATCCCAACAAGCTGCTGCTGGACCCCTATGCCCGCAAATTGTCTGGCAGTTTGCGCTGGAACGATGTGCTGCACGGCTATCCGGTGCGCGGCCGCCGCGCGGACCTCGGCTTCGACAAGCGCGACAGCGCGCCGGCGATGCCCAAGGCGGTGGTGACCCACGACAGCTTCGACTGGTCGCGCGACGTGCGGCCCAATATCCCCTGGTCCGAAACCGTGATCTATGAAGCGCACGCCAAGGGCCTCACCAAGCTGCTGGAAGCCGCCCCGCCGCAGGAGCGAGGCACGTTCGCCGCGCTCGCGCATCCCAAGGTCATCGACCATATCAAGCGCTTGGGCATCACCGCGATCGAACTGATGCCGATCCACGCCTTCACCCAAGATCGCTTCCTCCAGGAAAAGGGGCTGCGTAACTATTGGGGCTACAACACGCTCAGCTTCTTCGCGCCCGAACC
Organism: Sphingobium agrisoli; assembly: GCF_041877245.1. Classification (NCBI taxonomy): domain Bacteria; kingdom Pseudomonadati; phylum Pseudomonadota; class Alphaproteobacteria; order Sphingomonadales; family Sphingobiaceae; genus Sphingobium; species Sphingobium agrisoli. The sequence continues at coordinate 410,122 of NZ_JBHDJI010000001.1, forward strand.
CAGCTATTTCTCGACCGACACCCATGACGAGTTGCGGGTCGCCGTCCGCCGACTGCACGCCGCGGGGATAGAGGTCATCCTCGACGTCGTCTATAACCACAGCTGCGAGGGCAGCGAACTGGGCCCGACCCTCTCCTGGCGCGGGATCGACAATGCCACCTATTACCGCCTGCTGCCCGACGATCCGCGTTACTGCCTCAACGACACCGGCACCGGCAACACCTTCAAGCTGACCCATGCCCGCGTCATCCAGATGGTGGCGGATTCGCTGCGCTACTGGGCGACCAGCTTCGGCGTCGACGGCTTCCGCTTCGACCTCGGCCTGACGCTGGGGCGCACCGATCATGGCTTCGATCCCAACGCGGGCCTTTTCGACGTATTGCGGCAAGACCCCATACTTGGCCGGCTGAAGCTCATCGCCGAACCCTGGGACGTCGGTATGGGCGGCTATCAGCTCGGCAACTTCCCGCCCGGTTTCGCCGAATGGAACGACAAGTATCGCGACACCACCCGCCGCTACTGGCGCGGCGATCCGGGCCAGCGGGCGGACCTTGCCGCGCGTCTCTCCGGATCGGGCGACCTGTTCGACCGGCGCGCGCGGCGGCCCTGGGCCAGCGTCAACTTCCTCACCAGCCATGACGGCTATACCCTCGCCGACCTCGTGTCCTACGAAGAACGCCACAACGAAGCCAATGGCGAGGACAATCGCGACGGCCACGACAATAACCTCTCGCGCAACTGGGGCGCGGAAGGGCCGACCGAAGATGAGGGCATCCTCGAAACGCGGGGTCGGGTGCGCCGCGCGATGCTCACCACCCTGCTCGCCTCACTGGGCACGCCGATGCTGGTGGCGGGCGACGAATTCGGCCGGACCCAGGGCGGCAACAACAATGCCTATTGCCAGGATAATGAGATCAGCTGGATCGACTGGTCGCTGCTCGACACCGACGAGGGCAAGGCGCTGTTCGACTTCACCGCCCGCCTCATTGCCCTGCGCAAGGCGCATCCCGTGATGCGCGCCGCGACCTTCCTCTACGGGCAGGATTCGCCCGGCTTCGGCGTCAACGACATCGAATGGTGGGACGAGCGCGGCCAGCAACTGAGCCCCGAGGACTGGAATAATCCCGAAGCCCGTGCCCTCACCATGCGCCGCGCGACGCTGCGCGAGGATGGCCGGGTCGAGGCGCTGACGCTGCTGCTCAATGCGGGCGACCAGGCCGTCGACTTCACTCTCCCGCCGCCATCCGCCAGGCGCGAAGTGCTGATCGACAGCGCCCAGCCCGATCGCGAACCGTTTGCGATCGGGGACGATTACAGCGTGCAGGCGCATTCGGCGGTGCTGGTCTGCTGGATCGGGGATCAGCCCGCGCCATGACCCTGTGGGGACCGGCCGACCTTGGCGAGGGACGCCGGCGCTTCCGCCTGTGGGCACCCGATCGCGAGGCGGTGACGCTGGAGCGGGACGGCGAGCAGCCGGTGCCGATGACGGCGGCGGAGGATGGCTGGTTCGTCGCCGACGCTCCAGCAGCGGCAGGCACCCGCTACCGCTTCCGCATCGATCCCGACCTCGCCGTTCCCGATCCCGCTTCACGCCGCCAGTCGGGCGGCGTCCACGGCTGGAGCGTCGTCACGCCCCTCACCCCTGCCACGCCGTGGCAGGGCCGGCCCTGGCGCGAGACCGTTATCTACGAACTCCACGCCGGCCTGTGCGGCGGCTTCGCCGGCGTCGCGGCGCAGTTGCCCGCGCTCAAGGATATCGGCGTCACTGCCGTCGAACTGATGCCCGTCAACGCCTTCAGCGGATCGCGCAACTGGGGCTATGACGGCGTCCTGCCCTTCGCCCCCGCCGAAGCCTATGGCAGCCCCGACGATCTGCGCGCGCTGGTGGATGCCGCGCACGCGCATGGCCTCATGATCTTTCTCGACGTGGTCTATAATCATTTCGGGCCGGACGGAAATTATCTCGGCGCCTATGCTTCGTCCTTCTTCCATCCCGAGCGCCAGACCCCCTGGGGCGGCGCGGTCGCGGTGGACCGGCCAGCGGTCGCCGCCTTCTTTCGCGAAAATGCGCTGATGTGGGTCAACGACTATGGTTTTGACGGGCTGCGCTTCGATGCGGTCCATGCGATCGGCGACGACGCTTTCCTGGACCAGCTCGCGCGCGACATCCGCGCCGCCGTAGCGCCGGGCCGCCATGTCCACCTCATGCTCGAAAATGAGCATAACGACGCGGCGCGCCTGTCGCCCGACCGCTACGACGCACAGTGGAACGACGATTTCCACAACGTCCTGCACGTCCTGCTGACCGGCGAGACCGACGCTTATTATCGGGATTTCGCCGACAGCCCCGCCGAAAAGCTGGCCCGCTGCCTTGGCGAAGGCTTCATCTATCAGGGCGATCCCTCGCCCCACCAGGAGGGCAAGACGCGCGGCAGCCCGAGCGGCCACCTGCCCCCCACGGCCTTCATCGCCTTCCTCCAAAATCATGACCAGACCGGCAACCGCGCGCTGGGCGATCGCCTCATCCGCCTGACCGATCCCGATCGGCTGAAGGCCGCGACCGCCCTCCTCCTGCTGATGCCGCAAATCCCGATGCTGTTCATGGGCGAGGAGGTCGGCGCGCAAAGCCCCTTCCTCTTCTTCACCGATTTTCACGATGATCTGGCGGACATCGTGCGCGAAGGGCGCAGGCGCGAATTTGCGGCCTTTGCCGCCTTCGCCAGAGATGAAGCGCGCACGCACATCCCCGATCCCAACGACATCGCGACCTTCGAGCAGGCGCGCGTCGTTCCCGGCGCGGACGCGACGGCGTGGCGGCTTTTCTATCGCACCCTGCTCGACCTGCGTCACGACCATATCGTGCCGGGGTTGGACGGATGCCGTCCGCTCGGCGCGCGGGCGCTGTCCGACCAGGCGGTAATGGCGCGCTGGCTTCTTGATGGTGGGGAGACTCTGACCATCCTCCTCAACCTCGGCACGGAGCCGGTTCCAGCGGACAGCGGCGCGCCCCTATTCACCACCGGCGCACCGGGCGGGCCAGCAAGCTGCACCGTATGGCTCGTGCCGGCATGACGCCGCTCCACGCGCTCGCGGACGAAGCGGGAATAGCGCGTCTCTGGACCGATGCCGACCGCGTTAAACAGCAGGTAAGTGACGACAGCCTGCGCGCGATCCTCGCGGCGCTCGACCTGCCTGCCGGGAGCGACGCCGACATTGCGGAAAGCCGCAAACGGATGAAGGCGAGAAATGCAGCGCTGCCTAAGCTGCTAACAATGGATTTCGGCGCACCTTTGGCCCTGCCCGAAGGTCTGGGCGATTTCGCTCTGCTGGACGAAGCGGGCGCAACCGTCGCCGCCGAAGCGCTCACCCGGCCCGGCTATTACCGCCTGCGCCATTCAGACGGAGAGGCAATCCTCGCCATCGCGCCGCCCCGCTGCCGCGCCATCCCGAAGCGCGGCTGGGGCGCCGCCATCCAGATTCCCTCGCTGGTCGGCGAAGGCCGTCCCTTCGGCGATTTCGCCCTGCTGACAGAGGCCGTGACCCTACTCGGCCGGAACGGCGCGGACGCCGTGGCGCTCAGCCCCACCCACGCCCAATCGCTCCACCAACCCGGCCGCTTCGCGCCCTATTCGCCATCCAGCCGCCTGGCGCTCAACGGTCTGCTGGCCGACGCGCGCTGCGGTGCGCCCGATACCGACCTCATCGACTGGCGGACCGCGGGCCCCGCCAAATTAGCGGCCCTCCGCGCACATTTCGCCTCCCAGGACGAACAGCAAGATTTCGCCGCCTTCCTTCAAGCCCGCGCCCGCGCCGGGCTGAACGCCGTGCAGCAGGCCGCCCGCGACGCCGGCATGGCGATCGGCCTCATCGCCGACCTCGCCGTCGGCGTCGATCCGGCTGGCGAAGAAGTGCGCGACGATCCGGGCGCGTTCCTGCATGGCCTCCGCGTCGGCGCGCCGCCCGATCCGCTCGGGCCGCAGGGGCAGGATTGGGGCCTCACCAGCTACAGTCCCGATGGCCTCAAAGACCGTGGTTTCGCACCCTTCATCGCCATGCTGCGCGCCAATATTCCCCAGGGCGGCGGCATCCGCATCGACCATGCATTCGGCTTGCAACGCCTCTGGGTCGTCCCCGAAGGCCGCCCGGCGAGCGAAGGCGCCTATCTTGCCTATCCTTTCGCCGACCTTCTGCGCCTCATCAAACTCGAAGCGTGGCGCGCCGACGCCATCGTCATTGCCGAGGATTTGGGCACCCGGCCGCCCGGTTTCAGCGATACGCTGGCCGACGCAGCCATCTACGGCATGGCGGTGCTGCCTTTCTCCCGCGACCGCAAGGGCGATTTCCTGCCAGCAAACGCCTATCCGGCGAGCGCCGTGGCGATGAGCGGCACGCATGACACCGCCACCATCGCCGGCTGGTGGACCGGCCGCGACCTCGATTGGAACGCCGCGCTCGATCGTGGCGGCGACACGCCGGCCAAACGGTCGGAGGATCGCGCGGCGCTCTGGCGCGTCATCGGCAAGGGCGCGCCGCAGCCCGCCGATGATGATCCCGCCCCGGTGGTGGACGCCGCCCTCGCCTTCCTCGCCATCACCCCCTGCCCGCTTGCGATCGTGCCAATGGAGGATCTGCTCGGCCTTGTCGAACAGCCCAACCTTCCCGGCACGGTGGACGAACATCCCAACTGGCGTCGTCGCCTGCCGGCGCCCATCGACGAGCTGCTCGCCCGGCCCGACGTCGCACGCCGCATCGCGGCGTTGAACAGCGAAAGAGACATATGATCCCCCGCGCCACCTACCGCCTGCAACTGACCCGCGACTTTCCCTTTTCGGCGGCACAGGCGATCCTGCCCTATCTGGCCGACCTTGGCATCAGCCATATCTATGCCTCGCCCGTCACCACCGCGCGCGGCGGATCGACCCATGGCTATGACGTCACCGACCCGACCCGGATCAACCCGGAACTGGGCGGGGAAGAAGGATTCAGAAGCCTGGCCGCCGCTGCCCGCGCGCGCGGGCTTGGCATCGTCATCGACATCGTGCCCAACCATATGGGCGTGGCAGGGGGCAAGAACCTTTATTGGAACGACGTGCTGCGCCTCGGCCGCGACAGTCCCTATGCGCGCTGGTTCGACATCGATTGGGGGGCGGGGCCGCTGATCCTGCCGATCCTGGGCGCGACGCTGAGCGAGGTGATCGAAGCGGGCGACATCGCGCTGGTGCCGGGGGGCGAACCCCATCTCCTCCTCTACGGCGAACAGCGCCTGCCGCTGCGCCCCGATATATCCACAGACCTGCCCCTGCGCGACCTGCTCGACGCGCAGCATTACGCCCTCGTCCACTGGCGCACCGCCAACGACCGGCTCAACTGGCGGCGCTTCTTCGCGATCAACGAGCTGGCGGCGCTGCGGGTGGAAGACCGCGATGTGTTCGACGCCACCCACCGCCTCTATCTCGACCTCTATCGTGAGCGCTTGATCGATGGAGTGCGGGTCGACCATGTCGACGGGCTGACCGACCCCGCCGCCTATTGCCGCCGCCTGCGTGGCGAGCTGGACGCGATCCGGCCCGGCGCGTGGATCATCGTCGAAAAGATATTGGGCGCGGACGAAACGCTGCCGACGGACTGGGGCGTCGACGGCACCAGCGGCTATGACGCGATGCGCGACCTCACCGCCCTGCTCCACGATCCCGCCGGCGAAGCGCCCTTGCGGGATTTATGGCGCGCGCTCGATCCCGACCATGCCGATCCCGCGCAGGTGGTGCTCGATGCCCGCCGCGACATGCTGAGCTGGCAGTTCGACGCGCAGCTCACCGCCTGCGTCGCCGCCTTGGCCGCGCTGTTCGCTGGCGACGAGGCGATTACCCCCGCCATGCTCCGCCGCGCGATCGAGCGGCTGCTCTGGGTCTTTCCCGTCTATCGCACCTATGGCGACGGAGCGACCGCGCCCGAAACCGATGCTGCCCAGCGCGACCGGGCCTGGCGCATGGTCGAGCGCCACCTGCCCCCCGGCGAAGCGCCGGTCGCGCGCCGCATCCTCGACCGGCTCGCCGGATCGGGCGAAGGCGACCCGGCGCTTGCCGCCGAGGCCGTCCGCCGCTTTCAGCAGCTTTCCGCCCCCATCGCCGCCAAGGGGGTCGAGGACACCGCCTTCTACCGCTACGCCACCCTGCTTTCCGCCAATGATGTCGGTTCCGACCCCGAACAATTCGCCCTCTCGCCCGATGACTTCCACCAGCGCGCCGCCGCCCGGCCGCTCCACGCGATGCTCGCCACAGCGACCCACGACCACAAGCGCGGCGAGGATGTCCGCGCCCGGCTCGCGGTGCTGAGCGCCGTGCCCGACCTCTGGACCGAAGCGGTGACGCGATGGTCCGCCATCGCCGACACGATCGGTCACGCCGTGCATCCCGCCGACCGCTATCAGCTGTTCCAGTCGCTGTTCGGAGCCTGGCCCCTGAGCGGCGCGCCCGCGCCCGACTTCGCTACGCGCATCGCCGCCTGGCAAGAAAAATCGCTGCGCGAGGCCCGGCTCCGGTCGAGCTGGGAAGCGCCCGATACACACTATGAAGCCGCCACGCAGGCGCTACTCCGCGACCTGCTGGCGCATAAAGGCTTCCGCGACGATCTCGGCGCGTTCCTCGCTCTGATCGCACCCGCAGCCCAGGCCAACAGCCTCGTCCAGGTCGCGCTCAAATATATGCTGCCCGGTATCCCAGACCTCTATCAGGGCGCGGAACTGGCGGACCTCAGCCTTGTCGATCCCGACAACCGCCGCCCGGTCGATTATGCCCGGCGGCAAGCGCTGCTGCGCGCACCTGACGGGTCGTTCGACGCGCGCAAGCTGGCGCTCATACGCGACGCCCTCGCCCTGCGCGGGGCCAACCCGCTGTTTTTCAGTCAGGGCGACTACCATCCCCTCCCCGTCACCGGCCCCCGCGCCGCGCATGTCCTCGCCTTCGTGCGCCGTCATGGCGGCAAGCGACTCCTGTGTGCGGTGATGCTGCGCGCCGTGGCCGCGATCGTGGAGGCGCGCGGACTGCCCGGCCCGGACTGGTGGGCCGGCACCCGGATCGGTGGGCAGGAGGGGCTGTCCGCCGCCACCCTCTTCACCGGCCAGCCCTTTTTCATTGATCTAGGTGAGTAACGCGCAAATCTTTGGAACCACTCGGGAAATGGCGCGTCTCATCGGTTGCGATCGGCCCACTTTACCAGAGGATCATCCGTGCGGGACAGCTGCATCATAGACTGGCTTTCGGTCCATAGCGAAAGCTTCCGTTTTCAGCATAACGCACATCGGGAAAGCGCCACCACCGTCGCGCGCCACCTGCTGCACCGCGAGCGACTGGGCGAGCAGGTGATGTTCGGCACCGCCGCGCTCCGCCAGCGTTGCATCGAAAGCGACGATCTTTGGGAACTCAGCGTCCGTATGAGCGACGGGACCGAAGCCCATGTCGGCGGGCCGTCCCTCGACCAGTGTCTCCAGACCGCCCGCGCGACCTTCCTGCCTTCAATGCCGAGCGCGCTGGCTGCCTGACAGAGGCTTCTCCGCCTCGGCTTGGCCGTCTAGGCCGAGCCAGGCGCGACGCCGCGCCGCTTCCTCGCGACAGAACAGCGCCGTTGCGTCGCCGCCCTCGGCATCATTGTTGCTCACAGCCCTGACACTACGCAATCTGTCGGACACTGCATCCTCCTCGTCCATGTTCGAAAAATAAGCGGCGGCCGTTGGCAAGGTTCCGCCGCTCGCACTGATCCAGGTCAGTGCAGCGCCCGTTTTTCCAACGCGGCGTCCAGCATCGTCACCAACCGCGTTCCGATCGCAGGCTTCAGCAGCAGCGGCGCATCAGGATGGTCGGCCAGGACCGGGTGCTCCCCCGCGCCCGAGCAGAAGAGATACGGTATGTCGTAGCTGTCGAGATCGTCCGCCAGCAAACCCGCGTCCCCGTCCGCCAGTCGCACGTCGAGCACTGCGCCGCCGGGCAAGCGATGCGCCACCGCGGCAGCACCCTCCGCCAAAGTCGCATAGGGGCCGTCGACGGCATAGTCCGCCGCCTCCAGCAACTCGACGATCAGCGCGGCGAGCCGGGGGTCATCCTCGACCAGTAAAATATGGGGCGTCCCGCGCATCAGCCTATCCCGAACCGCGCGCGATAGCGATCGAAACAGCGTTCGCCGCAGCGCAGGCGGATGAGCGCACCCTCGGCCATCGCCGTCGCCCGGCGCGGGTCTTCCTCGACCAGCGGCCGGATCGCCTCGTCGTTCCAGTCGCGGCTATGCTTGATGTCGAGCACCGCATGAAGGTCGAAATAACGCCGCTCGCTGTCGGACAGGCCAATCCGCCGCAGCGCGCGCGCGGTGTGCGCCGATCGACCCGGCGCGGTCAGCTCGATGACGCCGAGCGCGCCGACGCTGTGCCAGGCATAATGGCGGCATGAGGCCATTGCCGTCATCGCATTGGCGAGCGCCAGGCTTTCCCAGACCGTGTTTTCGATGCGCGTGTCGAGATCGAGGATCGCGACCAGCTGCCCCAGCATGGGGCCGTGCATCCCCTTGATATTGCCGCGCCCCATTTCGTCCCAATAGTTGCGCGCCAGCTCCATCTTGGCGCGGTTGGGCAGCTTGACCTGAGTGAAGGCGACCAGATCGTCGAAGCCGGCCTCGCCCGCGGCTTCCTGCGAAAGAAACCACCGTATCTCGTCGCGGCTTGCCTGGTCGGCGAGCCATGGGAAAAGCCGGTCATGCTGCCCCGGACCGCTGGCCTTCAACTCCTCGAACCAGGCGATGAAGCCATCCGCATCCGTCGGCGCGGCAGCGGCTTCCGCCCGAACGACAGCGCGCAGTTCCTCGATGAACCCATGTTCCAGCCGCAGCATCCGCCGGTCGGCCTCGAACCGCTTGGCGGTCAGCGCGTCGGGGAATTGGGGGCCAAGCCGCTGTCGGTTCCATCGGCTCAGTTCCTCCTGGAAATCCTGTCGAAGGAATTGCGAGCCTTCAAAATTCAGCTGTGTCGCCACGGGGTAACCTCTCAATATGTCTGACAGGATAATCCGGCAGCCGCCCTGGCCGTTCCGCACAATCGCATTAACAAAGATTAGTCGCGGCAAATCACGGCCAAGGATGCGCCCCGCTCAACTGTCCGCCGTGCCGGGTTCCGCCATCTTGCGATGCCGTTCCGCCAGCACGGCGGCGGGCGTCACATGGGCGGCGGCGGCCTGGAGCTTGTTCTTCCATCCCGATACGATATGCGCCTGCCCCGCCATCAGCGCGTCCCAGCCATCCTTTGCCACCTTGGCCGGATCATCCTTTTTGGCCTGGCCGACGCTGGTGTCGAGCATATCCGCGCGCTCGAAAAACTCGGTTTCGGTCGCGCCGGGCATCAGCGTCGTGATGGTGACGCCGTCGCTATCCTTCACCTCATTGCGGATGGCGTCGGCGAAGCTGTCGATGAACGCCTTGCTGCCGTTATAGACCGCGTGGAACGCGCCGGGGATGAAGCCTGCGATCGATCCGGTAATCAGGATCTTGCCGGCGTTGCGCGCCACCATCTGCCGCAGCACGGGCTGAAGCAGATAGAGGGTGCCGGTGATATTGGTATCGATCACCCGCCGCCAATCGGCCGGGTTCTGCTCGATGAACCCATGGCCGACCCCGCGCCCGGCATTGGCGCAGAGCAGATCGACCGGCCGGCCGCCGGTCTCGGCCAGCAGCCGATCGACGCCGTCGATGGTGGAAAGGTCTGCCTCCAGCGCTTCGACCATGGTGCCATGACGCCGAAACGCCTGCGCCGACGCCTCGATCAGCGGCTCGTCCGCCACGACCAGCAGGTCATAGCCCGCCTGCGCGGCCAGATGCGCCAGTTCAAATCCGATGCCGGTGGACGCGCCGGTGACGATCGCGAATGGGTTCGCCATATGTCTCTCCTCAGGCGGCCAGATCCATGCCGGGCTTCAGCACGATCTTGGTGAATTCATTCTGCTTGTCATGGAACAGCCGGTATCCGTCTGCCGCCTGCTCCAGCGGCATCCGGTGGCTGATGAGGAAGGTCGTATCGACCTTGTCCTCCATGATCGCGTTGAGCAGGCCGGGCATATAATGCTGCACATGGGTCTGCCCGGTCTTGAGCGTCAGCCCCTTCTCCATGAACGCGCCGAGCGGAAACTTGTCCACGAAGCCGCCATAGACCGCCGGCATGGAAACCCGCCCGCCCTTGCGGCACGCCAGGATAGCCTGCCGGATGGAGTGGGTGCGGTCTGTGCCTGTAAAGGTCGACACCTTGATCTGGTCCCACACATTGTCGGCGAAAAAGCCGTGCGCTTCCAGCCCGACGCAATCGATGCACGCGTCCGGCCCGATGCCGCCGGTCATCTCCATCAGCGCATCGTAAGTCTTGCTGTCCTCGAAATTGATCGTCTCCGCGCCGAACCGCTTCGCCAGCTCCAGCCGGTGCGGGAAATGGTCGATCGCGATCACCCGCTCCGCGCCCATCAGGAATGCGGACTGCACCGCGAACAACCCGACCGGGCCGCAACCCCAGACCGCCACCGTATCGCCCGGCTCGATCTGCGCATTCTCCGCCGCCATCCAGCCGGTCGGCAGGATGTCGGACAGGAACAGCACCTTGTCATCCTCTATCCCGTCGGGAATGACGATCGGCCCCACGTCGGAGAAGGGCACGCGCACATATTCGGCCTGGCCGCCGGCATAGCCGCCGGTCATGTGGCTATATCCGAACAGACCCGCCATGGGCTGGCCATAGGCGGCCTGCGCGATATCCTGATTGTCGGCGGGCAGGCCGTTGTCGCATGCCGAATATTGATGCTTGGAACAATGGAAGCAGCTGCCGCAGCTGATGGTGAAGGGCACGACGACCCGCTGCCCTTTCTGCAACGTCGATCCGGGGCCGGTCTCCACCACTTCGCCCATGAATTCATGGCCCAATATGTCGCCCGCCTTCATCGTCGGAATATAGCCGTCATAGAGGTGCAGATCGGACCCGCAGATCGCGGTCGATGTGATCTTGATGATCGCGTCGCGCGGATTGACGATCTCAGGGTCGTCCACCGTGTCGACGCGGACGTCGTGCTTTCCATGCCATGTCAATGCGCGCATCAGTCCATCTCCTCTGCCAATTGGCGCAGCGTGCGCGCGCTGGTGGCGATCTCGCCGGTTTCCATCAGTTGCTTGAAGCGGCGCAGGTCGCGCCGGGCCTGGATGGCGGGTTCGCGCTGGAACAGCTTGGCGACGATCTTGCCGATCACGCCTGCCGGCGGGTCATAGGCGATGGTCGCCGTCACCCATGTGCCGCGCCCGCCCGGCGCATCGCGGAAATCGACGCGGCCGCTGTTGGGCACGTCCGCGCCATCCTCGGACTCCCAGGCGATCGTCTCGCCCGGCACATCCTGCGTGATCCGGGCGACCCACTCGACGGTCGCACCCGCCGGCGCCTTCACCACCCAATGATAGCGCCCGCCGCCCAGCGCGCGCACTTCCTCGACATTGTCCATGAAGGCGGGAAGATTTTCGAGCGTGCGCCAATAATCGTACAGCGCCTGCCGCGGCCGGTTGATGGTCACGGTCTTGGCGGTGACGCTGTCGCCCGGTCCGCTGGCGACCGCCGCCGCTTCGTCGCGATGCTTGGATGTGCTGGCCGGCGCGTCGTCGCGCGCCGGCGTCATGGTGTCGCCCATGCCTGCCTCCTTGATGTGGATGGCGGGGCAACCATCGCCCGCCGCCGCCCGTTCCAGCGGAGCGACGGTAAAGAGCGACGACGATAACCTGTGTAAGTCCGCGCCTCTACCGGGCGAGCGCCCGGATCACACTGTCCCACTGGTCAAGCGCGCCGGCGATGCCCGCCACCGGCACCCGTTCGTTGAGGCCATGGGCGAACCCGTCCTCCGCCTTCATGAACAGGCTGGCGACGCCATAGCTGGGCACGCCCAGCGCCCGGAAATGCAGGCTGTCGGTCGCGCCCGCCGACATGCCGGGCATGACCGTTATGCCCGGCGCGCGCGCGGCGACCGCATCGCGCACCGCCGTCATGACGTCAGCCCGCAGCGGGGAAGCGTCGCTCGCCACCGGATCGCCCAGCGTCGTCACGGTCGCGCCCGGATCGGCGACCAGCTTCACCAGCTGCGCTTTCACATCCTCGATTTTGACCCCGGGAAAGATGCGGCAATTGACCTGCACCTTGGCGCTTTGCGGCAGCGCGTTCAGCGCATGGCCCGCCTGCGCCATTGTCGCGACGCAGGTGGTCCGCACCTGCCCGACAAATTCCGACCGCGCGGACAGCAGGGCCGCTGATTGCGGATCACCGCTTGCCGCATAGCGCCGCATCGCCTCCCCCACTTCACCCCCGATACGATCCGCCGATTGCGACAGCGACACCCGCGTCAGTTCATTCCGCATCGGCGGAAACTGATAGGCCGCGATCCGGTCGATCGCCTTCGCCAGCCGGTATATGGGATTGCCCGGCGTCGGCGTGCTGCTATGCCCGCCCGGATCGGTAAAGCCGATCTCAAAATCGGCATAGGTCTTCTCGCCCGCCTGAAGCGTGTAGAGCACCGGCTCCCCCGCCTCGTTCAGCAAGCCGCCCCCGCCATCGCCGTTCAGCAGCAATTCGATATCCCTATATTGTTTCGCCAGCGCCCGCGTCGTCACCATCGCGGTTTCCTCGTCGCCCGACAGCAGCAGGATGACGCTCCGCCGCGGCTTCCATCCCTCCTTCTTCAGCTGCGCCATGGTCGCGACCATCATCGCGACGTCATATTTATTATCCTCCGCCCCGCGCCCGAAGATATAGCCATTCTCCTCCACCGGCACGAAGGGATCGCGGGTCCAGTCGGCGCGGTTCGCCGCCACCACATCCATATGGCCGATCAGCGCGATGGGCTTGAGCTTGGGATCGCTCCCTGGAATCGTGGCGGCCAGCGTCGCCGTCTCTCCCATCGGCGTCACGACGACATCCGTCTCGGCAAAGCCCGCCGCCTTCAGCAACCCGGCATAATAGGCCGCCAGCTTGGGCACCTCGCCCGCCCCTCCGACCGTGCGATAGGCGATGGAGCGCATCAGGATCGCCTTCGCCTCCCCCGCGTCCGCCGCCGCCAGCGCCTGCCCCTGCGCCGCCATCAACGCCACGCCCGCCACTATGCCCCGCATCATCATTCGCCGCCTCCCTGTCTTGCCCGCAATCTGGCATAGCGGGTTGACGCCGCCAATGCGTTTGCAGCAGGACGGACGCTGGAAAGAGGGCCACCTCATCCGCGTTGCACCCCTTGATAGAATTGCTTGCGCGCAATCGCCCGGCCCGCATCCGATATGATGCCCCGGTCGCCCGGAGAAGATCATGGCCCTCAACTATCGCAGCTTCGGATTTCAGGTTCTCGCCGGCATGGTCGTCGGCCTCCTGCTTGGCCTTCTCGCGCGGCAGATCGGCGCGGGGCCGGAGGGCGACCTCAACTGGCTCGCCACCACGCTCGAGACGGTCGGCTCGATCTTCGTCTCGCTGCTGAAGGCCATCGTGCCGCCGCTCGTGTTCGCCGCCATCGTCGCGTCGATCGCGAATCTGCGCGCGCTCGACAATGCCGCGCGGCTCGCCGGGCAGACCTTGCTCTGGTTCGCCATCACCGCGCTGATCGCGGTCGCCATCGGCATCGCGATCGGCGTCATCGTGCAGCCCGGCGTCGGTGTCTCGACCGCCGCGCTCTCCGCCAAGCAGCCCGATTCGATCGGCGGCTGGCTCGATTTCCTCAAAGGTCTCGTCCCCGGCAACAGCCTCGCCCTCTCCGCCGGCAGCAAGACCAGCGATACGGGCGCGATCACCACGACCGTCTCCTTCAACATCCTGCAACTGCTGGTCATCTCGATCGCGGTCGGCCTCGCCACGCTCAAAGTGGGCGAGAAGGCCGAGCCGTTCCTCGCCTTCGTCCGGTCCCTGCTGACCGTGGTGCGCGCGATCCTGGGCTGGGTCATCCGCCTGACCCCGATCGGGTCGGCCGCGCTGATCGGCACCGCGATCGCCACCTATGGCTGGAGCGCGCTGGCGCAATTGGGCAGCTTCACCGCCTCCATCTATCTCGGTCTCGCACTGGTGCTGCTGGTCGTCTATCCGCTGCTGCTGATCGCCAATGGCCTGAAACCCGCCGCCTTCTTTGCCAAGGCATGGCCGGCGATCCAGCTGGGCTTCGTCTCGCGCTCCTCGGTCGGCACCCTGCCCGTGACCGAAGCCGTGACCGAGCGGCTGGGGGTGGAGAAAGGCTATGCCGCCTTCGCAATCCCCTTGGCCTCCACCACCAAGATGGACGGCTGCGCGTCCATCTACCCCGCGCTGGCGGCGATCTTCGTCGCGGGCTTTTACGGCATACCCCTCCACGCCATCGACTATGCGCTGATCGTCTTTGTCTCGGTGCTGGGATCGGCGGCGACAGCGGGCCTCACCGGCGCGACCGTGATGCTGACGCTCACCCTCTCGACGCTCGGCCTCCCCCTCGAAGGCGCAGGCCTGCTCCTCGCCATCGACCCCATCCTCGACATGGGCCGCACGGCCGTGAACGTCGCGGGCCAGGTGCTGGTCGGCGTGATCGTCGCAAAGCGCGAGGGGATTTTGGACGAGGGGGCTTATCATGGGGCGCGCGGCTCGGAGGGCGTGACCGTTCCAGCCGAATGAGGGCGCTCTGTCTCCCGCGAGATTCAGTCCAAAAGCTGACGTGCTCCTGCGAAAGCAGGAGCCCAGTTCAGACGGCAGGGCTTGGCTCTCAGCCTTCCCAGGAATATGCTCCCGCTCGGCGGCGGATCATAAACGGGTAGTGCGCGATGACGGACCGGACTAAGGGCGCAATCCCGTCGCTCGACTGCACAACGCCGATCGACGCGCTGCTCGAACTGACAGCGGGGGTAGGCCGCCAGGAGGCGATGATCGACAATAGCGTCCTCACCACGACGCCACAATGGGGCAGTCAGCAGTTCGACTGGCCGCCGTTGTTCAATCAAATCGCGCATGGCTCGATCGCCCATCTGATGCCCGATAAGGTTTATGCCTACACCACGGTTGGGCAGGCGGAGGACGTCCCGGAACTGGGCGCTCTTTCGACCCTTTACGGGGCGTTCATCGTCGGGCCGCGGATGAAAAAAGTGATCGATGCGTTTGATATCCCCAAGTCCGAGCTTTTCCCGGTCGGCATGGTGCTGCGCGACTGCGACGTGCGCGATAGACCACATGGTGACGATCCCGAAAGACTGGGCGGCGGCGCGGTAGTCGAGGGGCAGCACTGGTTGTGGCATATCTATAATCGCTACGACTTGGTCGATTGGGAGAAGAGCGAGAAAAAACCCTATTGGGTCGAAGATCCCCGAGGTGATTTGCCGGGCTCTCCGATGCAACGGTTTAGCTACGTAAATAATAAAGAAAAATCGTCATTGCGGGCTTTGCCATATCAAGAAAGTGCGGCCTTCCAGTTGCTTGGGAATCGCTTTGTTTTTATCTCTCCGGAATTCGCACATGCGATGGATAAAGCTGGAGTGTTATGGTCTCTCAGCGGCGGACGTTATGCGAGTGCGTTAATAGGCTTTTATTTTCTTGATAAACCCAGATATATTGCATGTCGAATTGCTCGTCGTCAAAAGCAGATCGTGACCATGCCCAAGATAAACATAGCTGGAACGGATATTGCGGTAACAAATATCCATGATCCGCCATCCCGATGGGCAGGGACCTAAAGCAGCGGCGCCGTATTCCCACTTCGCAAAAAATCTCCTATTGCAAAGTCCCCTCGCCAACCCCTTCCCCACGCATTTTCAAACTCTGCCACACTGTATACTTCGCAGCCTTCACAGCACCCAAAACCCGCTCAACCACCCCTGTCCTACCCGCCGCCGATCCGCTAAGTCTTGCCCCGAACGCCGCGATGCGCCACCTGCGCGGACCCGGTAACAGTCAAGAGACCCAAAGATCATCGTGCCCCATCATCAGGTCCATATCATCGGCGGCGGCCTTGCCGGCACAGAAGCGGCGTGGCAGCTGGCGCAGGCGGGCGTGCGCGTGCGCCTGTCCGAAATGCGCGGCAGCGGCGACACGACCCCCGCGCACCAGACCGACGGGCTTGCCGAACTGGTCTGCTCGAACAGCTTCCGTTCCGACGACGCGGACAAGAATGCCGTGGGGCTGCTGCATCAGGAAATGCGGCGGCTGGGCTCGCTCATCATGGCTGAGGCGGAGCCCGCCAAGGTGCCCGCCGGCTCCGCCCTCGCCGTCGACCGCCATGTCTTTTCCGAAGGCGTCACCCGCGCCCTTGCTGACCACCCCAATGTGGAGATCGTGCGCGAACGCATCGACACGCTGCCGACCGAGGGAATGACCATCGTCGCCACCGGCCCGCTCACCGCCCCGGCGCTCGCCACCAGCATCGGGCAGGCGGCGGGGATGGAGCATCTCGCCTTCTTCGACGCGATCGCGCCCGTCATCCACCGCGACAGCATCGACATGGACAAATGCTGGATGGCGAACCGCTGGGACAAGGTCGGCCCCGGCGGCGGCGAGGGCAAGGATTATATCAACTGCCCGATGACGAAGGACCAGTATCAGGCCTTCGTCAAGGGGCTGATCGACGGCGAAAAGACCGAATTTAAGGAGTGGGAGGCCAGCACCCCCTATTTCGAGGGCTGCATGCCGATCGAGGTGATGGCTGCGCGCGGTCCCGAAACGCTGCGCCATGGCCCGATGAAGCCCATGGGCCTCGACGATCCGCGCACCGGCCGCTGGCCCTATGCGGTGGTGCAGTTGCGGCAGGACAATGCCAGCGGCACGCTCTGGAACATGGTCGGCTTCCAGACCAAGCTCAAACATGGCGCGCAGGTCGCCCTGTTTCGCACCATCCCCGGCCTTGAAAATGCCGAGTTCGCGCGTCTGGGCGGGCTGCATAGGAATACCTTCATCCAGAGCCCCAAGCTGCTCGACGCCACGCTGCGCCTCAAAAGCGCGCCCCATATCCGCTTCGCCGGCCAGATGACGGGCTGCGAAGGCTATGTCGAGAGCGCCGCCATCGGCCTCCTCGCCGGACGCTTCGCCGCGGCGGAACTGCTGGGCCAACCGCTCGCGCCGCCCCCCGCCGACACGGCGCTCGGCGCGCTGCTCGGCCATGTGACGGGCAATGTGGAAACCGCCGACTATCAGCCGATGAACGTCAATTTCGGCCTCTTCCCGCCGCTCACCGACGTCAAGAAAAAGAGCCGCAAGGAAGCCTATACCGCGCGGGCGCGCGCCTCCTTCGGCGAATGGATGGGGGAAATGGCGCTGGCGTGACCACCCAACCCCCGTTCGGTTCGAGCCTGTCGAGAACCGGGACGCGACGCTTCAGCACTTGCACCTTTGCTTGGCCGCCCGCTTGGGCGCCGTGGTCGCGAACTCCGCCGGGGTCAGCTTGCCGTCCTTGTCGGCATCCGCCCCGCCGAAGCGGTCGGCCGTCGCCGCCGCCCACTCCTCAAAGGACAGGAGGTTGTCGCCGTCCTTGTCCAGCGCCTTGAAGGCCTTGGTGCGGCTCCCCATCATCTCGATCCGGGTGATGACGCCGTCGCGGTTGCGATCGTAGCGGGCGAAGCGCTTCTCCTCCCGGCTCTGCGGGCTCGCCTCGCCGGGCATCGGCGGCGCTTCCCCGACCGCGTCCGAGTCGCCCTCAGGCAGCGGCTCGATGGCAGGCGGCGGCGCCGGCGCGGTGGCGAGCTGGGGGATGGGCTGCTGGCTGGCGCGCCCCTGCCACCAGAACAAACCGCCCGCGACCAGCAACAACGCCGCCATGCCCGCCGCCAGAGATCGTCCCATGCCTCGTCCTCCTAAGGAGCAAGCCTATCCCGACCCCCTACCGCCCGACAAGCGCGATCCGCAGCAACCGCCACGCCAGCGACCGCGGCATGCCCAGCGGCGCCCCGCGCCCGGCCAGCACATCCTGCCGCGCCAGCGTGAAAGCGATCCGCAGCGGTCTCCACTCACCCGGCCAGCCAGCATGTCCGACCGCCCGCACCCTGTCCCGCGCCGCCGCCAGAGCCGCCTTCGCCAGCGCCGCGTCTCCCACATGCCCCGCCAGATCCCAGAGCGCCCAGACCGCCCCAGCCGCGTCAAGCCAGGCCGGAGCCTCCGCCACATCGGCCAGCGCCCGGAACAGCCCCCCGCCCCGCCCGGCGGCATAGTCGCTGAGCGCCGCCGCATCGATCTCCGGCTCGACCACCAGAACCTCCCAGCCGTCGATCATCGCCGCCAGCCCCGGCGCGGCCATCGCCCCGCTGGCCCGCAACGCATCGACCACCGGCTCGCCCCGCCCTTTGGTCCCGGTCGGGTCGTCAATGACCTCATTCCACCACGCGAGCCGCATCTGCCCGATCCGGGGTTCGCTGGTCGTGCGAGCGACTTGCGCCAACCGCGCATCGAACGCCCAGACCGCCCGATGCCGCTCCGCCCGCCCCCCGGCATGGGCGGAGAGCAACGCGGCAAGCGGCGGCAGCACGTCCGGCTTCAGCATAGCCGCGCCACGTCCAGGGTGGTTATCGGTCTTTTAACCATCTTCCTCATACAGATTCTAACCGGTCCGCCCGCATAGGCGGCAAGTTGCCTGACCCGGAACTGGGGGGTGTCGGGCGCGACATGGGTGATTGCAAGGCGATGGGCAAGACGATCGAACATTTTTGCGGCATTATGACGCGGCTGGGGAAGAACCAGGCGGGGAATACGATCGCCATCATCGCGGCTGCGCTGGTGCCTCTGGCCGGTATGGTCGGCGGCGCGGTCGACATCAGCCGGGGCTATCTCGCCCAAACCCGTCTCCAGCAGGCGTGCGACGCTGGCGTTCTGGCGGGACGCAAGGTTATGGGATCGAGCGGTGTTCTGAGCGATGCCGTGCGCGATGAAGTCCGCAAATATGTCGGCTTCAACTTCCCCGACGCCTATCTTGGATCGGCGTTGAGCCCGACCACCAGCGTCAATCCCACACTGGGCGCGAACGATACGTTGCAACTGACCGTCACGACCACCGTCCCCACCGTGGTGATGCGCCTGTTCGGCAAAAATACGATGACGGCGACTGCGACGTGCACCGCGCGGAACGATTATGCCAACATCGACATCGTGTTGGTGCTCGACGTGACTGGCTCGATGGCGTGCAAGCCAGAGCGGGACGCTTCACAATGTTCGTCTTACGCCAACACGTCGGGTCGAAAAAAGACGATGACAGTCGATGGCAGGACCGTCACCTATATTGATGAAGAAACAAGCGGCGGCGTCAACATCTCGCGCATGCAAGGACTACGCACCGCGCTCGCCAACTTGCAATCGCAAATGGCGACGATCGAATCGCAGTTTAATCTGACAGAAGAAAGCAAACGTAAGCGTATACGCTGGGCTATCATTCCCTTCTCACAAATGGTCAATGCAGGCTTTAGCAAAGGAAGCGCGAACACCACGCTTTATGCCCGTCAGCCTGGATGGTTCAACACTACAGGCACCTACCGCGAAACGACGTGCCTCTCTAGCAGGGGCGTTGTGACGTGCACGTTGGACAGGACAAACAGTTCTGTTGCTCATGACACGACTTGGTTAGCCAATACATGGGACGGATGCATTGAGGAGCAGAGTACCAGTAACTCGATTACATCGACGTCCAGTACCATACCCTCCACCGCCTATGACCTGCTTTTCAATACTGTGCCAAATTCCACCGCGACCCGATGGACGGTGGCCGACCCGGTGAAAGTCGGAGCCGATGCATCGACCGGTAGCCCGCAATATGCCTGCCCGAAGCCTATGCGCGAAATGCAAACGATGACGACAACCGATTTCAACAATTATTTCGCCTTCAATCAGGGATTTGTCGCCAATGGCGGCACCTACCTTGATCTTGGAATATTATGGGCAGCACGACTGTTGTCACGTAGCGGAAACTGGGCATCAGAAAACCCCACCCTCTATCGAACATTCCCGGTAAGCCGCTACGTTATCCTCATGACAGATGGCAACATGGACGCGAAGGCTTATGGCTATGGCGCTTATGCTCAAGAATGGACGTGGAGACGCGTCACGACTAACGGTGATCCTGATTTGAGCGATGATAATCACACCGCACGGATGCTGCTGACGTGCACAGCCATAAAAAACATGGATGCGAAGATATACACCATTTCATTCAGTTCCGGCTCGACCTTGAGCCAAGATCTGATTGATTGTTCATCCTCCACGAACTCGACCAATCCTGAATTCGCCTACAAGGCTGACGACAGCGCCGAGTTGAACAACGTGTTCCGCGATATCGGCGAGAATATCGGGTCGCTGAGGCTTTCGCAGTGACGCAGGATCGCCTCCTGCACCGGCTGCTGGCCGAGGACGCGCGAGGGGCATCCGTGCCGGAATTCGCGTTGATTCTCATGCCGTTATTGCTGCTTCTGTTCGGCGGCCTGGAGATGGGCTACCAGATCTACGTTCGCTCGATCATGCTGGGCGCGCTTGAACGGGCGAGCAGGCTGTCGACTGTGCAGACCGTCGATAGCACGGCGGTCGAGGCCGACATAGAAGCGACGATCAAGCGGATCGCACCCAATGCCACAATCAACACATCGAAGAGCAGCTATTTTCAGTATAGCAATATCAACGTTCTGGAACGGCTGACGAAAGACACCAACGGCAATGGCACACTCGACAGCGGCGACTGTTGGGAAGATGTCGATAATAGTGGGACGCGCAATGTTCCCAGCACCGGCCTGAACGGCATTGGCGGCGCGGACGACATCGTTCGGTATAATACGACCGTGACCTACAACCGAATTTTGCCGCTGTTCCGTTTCATCGGGATCGGCAACTCGGTGACGATGACGGCGTCAACGATGATGCGCCGACAGCCCTATGAGATTCAGACAGTCCCCACTCCAAAGTGCAAGGCATGATGACAAGCGATACCCTATTGGGCCGGCTGCGGCGCGACCGAACGGGAATGGCGGCGGTCGAGTTCGCTCTCGCGCTTCCTGTGCTGGTTGGCCTTACCATGTATGGCATGGAGGCGGCCAACATGGCTTACACGTCCCAGAAACTGGGCGATATCGCAACTCTGACAGCCGACAGCGTGTCGCGTATCCGCCTCAGCATCAGCAACAACGACGTGACCGATGCACTGGGCGGCGTCAAGATCTTGGGCGACACCATCGATCTGCGCAATCGTGGCCGCATCATCGTGTCCAGCGTGCGTCCCATGACCGACAGCTCAGGCAACGTCACGAACCAGCGGGTACGTTGGCAACGATGCACAGGCGCGCTCGTTAAAGACTCTCCCTATGCGGTGAACACGGATCTGGGCACGGCGGGCATAGGCGCCACTGGTCGCAAGATCGCGGCAACCAAGGACAATGAACTGATTTTCGTGGAGGTATATTACACATATAGGCCCCTGGTATCGGCGGCCTTTTTCGGCACTCCGCAAATGTCTGCGGTTGCAGCCATGAGTGTGCGCGAACGATCCAACAACGACATCAATGCTTCCGGCACCAATTCGCCCTGCGGCACCGGCAGCTACAACGCCTGATTTCGGTGTAGGGCGGCTCCCACCGGAACCGCCCATATCCTTTTACCTGTAAGTCACCTTCTTCGCCGCCTCGATCACCCGCGCGGCATCGATCAGCGCCGCTTTCTCAAGGTTCGCGGCATAGGGCAGAGGCACGTCCTCGTTGGTGACGCGCAGCACCGGGGCGTCGAGGTCGTCGAAGCCCTTTTCCATGACGACGGCGGCGATTTCCGACGCGATCGAGCAGGTCGGCCAACCTTCCTCGACCACCACGATGCGGTTGGTCTTCTTGAGGCTCTCCAGCACCGTGTCGGTGTCGAGCGGGCGCAGCGTTCGCAGGTCGATGACTTCCGCGTCGATCCCCTCGCCCGCCAGCGTCTCGGCCGCTTCCAGCGCGACGCCGACCCCGATCGAGTAGCTGACCAGCGTCACGTCCTTGCCTTCGCGCACGATCCGCGCCTTGCCGATGGGCAGGACATAATCGTCAAGCTGCGGCACGTCGAAGCTGCGGCCGTAGACGAGTTCGTTTTCCAGGAACACGACCGGGTCTTCGGATCGGATCGCGGCCTTGAGCAGCCCCTTGGCGTCGGCCGCGTCATAAGGCGCGATGACGATGAGGCCGGGGACCGACGCGTACCACGGGCCGTAATTCTGGCTGTGCTGGGCCGCGACCCGGCTCGCCGCGCCATTGGGGCCGCGAAACACGATCGGACAGCGCATCTGGCCGCCCGACATATAATTGGTCTTGGCCGCCGAGTTGATGATGTGGTCGATCGCCTGCATGGCGAAGTTGAACGTCATGAACTCGACGATCGGGCGAAGGCCGCCCATCGCCGCGCCGGTGCCGATGCCGGCAAAGCCATATTCGGTGATCGGCGTGTCGATGACGCGCTTGGCCCCGAATTCGTCCAGCAGGCCCTGCGTAACCTTGTACGCGCCCTGATATTCGGCGACCTCCTCGCCCATGACGAAGATGCGCTGGTCCTTGCGCATCTCCTCCGCCATCGCGTCGCGCAACGCTTCGCGGACGGTGGTCTTCACATAGGCCGTGCCTTCGGGGATGGCGGGATCCTTGACCGACGCCTTGGTCTCGGCGGCGAGCTTTGACGTGCCGCTCTCCGCCTTCTTGGGCGCTTCCGGGGCGGCGGGCGGCGCGCTTTCTTCCGCCTTGGGGGCTGGCGCGGCGTCACTGCCCTCGCCCGCCATTTCGGCGATGACGGTGCCGACCTTCACGCCCTCGGACCCTTCGGGCACCATGATCTTGCCGATCGTGCCTTCGTCCACGGCTTCGAATTCCATCGTCGCCTTGTCGGTCTCGATCTCGGCGAGAATGTCGCCCGACCGCACCTCGTCCCCTTCCTTCACCAGCCATTTGGCCAGCGTGCCCTCTTCCATCGTCGGCGAGAGGGCCGGCATCTTGATTTCGATACCCATCAATATTGCTCCACCAGCACGTCGGTATAGAGTTCAGCCATGTCCGGCTCGGGCGAGGTTTCGGCGAAGTCGGCCGCTTCGGCGACGATCTTGCGGATATCCTGGTCGATCGTCTTGATCTCGTCCTCACTGACGCCGGCGTCGATCAGATATTTCTTGACGCCCTCGATCGGGTCCGACTTGTCGCGCATCGCCTGCACTTCCTCGCGCGAGCGATATTTGGCCGGGTCCGACATGGAATGGCCGCGATAGCGGTAGGTCTTCATTTCCAGCAGGATCGGACCGTTGCCGCCCTGAACCCATTTGAGCGCCTCTTCGGTCGCGCCGCGCACGGCGAGCACGTCCATGCCGTTGACCTGGATGCCGGGGATGCGGAAGCTTTCGCCGCGCCGGTAGAGCTGGTCCTCCGCCGACGATCGGTTGACGCTGGTGCCCATGGCATATTGGTTGTTCTCGATCACGAAGATGATCGGCAGCTTCCACAGCTCGGCCATGTTGAAGCTCTCGTAAACCTGGCCCTGGTTCGCCGCGCCGTCGCCGAAATACGCGACGCACACGCCGCCATCCTCGTTATATTTATGTGCAAAGCCAAGGCCAGCGCCCAGCGACACCTGCGCGCCGACGATGCCGTGGCCGCCATAAAATTTATGCTCGACGCTGAACATGTGCATCGACCCGCCCTTGCCGCGCGAAATGCCGGCTTCGCGGCCGGTCAGTTCGGCCATGATCACCTTGGGATCGATGCCGTATGCGAGCATGTGACCATGGTCGCGATAGCCGGTGATAACGCTGTCCTTGCCGGGATGAAGCGCCGACTGGATGCCGACCGCAACAGCTTCCTGGCCGATATAGAGATGGCAGAAGCCGCCGATGAGGCCGAGGCCGTAAAGCTGCCCCGCTTTTTCCTCGAAGCGGCGGATGAGGACCATCTGCCGATAAAATTCCAGTAATTCTTCCTTGCTCGCCTTGTAATCGCCCGGAGTGTCCGGGCGCGGCCGGTTATGGTCCGCGCCGGCGGCGGGTGCAGCCGCCTCAGCCTTTGCGCGCGTCGGACGCGGCGTTGTGGGTTTCGCCAAGGTTCTTGTCCTTTTGCGTGGGTAGGAAGGAAGGTCGATATAGCGGCAGGGTTGCAGTTATTGCAACCGTACCGACCCCGCAAACCCGCCATTTCCTATGGTGGGAGCCGTAATTTGATGGTGTTGATGCTAGTGCCGATCGAGCCTTCCGGAACGGGTGCATCAAAATTGCGGTGCGGCTTTTCCTGACGACACAAGCTTACGCAATGCGGCGTCAGTCGAGAGGGACGACCACCTCGTCATGATGGACCACGCCCAGCTGCCGCCGAATCAACTCGTCGGCAAGATCGGGATCGACGCGGCGCGGGTCGAGCGCATCGACCCGGTTCTTCAGTTCGGCGCGCGCCTGTTGAACGCGATGCAGCTCGCCCTGGGCCGCGCGCAGTTGGCGTGAATAATCACCCCAGGCCAGCACGCCGTTCGAGCCCAGCACGACATAGCCCGCAAAGAAAAGCAGGAGCAGCAGCGCGATCGCCGGACCGAAGGCCGAGAAGAGCAAGAGGCGAAGTTTAGCGATATGCGCCATCGCCCTGATGAATCACAGGATTCGGCCGGCCGCAAGCGAAAAATCGCGTCTTTGCGGCCAGCCGAATCGTTACGGTGTCAGCGGAAAATCGAGCGCCCCGCATAGACGGCGATGTCGCCAAGCTCTTCCTCGATACGGATGAGCTGGTTATATTTGGCGAGCCGGTCGGACCGGGCGAGCGATCCGGTCTTGATCTGGCCGCAGTTGGTGGCGACGGCGAGGTCCGCGATGGTGGCGTCCTCGGTCTCGCCCGAACGGTGCGACATGACGGCGGTGTAGCGCGATCGGTGCGCCAGATCGACCGCCGCCAGCGTCTCGGTCAGCGTGCCGATCTGGTTCACCTTCACCAGCAGCGAATTGGCCAGCCCCTTGCCGATGCCCATAGCGAGCCGCGCGGGATTGGTGACGAACAGGTCGTCGCCGACCAGTTGCACCGTCCCGCCGATCTTGTCGGTCAGCGCCTTCCACCCCTCGAAATCATCCTCGCTCATGCCGTCCTCGATCGACTTGATCGGGTAGTCGGCGCAGAGCGCGGCAAGATAATCGGCCATTTCGACCGGGGAGAGTGACAGCCCCTCGCCCGAAATCTCGTATTTGCCGTTCTTGAAGAATTCCGTCGCGGCGCAGTCCAGCGCGAGCACGACATCGTCGCCCGGCTTGTATCCCGCCTTCTCGATGCTGGCGAGGATGAAATCGAGCGCGTCGCGGGTCGAAGCGATGTTGGGCGCAAAGCCGCCTTCATCGCCGACCGACGTGGCAAGGCCCTTGTCGTGCAGGCCCTTCTTGAGCGTATGGAAGATTTCGGACCCGATCCGTACGGCGTCGGCGATGCTTTCCGCGCCGACCGGCATGATCATGAATTCCTGGAAGTCGATCGGATTGTCGGCATGTTCGCCGCCGTTGATGATGTTCATCATCGGCACCGGCAGAACATGCGCGGATACGCCGCCGACATAGCGGTAGAGCGGCAGACCGCGCGCATCGGCGGCGGCTTTCGATACAGCGAGCGAGACACCTAAAATGGCGTTCGCGCCCAGCCGCGACTTGTTGTCGGTGCCGTCCAGAGCGATCATCGCCGCGTCGACTTCGGCCTGATCCTCGGCATCGAGGCCGATGATCTGCTCGGCAATCTCGTCATTCACGGCGGCGACGGCCTGAAGCACACCCTTGCCGAGATATTTGTCCTTGTCCCCGTCACGCTTTTCCACCGCCTCATAGGCGCCGGTTGACGCGCCCGACGGCACGGCCGCGCGGCCGAAGCTGCCATCCTCCAGCATGACGTCGACCTCGACCGTGGGGTTGCCCCGGCTGTCGAGAATCTGGCGGGCGTGAATATCGAGAATGGCGGTCATGATCGCTCCCTGGAATATGCCTTCGCGACGGCGGACGCCGGATTTTGCGCGCCCCGCTTAGCCAGCAGCCCTTTGATTGGCAATGCGGGGCTTGCGCGCGGCGGAAAAATGCCGATGCTTCTAAATGTAACGGCAACGGAACACTTGGCCCGCACGAAGCATTGGGGGGGCAAGACCTGCCGGGCGAAAGCCGGCAATGGATTGAAAAGAGGGAGATCAGGACGATGGCCGACACACCCGAAACGCCGCCCGTCAAGCGCGGCAAGAAGCCCGCCGCCGAAAAGCCCGCCAAGGCTACCCCGGTCAAGCGCAGCGCTGCCCCGGCGCCCGTCACCTCCGCTCCGGTCGAGACGGCCACGACCCGCAAGGCGGGAAATGGCGCAGCGGCGCAGGGCTGGACCGCTCAGATCGCACCCATCAAGGAGCAGGCGGAGAAGGCCGCCAAGGCGGCGGCGGACAAGCTGAACACCGTCGATTGGAAGGCCCATATCGATCCGATCAAGGAGCAAGCCGGAAAGACCGCCTTGTCCGCCGCCGGTGTCGCCAAGGAAAAGACGGGCACCGCGATGCAGAGCCTCGCCAAGCTGATCGCCGACACTGCGGGAACCGTCGACGCCAAACTCGGCCCGCAATATGGCGATTATGCGCGGCAGGCGGCGGAATCGGTGGCTGGTGCCGCGAACACGCTGGACGGCAAGGAGGTCGAGGAGCTTTTGACCGAAGCGCGCGATTTTGTCCGCAAGAGCCCGGCTGTGGCGATCGGCGCGGCGGCGGTCGTCGGCTATGTGCTGATGCGGCTTGCCAAAGGATCTGACGACAAGGCCTGACGACCGGCTTTCCCATACCGACGCATGGACCCGCACGGCGGGGCGGAGGGGCAATTGACAGACGAGCCAGCGGAGACGGCAGCGACGCCGCAGACCGACGGGCGATGGGACGGCGCGCCCGATGGCGCCGCCGCACCCGACGAAAGTGTAAAGGGCGCCGTGGCGCGCCTGATCGAGGATGGACGCGCCTATGCGAACGCCGAGATCGACCGGCAGAAACTGCGGGCCGGCATCATCGCAGCCGGGGTCCGCAATGCCGCGATCTTCGGCGGCTTGGCGCTGATATTGGCGTTCGCCAGCATCATCGCGCTGCTGGGCGGGCTGATCCTGACGCTCGCGCAGCATATGGACCCGCTCTGGGCGACGTTGATCGTCGTTGGTGGCGGGTTGTTGATCGTGCTGCTGCTGGGGTTGCTCGCGAAGGGAAGCATCAGCCGGATGATGAAGGCGATCAAACCATGAGGCAGGAGCAGGCCTATCGGGACGCGGTGGTTCGCGCGGACGCCGCCCGTGCGCGATTGCAGGACAGTGCAGAGGCGGCCAAGGCGCGGATTTCCCTGGCGCGACTGAAGCAGGACGCCAAGGACAAGGTCAAGGGTGCGGCCTTGGACGTAGTGGCCAAAGGCGCAGCGCAGGCGCGGGAGCGGCCTTATGCGATCGGCGGGGCGGTGGCCGCGTTCGGCCTTTATCTCGCGCGGCGGCCGCTGCTGAACCTTTTCCGGCGGCTATACGTTCGTTTGGCCGAGACTTCCCCCGAACATTCGGAGACTGACGATGGCTGACATCCGCTCGCAAATCACCCGTGTCCGCGAAGCCGCCAATGACGCGGCGATCAGCGCGACCGATATCATCAAGGACGGCACCGGCAAGGCGCGCGAAAGCGCGAGCGACCTGATCCAGACCGGCCGCAACAAGGCGAGCGAAGCCTATGGCGACGCGCGCGACAAGACCCAGCGGGCCGCCGCCCGCGCAAACCAGATCGTGCAGGAACATCCGATCGCCGCAGTGGCGGGCGCGGTCGCGATCGGCGCGGTCGTCGCCTGGATGTTCCCAAAGAGCCGCCGCGCCATGAAGGCGCTTCCCGCTTTTGCGGCCACGGCCGGGTCCAAGCTGGTCGAAGCGGCGGTCGCGGCGCGATCGGTCGCGGCCGAGGGCGCGGAGAGCGTCAAGCAAGGGGCGAGCAGCGCGATCAACGCCGCCGCCGACACGGCGTCCGGCGCCAAGGACAGCGTGGTCGGCGCGGACCTTCCTGCCAAGGCATCGAAGCTGGCCGATGACGTCGCGTCGCTGGTGGCGGCGAAGGTCGATGCGCTGAGCGATGCGATCAAGGCACGCCTGCCGAAAAATTGAGCGGAAATTTCATGGCGGCCGACCAAAGCTGATAGGGTCGGCCGCCCTGCCCCCTTGGAGACGCGATGCGGCGCTGCTAGTGTCGCCGCTCATCCCAAGGAGAATAGATAGCGCCATGAGCAAAATGCATCTGGTGATGGGCGGTCGCGTCACCAATCCGCAGACGCTGGAATTTCAGGATCTGAGCAAGGTCGACCTGGTCGGCGTCTATCCCGATTATGCCTCCGCCGAAAAGGCGTGGCGTGGTGCGGCGCAACGCACGGTCGACGATGCGGAGATGCGCTATGTCATCGTGCATCTGCACCGGCTGCTGGAGCCGCACCTGCCGGGGGAATGAGGCTCCCTGTCCTAATCGGGAGACAGGGGAGGAATTGGCCGGGTCATGTTCGATGCACCGGCTTCGGCTTCTTGCGGAAGCGCCAGCGCAGCAGCGGACGGGTCAGCGCCAGGCCTGCGAGAAAACCGCCGATATGCGCGGCCACGGCGATCTGCCCAAGGCCACCCCCGCCGCCGGCGGTCGCGATCCCGATCATCAGCTGGATCGCGACCCAGGCCGCCGCCAGCCAGAGCGACCGCACGAGGCTGGCCGAAAGCGGGCCGATCCGGCGCACCTGTTGCTGGCTGTAGAGCAGCGAATAGGTCGCGATGATCGCCGATATCGCCCCGCTTGCGCCCACCATCGGGTTGGTCGATGCCGGATCGACCGCCCATTGGGCAAGACAGGCCGCATAGGCGCCGACGCCGTAGAGGATGAGCGTCCCGCTCCAGCCGAGCACATGCTCCACCTGCCGACCGCAAAACAGCAGCATCAGCATGTTGAAGCCGATATGCATCCACCCGGCATGAAGGAAGGTGCAACTGATCGGCGTCAGCCACACCGGAACGGCAGCCATCCCCTCCAGCAGGTCCGGCTCTCCGAACCGGGCCGGGATGAAGCCGCCCAATATGGCGGCGTCATCGATACGGCCGGAGAGATACAGCAGCAGGAAAATGGCGATGGTGATCGCCGCGACCCCGTCGGTCAGGCGGCCGGAGGGCAGCTTCACGGCGATCAGATGAACTCGATCTTGTCGACCAGGTAGAATTTGTCACCCGACGGGACCGAAACCTCGACCTCGTCACCGACTTCGCGGCCGATCAGCGCACGGCCGAGCGGGCTGTTGTAGGAGATCATGCCGACTTTCGCGTCGGCTTCGGCCTGCCCCACGATCTGGTAGCGGATCGGCTTGTCGTCCTCGTCCAGCAGGGTCACCGTCGCGCCGAACACGATCTTGGTGCCCGAAAGCGTGGTCGGATCGATGATCTGCGCGCGGGAGAGCTTGTCCTCCAGATCGGCGATCGTCGCCTCGACCTGGCCCTGCCGTTCCTTTGCAGCGTGATATTCGGCATTTTCGGAGAGGTCGCCGTGCGCGCGCGCTTCCTCGATCGCGTCCACGATCAGCGGGCGCTCCGCCTTCAGCTCGCGCAACTGGGCGTTGAGCTTCTCATAGCCCGCCTGGAGCATCGGCATCTTCTCGACGGTCGCCATTCCCTAAACTTCCTTCGTCAAAAACGTCCCTTCGGCGGCCCCATGGGTGGAGCCGCCCCGCAGCGTCATTCCTGTGCAGGGGATCAAGCGTGCGACAGGGGATAATAGGACTGGAGCGAGCGCACTTCAAGGGCGTGGCCCCGCAGCGCCTCGATCGCGTCCGCCGCCGCAACGCTGGCCGCCGCAGTCGTGAAGCTCGCAATCTTGGCCCGAAGGGCGGACGTGCGGATGGCCTTGCTGTCCTTCAACGACTGCCAGCCTTCGGTGGTGTTGAAGATCAGCTGCACCTCGCCATCGGTGATCTTGTCCACGATATGCGGGCGACCTTCGGCGACCTTGTTGACACGCTGGACGGCGATCCCCTCCGCCTCCAGGTAGGAGGCTGTGCCGCCCGTGGCGATGATGGTGAAGCCCATGGCCGCGATCTTCTGCACGGCGGGCAACACCACCGGCTTGTCACTGTCCTTGACCGAGACGAACACGGTGCCGCTGGTCGGCAGCATGGTGCCCGCGCCGATCTGCGCCTTGGCGAAGGCGGTGGCAAAATCGCTATCGATTCCCATGACTTCGCCCGTGCTCTTCATTTCGGGTGAGAGAACCGGATCGACGCCGGGGAAGCGACCGAAGGGGAAAACCGCTTCCTTGACCGCGACATGCGCAATCGCGTTGCGGTCGATGGTCGGCAAGTCCTTGAGCTTCTCGCCCGCCATCACGCGGCTCGCGATCTTGGCGATGGGGGTGCCGATCGCCTTGGCGACGAAAGGCACCGTCCGGCTGGCGCGCGGGTTGACCTCGATCAGATAGACCGTCTCGTCCTTGACCGCGAACTGGATGTTCATGAGGCCGCGCACCGAAAGCGCCCGTGCGAGGACATCGGCCTGCCGTTCGATTTCCGCGATGACCTCCGCCGACAGGCTGTAGGGCGGCAGCGAGCAGGCGCTGTCGCCGGAATGGACCCCGGCTTCCTCGATATGCTGGAGCACGCCCGCCACCACGACATCGTCGCCGTCGCACAGAGCGTCCACGTCCACCTCGACCGCGTCGCGCAGATATTGGTCGATGAGGACGGGCGAGTCGCCCGACACCTGGACGGCGGTGGCGATATATTCCTCAAGCTGCGCCTGACCGTCGACGATCTCCATGGCGCGGCCGCCCAGCACATAGGACGGGCGCATAAGCACGGGGTAGCCGATGCGGTTGGCGACCGCGATCGCTTCCTCGCGCGAGCGGGCGATGCCGTTGGCGGGCTGGCGCAGCTTCAGCTTGTCGATCAGCGCGGCGAAGCGCTCGCGGTCCTCGGCCAGGTCGATGGCGTCGGGCGAGGTGCCCAGGATCGGCACGCCCGCATCCTCCAGCGCCTGCGCCAGCTTGAGCGGCGTCTGCCCCCCGAACTGCACCAGAACGCCGGCCAGCGTGCCGCTCGACATCTCGACGCTCAGGATTTCGAGCACGTCCTCGGCCGTCAGCGGCTCGAAATAGAGGCGGTCGGACGTGTCGTAATCGGTCGAGACCGTCTCCGGGTTGCAGTTGACCATGATCGTCTCATAGCCCGCCTCACTGAGCGCAAAGCAGGCGTGGACGCAGCAATAGTCGAACTCGATCCCCTGCCCGATCCGGTTTGGCCCGCCGCCCAGGATCACGACCTTGTTGCGGTCGCTGGGCTGCGCCTCATTTTCCGCCTCGCCGAACAAGGGCGCTTCGTAGGTGGAATACATATAGGGCGTCTTCGCCTCGAACTCGGCGGCACAGGTGTCGATCCGCTTGAAGACCGGGCGGACGCCGAGCTTGTGGCGCAGCGCCCGCACTTCGCCTTCGGTGACGCCGCCGGTCATCGCCTTGACCGCTTCGTGGATCAGGCCCGAGCCGCGCGCAATGCCGCGTTCCATGCCGCGCAGATTGGCGGACTTGAGCGCGATATAGGCAAGGCGCTTGTCGGAAAAGCCCATGGATTTGAGCCGGCGCATCCCGTCCGCATCCTGCGGCAGGCCGTTTTCCAGCACTTCGCCCTCGGCGTCCACAATCTCCTTGAGGCGCTCGAGGAACCAGGGGTCGAACTTCGCGATGCTGTGTATTTCCGCGACGGTCAGACCCTCACGCAGCGCCTGCGCCGCGATCAGCAGGCGGTCGGGCGTCGGCTGGGCGAGCGCGGCGACGATGTCGTCCTTGGGCGCGCCGACCAGATGATCGACGTCGTTGAAGCCGGACAGGCCCGTCTCCAGCCCCCGCAGCGCCTTCTGCATCGATTCATGGATGTTGCGGCCGATCGCCATCACTTCGCCGACCGACTTCATCGCGGTGCCGAGCAGCGGTTCGGCGCCCTTGAACTTCTCGAAGGCGAAGCGCGGGATCTTCGTCACGACATAATCGATCGTCGGCTCGAACGACGCCGGGGTGGCGCCGGTGATGTCATTCTCGATCTCGTCCAGCGTGTAGCCCACCGCCAGCTTCGCCGCGACCTTGGCGATGGGGAAGCCGGTCGCCTTCGACGCCAGCGCCGAGGAGCGCGACACGCGCGGGTTCATCTCGATCACGATCAGGCGGCCGTCCTTCGGATTGACCGCGAACTGCACGTTCGAACCGCCTGTTTCCACGCCGATTTCACGCAGCACCGCAATCGATGCGTTGCGCATGATCTGATATTCCTTGTCGGTCAGCGTCAGCGCCGGCGCGACGGTGATGCTATCGCCCGTATGGACGCCCATCGGATCGACATTCTCGATCGAACAGATGATGATGCAATTGTCGTTGCGATCCCGCACGACCTCCATCTCATATTCTTTCCAGCCGAGGAGCGATTCCTCGATCAGGACTTCGGTGGTGGGCGATGCGTCGAGCCCGCCGCGCACGATCGTCACGAACTCGTCGCGGTTGTACGCGATGCCGCCGCCGGTGCCGCCCATGGTGAAACTGGGGCGGATGATCGCGGGAAGCCCCGTGAACTCCAGAGCCTCCAGCGCCTCCTCCATCGTGTGGGCGATGCGCGAGCGGGCGGATTCCAGGCCGATCTTGTCCATGGCGTCGCGGAACTTGATCCGGTCCTCCGCCTTGTCGATGGCTTCGGCGTCGGCACCGATCATCTGGACGCCATATTTGGCGAGCGTCCCGTCGTTGAACAGCGCGAGCGCGGTGTTGAGCGCCGTCTGCCCGCCCATCGTCGGCAGCACCGCGTCCGGCCGTTCCTTCTCGATGATCTTCGCCACGATTTCGGGCGTGATCGGCTCGACATAGGTCGCGTCGGCAAATTCCGGGTCGGTCATGATCGTGGCCGGGTTGGAATTGACCAGGATGATGCGATAGCCCTCTTCCTTGAGCGCCTTCACCGCCTGCGTGCCCGAATAGTCGAACTCGCACGCCTGGCCGATGATGATCGGCCCCGCGCCGATGATGAGGATGGAGGAGATGTCGGTGCGTTTGGGCATGTTTATTTACTCTTTCACCCACGTTGAAAACAAGCGCAATGCAGGCTTCAAATTCTTGAGATCAAAGCGCGCGACGTCCTTATGATCGCCGCACACAAATGCAATTTGATTTATCCAAGTATGAAAGTCTTCGAGAATGCGCTGCTCAGTCTTGCTATGGCTTTCTAGCCATTTTTTGACACTAACCTCATAAGCCATCTTAAATTCATCGTTTTCCCGCGCACAGGATTTAGCCTCAGCCGAAACCCAAATTGGTCCGCCCTCATTCCATCGTACAGACAGATTGATGTCGGCTTGCTGTTGCTGAATGCTAACAGAAGCATCGCCGCCAATCCCTGAAACGCTGGAGATGCCAGAAACCTGCCATGCTCCAAAATTTTTGCTCCAAGGTATGGAAGCGCTCAATGGGGATGACGCTAGAAGAAGGCCAACTCCAAGTCCAATGGCCCAACCTTTGCTCACCGCAACCCCTCCACGAACCGTTTGAACAGGTAGAAGCTGTCCTGCGGCCCCGGCGAGGCTTCGGGGTGGTATTGGACCGAGAAGGCGTTCTTGTCGGTCAGTTCGATGCCGCAATTGCTGCCGTCGAAGAGCGAGACATGGGTCGCGCGCACATTGTCGGGCAGCGTGTCGGCATCGACGGCGAAGCCGTGGTTCATGCTGGTGATTTCGACGAGGCCGTCCGACAGGCGCTTGACCGGATGGTTCGCGCCCCTGTGGCCCTGATGCATCTTGATCGTCTTTGCGCCCACGGCAAGGCCCAGCAGCTGGTGGCCGAGGCAAATGCCGAACACGGGCACATTCTCGGTCAGCAGCGCCGCGATCACCGGGACGGCGTACGCGCCGGTCGCGGCAGGATCGCCGGGGCCGTTGGAAAGGAACACGCCGTCGGGCTTCTGCTCCATCACCTGTTCATAGGTGGCTGTCGCGGGCAGTACGGTGACGCGCGCGCCGGCCTTCACCAGGTTGCGGAAGATATTGTTCTTCGCGCCATAGTCGATCGCGACGACATGGGGCCTGTCGTCGGTCGCTTCGCCCGCGCCATAGCCAAAGCCCAGCCGCCAGACGCCGTCCTTCCACAGGCGGCTTTCCTTGCCGGTGACTTCGATGGCGAGGTCCATGCCTTCCAGCCCCGGCCAGCCTGCCGCCTTGGCCGCGAGCGCCTCCAGGTCGAACTTGCCCTCGGGATCGTGCGCGATGACGACATTGGGTGCGCCCTTGACCCGGATCAGGCGCGTCAGCGCCCGCGTGTCCACGCCCGCGACGCCGATGCGGCCATTCTCGCGCATCCACTGATCGAAAGGCTCGACGTTGCGGAAATTGCTGGGCGCGGTCACGTCCTGCCGCACGATGCAGCCGAGTGCGTAAGGATTATCGGCCTCGACATCGTCCAGGTTGGTGCCGACATTGCCGATATGGGGGAAGGTGAAGTTGATGATCTGCCCGGCATAGCTGGGATCGGTCATGATCTCCTGATAGCCGGTGATGGACGTGTTGAAGCAGAGTTCGCCCACCGCCTCGCCCACGGCGCCAAAGCCCCGGCCGAACACCGCGCTGCCATCGGCGAAAACCACGACCCCTGTCGCTCCTTTGGGCACGGTAAGGGTCTTGGCGTCAGCCATGGTCTGCGGTCCTTCTTATGCTTTTGCTAAAAGCCCGTCTGAAGCGGGTTAAACGGCCGGTCAGGTAGGCGTGTGGTCCTACAAGGTCAACGTCTGTTAAAAATCTCTTTTGCCGCTATATCTGCTTCTTTCCCGCAAAGACAGGATTCGATCGCTCATGATTCGCGACGCTATCAAAAGCGCCCAGGTCACCGCCATGAAGGCCGGCGACAAGGATCGGCTGGCCGCCGTGCGCCTGATCCTCGCCAAGCTGAAGGACCGGGACATCGAATTGCGCGTGGCGTCCAATGTGCCGGACGACGATGTGGTGGTCGTCGACGTGCTTCAGAAGATGGCGAAGCAGCGCCGCGAATCGATCGACATGTTCAAGAGCGGCGGGCGCGACGAGCTGGCCGCCAGGGAGCAGGCCGAACTGGACGTGATCGAAGGCTTCCTCCCCGCGCAGATGAGCGAGGAGGAGACGAAGGCCGCGATCGAGGGCATCAAGGCCGAGGTCGGCGCGAGCAGCGTCAAGGATATGGGCAAGGTCATGGCAGTGCTGAAGGAACGCCACGGCAGCGTCATCGACATGAGCAAGGCGAGCGGGCTCGTGAAGGCGGCGCTGGGGTAAGGCTTCTCCCCTCCCGCTTGCGGGAGGGGTCGGGGGAGGGCATGTTCAGGTTTGATGGATAAAGGCTATGCCCGCCCCACCATGAAAGCGCGCGCGCTGCGCAGTAATGCGACGGACGCCGAACGCGCTCTATGGCGGGCGATCAGTGCCCGAAAAATAGGCGGTGTTCGATTTAACCGGCAGGTGCCGATCGGCCCTTTCATCTGCGACTTTGTCGCCCGGTCCATCAAACTGGCGATCGAAGTGGATGGTGGACAGCATAGCGATGAAGTCGACGCCGAGCGAACAAGATATATCGAGGCTCAGGGATTTCGCGTCATCCGATTTTGGAACAACGATGTGTTGGGCAATTTAGATGGCGTCGTCGCGCAGATTGTCGGCGTGATCGCTGACATGCCCTCCCCCCACCCCTCCCGCAAGCGGGAGGGGAGTTTTCTTCGTGATCAGACATGAGCCTCACCCCGCAATGGCTGGACGAACTGCGCGCGCGCACATTGCTGTCGACGCTGATCGGGCGGTCGGTGAAGGTGCAGAAAGCCGGGCGCGAATATAAGGCGTGCTGCCCCTTCCACAACGAGAAGACGCCCAGCTTCACGATCAACGACGAAAAGGGCTTCTACCATTGCTTCGGATGCGGCGCGCATGGCGATGCGATCCGCTGGATGACCGAGCATCGCGGCCTGCCGTTCATGGACGCCGTCAAGGAGTTGGCGGCGACCGCCGGCATGGACGTGCCGGCGCCCGATCCGCGCGCGGCGAAGCGGGCCGAGCAGGCAAAGGGGCTGCAAGACGCCATGGCGGCGGCGCAGGGCTTCTTCGAGGCGCAGCTTGCCGGGATCGACGGGGGCGAGGCGCGGGCCTATCTGGCGAAGCGCAGGATCAGCGAGGCAACCCGGCGCGCTTTCGGCTTTGGTTATGCGCCTGACTCGCGCGGCAAGCTCAAAATCGCGCTCGGCGAATTTGGCGAGCCGATGCTGGTCGAAGCCGGGCTGCTGATCGACCCGGATGGCGCCGAACCGGATGGCGGTAAAAGCAAAAGGCGCGACACGTACGACCGCTTCCGGGGCCGCCTCATGCTCCCGATCCGCGACATCCGCGGGCGCGTCATCGCCTTTGGCGGGCGCATCCTGGGGTCGGGCGAACCCAAATATCTGAATTCGCCGGACACGCCGCTCTTCGACAAGGGGCGTACACTCTACAATATCGACAAGGCGTCGCCCGCCAGCCGCCAGACCGGGCGCATGATCGTGGTCGAAGGCTATATGGACGTGATCGCGCTGGCGCAGGCGGGCTTCGCCGATGCTGTGGCCCCGCTCGGCACGGCGCTGACCGAACATCAGATCGAACGCCTGTGGAAGATGGTCGAGGTGCCGATCCTCTGCTTCGATGGCGACGGCGCGGGGCAGAAGGCCGCAATTCGCGCCGCGACTCGGGCGCTTCCCTTGTTACAGCCAGGCTTTAGCCTCTGTTTCGCCACGCTGCCCGCCGGGCAAGACCCGGACGACCTCATTCGGGAGAAGGGCGCAGCGGCGATGGAGAGCGTGCTTGGCGCGGCGCAATCGCTGATCGACCGGCTCTGGAGCCATGAGGTCGCCGCCGCGCCGCTCGACACGCCCGAGCAGAAGGCTGCGCTCAAGCAGCGGCTCCGTGCCCTGTCGGATTCGATCCAGCATCCCGACGTGCGCGCCCACTATGCCCATGAATTTCGGGAACGCTATGACGCGCTCTTCTTTGCGCGACGCGATACGGCGCCCGCGCGGCGCGGCGACGTCGGCGCGGGCCAGCGCTGGCAGCGCGACAAACGCGGCAACTGGAAGCCGCCCATCCCGCCTGCCGGAACCGAAGCCCGCGCGATCGGGCAGAGCGGGATGGAACAACGGTTGCTGCGCGCCACGCTCGCCAGCCTGCTGCGCCATCCCGAGCAGATCGCGCCCCATCGCGAGATGCTGGCGGGGCTCACTATCGCCGATCCGGTGCTGGCGGACCTGCTGGCCGCGATGATCCGTTGCTCCTTCCACAAAGAAACAGTTGAAACGCAGGCCCTCCTTACCATATTGGGCGAAGGTGAAGTGTATAATAGGGCCAAGGGGATGCTCCGGGCCGACACGTTCACACTCACCCCACACAGGATGACCGCCGATTCGGATCGCGTCGCGCGCGATCTGGAGGAGGCTATTCGGGTGATGGCGCAGGGGCCGGAGCTGGACATGGCGCTGTTGGAGGCGACGAAGCGGTTCGAGAGCGACTTCAGCGAGGAGAATTTCGCCGAACAACAACGCATCCGGGCGTTGAAGGCGGATCACGATCGCCGGCTGGCGGAACTGGCACAGCCCGCAGAGAATATATGACATGGCACCGCCCCGACATGGGGCGGCGGATTTAAGGCGAATAGATGGCGACCAAGGCGAACAGCAAGAGTAACGGCGCGGGCGATGGGGAGGATGGCGGCGACGCCCCCCTGCTCGACCTCAACGAAGCGTCGGTCAAGAAGCTGATCGCGCGCGCGAAGAAGCGCGGTTATCTGACCTATGACGAATTGAACGACGCCCTGCCGCAGGATCAGATGTCCACCGACCAGATCGAGGACATCATGGCCGCGCTCAACGAGATGGGCGTCAACATCGTCGAGAATGAGGAAGCTAGCGAAGACGGCGAGGACCAGCGCGAGCGGGAAGAAGCCGACGACGCCGAGGATGATTCCGGCGATGAGGACGGCGGTCCCAAGCTGGTCACCGAAAAGAAGAAGGAAACGGTCGATCGCACCGACGATCCCGTCCGCATGTATCTGCGCGAAATGGGCGCGGTGGAGCTGCTCAGCCGCGAGGGCGAGATCGCCATCGCCAAGCGGATCGAGGCGGGTCGCGACACGATGATTCTGGGGCTGTGCGAAAGCCCGACCACGTTCAACGCGATCATCGAATGGTCGACCGCGCTCAACAATGGCGAGATGCAGTTGCGCGAGATCCTCGACCTCGACGCGATGCTGTCGAAGGACCCTGCCCCGGAAAGCCTGGAGGAAGGCGCCGAGGATGACGATGGCGAGATCAGCGAAAAGACCGCCGGCCCCAGCTTCAAGGAAGAGGAGGAGCCCGAGGAGGAACCTGCCGACACCGACGAGGACGAGGACGGGCTGACCGAGCGCCGCGCTCGCCGGACGGAAGAGGATGACGAGGAGGACAACACCCTCTCCCTCGCCCAGATGGAAGAGACGCTCAAGCCGATGGCGCTGGAGAAGTTCGCGACCATCACCGAGATTTTCCGCAGCTTTTCCAAGGCGCAGGAAGCCCGCATCACTGCGATGGCGAATGGCGACACGCTGGGACAGAAGGCCGAGGACGATTATCAGGCGCTGCGTGAGAGCCTGACCGCCGAGGTCGAGAGCGTCCAGTTCCATCAGCAGAAGATCGAATATCTGGTCGATCAGCTTTATGCCTATAATCGGCGCCTGACCGCGCTGGGCGGGCAGATGCTGCGCCTGGCCGAACGGCACAAGGTCAGCCGCAAGGATTTCCTGGATCGTTATGTCAACCATGAGCTTGACGATGGCTGGCTCGACAAGGTGCAGGGGCTCGACAAGAAATGGGCCGCCTTTGCCGCTGCCGAAGGGCGCGCGGTCGATCGCATCCGCAACGAGGTGAGCGAGATCGCGCAGGCGACCGGCATGTCGCTCAGCGAGTTCCGCCGCATCGTCAACATGGTGCAGAAGGGCGAGCGCGAGGCCCGGATCGCAAAGAAGGAAATGGTGGAGGCGAACCTGCGCCTCGTCATCTCCATCGCGAAAAAATATACGAACCGCGGCCTTCAGTTCCTCGATCTTATTCAGGAAGGCAATATCGGCCTGATGAAGGCGGTGGACAAGTTCGAATATCGGCGCGGATACAAGTTCAGCACCTATGCCACATGGTGGATCAGGCAGGCGATCACCCGCTCGATCGCGGACCAGGCGCGGACCATCCGCATCCCGGTCCACATGATCGAAACGATCAACAAGCTGGTCCGCACCAGCCGCCAGTTCCTGCACGAGCAGGGCCGTGAGCCCACGCCAGAGGAAATGGCCGAGCGCCTCTCCATGCCTCTGGAGAAGGTCCGCAAGGTGATGAAGATCGCCAAGGAGCCGATATCCCTCGAAACGCCGATCGGCGACGAGGAGGACAGCCACCTGGGCGATTTCATCGAGGACAAGAACGCGATCATCCCGGTCGACGCCGCGATCCAGGCGAACCTCAAGGAAACGGTCACCCGCGTCCTCGCCAGCCTCACCCCGCGCGAGGAGCGCGTGCTGCGCATGCGTTTCGGCATCGGCATGAACACCGACCATACTCTGGAGGAAGTGGGGCAGCAGTTCAGCGTGACCCGCGAACGCATCCGCCAGATCGAGGCGAAGGCGCTGCGCAAGCTCAAGCACCCCAGCCGGTCACGGAAGATGCGCTCTTTCCTCGACCAGTGAGGGCGCGCGATGGGGGCCATCGGATCGGCCCGCATCCATCATCGAAATACCCTACGGCGTGTCGGTGACACGCCGTAGCGGTGCCGCACATTACGCTCGACGACGATCCGCCAGACCCGGCGCTGCTGACAACCCATGACAAAAAAGGGCCGCCAGTCTCCCGGCAGCCCTTCTTGCAACGATATCGCCGCGCCTGTCACATATGGATGGGCTTGCCCGTCACCGCCATCGCCGCTTCCTTGATCGCCTCGCTGTGGGTCGGGTGCGCGTGGCAGGTATAGGCGATGTCCTCGCTCGACGCGCCGAATTCCATCGCCTGCGCCGCCTGAGCGATCATCGTGCCGGCGGGCGTCGCGATGATCCACACGCCCAGCACCTTGTCGGTCTCGGCGTCGGCGATGATCTTCACAAAGCCTTCGGGCTCATGGTTGGTCTTGGCGCGGCTGTTCGCCATCATCGGGAATTTGCCGACCTTGACCGCGCCCTTTTCCTTGGCCGCTTCCTCGGTGAGGCCGACGCCCGCGATTTCGGGCTTGGTGTAAACGACCGACGGGATCACATCATGGTTCACGATGCCGGTCAGGCCCGCGATATTCTCCGCGACGGCGATGCCCTCGTCCTCGGCCTTGTGCGCCAGCATCGGGCCGGGCACCACATCGCCGATCGCCCAGACGCCCGGAACCTTGGTGGCGAAGTCGTGATCGATCTCGATCTGGCCGCGCTGGTTCACTTCCAGCCCGATCTTGTCGAGACCAAGCCCCTCGGTGTTGGGACGCCGCCCGATCGACACCAGCACCACGTCGGCCTCGATCGTCTCGGCCGCGCCGCCAGCGGCGGGCTCGACGGTCAGCGTAACGCCCTCACCCACGACCTGCGCGCTCGTGACCTTGGTGCCCAGCTTATATTCGAAGCCCTGCTTCTTGAAGATCTTGTTGGCTTCCTTGCGGACCTCGCCGTCCATGCCGGGCAGGATCTGGTCGAGATATTCGACCACCGTAACCTTCGCACCCAGCCGCCGCCACACGCTGCCCAGTTCGAGGCCGATCACGCCGCCGCCCACGACGACGAGATGGCCGGGCACCTTGTCCAGCTCCAGCGCGCCGGTCGAATCAACGATTTTGCCGCCGGCATTGTCGACCGCGACGCCGGGGAGCGGCGCAACCGACGAACCGGTCGCGATGACGATATTCTTCGCCGTCACCTTCTCGCCCGCCACCTCGACGGTGTTGGCGCCGGTGAAGGTCGCCAGCCCCTTCAGCCACGTCACCTTGTTCTTCTTGAACAGGAACTCGATGCCGCCCGTCAGGCCCTTCACCGCATCGACCCGCTGACCCTGCATGGTGGACAGGTCCAGGCTCATCGCATCGATCTTGACGCCCAGCTTCGCGAGCGTGCCGTTGGCGGCCTCGTCATAGAGTTCCGACGCGTGCAGCATCGCCTTGGACGGGATGCACCCCACATTGAGGCAAGTGCCGCCCAGCGTCTCACGGCTTTCGGCGCACGCGGTCCTGAGGCCCAGCTGCGCCGCCCGGATCGCGGCGACATAGCCACCGGGACCAGCGCCGATCACAAGGACGTCATAGTCGAAGTCTGCCATCTTTCACCTCATTCTCGTGTTCCTGCGAAAGCAGGAACCCAGGGCGTCGTCAGAACACAGTCTCGAACAAATCCAGCCAGCGCGGATTTTGCCGTTCGATCAACTCGATCTTCCAGGCGCGTTTCCATTTCTTCATCCGCAGTTCGCGCTGTCTTGCTTCCTGCAGGTCGTCATGTGCTTCGAACCACACCAACATGGTGCAGCCATGCTCTTTCGTAAACCCATCGACCAACCCGTTGCGGTGCTGATAGGCTCGCGCAGCCAGGTTACTCGTCACACCCAGATATAGAGTGCCGTTGCGCCTGTTCGCCATAAGACAGACATAGCCGGCTTTCGTTGCATGTCTCCAGCCTGGGCTCCGACTTTCGCAGGAGCACTAGCGCCTCACAAATCGATCAACAGCCGCGTCGGATCTTCGATCGCGTTCTTCACCGCCACCAGGAAGGTCACCGCCTCGCGTCCATCGATCAGGCGGTGGTCGTAGCTGAGCGCCAGATACATCATCGGCCGCACCACGACCTGCCCGTTGCGGACGACCGGGCGGTCCTCGATGCGGTGGAGCCCCAGAACCGCCGACTGCGGCGGGTTGATGATGGGCGTGGACATCAGCGATCCGAACACGCCGCCGTTGGAGATGGTGAAGGTGCCGCCCTTCATATCCTCCATCGTCAGCTTGCCTTCCTTCGCCTTCTTGCCGAACTCACCGATCGTCTTCTCGATCGTGGCGACGCTCATGCTTTCGGCATTGCGGATGACGGGGACGACGAGGCCGGTGGGCGCGGACACCGCGACCGAAATGTCGGCGAAATCGTTATAGACGATCTCGTCGCCCTCGATCTGCGCGTTGACGCCCGGAATGTCCTTGAGCGCCATGCACACGGCCTTCGTGAAGAAGCCCATGAAGCCCAGGCGCACGCCATGCTTCTTCTCGAACAGATCCTTGTACTTGGCCCGCGCCTCGATGACGGCGGTCATGTCGACATCGTTGAAGGTGGTGAGCAGCGCGGCGTTGTTCTGCGCTTCCTTGAGGCGCTTGGCGACCGTCTGACGCAGGCGCGTCATCTTGACCCGCTCCTGCGCGCGCGACGGACCCGACGACGGCGCGGCGGCGGGCGCGGCGGCGGCGGGGGCCGAAGCCGCGGCCTTGGCGGTGCCGGCGGCGGCGGCGGTCATCACATCGTCCTTGGTCAGGCGGCCGTCCTTGCCGGTGCCCTTGATCTTGCTCGGGTCTAGGCCATGCTCCAGCACCAGGCGGCGGACCGCCGGCGACAGGGTCAGGCTGCCGCCCTCGCCCTCTTCCTCGGCGGCGGGGGCCGGGGCCGAAGCGGCGGGCGCGGGCGCAGCGGCCTCTGCTTTCGCAGCCGGCGCGGGCGAAGCCCCGGCGGACGCGCCCTCGTTCACATAGCCGAGCAGGGCGCCGACCTCGACGGTGTCGCCTTCCTTCGCGACGATGTCGCCCATGACGCCGGCGGCGGGCGCGGGCACGTCGACCGCGACCTTGTCGGTTTCAAGGCTGACGATCGGCTCGTCGGCCTTCACCGCCTCGCCCGGCTTCTTGAGCCACTGGCCCACGGTTGCTTCGGTAACGGATTCGCCCAGCGTGGGGACTTTGACTTCGGTAGCCATGAGCTGTCAGCCTTTCTTCTGGCGACGGATTTCGGTGCGGACGCTGTGACCCAGCGCATCGGCGACGAGCGCGCCCTGTTCGGACACGTGGCGCGACGCCAGGCCCGTGGCGGGCGAGGCGGACGCCTTGCGACCGGCGTAGCGGGCGCGCATCGGCGCCTTGCCGGCCTTGGCCAGCGCTTCCTCGATATAGGGCTCGACGAAGAACCACGCGCCATTGTTGCGCGGCTCCTCCTGGCACCACACCACCTCCTCCAGGGCGGTCATGCGGGCGATGCGGATCGCCAGCGCTTCGGTGGCGAAGGGATAGATCTGCTCCATGCGGACGATCTGGACATCCGTGTCGCCCGCCGCGTCCCGCGCGTCGGCCAGGTCGTAAAACACCTTGCCCGAACACAGCACCAGCCGCCTGGTTTCCGTATCCGCCGCCGCATTGGGGTCGGACAGGATGCGCTTGAACTGCGTTTCGCCCAGGAAATCCTCGGCCTTGCTCACCGCCGCCTTGTGCCGCAGCAGCGACTTGGGCGCCA
Organism: Sphingobium agrisoli; assembly: GCF_041877245.1. Taxonomy (NCBI): domain Bacteria; kingdom Pseudomonadati; phylum Pseudomonadota; class Alphaproteobacteria; order Sphingomonadales; family Sphingobiaceae; genus Sphingobium; species Sphingobium agrisoli. The sequence continues at coordinate 453,590 of NZ_JBHDJI010000001.1, forward strand.
TGATGATCAGCGGCTTGCGGAACGGGCGCAGCATCTGCCGGCGCAGCGCGTGGAAATAATTGGCCGGGGTCGTGATGTTCGCGACCTGGATATTCCCTTCGGCGCACAGCTGGAGATAGCGCTCCAGACGCGCCGAGCTATGCTCCGGCCCCTGCCCCTCATAGCCGTGCGGCAGCAGGCAGACGAGCCCGTTGGAGCGCAGCCACTTGGTCTCCGACGAGGCGATATACTGGTCGAAGATGATCTGCGCGCCATTGGCGAAATCGCCGAACTGCGCTTCCCAGATGACCAGGCTCTTGGGGTCCGCCAAGGCATAGCCATATTCGAAGCCCAGCACCCCATATTCGGACAAGGGCGAATCCAGCACCTCGAACCGGCCGTGCGGCACGGTCGACAGCGGGATATATTTTTTCTCGCTGTCCTGATCGGTCCAGACCGCGTGACGATGGCTGAAGGTGCCGCGCCCCGAATCCTGCCCCGACAGGCGCACGCCATAGCCTTCCGACAATAGCGAACCAAAAGCCAGCGCTTCACCCGTCGCCCAGTCGAAATTCTCGCCGGTCTTGAACATTTCCGCCTTGGCGGCCAGCACGCGGGTCAGCGTCTTGTGGACATTGAGGCCCTCGGGCACCGTCGTCAGCGTCTTGCCCAGGCTGTCGAACAGCTTGCTGCTGATCGCCGAATCCACGCTCTGCCGCGCGGTTTCGGCATCGGCGGGCTTGTGCAGGCCAGACCAGCGACCGGCGAACCAATCCGCCTTGTTCGCCTTATAGCTCTTGGCGGCCTCGAACTCTTCCTCCAGATGCGCGACGAAACCGTCGGTCTGCTCGGCGACGAAGGCGTCATCGATCACCCCCTGCGCTTTCAGCCGTGCGGCATAGACATCGCTCACGGGGGCGTGCTGACGGATTTCCTTGTACATCAGCGGCTGGGTGAAGCCCGGCTCGTCGCCCTCGTTATGACCAAAGCGGCGATAGCACCACATGTCGATCACGACGTCGCGGTGGAAGGTCTGGCGATATTCCATCGCCAGCTTGCACGCGAAGGTCACGGCTTCGGGATCGTCGCCATTGACGTGCAGGATCGGCGCCTGAACGCCCTTAGCGACATCGCTGGGATAGGGCGAACCGCGCGAGAATTGCGGGCTGGTCGTGAAGCCGATCTGGTTGTTGACGATGAAGTGGACGCAGCCGCCGGTGTTGTAACCGGGGACGCCCGAGAAGCCGAAGCATTCCCACACGATGCCCTGGCCCGCGAAGGCCGCGTCGCCATGGATCAGCACGGGCAGCACCTGGTCATGCTTGCCCAGATCGTCGCGGAAGGTCTGCTGCGCGCGCACCTTGCCCAGCACCACCGGATCGACGGTTTCGAGGTGCGAAGGGTTCGGAACCAGCGACATATGCACCTTGATCCCGTCGAACTCGCGATCGGTCGAGGTGCCAAGGTGATACTTCACGTCGCCCGATCCGCCGACGTCTTCCGGGTTGGCGGTGCCGCCCGAAAATTCGTGGAAGATGACGCGGAAGCCCTTGGCCATCACGTTCGCCAGCACGTTCAGGCGGCCGCGATGCGCCATGCCGAACACGATCTCGCGCACACCCGACTGGCCGCCATATTTGATGACGGCTTCGAGCGCGGGGATCATGGATTCGCCGCCGTCGAGGCCGAAGCGTTTGGTGCCGACATATTTGCGGCCCAGGAACTTCTCATATTGCTCGGCCTGGATGACCTTGGCCATGATCGCCTTCTTGCCCTCGGGCGTGAAGATGATCTCCTTGTCCTTGCCCTCCAGCCGCTCCTGGAGGAAACGGCGCTCCTCCACGTCGGCGATGTGCATATATTCTAGGCCCACATTGCCGCAATAATTGGCGCGCAGGATCGACACGATCTCCGCCACGGTCGCATATTGCAGCCCCAGCGTGCCGCCGAGATAGATCTTCTTGCCGGGATCGTTCAGGCCATGATATTCCGGCGTCAGGTCAGCCGGCAGGTCGCGCTTGGTGAGGCCCAGCGGGTCGAGATTGGCGGCGAGATGCCCGCGGACGCGATAGGTGCGGATCAGCAGCTGCGCCCGGATCGCGTCATCGGCGGCGGCGACGGCGTCGCTGTCGGACACGGCCTTGCCCGCGCTCTTGGCGGCGGCCTTGACCGCCACCTGCATCTGCGTGGGGTCCAGCGCCCCGGTCAGATCGTCCGTATCGTTGAGCGGCCAATTGTCGCGCGCCCAGCTCGGGCCGCGCTCGATCTCGAATTCCTGGTTTTCATAACCCATCGTTTGTACCATCCCAGCCGCGTGCAGTCGCGGAGACGGGAGAAGAGCGGCCGGGGTGCAGCCCGGCCGCGTGTATATGTAGGAGTTATCTTACCCCTTCAAGACCTCGACCAGCGTCGATCCCAGTTCGGACGGGCTGGCGGCGACCTTGATGCCGGCCGCTTCCATCGCCGCGATCTTGCTTTCCGCGTCGCCCTTGCCGCCCGACACGATCGCGCCGGCATGGCCCATGCGACGGCCCGGAGGCGCCGTGCGGCCCGCGATGAAGCCGGCCATCGGCTTCTTGCGGCCCTTCTTGGCCTCGTCGATCAGGAACTGGGCGGCCTGCTCTTCCGCGTCGCCGCCGATTTCGCCGATCATGATGATCGATTCGGTGGCGTCGTCGGCCAGGAACAGTTCCAGCACGTCGATGAAGTTGGTGCCGTTGACCGGATCGCCGCCAATGCCGACCGCGGTGGTCTGGCCCAGGCCCGCGTTGGTGGTCTGGAACACCGCCTCATAGGTCAGCGTGCCCGAACGCGACACTACGCCGACGCTGCCCTTTGAGAAGATGGACCCCGGCATGATGCCGATCTTGCATTCGTTGGGGGTCAGGACGCCGGGGCAGTTGGGCCCGATCAGGCGCGACTTGCTGCCCGACAGGGCGCGCTTCACGCGCACCATGTCCAGCACCGGAATGCCTTCGGTGATGCACACGATCAGCGGAATTTCCGCGTCGATCGCTTCCAGGATCGAGTCCGCGGCGAACGGCGGCGGCACGTAGATGACCGAAGCGTCCGCGCCGGTCTTGCTCTTGGCTTCGGCCACCGTGTCGAACATCGGCAGGCCGATATGCGTCGTGCCGCCCTTGCCCGGCGTCACGCCGCCGACCATCTGCGTGCCGTATGCCAGCGCCTGCTCGGTATGGAAGGTGCCGGTGGCGCCGGTCATCCCCTGGGTAATGACCTTGGTGTTCTTGTTCACCAGAATGGACATTCGGTGTCCCTTTGCTTCTGTGGAAGTGGCACTTGGTCGAAAAGCGCTACGCCCCAGGCTGCGCACTTACCTGAGGCGTAACGGTGCAGGTTCGTTGAAAATCAGGCGAGCGTGCTGTCGATGCCCTTGCAGGCGACCAGCAGTTCCTTGACCGCGTCGATCGACACCTGAAGATAGCCCTTGGCCGTCTCGTCCAGTTCGATCTCGACGACCTGCTCGACGCCGCCCGCACCGATGATCACCGGCACGCCGACATAGAGGTCATCGACGCCATATTGGCCGGTCAGGTGCGCCGCGCAGGGCAGCAGGCGCTTCTGGTCGTAGAGATAGGCTTCGGCCATCGCGATGCCGCTGGTCGCGGGCGCGTAGAAGGCCGACCCGGTCTTGAGCAGGCCGACGATCTCGCCGCCGCCCGAGCGGGTGCGCGCGACGATCGCGTCGATCCGCTCCTGGGTGGAACGGCCCATCTTGATGAGGTCGGGGATCGGGATGCCCGCAATGGTCGAATAGGCGGGCACCGGCACCATCGTGTCGCCATGGCCGCCCAGCACGAAGCTGTTCACTTCCTTCACCGACACCTGGAATTCTTCGGCCAGGAAGTGGCTGAAGCGCGCCGAATCCAGCACGCCGGCCATGCCGACGACCTTGTTGTGCGGCAGGCCGGAAAATTCGCGCAGCGCCCACACCATCGCGTCGAGCGGGTTGGTGATGCAGATGACGAAGGCATTGGGCGCGTTATCGCGAATGCCCTCGCCCACCGCCTTCATGACCTTGAGGTTGATGCCCAGCAGGTCGTCGCGGCTCATGCCCGGCTTGCGGGCGACACCGGCGGTGACGATGATGACATCGGCGTCCTTGATGTCGGCATAGTCGTTGGAACCCGTGATCTTCGCGTCGAAGCCTTCGACCGGCCCGCACTGGGACAGGTCCAGCGCCTTGCCCTGCGGTATGCCCTCGACCACGTCGAACAGGACGATGTCGCCCAGACCCTTGAGCGCCGCCAGGTGCGCGAGCGTGCCGCCGATATTGCCAGCGCCGATCAGCGCGATCTTCTTACGGGCCATATGCTGTCATCCTCCAAGTCGTGACATTTGGAATTGCCGGCTCGCCTACGCCCTTCAGCGGGGGGTTTCAACCTAGGAAATCCGCCACGCCCAAATTATCTTTGCAATTGGTTCGCAATTGCATTAAAGGCCGGACACAGCCTGTCGCTCGCCGGCTCCTACCCTGGCCGCGAGCCTTCCCTCCAAGGCTACCCTGCCGGGCGCGCATGTCCTCGGGCGCGCCCGGCCCCTTTTGCGCGCGCAAAGTTGCGGTGAAATGAATGGTAGCCCGAAAGGGGGGAAGGCTATTTCGGCCCGTGACCCAGCGCCAGATACTCGTCCGACTGCATCTCCATCAGCCGCGACACGGTCCGCTCGAACTCGAACGCGCCATCCCCTTCCGGATACAGCCGCGCGGGCGAGGCATCCGCCGCCGCCAGCAGCTTGACCTTATATTCGTAAAGGGAGTCAATCAGCGTCACGAAGCGCGCCGCCTCGTTGCGCCTCTCCGGCCCCAGCACCGGAATGCCGACGATGATGACCGTATGATATTTGCGCGCGATCGCCAGATAGTCGGGCGCGCCGCGCGCCTCGACGCACAGCCGCTTGAAGGAGAATACGGCGACGCCCTTCAGGCTCTTGGGCACATGCAGCGTCCGCCCGCCCTGCACCTTGATGTCCTCCGCCGGCACCTTCGCCCGATCCTCGACCGCATGGTCGGTCAGGCGGAAGAACGCCGCGCTCAGCGCCGCCGTCGCCTCCGGCCCGTTGGGGCAGTGCCAGAGCGTCGCGTCGCCCAGCCGGTCGCGCCGATAATCGGTCGGCCCGTTGAGGCTCAGCACGTCCAGCTTCACCTTGATGAGGTCGATGAACGGCAGGAAAAGCTGGCGGTTCAGCCCGTCCTTGTAGAGATCGTCGGGCACACGGTTGGACGTGGTGACGATCGTCACCCGCTTTTCCATGAGGCCCGTGAACAGCCGCGACATGATTGCCGCATCGGCCATGTTGTTCACCACCATCTCGTCAAAGCAGAGCAGCCGCGCCTCGTCCGCCAGCGACTCCACGACCGGCGGGATCGGATCGCCCGTCTCGGACTTGCGCGCCTCGGCCAGCCGGGCGTGGACGTCGAGCATGAATTCGTGGAAATGCGCCCGCTTCTTGCGCTTGACCTGTACGGTATCGAAGAACAAGTCCATCAGCATCGATTTGCCGCGGCCCACCCCGCCCCACATATAGAGGCCGCGCGGCGGCTCGGGTGCTTTCCGCAGCAGCTTCCAGAGCGTCGATCCCCGTGCCGGCACCGCTTCTAGTTCCCGTTGCAGCCGATCGAGCCGCTCGGCCGCGGCGCGCTGGTCCGGGTCCGGCCGCAATTCGCCGCCCGCGACGAGCGCGTCGTAGCGGGCAAGCACAGTCGTCACCGGGGAGTCGGCGCCTTGCGGACGGTCGCGGTAGAGGCGGCGACCGGCTCGCCGTCCTGGGTAATCAGCATCCGCAGGAAGAAGAGCCGGCCGGTTTCACGCAGCACCTCCACTTCGGCCACCAGATCGCGACCGACCTTGCCCGCGCCCAGATATTGCATCGATAGGTCAATGGTCACGCCATTGACCTGATCCTTGTGCCCCATGATCCACAGCGCGCCGAAATAGGCGTGGTCGGCAAAAGCCGCGACGAAGCCGCCGTGCAATGTATCCAGCCGGTTGCGGTGCCCCTGCCGCGTCTCGATCGCCACCAGCGCCTTGGCCGGACCGAGCGCGCGCATATGTCCGCGCCCGATCGACTGGAGGAACGTGTCTGGCTCGGGGTCGGACCATGCGGCCCAGCCTGTCCATTTGCCTTCGGTCAGCGGGGTTCCGCCGGCAACGCCGTCACTCGCCAACTTACAGCTGCCGCTCGACCATCATCTTCTTGGTTTCGGCGATCGCCTTGGCGGGGCTGAGGCCCTTGGGACAGACGTTCGCGCAGTTCATGATGGTGTGGCAGCGATAGAGACGGAACGGGTCTTCCAGCTCGTCCAGCCGCTCGCCGGTATATTCGTCGCGGCTGTCCGCCAGCCAGCGATAGGCCTGAAGCAGGATCGCCGGACCCAGGAACTTGTCGCTGTTCCACCAGTAGCTCGGGCAGCTGGTCGAGCAGCAGGCGCACAGGATGCACTCGTAGAGGCCGTCGAGCTTCTCGCGATCCTCCGGCGACTGGAGCCGCTCCTTGCCGCTCGGCGCGGGGCTGACGGTTTGCAGCCACGGCTTGATGCTGTTGTACTGCGCGTAGAAATGCGTGAAGTCCGGCACCAGATCCTTGATGACATCCATGTGCGGCAACGGGGTGATCTGCACCTCCTTGCCCGCGCACTCCTCGATCGCGGTGGTGCAGGCGAGGCCGTTCTTGCCGTTCATGTTCATCGAGCAGCTGCCGCAAATCCCCTCGCGGCAGGAACGGCGGAACGTCACCGTGGGATCATATTCATTCTTGATCTTCAGCAGCGCGTCCAGAACCATCGGGCCGCAGGTGTCGAGGTCGACCTCGAACGTGTCGTAGCGCGGATTCGCGCCCGAGTCGGGATCATAGCGATAGACTTTGAAGCTGCGGACGTTGGTCGCCCCCTCGGGCGCCTTGTGGGTCGTGCCCTTGCCGTTGATCTTGCTGTTCTTGGGCAGAGAAAATTCGGCCATCGCGGTTCCAGCCTCAATGATGTCAAAACATGCGTGGGGGAGCGCATAACAAAAAATAGGCAAAGGTCCAGCACCGACTATGGGGCATATCGCCCAATCCCGCCCTGCCCTCCGCGCGAACGACTTGCAAAGCGCGGCGAGCATGGCAATGCAGCAGGCCACCTGCGACCCTTCCGAAAGCCCGCATGAGCCAGACGATCACCACCAACCTCGGCCCCGTCCGCCTGATCGGCGACAATGCGACGCCGATCTGGGGCATGTCCAATGCCGAACGCAACCGCCGCATGGCGGAAAGCGCGGCCAAGAGCGGCGGCCGCCTCGCGCCGGGCCATGAACTTCTGTTCAATCTCGCCTATGCGTTCGACCCGCTGCTGCTGCGGCTTGCGCTCGATACGCCGGGCACGCTCTTCACCTGGGGGGAGGCACCGATCGTCGGTCAGGTGGCGCAAGGCAGCGATCCCGCCGCCGCGCCGCACATCATCGATCTGTCCGACGGGCGCAAGCTCTACAACCGCGCGCTGCGCAAGCTCGAACAGCCGATGGTGCGCGACCTCAACCCAGCCACCCGCCGCGCGATCGAACGGCAAAGCTATTTCGGCGCCTACAAGGGCGTCACCGACCTGCTCACCAAATATCTCTGGCCCGAACTCGCGCTCATCCTGACCCGCATCGCCGCGCAACTGCGGATGACGCCCAACATGGTGTCGGTCATCGGCGTCGCCCTCTGCATCCTGGCGACCTTCCTGTTCGCGAAGGGCCTGTACTGGAGCGGCTTTCTGGCCGGCTTCATCTTCATGGTGCTCGACACCGTCGACGGAAAGCTCGCCCGCTGCACCATCACCTCGTCCAAATGGGGCAATGTGATCGACCATGGCGTCGACCTCGTCCACCCGCCCTTCTGGTGGTATTTCTGGGGCACCGGCCTCGTCTATTGGGGCCTGCCGCTTTCGCCCGCCGATTTCCGCTTCGTCATGGGCGCGGTCGTCGCGGGCTATGTGCTGCAACGGCTGATCGAGGGCGCGTTCATGCGCTCCTTTGGCGGGATGCACATCCATGTCTGGCGGCCGTTCGACAGCTGGTTCCGCCTCATCACCGCACGCCGCAACCCCAATATGGTGATCCTGTTCGTGTCGCTGCTGTTCGGGCGGCCCGACATCGGCCTGATTGCGCTCGCCTGGTGGACGATCCTCTCGCTGATCGTCCACGCCGTCCGCCTGGCGCAGGCTTATGTCATGACGTTGTCAGGCAGGCCGATCGTCAGCTGGATGGACGAGGCGGAGGCGGCGCTATGAACGCGACGATCGAAAAATTCGGCTGGCCCGCGACCCTGGTGGCGGAATTCGACCATTGGCTGGTCCTGCTCCGCCCCGCCCAGCCGACGCTCGGATCGCTGGTGTTGGCGGCCAGGAGCGACGCCACCGCCTTTGGCGACCTCCCCGCCACCGCCCATGCCGAACTCAAGACCGTCACCGCTATGATCGAGGCCGCCCTGCGCGAGGCGGTGGACTATGCGAAGATCAACTATCTGATGCTGATGATGGTCGACCCCCACGTCCATTTCCACGTCATCCCCCGCTACGAAGGCGCCCGCAGCGGCGGCGGCGTGACGGTGCCCGATGCAGGCTGGCCCGGACAGCCGGACCTCGGTGCTGCGGTCAAGCTGGACGGCGACATGGCGGCGGTGCGGGATTGGCTGAAAGGATGGGTCGACAGATAACTGTAGGGAAAGCGAAAAAGAATGCGCTCGTCACCCCGGCCTTGAGCCGGGGTCCCGCTATTCTTTGAACAACATGTCGGACATATCCCGCCAGTCGGGATTGGCGCGCTTGATCAGATCGAATTTCCGGCTGCGTTTCCACCGCTTTATCCGCTTCTCCTGCTCGATGCAGGCGCGAATATCGTCGCCCCCCTCCGTCCATACCAGGCGATTCAATCCATAACGCCTGCAGAAGTCCGAGCCAGTGCCGCTACGATGCTCATATATGCGCGACAATATCCGCTGTCACGCCGACATATATCGCACCGCGATATCGATCGGCCATCATATAGACCCGGCCGCCGTGACGATCATCCCCCGTCATTCGTCGAGCCTCAAAAAAGCGGGACCCCGGGTCAAGCCCGGGGTGACGAGGGCAATCACTTCCAGATCAGCATCCAGCCTATCCCCCCCTTTCAAAGTAGGATTATCTCTGATCTATCCTGTCGGATGATCCCGGAACCGCTCGTCCCCCCTGCCGCCGCCGAACGCTCGCAGCGCGGGACTGTTGCCATTCTGTTGGAAGGGACGCGTCGCAGACGCTTGGGTGGCGCGTCGCGGGCGCATAAGGCCCGAAAAGCCCTGCAACGGTGTGAACTTCGTAGGAACGCCTGCGGCAGCTCAGCCGCGATAACGCCCCTGCGCCATCCACTGCGCCGTCAGCGCCGTCGCCGCCTCGACATCCTGCGGGAAATCGACCTCCTGCCACGCCAGCCCCTCGATCGACACGGTGCCGACGCGGTTGCCCTTGGCGATGATGTCGATGGCGCGCAGATACCAGCGCTCGACCCCTTCGGGCGTCCGCATCATCTGGTCGATCTGGTTGCGGAAGATCGCCGGTCCTTCGCCGGTGAAGGCCAGCATCCCGATCGACTCGGCGTTGGTGTCGGGCGGCAGCAGCCTTTTGCCGATGGCGCGCAGCCGCCCGTCGTCGTCCCGGCTGACCTTCATGTCATCATCGTCATAGTCGCCGTCGGGCTTCACATCGACGGTAACCGTGATCGCATCCGTCGCCCCGGCGATCAGCCGCGCGACGATCTCGTCCGAAATGATCGTGTCGCCGTTCAGGATGATGAAATCGCGGTCCATCTCCTCCCGCACGATCCAGCAGGTGCCAAGATTGTCGGCGACCTGAAAGAAGGGGTTGAAGACGGTGCGGATGCGCGCCCCGGTGTCGCGGTAGAGTTGCAGCGCATGGTCCTCGACCCGCTCGGTGCGGAATCCTGTCACGACCACGATATCCGTCACCCCGTTCGCCACCAGCGCCGCCACCTGCCAGCTGATCAGACTGCGGCCGTTGAAATCGATCATGCATTTGGGGATGTCGCGGGTCAGCGGCAGCAGGCGCGATCCCTGGCCGGCGGACAGGATGATGGCTTTGGTAATGGTCATCGCCGCGCTGTAGAGCGAAATCTGGCCGAAAAAAAGGCGGCGTTTGCGCTGGCCGAAACGCTGGCCTACAGCGCGCTATCAGCACGCCAGCGAGGGGCCGTTCAGCGAGTGATGTTCAAGCGCAAGCCGGGCGCGGCGGGGGACGGGTTCGCGCGCATCCTGGCGAACACCGGATGGCTGCTGGGCGGCAAGGGCGTGGGCGCGGTGCTCAGCCTCGTCTATCTCGCCATCGTCACCCGGACGCTGGGCGTCGCCGATTTCGGCCGCTTCGCCCTGGTGTTGAGCGCCGCGCAGGTCATCAAGACATTGGTCAGCTTCGACAGCTGGCAGATCGTCGTGCGCTACGGCCAGCCGCATCTGGCGGCGGGGAACGGCGACGCCCTCAACCGGGTGCTGCGCTTCTGCATCCTGATCGACCTCGCCTCGGCGGTGGCGGGTGGGGCGATCGCGGCGGGCATCCTCCTCTTCTTCGGCCATATGCTCGATCTCGGCCCCGGAATGGCGCTTCAGGTCTGGCTGTTCTGCATGGTGACGATGATCACCATCCGCTCCAGCCCGACCGGCGTGCTGCGCCTGTTCGACCGCTTCGGGTCCGCCGCGCTTGCCGAAACCATGATCCCGGTCGGCCGGATGATCGGCGCCGCGCTGGCGCTGGCCTTCGCGCCGACCATCGCGGGATTCCTCATCGCCTGGGGCTTTTCCGAACTGCTCTGCGCGATCAGCTACTGGTATCTGGCGCTGAAGGTCGGGCGCGGCCGCATCGGCCACTGGCGCGCGGGCCGGGCGCTCGACGCGCCCCGCGAAAATCCCGGCATCGTCGGCTTTTTGACCGCCACCAATCTCCAGACCAGCCTCACCTCGGTGGGACAGCAGGTCGCGGTGCTGATCGTCGGCGGCTTCGTCGGCCCGGCGGGCGCCGGCCTCTACCGCCTCGCCAACCAGCTCGCCAATTCGCTGACGAAGATCAGCAGCCTCCTCTCACGCAGCATCTTCGTCGAACTGTCGCGCACCAGCACGCACGGCGCCGAAGCGCTCGGCGCACTGTTCCGCCGCACGAACAAGCTGGCGCTGGCGGCCGGCGCGGTTATCATCCTGCTGATCGTCGCCATCGGCCACCTGCTGCTCGGCCTCATCGCCGGGCGCGAATTTCTTCCTGCCTATCCGCTGCTTTTGATGCTGGGGATCGCGGCCTGCATCGACCTGATCGGCGTCAGCTATCGCCCGCTGCTGATGGCGACCGACCGCGCCGGCCTGTCGCTACGGATCACCTTCGTCTCGACGCTGCTGCTGCTCGGCCTGCAAGCCGCGCTGCTGCCGCTCTACGGCACCAAAGGCGCGGCGATGGCCAACATCGTCGCGGCGCTCGCCGGTTTCGCGATGATGGGCCTTGCCAGCCGCCGGGCGCTGCGCGCCTAGTCGGTCAGGTCGTCGATCGCCGCGCCGGGGCCGTTCTTCTGGATCGACTCGATCGCGTTCTTCGCGCCCGCCTTGCTGGCATAGCCTTCGGTCCAGAAGATCGTTTCGCTATTATATTTGAACTTGGCGACGAACTCGCCCGCCTTGTTCTTTTCGATCACGAACTTGTGCGCCATGCCTGCCTCCCCAAAGTCGTTGCGTCATCGAAATCGTGCCGGAGAATAGGCCGCCGCATCGATGCTGGCAAGCGCCGGCGGCAGCGCCGCCCCGCCCAGCAACGCCGCGCCGATCATGGCCGCCGCCGGCGCGGTCTGAATGCCGAAGCCGCCCTGCCCCGCGAACCAGAAGAAGCCCGGCGCCTCAGGATCGAACCCGTAAACGGGCGCGCGATCGGGCGAAAAGCTCCGCAACCCCGCCCACTTATGCTCGACCCCGCCGATCCGCCAGTCGACCGCGCCCTCGAACCGGGCGATCGCCTGCGCCACCGCCATCTCCTCCGGGGCGGCGTCGCAGGGGAGCGAGGGCTCCTCGTCATGGGGCGTCAGCCACAGCCGCCCCGGTCCCTCGGGCTTGAAATAGAAACGCTGCGCCAGGTCCATGATCAGCGGCAGGTCGGGCGAAGGCAGATCGGGGCATGTGATCTGCACCACCGTTCGCCGCAGCGGGGCGATGCCGATCGGCGCGACCCCGCAGGCGATCGCCACTTGGTCCGCCCAAGACCCGGCCGCATTGACGATCAGCCCGCAATCGATCGCCCCATCGCGCGTCTCGATCCGCCAGCCATCGCCCTGCCGCCGCGCTGCCTCCAGCGCCGCCGCCAGCCGGATGTCGCCCCCCCGCCGCCGAAAGCGCCGCAAATAGGCCTGGTGCAGCCCCGCCACGTCGATGTCCCGGCAACTCGCCTCCATCAGGCCCACCGTCCATTCGGGCCGCAATCCCGGCACCAGCGCCTGGGGATCGACCGGCCGCAAATCGACCATGCCGGCAAATTCGGCGATCATCGCGTCGCGCAGTCCCTCGTCCCCCGCCCGCCCGATATGCAGCGAGCCGCGCGGCGACAGGAAGCTCCCGTCATGGAAATCGGGATCGGGCGCGGCGAGCATGGCCCCCGACGCCGTCGTCAGCGGCTGCACCGCCGGCCCGCCGTAGGTCTCCTCCCAGAAAGCGACCGAACGCCCGGTGGAATGATATCCGGCCCGTTCCTCCATCTCCAGGATCGTCACCTTGGCGAACGCGGCCAGTTCCGCGCCCAGGCTCGCGCCCGCCATGCCCGCGCCCACGATCACGATATCTGGCCGGCTCACCGCGCGACCTCGTCCAGAAAGGCGTCGATCCGCCGCAGCGCGTCGATCCGCACCGGGTCGAGCTCGCGCAAAATCTCGTGCGCCGCCTCCTTGCCATAGACATGCAGCCGCACGTGCGGAATGCGCGCCGCCATCGCCCGGATCGCCGGCGTCGATACCAATGCATCCGCCTTCGTCGCCAGGATCAGCATCGGCCCCCTGATCCCCGGCACGGCATCGGCTCGCGCCATCGCCCGCGTCGATTCCAACGCCTGCAATACCCAGTTCCAGCTCGGCGGCCCCAGCGCCACGTCGCGACTATGGTCGCGCCACCACAATTCGTCGGCATAGCGTTCGGGATCGTGGGTCAGCCTTTTCTGCCGGATACGGTTCAGCCGCTCCGATCCTTCCTTCTGGGTCCAGGCCTGCTTTTCGCCCTGCCCCAGCGCCACCATCGCCCGCGCGACCAGATGCGCCAGCCACAGCGGCAGCGGCGCGCTGTGCAGCCCCAGCATCGGCGCTGTAAGGACCACGGCATCGGGCGGCTCCAGCCCCTCCACGAGCGCGCGCAGCAGCATATGCCCGCCCATCGAATGCGCGACCATCACGCTCGGCCCCTGCCCCTCAGCCCGCCACTCGGCGGCGAGCGCGCTCAAGTCCGCGATCCAGTCGCCGAAATCCCCGATATGCCCGCACAAGGGATCGCCGGTCAGTCGCCCCGATCCGCCCTGCCCGCGCCAGTCGAAGCTGGTGACCGCCCAGCCCCGCTCCGCCCAGTGATGGATGACTTCGAGATATTTCTCGATCATGTCGCCGCGCCCGCCCACCACGAGCATCCGTCCCCGCGCGCCGTTCCCCAGGCGATAGCGGCGGATCGGCCAGCCGTCCGGCGCGGTCCAGTAATCCAGCCGGCCACCCATCGGCCAGGCACGCCGGTCGAAGGCCGGCACGGCTGCAAGGCCGGTGAAATCGGGCGAATCCATGGGGCGCATGGTTACGCTTTGGTAAGCCATCTGGTCTAGGGACTAGGCCCATGTCGGGGGATTTTTTCAGACTGGCGCTGATAGGCGCCCTGGGCGCGCTGCTGATCGTCGCGGCGATCACGGACCTGCGCGCGCGCATCATCTCCAACCGGCTCAATCTGGCGATCGCGCTGCTGGCGCTGCCCTGGTGGGTCGCCTGCGGCGTGTCGCCATGGCCCGATATGGCGATCCAACTGCTCACGGGAGCGGTCGTGTTCGCCCTGTTCGCTGCGCTCTTCGCCTTCGGCCTGATGGGCGGGGGCGATGTCAAGCTACTGGGCGCGCTGGCGCTCTGGTTCCCGTGGCAGGTGACCCTGTCGCTGCTCGTGCTGATGGCGATGCTGGGCGGCCTCGTGACGCTCGTCACGATCGTCCACCACAGGATCGCCAGAAAGCCGGGCCAGCCCGAAATACCCTACGGCGTTGCCATTTCCATCGCCGGTTTGTGGGTACTTGGCGAACGATATCTTAACCAATTTGCGTGATGAACGGGGTGCTGGGGGCAGTGCACCCATTTGAGGGAGGCGAATTTCGTCATGGACGCTAAGAAGATCGTGCTGCTGGTGGGGGCGCTTATCATAGCGGTCACTACCGCCTTGCTTGCGCGCAGCATGTTGAGTTCATCGAGCGCGCCGCAGGTCAACGCTGCGGCCATGCCGAACGAGGCGGAACTGCCGCACGTCCTGGTCGCGACCAAGGCTTTGCCGGTCGGCACCATCCTCGACGCGGAAAGCTTCCGTTTCCAGCCCTGGCCCAAGGATCTGGTCGAACAGGTCTATTATCTGAAGGGTCAGGCCGATCCTGCCAAACTCGCCGGCAGCGTCGTGCGGACCGCCATCACGGCGGGGCAGCCGCTGACCCAGGGCGCGCTGGTGAAGCCCGGCGATCGCGGCTTCCTCGCCGCCGCATTGGGGCCGGGCATGCGCGCCGTGACGGTGCCGGTGTCGGCGCAAAGCTCGGTCGCGGGCTTCGTCTTCCCCGGCGACCGCGTCGACCTCGTCCTCACGCAAAGCGTGTCGGGCGGCGGCGAAGGCGAACCGCTCAAGGTTTCCGAAACCATCCTGCGCAACCTGCGCGTGCTCGCCACCGATCAGCGCATGGACGCGATGGGCGAGGACGGCAAGCCGGTCGTCCAGACCTATTCCAACGTCACCGTCGAAGTGACGCCCAAGATCGCGGAAAAGATCGCGGTCGCGCAGACCATCGGGTCGCTCAGCATGTCGCTCCGCTCGATTGCCGACAATGCGTCGGATCTGGACGCAGCGATCGCCGGCACCGATGTCGACCTGCCCGGCAGCGCGAACCCGAACGCCGAAAAAGCGCTGATCGCGAAGCTCGCGGCGCGCCCGGTCGATCGCGGCTCCACCTATTCCACCGGCGCCGATGTGTCGCGCTACCAGCGCAGCAGCGTGCCGGCCAAAGCCGAAGCGCCGATCCCGCCCATGATGGCCGCCAATGGCGCGCCGGTCGGCACCGTCGCCTTCAAGGGACCAGTGATCCGCGTCGCGCGCGGCACCAATGTGACCGAAGTTCCGGTCGGGGGTAAGTGAGATGAAGAGCTTGCACAATCGCGCCTCGCGCCTCGCCGCTCCGGCGATCGCGCTCGGCCTGGCGGTCGCGGCGGTCGCGGCCCCCACGACGGCGCTCAACGCCGCCCCGGCCAGCACGCAGGACAATGCGATCCTGATGTCGGTCGGCGGCAGCCGGGTGGTCAATCTCGGCTCGGCCATGTCGGACGTGGTGATCGCCAATCCCGAAGTGGTGGACGTCCATGTCCGCTCGCAGAACCAGCTCTACCTGATCGCGAAGAAGGCGGGCGAAACCACCGTCTTTGCGACCGCCAAGAACGGCAAGGTGCTGTTTTCGGGCACGGTCCGGGTCGGCAACAACCTGACCAGCATCGACGACATGCTCCGCCTGGCGATGCCGGGCGCCGACATCGCGGTCAACAAGATGAACGGCATGGTGCTGCTCACCGGCACGATTCAGGCGCCCGAGGACGCGGCCGAGGCGGAACGCCTGACCCAGGCGTTCGTCGGCAAGGAAGTGACCGTCGTCAGCCGCCTGCGCATGGCGACGCCGTTGCAGGTCATGCTTCAGGTCAAGATCGCGGAAGTCAGCAAGGATGTCGGCCACAAGATTGGCGCGAACGTAATGGGACTTGGCACTGGGCGCGGCAGCTTCAGCGGCTATCTCAACCGCTCGACCCGCAACTTTGTTACCGACAATGGCCCGGTCCCCGATGCGCCGCAGAACACCACACGTTCGTGGACCTTCAACGGTCTTACCGACGGCACGACCTCGCTGGGCTTCATCGCCAAGATTTTTGGCATGGACGTCGCCGGGGCTCTGGATCTTGCCGAATCGAGCGGCCTCGCCACCACGCTGGCGCAGCCCAACCTGACCTCGCTGTCGGGCGAAACCGCCAGCTTCCTGGCCGGCGGCGAATATCCCTACACGGTCAATAACGGGCCGTCCTCGGGCAACAGCATCGAATTCAAGCAATATGGCGTGCAGCTCGCCTTCACGCCTACGGTGCTGGCCGATGGCCGCATTTCCCTGCGCGTCCGCCCGACGGTGTCGAGCCTCGACTTCTCGGTGAACGCCAGCATCCCCGCGCTCAAGAGCCGGACGGCGGAAACCACGGTCGAACTGGGCTCGGGTCAGGCCTTCATGATCGCGGGCCTGCTCAACGCGGAAACCAGCAACGGTGTCGACAAGGTGCCGGGCCTGGGCGACATCCCCATCCTGGGCAGCCTGTTCAAGTCGCGCCAGTTCCAGCGCAACGAAACTGAACTGGTGATCGTCGTCACTCCCTATCTGGTGAAGCCGATGAACGCGCAGGACGTGCGCCTGCCGACCGACGGGTTCCGCAACGCCACCCAGCTTCAGGGCCTGCTGCTGCAACAGGGGCAGGACGGCATCAGCGGCCATCCCGGCACCAAGCCGCAGCGCGGACCCACCGGCCCGGCCCCCGCGCCCGGCCCGCAGGCCGCAGCACCGCTGCCGCCGGTCGCCGCCCGCTCCACCGGCAAGGGGCCTGTGACCCCCGGCTTCAGCTTCTGACGGAAGGATCGATCCGATGACTTCTCCTCTCTCCACCCGTCGCTGCCTGACCGCATTGACCGTCGTCCTCATCGCCGCGCTGCCGATGTCGGCGGATGCCGCCGGTCGCAAACGCGACACCAACCGCAGCGTCGATTCGGTGCATCAGCCCGTCGTCAGCCACAGCGCCTACACCTACGACGCGCTGGTCGGCCCCGGCGGCCTGACGCCGCAGGAAATGGCGCGCCTGAACGACTGGTTCGCCTCGATCGACCTTGGCTATGGCGATCAGGTCGCGGTCGCGGCCGACAGCGGCTTTTATGATCCGACGATCCGCGATGCGGTCGCCGATGTCGCCGCACGCTACGGCCTGCTGGTCGGCGAAGACAGCTCCGGCGCGGCCGGCACCGCCCCTGCAGGCAGCGTCCGCCTGATCGTCCGCCGCGCGACGGCGCGCGTACCGAGCTGCCCCGACTGGCACGACACGCAGGAAACCAACATGACCCTGGGCGGCGGGGCCAATTTTGGCTGCGGCGTCAACAGCAACTGGGCGGCGATGGTCGCCAACCCCGAAGACCTCGTGCGTGGCCAGACCACCGACAGCGATCTTCGCACGGCGACGTCCAACCGCGCCATTTCCGCCTATCGCGACAAGGCGCCCAGCGGTGCTGGCGACCTCAAGCAGATCACCGCAGGAGGCCAGTGACATGAACGCACCCTGGAAACCCGGCATGGCGGGACAGCGTGACCCGTTCCACGCCTTCGTCTGCGACGATCACAGCTTCGACCTGCTGCGTGCGGTCGTCGCCGAAATGGGCTGGGCGCCCGAAAAGGTGAACAAGGGCGGGATGCGTAACGCGGTTCAGAGCCTGTCGATCACCGCTTCGCCCCAGATCCTGTTCGTCGACATGTCCGAAAGCGGCGATCCGCTCAACGACATCAACAGCCTCGCCGAAGTCTGCGAGCCCGGCACGGTGGTGATCGCCGCCGGCCAGGTCAACGACGTGCGCCTCTATCGCGATCTCGTCGCCAGCGGCATCCAGGATTATCTCCTCAAACCCTTCGGCGCGGACCAGCTGCGCGACGCACTGGCGCAGGCGCAGGCCGTGTTCATGGCCCCGCGCGACGCCGGGCCGGAACGGCCGCACTGCACCATCGCGGTGATCGGCACGCGCGGCGGCGTGGGTGCGTCCAGCATCGCGACCTCGCTCGCCTGGCTGCTCTCGGAAAAGAAGAAGCGCCCGACCGCGCTGCTCGACCTCGACGTGCATTTCGGCACCAACGCGCTGGCGATGGACCTGGAGCCCGGCCGTGGCCTGACCGACGCAATCGAAAATCCCAGCCGCATCGACGGCCTGTTCATCGAGCGCGCGATGGTGCGGGCGAGCGACACGCTGGCGATCCTGTCGGCCGAAGCGCCGATCAGCCAGCCGATGCTGACCGACGGCGGCGCCTTCTACCAACTGCTGGAGGAATTCCGCCTCGCCTTCGAATGCAGCGTCATCGACCTGCCGCGCGGCATGCTGATCCAGCATCCGCACCTCATGACCGACGTCAATGTGACCTTGGTGGTGACGGAGCTGACGCTGGCGTCGGCGCGCGACACGATCCGCATCCTCTCCTGGCTCAAAAGCAACGCGCCGCAGGGCCGCGTGATCGTGGTGGCCAACCGGGTCCATCCGGGGTCGCCCGAAATCAGCCGCAAGGATTTCGAGCAGTCGATCGAGCGCAAGGTGGACGTGATCGTCCCCTTCGACCTACGCGTCGCCGCGCAGGCGGCCAAGCTCGGCAAGACCATCGCGGAAACCGCCAAGGGCAGCAAGCTCGGCGCGGCCTGCACGGCGATGCTGGAGGAAGTGCTGGGCGCGGCGGATGCCGACGCAGCAGACGGAGCCCCGGCCAAGGGCGGCGCGAAGCCGAGCGCCAAAAAAGGCGACTCGCTGCTCGGCAAGTTCGATTTCAAGTCGATGATGCCCTCGCGCCGCAAGGCGAAGGTAACGCAGGACGATTGATCGCGCGCGCCGTCCCATCGCGGACGGCGCCGCATCCCCAAGTGAACAGGCGACCAGATGGACGGCAATTTCATCCTGATAGCGGTGTTGATCGCCACGATGGTGGGCCTCGCGGCCTTCGCCTTCGCCGGCCCGTCGCCGGAAAAGGCGCGCAAGCGGCGCGTCGCTCTGATCCGCGGGCGGCACAGCGATTCGGCCGAAGCCCTGCTCGAAGCGCGGATGCGCCGCGCCATCTCCAACCGCCCTGCCGGCGCGGAGATGAAGGTTCTGTCCTCGCTGGTCCCCAACCCCGAAAACCTGACCAAACGTCTGCGGATGACGGGCAAGAAGTGGACGCTGAACGGCTATATGACGACCTGCGCGGTCATCTTCCTGCTGCTTACCGCCTTCCTCGTCCTGCGTGGCTTTCCCTTCCTCTTCGCGATGATGGTTGGCCTCGCCGCCGGCCTTGGCCTCCCCCACTGGTGGGTCGGCCGAGTCATCAGCAAGCGGGTCGACAAATTCACCGCAAAATTTCCCGATGCGCTTGAACTGCTGACGCGCGGCCTGCGCTCCGGCCTTCCCATCGCCGAGACGCTGGGGGTGATATCGGGCGAGATTCCGGGGCCGGTGGGCGAGGAGTTCAAGCTCATCACCGAACGCATCAAGATCGGCAAGACGATGGAGCAGGCGCTTCAGGAGACCGCCGATCGCCTCGGCACCGCCGAATTCCAGTTTTTCGTCATCACCCTGTCGATCCAGCGGGAAACCGGCGGCAACCTCGCCGAAACCCTGTCGAACCTGGCCACCGTGCTGCGCCAGCGCGCGCAGATGAAGCTCAAGATCCGCGCCATGTCGTCGGAATCGAAGGCGTCGGCCTATATCATCGGCGCGCTGCCGTTCCTCGTGTTCGCGATGATCTGCTACGTCAACTACAACTATATGCTCCCCTTCTTCACGCCCGATCCGGCCGGCATCTTCGGCCTGGGCACGATGCAGGTGGTGGGCATCGGCGGCATGATCTGGATGGGCATCGGCGCCTTCATCATGGCCCAGATGATCAATTTCGAGATTTGAGCGGGAGCAAGGAACGACCATGGAAGCCGCCCCTGCCGCCGGAACCCTCTTCGGGCTGACCGCCACCGATTTCGGCACGTTGCTCGCCGCGCTGGCGACGCTCGCCGTGCTCGCCGCCCTTTATGCGGTGATGACGGTGCGCGATCCGATGGCGAAGCGGGTCAAGGCGCTCAACGACCGCCGCGAGCAGCTCAAGGCCGGGATCACCGCCTCGACCGCCAAGCGCCGCGCGAAACTGGTGCAGAAGAACCAGGCGACCGACCAGATGCGGTCCTTCCTGTCGAGCCTCAAGGTGCTTCAGGACGACCAGCTCAAGGACGCGCAGATCCGCCTGGCGCAGGCCGGCATCCGCTCGAAGGACTGGGCCGTCGCCGTCATCTTCGGCCGCATGATCCTGCCGATCGTGCTGGGCGGCCTCGCCGCGATCCTGCTCTATGGCGTCGGCATCCAGCCCGAATGGGGACCGCTGAAGCGCTTCTTCGCCTTCGCCGTGGTGCTGCTGCTCGCCTACAAGTCGCCCGACATCTACATCGACAACAAGGTGCAGAAGCGCGCCGCCGCGATCCGCAAGGGGCTGCCCGACGCGCTCGACCTGCTCGTCATCTGCGCCGAAGCGGGCCTTACCGTCGATGCCGCGTTCAACCGCGTCGCGCGCGAACTGGGCAAGGCGTACCCGGAACTGGGCGACGAGTTCCAA
Source organism: Sphingobium agrisoli (assembly GCF_041877245.1). Classification (NCBI taxonomy): domain Bacteria; kingdom Pseudomonadati; phylum Pseudomonadota; class Alphaproteobacteria; order Sphingomonadales; family Sphingobiaceae; genus Sphingobium; species Sphingobium agrisoli. The sequence continues at coordinate 474,225 of NZ_JBHDJI010000001.1, forward strand.
CTGACCGCCATTGAACTCAGCTTCCTCACCGAACGCCGCATGGCCTTCGAAAATCTCGCGACCCGCGTGAAGCTGGATGCGGTCAAGGGCGTCGTCACCACGATGATCCAGACCGAAAAATACGGCACCCCGCTCGCCTCGGCGCTGCGCGTGCTTTCGGCCGAATTCCGCCACGAACGCATGATGCGCGCGGAGGAAAAGGCCGCCCGCCTGCCCGCGATCATGACTGTCCCGCTGATCCTCTTCATCCTGCCGACCCTGTTCGTCGTTATCCTGGGTCCGGCCGCCTGCTCGATCAGCAAGGCGTTCTGAAAAATCCGCCGACGCACCGCGCCGTGCCGTAGCGTCGCCGACACACTCGCCCGCCCCGCCCGAAAAAGGCGGTGGCGGGCGTCCTTTTTCCGGCCTATTCCGGTGCCTTACAGACCATTGGAGTGGATCGCATGAAGCCGGCTCTGGCAGCCCTTATCACCCTTTCGACCGCAAGCCTCGCCGTTCCGGCCTACGCCGCCCAGCCCGTCACCGGCCGCTGGGCCACGGTGGACGGCAAGGCGATCGTCGCGATCGGCCCGTGCGGCAAGCAGCTATGCGGCCGCATCGAACGGATCGTGAAGCCGACCCCCGGTCGCCCCCAGACCGACATCAAGAACCCCGACCCCGCGCTGCGGTCGAAGCCGCTGGTCGGCCTCGCGCTGCTGTCCGGCTTCGAGGATGCCGGCGACATCTGGAAGGGGACGATCTACGACCCCGAAAGCGGCAAGAGCTACGCCTCCAAAGTCAGCCGCAACCCCAATGGCACGCTCAAGGTGCAGGGCTGTATCGCCTTCTTCTGCAAGACCCAGACCTGGACGTCCGTGCGCTAGGCCATGACCGCCTGATCGCGCCAGTACGCAACGTCGGCCCGCCCGCCACGCGCGATCAAGCCTGTCATGTTGGCGACGGCGAAGGAAACGCCGTGCAGGTTGCGCCGCTGCGGCACCCCCGGAATCGGCCGGGGATGGCCAGAGGCGTAGAAGCCGCCATCCCGCGCCGCCCACCGATCGCGCGGCAGATCCCAGTCGGGCGACACGCCGATCACCCCGTCCAGACTGCCCGGATAGCAGGGCGCGCCGTCCACCGCGCGCGCCGCGACGATCAGCACCCCGACCGCGCTCGCCCGCCGCACAGCGTCGGACAAAATTTGCTGATGCGACGCATTAACCGTGCCCAGGCTGAGGTTGATGATGTCCACCTCCGCCCCTACCGCCGCGTCGATCGCCCGCACCAGCGCCCGCGCCGTCGTCCGCAGGGCATCATGGAACAGTTTTACGGGTAAGCATATGCAATCAGGCGATAAATTCTGGATGGCGGCCGTAACCGCCGTACCATGGCCGAGTGCGTCACAGCTGTCCAACTCGCTGTCCAAATCATCGCCCGACACGGCGAGTCCGGGCATCAACCGCCCGGCGTCGATGTGCGGATGGGCCGGCTGAACCCCGCTGTCGATCACCGCGATCCGCACCGGCTCAGGCATCGGCCATCGCCCTGCGCTGCTCCATCCGCGCCTGCCCGTCCGCCAGCCGGATGACGCAATCGGCCATCTCCGCCAACGCCGGCTTGTGGGTGATGACGATGATCGTCGCGCCCGGCAGCGCGTCTCTCAGCCGCCCGGCGACCAGCGCCTCGGTCTCGCTGTCCAGCGCCGATGTCGGCTCGTCCAGGATCAGCACCGACGGTCGCCGCAGCAGCGCCCGGGCCAGCACGATCCGCTGCCGCTCGCCCGCCGACAGCGCCGCCCCCCGCTCCCCGCAGCGCGTGTCATAGCCCAGCGGCAGCCCGGCGATGAACCCGTCCAGCCCCGCCGCATGGGCCGCCGCCTCGATCTCCCCCTGGCGCACCCCATTGAGCGCGAAGCCGATATTGGCCGCGATCGTGTCGTTGAACAGATATGGCGCCTGATCCACCAGGATGATCTCGCGCCGCACGTTGTCCAGCGCATAGTCGCGCAGGTCGCGCCCGCTCACCAGCACCCGACCGCTATCTGGGTCCAGATAGCGGACCATCAGGTCCGCCATGGTCGATTTGCCCACCCCGCTCGGCCCCAATATCGCACACAGGCTCCCCGCCGGGATCGTCAGGTCGACGTCCCGCAGCACCGCGTCCCGGTCATAGCGCATCCCGACCCGCTCGAACCGCACCTCGCCGGCCCGAACCAGCGCCACCGGATCAGCGCGCTCCACGACCTCCGGCTTGGTATCGAACAGCTCGAATATCCGCCCCAGCGACACCCGCGCCGAAGCCAGCCCCGATGTCAGCCCCATCAGCGTCTGGATCGGCGAGAGCAGCCGCATATGGTATGTCATGAAGGCGACCAGCGTGCCGATGCTCATCCCCCCCTCGATGATCCGCCAGCCGCCATAGAGGATCACCGCCGACGTCGCCGCCGTCATCAGCGTGCCGGGCAGCGCCCCGGTCATGAAGGACGCAAGCTGCATCCGCATCATCGCGCTGACGAAGGCGTCGTTCTTCGCCTTGAACCGCCCCACCTCATGCTCGCCCGCGCGCAGCGACGCGACCACCCGCATCCCCATGACCGTATCGACCAGCAGGCTGCCGAGGTCCGCGCCCCGCTCGCGCATTTCGCGGGTCAGCGCCGTCAGCCGGCGCTGATAATAAGAGAAGGTGGCAAGACTCGCCGGCACCAGCACCACGCTCACAAGGAACAGCCGCCAGTCGAGCCAAAGCATCATCGCGACGCACCCGACGAAGAAGAGCAGATTGCTCACCACCGACAGCAACGTGTCGGATGCGATGCGCTGCACGTCGCTCACATCGCTGTTCATCCGCGACACGAGATCGCCCAACCGGAAACTGCCGTAGAAGCGCGGCGACAACGTCTGCAAATGCCGCAGCAGCGCCGCGCGAATGTCGTAGAGCATCGCCGCCGACAGCGCGACATAGCGATAGCTGGCGAGGATGTTGACGGCAAAGCCCGCCACCGTCACCCCGACCATGATCGCCGCGATCTCGACCAGCGCCCCCATGTCCCGCTTCAGCAGCGCCTGATCGATCATCAGCTTCGAAAGGTAAGGCTGCGCCAGCCCCAGCGCGGTCGAAAGCAGGCTGATCGCCAGCACCAGCAGCAACGCGCCGCGATAGGGCTTCAGGAACGGCGCAAGCCGGCGATAGGTGCCCCAGTCGGCGACAGGCGGCGCGGCATCGCTCACGCCGCCGCAGCCCTCGGCACCAGGCGGAACCCGTCGAGCAGGAACCGCGGCTCGGGCAGCTTTGCCAGCAGCCCGGTGCACCAGTGATGCCCCTCCATCAGCGCAGCATGCTGCGCCCGCCACCAATCGCCCCGCCCGCCATTGGCGTAGAATTGCGCGCACAACAGCAAATGCCGCCGCATCGCCGCGATCAGCATCGAGCGATAGTGCGTCAGCAGCGCCACCCGATCCCCGCCCCCGGCGATCCCCGCGACGACTGCCGCCGCCAGGATCGCCTCCCGCACCGATTGCGCCACCCCGTCGCCGCAGATCGGATCGAAGCCAAGCGCCGCCGACCCGCAGCCCAGCCAGTCGTCACCATGCAGCGGCAGGCGCAGGCGCGGCGTCGCGGCAAAAGGCGTCGACGCCGCGCCCACCACATCCACCACCGGCGCGATCAGCGCGCTTTGTCCCAGCAGCGCGTCGATCGGACCGCCCACCCCCAGCAGCCAGCCCGTTCCCGCCTGTTCCGGCACCAGATAGAGCCAGCCGCTTTCCACCGCCTCGATCCGCACCTCCCCGGCCAGCGCCGGATCGCGCAACCGGACATGCGCCGCCACCGCGTCACGATCGCCAAAGACCCGCATTTCGCCCGCCGGCTCACGCGGCGCGCTATGGATGATGAAATCGGCAGTTCCGTCGGCCTGGTCGGTCGCCACGGTCAGCGCCGCATGCACCTGCGCTTCCGACGCCAGCGCCGCGCCATGGGGCACCACCACTGGCGATCCTCCGCCCCACGCAACCACCCGACGCCGCACACGGGGGTGGTGCAAGAACAGCTCCGGCCGGTCGAACACGCCCCGGATCAGGTCCAGCGCCGGATCGCTCAGCATGATCGTCGGTACGGACGGGCGGCGGACATCCTCGATTGCGACCCGAAGGCCCGCGCCCGTCAATATATGCGCGCACCCGCTGGCGGCGATCCCGCTGCCCCGGATGGCGACGGTCGTCATCCTCTTCCCACGAATGCGACTGCGCTCGTCATTGCACCGCGACCATGCCCGCGCCGGTGGTGTCGTTGCCCAGATCCCAGGTCGTCTCCAGCTTCAGCGTCCTGGCGTCATAGACTTCGACGTCGTAGCTCGCCCCGTAAATGTAGAGCTTGGTCCCATCGAGCGACATGCCGAAGCGGAAGCGGGAACGGCATGGGAATTCGGCCTTGTCCACCACAGCGTTGGTGCCCATGTCCATGTGCCAGAATTCGCACCGCTTGTTGCCCAGCTTCCCGTTGGTGACGACGGTGTAAGCCTGCCTGCCATCGGGCGTCACCTGCAATCCCGCCATCGCTTCGGGCGCCGGCCCGATCGGCGTGAAAGTGAATTGCCGGTTGTTAAGGTCGAACCGCGCCAGCCCGAACGTCTTGTTGTGGATATAGGGGTCAGCGGCGTTGAACAGCGACACATATTGGCCCGGCGTGCGGATCGTGTCCACCGGCCCGCCGAAGCCGACATTCTCAAGGCCGGTGCCTTCGGGCTTGGCGAGGTCGATCCGATCCACGACCTTGAGCGTCGCGGTATCGACGATCAGCACCTTTTCCCCGAACACATAGAGGAACTTGCCGTCCGGCGACAGCTTGTAGGCCGACCGCCACCCCCCTGACCGCTCGTCCTCCCGGTCCATCTCGACCATGCGCGCGACCTTCTGGGTCTTCATATCGACGACGCTCCAGCTCGGCTTGCCGACCGTGTAGCGATCCACGCCCTTCTCGAACTTGGTGAGCAACGTGTAGAAATAGCGGCCCGTCGGGTCCGGCACACCGCCCCAGAAGCGGTAACGGGTGGTGCCATCATTCAGGCTGAACTTGCTCGTCACCTTGCGCGTCGCGGTGTCGATCACCTCGATCCCGCTGGTGGTGATGGTCGTCACATAGATGCGCTTGCCATCGTCCGACAGGGTCATCGAAGTAGGCAGCCCGGTCGCAAGCGTCAGCTTGTTCGTCACCGCGCCCTTGGCCTCATCGAACACCAGCAACTGATCGGGGTAGGAGCCCATGAACAGCGTTGCGGCGGAGGCCGGCAGCGCGCTCAGCAACGACATGCCGGCGGCAACGAGGGTGCGAAGGATCATGGCGCGCCTCATGGGAATACAAGGTCCAGGTTGCGCCAGTCCTTGGTGGCCGTCGCGCAATTGCTTGCCCAGTCGGGCGAGTAGTTCACATGGTCGGGCACCTGCACCGGCCAGAAGCAGGTGACGTAGCAATCGTAGATATCGCGCTCGACCGGCTGGCACAGCCCCGCCGTGCCGCCGCCCGCATCCACTTCCCAGCCCGGCGAGAAGGACAGGGTGCAGCCCATCGGCACATGCGGGCGCGGCTGCTGCTGCAACGCGACGACATCCTCCTCCAGGTCGTCCGGGTTCTGCGCCGCCCTCAATTCGATCTGCGTCACCGCCTCGTCGATCGCATGCGCCTTTTTGTTGATCGGCCGGAGATGCTTCATGACAGGCCCTTTCGTTCAGCGAAGCGTTCGAGGAAGCCGGGATTCTTCACCGCCAGCTCGCCGTAGATGCGCAGGCACGTGTCGGTCCATTGCCGGATCCAGTCGCAATAATGGAGGTTGGCGTGCCCCGTATCGCCATAGCGCACGAACGCCTCATGATGGCACCCACCCGCGCACAGTGGCCGCGCCCAGCAGCTCTGGCAGTCATATTTCGCTTCGACATGCCCGCGCGCCAGGAAGTCGCTCTGCTTCGCGCGGTCGATGCCGCTCGACACATGCCCCATCACATGCGTGTCGGCGTCGGTAAAGCGGTGGCAGGGCGACAGGTCGCCCGACGGGCTGACCCCCATCAGCCCCAGCCCCGCGCCGCAGGGATGCGACTTGTTGACGCCCGAAATCAGCTCGCTGATCGTCTCGCTGACATTGGTAAAGCCATGCATCTCGCCCCGCAGCGCATAGTCCAGCCATTCGTCGGCCAGCGCGGTGAACTGCGCCAGCACATCGTCCATACCCTTGCCATCGATCGAGTAGGTGCGTTCTTCCCCCGTCGTAACCGGCGCGAAGCCGACCTCATGAAAGCCCAGATCGTCCGTCAGGTGGCGGAATATCCGCACCACGTCGGTCACGCCTTCGGTCAGCGTCACCCGCGCGGTCACCGCGCGCGTGCGGTGGTGGGCGATCAGCGTCCGCAAGCGCGGCTCGATCACCGCATAGCTGCCCTTGCCATTTTTATAGACGCGATGCCTGTCCTGCACCTCGGGCGGGCCATCCATCGACACGGTAACCCCGATCCGGTTTTCGGACAGGAAAGTAACGATCTCTTCGGTCAGCAGCGTCGCGTTGGTGGTGAGGCTGTAGGTAATCCCCTTCCCCGCCGCCGCCGTCGCCGCATTGGCATAGTCCACCACATCGCGCAGCAGGCGGAAATTCATCAGCGTCTCGCCGCCGAAGAAAGTGATATGCACCGCCTTGCGCCCCACTGCTTCGGCGATCAGCAGATCGACCGATGCCTTTGCAGTCTCCAGCGTCATATATTTGGGCTTGCCCGCAGGCGTCGCGATCTTGTCCGCACCGAACTCGTAGCAATAGGTGCAGGCAAGGTTGCACTGGTTGGTGACGTTCAGCACCAGCGCCTGGAGCGGAAAATCGGCGGGCGGCGCCTGCGGCATTACTGGGGCCGCCGCGCCCAACTGAATGAGCCGCGCCGCGCGCAATTCGCGCACAAGCGCCTCGGCTTCGGCCGCATCCCTGCCGTTGCTCGTCAGCGCGCGGATCATGTCGGCATGGGTCAGTTCCCGCCCGTCCAGCCGGTCCAGCACCGCGCGCACATCGTCATCCACCTCGAAGATCGCGCCGGCGCTCACCAGATAGACGAAGTCGCTGCCGCCGGCCGCAAAGCCATGATATTCGGCGCGGCGATAGGCGGGTGCCTGCATCACGGTCATCGCGACACCTCCGGCTGGTCGATGACTTTGTAGAGCGGCACCGTCACGACCATGTAGGACCGCGCGCTCAGCGGCTTGCCAAACTTGTCCCGGTCATTCTTCGCCGTCGCGACCACCCATACCTCGCCATAATTGTTGCGGCCAAAGCGCCGGGCGGGGTTCGGCCCTTCCTCGGCCGGGGTGAAGAAGGCGGTGGGGCTCAATGAGCCTACATATTTGGTGTCGTCGTCATAATAGACCGACATGAATTCCTGCATCGACCAGTCGGCCGGCACTGGCCCCACCGCGATGTCGTCCGCCGTGTTCGGCTTGCCGTCGACGCCGTTCTCGTATCCGATCGCCTCGAACTGCTGATAGCCCTTGGGGAACTTCACCCCGCCGAGCCGCGCCAGCGCGGTTTCGGGGGTTGCCTTGATATAGTCGATCTTGCGATAGACGGGGAAAGCCTGCTCCAGCACCGCGCCCGCGATGCTGACATCGCGCGGCCCGGATGTCGCGCCGGGCGCTACGTCCGCCGTCACCACCAGCTCCTTGGGGCTCGCCGACACGATCTTGGTGACACTGACGCCTTCGCCGAGATCGATGTCGGCCACGCCCGGCGAAGCGGGCAGATTGTTGCCCAGGATGCGGACCTGGATGCCCTTCGTGCCTGCCTTGACCGGGCCGGGCGCCACCGCGAGCACGGTCGGCGCGGCGGTCGCGCGCACCAGCTTCACGTCATAGCCGAATTCCTGATAATTGCCCCAGAACCAGCGACCCACCGCGCTTTGCTGGTCGGGCGCGAACCACATCGCCTCGCGCGCCGCGCTGGTCAGATCGTCGGGCCGCGCCGCCCCTGTCCCCTGCGAGCTGCCGCGCCAGCTATAGCCGGCATAGACGATCCCCGTCCCGCTGCGGCTGATCGTCGTGCCGTCGGTCAGCGATCGCAGCGTCACCTGCGTGGTGAACTCGTCCGCCGCCTTGCCGGGTGCGACCACATAGTCGCCGACGAACCGCCCCTTGCCCGGCACGCTCGCCACCACCAGCCAATTGCCCACGAGTCTGGGGGTTCGTTGGCGCGCGCTCCACGCCGCCCATTCGGGCGTATGCAGCGGCGCGACCTTGGTCATGTAGGTCAGCGCATATTCGCCGCGGTTCATCTTGTCCTTGGGATCGCGCCCGGCGGGCTGCTCGCTATCCTCGGCCGGGCGGCGGTACTGCGCGTCGGCCTGCGAATAGAGGGCGACATGCATGTCCTGAAGCTGCTTCCACTCCAGCTTCGACCGGCGCCAGGACAAGGGCTGGGCAAAGCTGTGGCAGGCGGCGCAGGCCCCACGCATCGTCTCGTTGGGGATGTTGGTCTCGTCCAGCATCCGCTTTTCGGGCAGGTACATGACCGGCCGCGCTTCCTCCGGCGCGAGGCCATGCGAGGAGGAGAGCGACTTCACGATCGCCCGGCTTTCCTCCGGCGTGATCGACAGGCCGTTGAGAGCCACCATCCGCTTGATCGCCTGCGACCAGCCTTCGGGCGTCGTGCGGACCCAGCTGATGCGGGTCATGTTGCCTTTCGCGTCGGCGCTGTGGCACGCCCCGCATTTTTCCTTGACCAGCGGGTCGGCGACCGGGATGCCTGCCTCGGTTTCCTTCATCGTCGCGCCCTCGGGTCCGCCATCCGCCTGCGCGAAGACGACCGACGCGGAAAACAGGGCCATAAGGCCGAATTTCGTGACGGGAAGCCGATTCACCCTGCCTGTCCCCCTCTGCGGCCGTTGGCCGCTTTGTGGCATGGGCCCAGGTTTCCCCATCCACCACGCCATTGCCCGAATGACGTATGGCGCGGGTCAATCCGCCATGGGAATCTTGACGACCGTCAGAGTTTTTTCACGCGAGCGAAATCATGCCTTGAATGTGGGGCGGAATGGACCGCCGACCGCCTTTCAGGCCAGCATTGCGGCCGTGATCGGCAGGGAGCGGACACGCTTGCCGGTAGCGGCGTGGATGGCATTCACCAGCGCGGGGATGACCGGAGGCAGCGCCGGTTCGCCAAGGCCGGTCGGCGGATAGTCGGTCTTGACGAACTCCGTGACGATCCTGGGCGCGTCGTTGATGCGCAGATAGGGATGGGTGTCGAAATTGGCCTGCTCGACCGCGCCGGCGACTTGCGTGATCTGCTGCCCGGCCAGCGCCTGGCTTAGCCCCTCTATCACCGATCCCTGCACCTGATGCAGCGCGTTGATCGGGTTGATGATCTGGCTGCCGACATCGCCCGCGACCCACACGGTTTTCACCTTGGGCGTACCGTCCGCGATCGCCACCTCCACCACTTCGGCGAAATAGCCCATATGGCTGTAGTAGAAGGCGAAGCCCTTTCCCGTCCCCTTGGGCAGCGCCTGGCGATCCGCCCAGCCGCTCATCGCCACGACCTTCTCGATCACGCCTTTGGCACGCGCGGTGACGAAAGGTGGCTGGTTGGTGCCGCGCGCCAGTTCCTTCGGCTCACCCAAAAGCTCCAGCATCAGCGTCGGCAGATCCTTGCCCGCCGCCGCCGCGACCTCGTCCAGAAATGCCTGAGTGACGAAGGCGAGCGCGTTGGAACCGGGCGCGCGCAGCCATCCGGTCGGCATGTTGGTGGCAAGGAAGCTCTGCTCCAGCAAGGCATTGGGCACGAGGCCCACCGGAGGTTCATGCGCCGGCATCTCGGCGGCGCGCAGCGGCTTGCCGTCCTTCCCGAAGGTCACGAAATGATCGTGGAAGGCGGTCATCCGCCCATCCTTGTCCAGCGCTGCGCGGAAGCCGTGCCAGCCCGCCGGCCGGTAGAAATCGCGTTGAATGTCCTGCTGCCGTGTCCAGAGCAGCTTGACCGGCACCCCCGGCAATTGCGCCGCGATCGACGCCGCCTGCACCATATAGTCGTTCATCAGCCGCCGGCCGAAGCCGCCGCCGATGCGGCGGAAGTTGATCCGTATCTTCTCCGGCGGCAGGTTCAGCGCCTTCGCCACCAGCCCGCGACCGTTTTCCGGGTTCTGCGTCGGCGCCCAGATTTCGATCGCGCCATCCTTGAACAGGGCGGTGCAATTCTGCGGCTCCAGATTGCCATGGGCGAGGAAGGGATAGCTATAGTCCGCCGCGACGATTTTCGCGGCACTGGCGAAGGCGGCGTCCACGTCACCGGTCCGCATGATCTCGCCCTCGGCTCTCGCCTTGCGCTTTTCGGCAGCCTGCGCGGCATAGGCGTCGGTCGAAAAGCCGCTGACGGCGCTTATGTCCCAATCGATCGCCAGCGTCTCGCGCGCCTGATTGGCGCTCCACCAGCTTTTGGACAGAATAGCGACGCCGTCATAGCCCGACTCCGCCGTGCCGTCGCCCCTGATGGTCAGCACATGGGCGACGCCTGGCAGCGCCCTCACCGCATCGATATTGGCCGATTTGATCGTACCTCCGAACGCCGGGCAGGTTTCCAGCACCGCGTAGAGCATCCCCGGGAGTTTGAAATCGCTGCCGTAGAGCGGCTGGCCCGCCACGATCGCGGGCGTGTCCACGCCGCCGACCGAACGGCCGATGATGCGGAAATCGGCGGCATCTTTCAGCTTGAGCGCCGCGACATCGGGCGCGGGCAGCTTGGCCGCCGCCCCCGCCAGCGAGGCATAGGTCGCCGACTCGCCCGTTGCGGGATCGGTCACCTTGCCGCCTGCGGTCTTGAGGCGTTCGGGCGCGACGCCCCAGCCCTGCGCCGCCGCCGCGACCAGCATCGCCCGCGCCGCCGCGCCCGCCTGCCGCGTGGGCAGCCATTCGCGCGGCGTGGTGCGGCTGCCCCCGGCGCTCTGCCCGCCGAAAATCTTGGCGTCGGCATGGGTCTGCTCGATCGTCACCTGGCCCCAGTCGACGTCCAGCTCCTCGGCGATCATCATCGGCAGCATGGTCTTGGCGCCCTGCCCCACTTCGGCATTCTTCGCGCCGATGACGACGCGATTGTCGGGCAGGATGCGGATGAAGGCGGTGAGGATGACCGGCGCGCCGTCCGCCGCCTGCGCGACGGGAAAGCTGAGGTCGAACAGCAATCCGCCGCCGGCCAGCAGCGAGGCGGAAATAAACCCCCGCCGCGAAAGCACGGCCGCGCTCATGCCTGCGCTTCCTTGATGCCGGCGGCTTGCCTGATCGCGGCGCGGATGCGGACATAGGTGGAGCAGCGGCAGAGATTGCCCATCATCGCGGCATCGATCTCTTCGTCGGAGGGCCTGGGCGTGGTGGCGAGCAGAGCGGTCGCGCTCATGATCTGGCCAGCCTGACAGTAACCGCATTGCGGCACGTCCAGCTTCACCCAGGCGGCGGCGACGCGCTTGCCCGCGTCGCTTTTCTGCACGCCCTCGATCGTCGTGATCGCCTTGCCTGCGACATCGCCGAGCGGTGTCTGGCACGAACGCACCGCCTCCCCGCCGACATGGACGGTGCAGGCGCCGCACAGGCCCGCGCCGCAACCGAACTTGGTCCCGACCATGTCCAGATCCTCGCGCAGCACCCAAAGCAGCGGCTTGGCGGGGTCGCCCTCCACCTGCCGCCTGACGCCATTCACCGTGAAGCTGACCGCCATATGCCTCTCACCCCCGCTGTCATGCCCGCATTAGATGCCGATCCGCATCGGCCTGTCCAGCCCCCGGCATCGTGTCCCCATCGGCCGGCGGCCATCGCGAGGGCAGCGCGGCGATCGCGCCGCGAGCGGGAGCCCCCCATGTCTCGTTTTGAGAGGCCGACACCGCTGCATGATCGGTTGCGCGATGCCACATCCGCTACAACGCAGGACGGCGCAATCGCCTCACCCCACCAACCGCATCCCCGACCGCCGTCGCTGCGTCCGATACCCATCCGCCTTCACGTCCATCCGCTCGAAACGGTGGATGGCAAGGCCGGGGATCGTGGCGATCGCGTCCACCTGATCCGCGCCCAGGCTGAACATGTCCCCCAGGAATATCCGTGCCGCCTGCCCACCGGCCAAGGGGGCGCGCAGGAACACCTCGCTCCGCCCGCCGCCCGCTTTCGCCAGCAGCGCGGCCAGCGCCTCGACCGCCGCCACCGTCTCACAGTCCACGACCAGCTCCATCCGCGAAGCACTGGCGATGCTGCGGAACGGCTCGACCCCGCGCACCGTGACGCGCGGCGTTTCCTCACCCGGCAGCCGGTCCAACTCCACGATCAGCAGCGCGCAGTCCCCGTCCCGCGCCAGTTCCTCGATCGCCTTGCACGCCGGCTCGTCGAAACAGCTCGCCTGAAACTGCCCGCTCTGGTCGGAAAAGGTCGCGTTGGCGTAGCGCGCCCCGCGCTTGGTCTCGCGCCAGCGCACATCCTCGACCATCGCCGCCATGATCGTCATCGCCCGCCCTTCGGCATTGGGCGCGGGCATCGGCGACTGGCACACGAGGCCATAGCTCCTCGCCCCCCGCGCCTCTGCCAGATGGCGGTAGCGGTCGACCGGGTGGGCGGAGAAATAGAAGCCGAACGCCTCCTTTTCCTGCGCCATGCGGTCTGCCACGGTCCAGGCCTGATGCGGGGGAATGCGCACATCGGCATGGGGCGTCTCGACGTCGCCGAACAGGCCGCCCTGCCCGCTTTCCCGCGCCGCCGCATTGCTGGAGGCGACCGACAGGATCGTCTCGGCGGCGGCATGGACCCCCGCCCGGTCAGCATGGATGCCATCGAACGCGCCGGCCGCCGCCAGGCTTTCCAGCTGCCGCCGGTTCAGCAGGCGCGGCTCGATGCGGTCGGCGAAATCGTCCAGCGACTTGAACGGCCCGCCCTTGTCACGCTCCTCGACGAGCTGCTCCATCGCCTTCTCGCCAACGCCCTTCAAGCCACCCAGCGCATAGCGCACCGCAAAGCCGAGCCGCGCGTCCTCGCCCTCATGTGAAACCGACTCGACGGAAAAGTCGGCCTGGCTGCGGTTGATGTCGGGCGGCAGGCAGGTAAGCCCCATGCGCCGCATGTCATCCACGAACACCGTCAGCTTGTCGGTCAGATGGATGTCGAACGCCATCGACCCGGCGTAGAATTCCGCCGGATAATGCGCCTTCAGCCACGCCGTCTGATAGGCGAGCAGGGCATAGGCGGCGGCGTGCGACTTGTTGAAGCCATAGCCCGCAAACTTGTCGATCAAGTCGAACAGCTCGTTCGCCTTGGCCGCCGGAATCTCACTCTGCGCGGCGCAGCCCTCGACGAAGCGGGACCGTTGCGCGTCCATCTCCGCCTTGACCTTCTTGCCCATCGCGCGGCGCAGCAGGTCGGCGTCACCCAGGCTGTAGCCCGCCAGGATCTGCGCGGCCTGCATCACCTGTTCCTGATAGACGAAGATGCCGTAGGTCTCTTCGAGGATGGGCTTCAGGAGAATATGCGGATACTCGATCTCCTCCTGCCCGTTCTTGCGGCGGCCGAACATCGGGATATTGTCCATCGGGCCGGGGCGATAGAGCGAGACCAGTGCAATGATGTCGCCGAAATTGGTCGGCCGGACGGCCGCCAGCGTCTTGCGCATCCCTTCCGATTCCAGCTGGAACACGCCGACCGTGTCGCCGCGCTGGAGCAGTTCATAGACCGCCGGATCGTCCCAGGCGAGCGTGTCGAGATCGACATGCACCCCGCGCGCGCCGAGCAACTGCACCGCCTTCTGCAGGACCGAAAGTGTCTTAAGGCCAAGGAAGTCGAACTTCACAAGGCCGGCGCCCTCGACATATTTCATGTCGAATTGAGTCACCGGCATGTCGGAGCGCGGATCGCGATAGAGCGGGACAAGCTGGCTCAGCGGCCGGTCGCCGATGACCACGCCGGCGGCATGGGTGGACGAGTGGCGCGGGAAGCCCTCCAGCTTCATCGCATAGTCGATCAGCCGGCGGACCTGATTGTCATTATCATATTCGGCGCGAAACTCGCTGACGCCGTTCAGGGAGCGCTCCAGCGTCCAGGGATCGGTCGGGTGATTGGGCACCAGCTTGGCGAGCCGATCGACCTGCCCATAGCTCATCTGGAGCACGCGGCCGGTATCCTTGAGCACCGCGCGAGCCTTGAGCTTTCCGAAGGTGATGATCTGCGCGACATGATCGGACCCGTATTTCTGCTGGACGTAGCGGATCACCTCGCCCCGCCGCGTTTCGCAGAAGTCGATGTCGAAGTCGGGCATCGACACGCGCTCGGGATTGAGGAATCGCTCGAACAGCAGCCCCAGTTGCAGCGGGTCGAGATCGGTGATGGTGAGCGCCCAGGCGACGAGCGACCCCGCGCCGGAGCCACGCCCTGGCCCCACCGGGATGCCATTGTCCTTCGCCCATTTGATGAAGTCGGCGACGATCAGGAAATAGCCCGGAAAGCCCATCTGGATGATGATGTCGGTTTCGAACCTCAGCCGCTCATAATAAGGCTGGCGCGCCTCCGCGCCGATGATCCCGGCCTTGTCCAGCCGCGCCTCCAGCCCGGCGGCCGCCTGTTCCCGCAGCATCGCCGCCTCGCCCTCGATATCGCCGGCCAGGCTTGGGAGGATCGGCTTGCGCTTGGGCGCGGCGACCGCGCAGCGCTGCGCGACGACCAGCGTATTGGCCAGCGCCTCGGGCAAATCCTCGAACAGTCGCTTCATTTCGCCCGCCGGCTTCATCCAGGCATCGGGCGAACTGGTGCGCCGGTCGGCGGTATCGACATAGGCGCTGTCGGCGATGCAGAGCATGACATCATGCGCCTCATGGAAATGCGGTTCGGCGAAACAGGTCGGGTTGGTCGCCACCAGCGGCAGATTGCGGGCATAGGCCAGATCGAGCAATGCCGCCTCGGCCTTGTCTTCCGCCGGGTCGAGCCGGCGGCAAATCTCCACATAAAGTCGATCGGGAAACAGCGCCTCCAGCCGCTCGGCATAGGCGATGGCCGCTTCAGGCTGATCCTCCGCGAACAACCGCGCGATCGCCCCTTCGCCGCCCGCCGTCAGCGCGATGAGGCCATCGGTGCGCCCCTCCAGCGCGTCGAGCGTGACATGGGGCACTTCCTCCACCGGCCGGTCGAGATGCGCCATCGACACGAGCGCGCAGAGATTGTCATAGCCCGCGCCATCCTGCGCGTAGAGTGCCAGCCAGTCATGCACGGGCGCCGCATTGGCCGGCCGCCCCGGCCGCAGCACGCCCAGCATCGCGCCGACGATCGGCTGTACCCCTTCATCCTTGCAGGCGTCGGAAAAAGCCATGGAGCCGTAAAGGCCATTCCGGTCGGTGATCGCCGCCGCCGGAAAGCCCAGCGCCTTCGCCTGCTTGGCGATCTTCTTGGGGTCGATCGCGCCTTCGAGCATCGTGAACGAGGAAAAGACGCGAAGGGGTACGAAGGCGGCGTGCGGCATGGCCCTATGTGGCCCGCCCGGCGATCCAATTCTAGTCCCCTCGGCGCGAAAGCTGTGGACAATCGCCGGCGTCAGGCCTGTTCCAGCCGACCTTCATGCAGCCGGACCACGCGGTCCATCCTCGCCGCAAGCCGCTCATTATGGGTCGCGACCAGCGCCGCCGACCCTTCCTGCCGCACCAGCCGCAGGAACTCCGCCAGCACCACGTCCGCCGTGCGCTCGTCCAGATTGCCGGTCGGCTCGTCCGCCAGCACAAGGGCCGGCCGGTTGGCCAGCGCCCGCGCCACCGCCACCCGCTGCTGCTCGCCGCCCGATAGCTGGCTCGGCCTATGGTCGAGCCGGTGCCCAAGGCCCAGCGCGGTCAGCAGCGATTCCGCCCGCGCCCGCGCGGCGGCTGGCTCCACATCGCGGATGACCTGAGGCAGCACGACATTCTCGGTCGCGTTGAAATCGGGCAGCAGATGGTGAAACTGATATACGAAGCCCAGCGCGTCGCGCCGCAGCCGCGTCCGCCCATCATTGTCGAGCTTCGCCGCTTCTTCGCCGCCAATGCGGATCGACCCCTCGAATCCGCCCTCCAGCAGGCCGACCGCCTGCAACAGGGTCGACTTGCCCGACCCTGACGGCCCCAGCAAAGCCACGATCTCGCCCGGCCCGACATTGAGGTCGACCCCGCGCAGCACATCGATGGTCACGCCGCCCTGGGTGAAGCTGCGGGCAAGGCCCGTGACGTGCAAAATCTCACTCATAGCGCAGCACCTGGACGGGATCGGTATTGGCGGCCTTGAAGGCCGGGTACAGCGTCGCAAGGAAGCTGAACAGCAAGGCCATGACGCAGATGATCGCGATCTCGATCGGATCGGGCTTCGACGGCAGTTCGGTCAGGAACCGGATCGAGGGATCCCAGAGATTCTGCCCCGTCACGAACTGGATCGCGTTCACGACGCTCTGCCGGAAGAAGAGGAAGGTGAAGCCCAGCACCATCCCCGCCGCCATGCCGAGCGCGCCGATGGTGACGCCCACGGTCATGAAGATTTTGACGAGGCCGCCCCGGCTCGCCCCCATCGTCCGCAGGATGGCGATGTCGCGCGTCTTGGCGCGGACCAGCATGATGAGCGAGGAGAGGATGTTGAACACCGCGACCAGCACGATGATCGACAGGACGACGAACATCGCCACCCGCTCGACGGCAAGCGCCTCGAACAGGCTGGCGTTCATCTGCCGCCAGTCGGTGATGACCGCACGCCCCGCCACCTTGCCGGCGAGCGGCTCCAATATCTGCCCGACCCGGTCGGGGTTGACCGTCTCCACCTCGATCATGCTGACGACATCGTTTAGCAGCAGCAGCGTCTGCGCGTCCTCGATCGGCATGACCACGAATGCCTTGTCATAGTCATAGACGCCGACCTCGAAGATCGCCGCGACCTGATAGCTGATCTGGCGCGGCACCGTACCGAACGGGGTGGAGCGTCCCGCCGGGTTGATGATGGTGATGCTGTCGCCGAGCTGGATGCCGAGATTTTCCGCGAGCCGCGATCCGATCCCGACCTTGCCGGCATTGGCGGTCAGCGCGTCGAGATTGCCGGCGACGATCTTGCCCTTCAGCGTCTTGTTGTCGCGAATGTCGGGCACGGTCATGCCGCGCACCAGCACCGCCTCCACCCGCCCCTGGAAGGTGGCGAGAAGGGGCTGCTCGATCAGCGGCGTGGCACTGGTGACGCCCGGCGTCGCCTTGGCCTGTTTCAGCACCGACTGCCAGTCGGGCAGGCGACCGCCATAACCCTGCACCACGGCATGGCCGTTAAGGCCCACGATCTTGTCGAACAACTCCGCGCGAAAGCCGTTCATCACGCTCATGACGATGATAAGAGCGGCGACTCCGAGCATCACCGCCACCAGGCTGATCCCCGCCACCAGGAAGATGAACCCCTCGCCCTTGCCCGGCAGCAGATAGCGTTTGGCGATCATGCGTTCATAACGGTTGAGAATCATGCGGCGCGCGCGGCCCTTCGCTGATGGAGTGGTGCCGCTCTAGGCGGCGGGCCGTTCAACGGCAAGCATTGCCGAATTGTTGCATCCCCGCCACAGCGCCGGACGCAAAATCACAGCGCCCCGATTTTGGCCGTGACAGCCCCCCGCGCCAGGCATAGCAAGACAATCGAAGCACAGGTAAATGGCCGTGGTTCAGGGATACTGCATCCCGCTTCGAGCTTAGGGGGCTAAGAAGCGGTCGAGGCAGGCCAAGGGGGAGACGAGCAATCGTCCATTAAGCACCCGGATCGTGATGGCACGGTCCGGGTGCTTTTTATTGCGGCCCGATCCTTACTCCCGCGGCAATGCGTTGGCGATGGGACAAAGCGTCCTACCCGCGTCTCGAAAGCGTCGCGCCGCATCCTCTTGAAACCCGATTGTCCTCAACCATATCCGTTCCGTCCGGTCGCCAAATGGGGCCGGGCATCGTATCGCCGGACGCCGGTTTCGGGTTCGGCTTGTTCATTTTGCTCTTGGGAGATTATGACAATGCGTGGATTTGACCTGACCCCCTATCGCCGCTCGACCGTCGGTTTCGATCGTCTGTTCGACCTCATCGAAAACAACGCCCGGTTGCAGCAGAGCGACAATTATCCGCCCTTCAACATCGAGCGCCTGTCCGAGGATCGCTATCGCGTGACCCTTGCCGTCGCGGGCTTCCGTCCCGACGAGATCGACATCACCGCGCAGCAGAACCTACTCCAGGTCGTCGGTCGCAAGGATGACAGTGCGAACGACCGCTCGAAGTTCCTGCACGTCGGCATCGCCAACCGCAGCTTCGAACGCCGCTTCGAACTCGCCGATTTCGTGCGGGTGGAAAAGGCGGACCTCGCCGATGGCCTGCTCGTGATCGAGCTGGTGCGTGAAGTGCCCGAGGCGATGAAGCCCAAGAAGATCGCCGTCAACGGCGGTCAACTGGTCGACATCAACGCCCAGGATCGCAGCGCCGCCTGATCGGCCATCCTGAGCGACATGGAGGCGCGGCCTGTACGGGCCGCGCCTTTTCTATTTCTCTCACCCGCAGCCTTCGACATAGGCAAGCACTGGCATCATCCCGACATGGATGAACTTGACCTTGCCATCTTGCCCGATTTCGAAGCGCAGCGCGGATGATCCCCCCGCCGCATTGGGGGCGGTCAGATATTTGGCCGGAGCGTCTTCATATTTATGCGGCTCTGCGCGGAAGCCGCCAAACCATTTTTGGACATCCCGCTCGGTCGCGCCCACCCCAATTCCCTCGGCCAACTTCACGTCGGACTGAGAGCCGACGGTAATGCGCTGCACTTTTCCGTCGGTAATGATCGCATAAACGCCGGGATAGTCGGGTGACGAGACGGTGCGGCAGGAGCCATCTTCTTGAGCGCCTCGCTGCACCCAGCTGCCCTTGGCGGGTATCGGCCGGCCGACACGCAAATCGCCCAGCCCTTCCAGGCCGATAACGCGCGTTTCAGCGGGGAGCATCTTGGTCTCGGCGGCATTTGCACCGGCCGCATTGTCAATGGTCGGTGCGGAAGCGTTGGCGCCCATGGTCTCCGACGTCGCGGGGGCACCGGTGTTGCCGCTACTGCTGTTGCCGCCGTCCGATGTCGGCGAGCAGCCGCCCATCAGGATGACGAGGGATAGTGTAAGGGGAAGATGATGAAGATGATAGCGCATGCCGCCTTAATCGCCGAACATCGTGCGGGTTCCCTGTCGGCGATCAGGCGAGCGGTGGGCGCGTCGGTCAGATTTCGACCTGACTGCCCAGTTCGACGACGCGGTTGGTGGGCAGGCGGAAAAATTCCATCGCGCTTTCCGCATTGCGCAGCATCCAGGCAAAGATCTTCTCACGCCACAGCGGCATCCCCGGCTTGGCGGACGGCAGCAGGGTCTGGCGCGCGAGGAAGAAGCTCGTGTCCATCATCTTGAACGCCTGGCCGCAGCCGGTGATTTGCTTAAGGGCAGCGGGCACGTCCGGTTCCTGCATGAAGCCATATTGCAGCACCATGCGGAAGAAGCCGCGGCCCAGATCCTCCAGCTTGCAGCGGCCGTCATCCTCGACCACAGGCACATCCTTGATCTTCACCGTCAGCAGGATCACGCGCTCGTGCAGCACCTTGTTGTGCTTGAGGTTGTGGAGCAGCGCATGGGGAACGCCATCGGGCGTCGACGTCATGAACACCGCCGTGCCCGAAACCCGCACAGCGCTGTTGGCGGCGGACGCGACGAACACCGGGATCGGCATCGCCGCTTCGCGCAGCCGGTCCTGCACCAGCCGCCGGCCGCGCGACCAAGTGGTGAGCAGGGTGAAGACGATGAAACCGATCAGCAGCGGCACCCAGCCGCCGTCGGGCACCTTGGTCAGGTTCGCCGCCAGATAGGCGCCGTCCACGAGGTAGAAGACAGCCAGAAGCGGCGCGGCATAATACCATTTCCACTGCCACAGCCGGTAGAGCACGACGGTGAGCAGCACATTGTCGATGAACATCGCGCCGGTCACCGCGATGCCATAGGCGGCGGTCAGGTTGGACGATGTCTTGAACGCCAGCACCAGCGCGATCACCATCACCATCAGCCCCCAGTTGATGAGGGGGATGTAAATCTGCCCGGCGGTCGACGCGCTGGTATGCTCGATCCGCAGGCGCGGCATGAAGCCCAGCTGGATCGCTTGCTGCGTCACCGAGAAAGCGCCCGAAATCACCGCCTGCGACGCGATGATCGCCGCCAGCGTGGCCAGCACGATCAGCGGGAGCTGGCCCCATTGCGGCGCGAGATTGTAGAAGGGGCTGTGCAGCGCCGCCGCGCCTTCGCGGAACAGCAGAGCGCCCTGCCCCATATAGTTGAGCATCAGCGCGGGCAGCACGAAGGCGAGCCAGGAGACGCGGATCGGGCTGCGGCCGAAATGGCCCATATCGGCATAGAGCGCCTCCGCCCCCGTCACCGCCAGCACCACCGACCCCAGCGCCAGGAAGGCGGGCATCGGATCGGTGACGAAGAACATGAACGCCCAATAGGGATTGAAGGCGAAGAGAATGCCCGGCGTCTTGATGATCGAGAGGATGCCGAGCGTGGCGATCGTCACGAAATAGGTGAGCATGATCGGGCCGAAGAAGGAGGCGACCCGGTTGGTTCCCAATCCTTGAATCCAGAACAGCCCCAGAAGGATCAGCACCGCGACCGGCAGGATGGCGGGCGCCAGGTCGCTGTTATAGACCGCCAGCCCCTCGACCGCGGAAAGCACCGAAACGGCCGGGGTGATCATCGAGTCGCCGTAGAAGAGCGCGGTGGCGAACACCCCCAGCAGCACGATCCCGCGCGACCAGCGCTGGGTGCGGGTCTGGCCGTTGATCAGCGCCAGCAGCGCCAGGCTGCCACCCTCCCCCTTATTGTCGGCGCGCATGATGACGCTGACATATTTGAGGGTCACGACCAGCATCATCGACCAGAACATCAGGCTGATGACGCCCAATATATGGTCGGGATCAAGGTCGAGCTTGTGATGCCCGGCGAAGGTTTCGCGGAAGGCGTAGAGCGGGCTGGTGCCGATGTCGCCGAAGACGATGCCGATCGCGCCGACGACGAGCTTCAGCGTCGCCTTCTGCCGGCCATGGCCGTGCTGGCCCGGCTCCTCATCGGAAGAGGACGCCGCATTCGGCAGAAGATCAGCCATGGAGGAAGAACCAAATGGTCATCGCGCACCCGGCTGACGGAAAGATCATGCCCCGCATCGCCGCGCGCCCTATCACGCCGTCCGGGCCGGCGCAATCGGGCTGCGATGCGTTATCGGGGGCTCGCCAGCATGGCGTCGATACGCGCGATGTTCGCCTCCAGTTCCGCCTTGACCTGGCTGTCGGCCGGCGCGCTGGCCGCGAGCGGCGCCCACAGGTCGCGCGCGGCCTGAAGGTCGCCGGCGCGAGCGAGCGCGAGGCCGTAGAAATAGCGCGGCGCGGGCGCGTCCGGCGCGAGTCCCAGCGCGCGACGATAGGCGAAGGCGGCGCCGGGCGACACCGCGCCCTCACCATGGGCGACCAGCGCATTGCCAAGGCCAAGCCAGAGATTGGGATCGTCGGGCGTGGCGCGAAGGCCGGAGAGCAGCACGTTGGCCGCGTCCTTGGTCTTGCCCTGCCGGGCCAGGCCATCGGACAGCATCAACCATTGCGCCGCGGGGCCGAACCGCTCGGCAAGGCCGCGCCGCTTTTCGGCCAGTGCCTCGTCGAAGCCTTCCCGCTTCGTCTCGCGCACTTGGCGCGGCGCGCCGGCGATGCCGGGATGCCCCTGCCAGGCGTAGCCGGCGAGGCCGAGCAGCAGCGCGGCGGCGGTGATCTCCCGCGCTGAACGGGGAATGCGGCCGACAAAGAGCAGAGCGGCGAAGGCCAGCGCCGCGCCGGCAAAGGCGATGATCCAGCCGGTCATGGCCGCTTCCCCCGCTTGATCCGGCCGCGCAGCAGCAGCAGCCCCAGGCCGAGCAGCAGCAAGGGCGCGGCCCAGAGCGGCCAGAGGATCGGCGCGGCGGTGGGTTCGTAGCTGACCCAGTCGCCATAGCGGGAAATCAGCCATTGGCGGATCGCTTCGGGCTTCTCCCCGGCCATGATCCGCTCTCGGATCTGGGAGCGCATGTCGCCCGCCATGCTCGCGCCCGAATCGGCGATCGACTGGCTCTGGCAAGTCAGGCAGCGGATCGTTTCCATCAGCGCCTTGGCCTGCCGCTCCTGCGCGGCGTCCGGTATCTGGCGGTCGGCCCAGGGCGCCGGGGGAAGCGCCGTCTGCGCGAACAGCGGAGCGGCGAGCAGCATCAGCAACAGGGCAATCAGCCGCTTCATTGCGCGTCCCTCAATCGATCGAGGATCATCGGCACATCGTCGGCGCGGATGTCGCCGATATGCTGGTAGGCGATGCGCCCCCGCCCATCGATCACGAAACTCTCAGGCACGCCCGAGGAGCCGAGCGCGATCTGGACCGCGCTGCGGGCGTCGAGGCCGACGCGGGCATAGGGATTGCCGTAGCGGGCAAGGAAACGGTCGACATCGGGCCGGGCGTCGCGGATGGCGATGGCGTCGATCTCGACGCCGGCCTGCTTGAGCGCCATCAGCTGGGGCGCTTCCGCGGCGCAGGGGACGCACCAGCTGGCGAAGATGTTGAGCAGGCGCGGCTTGCCGGTCGCGAGCTGCGCGCTGGCGAGCGGCGGACGGTCGCTGGCGGCGGCGGGGAGCGTGAAGGCGGGGAGCGGCTGACCGACGAGGCGCGAATGGATGACGCGATCGTCGGGACGGAAGAGGCCGCTCGCGAACAGGCCGACGAAGGCCAGCAGCAGCGCGAGCGGCAGCCAGATGAAGAGGCGCCTCACGCCAGCGCCCCCCGCGCCCGCCATTTCGCCAGCCAGCCGCGCTTTTCCCGGCCAATGAGCGCCAGCGCGCCGCCCAGCGCGATCAGAATGCCGCCGAGCCAGATCAGGGTGACGAACGGCTTCCACCAGATTCGCATCTGCCAGCGGCCGCCCTCCACTTCCTCGCCCAGCACGACGTAGAGCTGGCCGTTCCAGCGGGTCAGCAGCGCGGCTTCGGTGGTGGTGGTCGGCGGCGCGGCGAAGAAGCGGGACTGGGGGTGGATCGCCACCGGCGCGCCGCCACGGTCCACTGTCATATCGGCCTGAAGCGCGGTCCAGTTGTCGCCGGCCATGGGGAGGATGCGGTCGAAGCGGAGCGTCCAGCCGGCCGTCCGGATCATATCGCCGGGGCGGGCGGCGACCAGCTTTTCGACCGTGAAGGCCGAATCGCACGCCATGCCGGCCAGGCTGACGGCGCAGCCAAGGTGCGCGATCACCATGCCCCAGGTGAACAGCGGGGTGCGCAGCAGCTTGCGGCGCAGCAGCGGCAGGACACTGGCGCATCCGGTGAGGATCGCCACGAAAAGGCCGAAAAACGGCAATATGCCGATGCGATACCCGGCCAATATGAACAGCGAGCTGAACACCAGAATCGCGATCACGACGGGCGCCCAGACTCGTTTCGATATCGAAACAAGATCATCCCGCCGCCAGCGCATCATTGGCCCAACCGCCATGACGAGCATCAGCGCGAGCGCCAGGGGGCCGGCGATCCGGTCGAAATAGGGCGCGCCGACCGACACCTTGTGCCCGAACGCTTCGGTCAGCAGGGGATAGAGGGTGCCGATAAGCACGATGCCGAGGATGACCGAGAGGAGGAGGTTGTTGACCACCAGCGCGGTTTCGCGGCTGACCAGCTCGAACGGCGCGCCTTCCCGGACCGACCCGATGCGCCAGCCGAACAGCGCCAGTGCGCCGCCGATGTAGATGGCCAGCAGCGCCAGGATGAAGCTGCCGCGTGAGGGATCGACCGCAAAGGCGTGGACGCTGGTGAGGATGCCCGAGCGGACGAGGAAAGTGCCGACCATGGACATCGAGAAGGCGACGACCGCTAGCATGATCGTCCAGGCGCGCAGCCCGTCGCGGGTCGCCAGCACGGTAACGCTGTGGAGCAGCGCGGTCGCCGCGAGCCAGGGCATGAGTGAGGCGTTTTCCACCGGATCCCAGAACCACCATCCGCCCCAGCCCAGCTCATAATAGGCCCAGTAGCTGCCCGCCGTGATGCCGAGCGTCAGCAGCACCCAGGCGCCGAGCACCCAGGGGCGCATCGCGCGGGCGAAGGCGGCGTCGACAGTGCGGGTCAGCAGCGCGCCGACCGCGAAGGAGAAAGCGACCGACAGGCCGACATAGCCCAAATAGAGCGTCGGCGGGTGGAAGGCGAGGCCAGGATCTTGCAGCAGCGGGTTCAGCCCCTGCCCGTCCGGCGGCGGCGGGTCGATCCGGGCGAAGGGGTTGGAGGAAAAGAGCAGGAAGGCGTAGAAGCCGAGGCTGATCGCCGCCTGCGCGCCCAATGTCGCCATATGGGTGGCGCGGGTGAGCGCGCGTTCGAACAGAGCGACGGCGGCTCCCGCGACGCCCATCACCGTCACCCAGAGCAGCATCGACCCTTCATGATTGCCCCAGGTGCCGGCGAATTTGTAGAGCCAGGGCTTGGCCGAATGGCTGTTGGTCGCGACCAGCAGCACCGACATGTCGGAGCGCAGGAACAGGGTGATGAGCAGCGTGAAGGCGATGACGGTCAGCAGCCCCTGCGCGACGGCGGCGGGGCGGACGGCGGCGAGCAGGTCGGGCTTGCCGCCGTTCAGGCCCGCGAAGGCGAGGAAGAGTTGCAGCAGCGCGAGGGCTGCCGCGAGCCAGAGGGCGGCGAGGCCGGCTTCGGCGATCATGGGCGCGACCATCCTCCCCTGGAAGGGGAGGTGGCAACCCGAAGGGTTGACGGAGGGGTGTCGCCCTTTCGATAGGGTGACACCCCTCCACCATTCGCTTCGCGAACGGTCCCCCTCCCCCTCTGGGGGAGGATGAGTGTGCCAACCCTCACTTCGCCACCTTCATCTCGTGGGTGGCCTCGTTATACTGCATCCCCTCCAGTTCGCGGGGCATGTAGCGTTCGTCATGCTTGGCGAGCAGGTTGGTGGCGACGAAGGTGCCGCGCGCGTCGAACGATCCTTCGGCGACGACGCCGCTGCCTTCCTTGAACAGGTCGGGCGCGATGCCGCTGAAGGTCGCGGGGACGGTCGCCTTGCCGTCGGTGACGTCGAACCGGATGGTGACGCCGTCGCTTGCGCGCTTGAGGCTACCCTTCACTACCATGCCGCCCAGGCGGATCGCCTTGCCCGGTTCCACGCCCTTGGTCTTGACGTCGGCGGGCGCGTAGAAATAGGCGGCCTCGTCCTTCAGCGCCGACGCCGCCAGCAGCCCCGCGCCGACGATGGCGGCGAGCGCGACGAGCGCCAGGATCAGCCGTTGATGCTTCGCCTTCATGTCAGAGCGCCTCGGCGGCCGCTTCGGCGCGGCGCATCGCGCGCCAGCTCATGACGCTGACGAGCCCGGTTCCCAGCGCCGTCACGGCATAGGCGGCGATCACGAAAGCCCACTGGTTCATCTTCAACCCCTTGCGAGACGCTGCATCCGCGCCTCCACCTTGTTCTGCGCCAGGATCGCCCGCATCCGCATCAGCACGATCGCGCCGAACCAGAGCGAAAAGCCAAGCAGGGTCAGCCCCAGCGGCCAGAGCAGCGCCGGTTCGATGCTTGACCCGCGCAGCGTGATGCTCGGCCCCTGGTGCAGGCTGTTCCACCACACGACCGAGCGGTTGATGATGGGCACGTTGACCGCGCCGACAAGGCCGAAGATCGCGGCGACGTTGCTCGACCCGCCCTGCCCTTCGCGCGCGCTGGCGTTGGCGAGGGCGATGTAGCCGAGATAGAGGAAGAGGAGGACGAGCATGGAGGTCATACGCCCGTCCCATTCCCACCAGGTTCCCCAGGTCGGCCGCCCCCAGATCGATCCGGTGGCAAGGCATATGGCGGTGAACAGCGCGCCGGGCGCGGCGATCGCGCGGCCGGCGACGGCGGCGAGCGGATGGCGCCAGACGAGCTGCATCAGCCCCGCCACCGCTATGCCGGTCCAGCCCCCCATGCCGAGCCAGGCGGCGGGGACATGGATGTAGAGGATGCGGACCGTATCCCCCTGAAGATAGTCGGCCGGGGTCACGAACAGGCCGCATCCCGCACCGACGAGAATCAGCGCCAGCCCCGGCCAGAACAGCCATGGCGTGAGCGGGCGCGCGATCTTTACGAAGCGGGCGGGATTGGCGAAACGGTGCATCAGGGCCGCGTGTGTAGCGGCGTGCGTGGCGGCGCGCCAGTAGGGCATTTTGCCGATAGCGGGCGGGGCGAAACGCTGCGTTGCCGCACGCGTTCCGCTTTTTTGTGACAAGGAGGCGACAAAGCAGCCTTTAGTCCCTATATGCGCGCCAACGGGCGGCCCGGCGGGCGCGCCAGAAACGGCAACGGAACCGGTTCGCACCCATGATAACGACCAATCCCTTCGACGACGACAAGTTGCGCGAGGAATGCGGCATTTTCGGCGTATCCGGCGGCGAGACGGCTTCGGCCATCGTGGCGCTGGGCCTCCACGCGCTTCAGCATCGGGGCCAGGAAGCCGCCGGCATCACCAGCTGGGACGGGCATGAATTCCATACCCACCGGGCGATGGGGCACGTCGCGGGCAATTTCGACCGGGACGAGGTGATTCGCGGCCTGCCGGGGGAAAGCGCCTGCGGCCATGTGCGCTATTCGACCACCGGCGAGACGTCGCTGCGCAACGTCCAGCCGCTCTATGCCGAACTGTCCTCGGGCGGGTTCGCCGTCGCGCACAACGGCAACATCTCCAATGCGATGAAGCTGCGGCGCGAGTTGATTCGGCGCGGGTCTATCTTCCAGTCGACCTCCGACACCGAAGTCATCATCCATCTGGTCGCAACCAGCAGCTATCGCACCCTGCTCGACAAGTTCATCGACGCCCTGCGCCAGGTCGAGGGCGCCTATTCGCTGATCGTCATGACGCCCGAGGGCATGATCGCGTGCCGCGATCCGCTGGGCATCCGGCCGCTGGTAATGGGGAAGCTGGGGGACGCGACCATCTTCGCGTCCGAAACCGTGGCGCTGGACGTGGTCGGCGCGGATTATGTGCGTACGGTCGAACCGGGCGAGCTGGTGATCGTGACCAACGGCGGCGACACGCGATCGCACCGCCCCTTCGGCGAAACGCATCCACGCCCCTGTATCTTCGAGCATGTCTATTTCAGCCGGCCCGATTCGATCGTGGACGGCTCCAGCGTCTATTCGGTGCGAAAGGCGATCGGCGCGCAGCTGGCGATCGAGATGCCGGTCGAGGCGGACTATGTGATCCCCGTGCCCGACAGCGGGGTTCCCGCCGCGATCGGCTACGCGCAGCAATCGGGCATTCCCTTCGAGCTGGGCATCATCCGGTCGCACTATATCGGCCGCACCTTCATCCAGCCGGGCGACAAGGTCCGGCATCTGGGCGTGAAGCTGAAGCACAACGCCAACCGCGCGCTGATCGAGGGCAAGCGGATCGTGCTGATCGACGATTCGATCGTGCGCGGCACCACGTCCCTCAAAATCGTGCAGATGATGCGCGAGGCGGGCGCGGCGGAGGTGCATATGCGGATCGCCTCGCCGCCGACCAAGCATAGCTGCTTCTATGGCGTCGATACGCCCGAGCGGACCAAGCTGCTGGCGCACAAGCTGGACATCGGCGGGATGCAGGATTTCATCCACGCCGACAGCCTGGCGTTCATCTCGATCGACGGCCTCTACAAGGCGCTGGGCGAAGCGAAGCGCGCGGACATCCGCCCGCAATATTGCGACGCCTGCTTCACCGGCGATTATCCTACGACCCTGACCGACCAGGACGAAGTGGTGGTGCAGAACCAGTTCGAGCTTCTGGCCGAACGGGTGGTCTAGCAGCTCTCGAAAATTGCGCTTCACCGTCACCCCGGGCTTGACCCGGGGTCCCGCTTCCTTACGCGAAAAGGCGGGCCACCGGATCAGGTCCGGGGTGACGATTATGCAGACGAACGGATTTAGGATGACAGACACGCTCCCCCTTTCCGGCCGCCTCGCCCTCGTCACCGGCGCGAGCCGGGGCATTGGCGCAGCGACGGCCGAAGCCCTGGCGCGCGCCGGGGCGCATGTCGTCCTGACCGCGCGAACGGTCGGCGGGCTGGAGGAGGTGGAGGAGCGCATCCACGCCGCCGGCGGCCACGCGACGATCGCGCCGCTCGACCTGATCGACGGGGACAGCATCGGCCGGCTGGCGCAGGCGATTGCGGGCCGCTGGCGCGCGCTCGACATTCTCGTCCTCAATGCCGCGACGCTGGGGTCGCTGGCGGCGGTGCAGGCGATCGACGCCAAGGAGTTCGGCCGGCTGCTGTCGCTCAACGTCGGCGCGCCACAGGCGCTGATCGCGGCGTTCGACCCGATGCTGCGCGCGAGCGACGACGCGCGGGTGGTGGCGCTGACCTCCTCGGTCGCAAGCCCCCGCGCTTATTGGGGCGCCTATGGCGCGTCCAAGGCGGCGCTGGAAACGCTCATCGGCGCTTATGGCGAGGAAGTACGGGCCATCTCCGCCATTCGCACCTATATCGTCGATCCGGGCGCGACCCGCACGGCCATGCGCGCGCGCGCCTTCCCCGGCGAAGATCCGGCGAAGCTCAAGGGGCCGGAGACAGTGGCCGACGCGATCGTCGATCTAGTGACGGGCGATGCGCCGAGCGGGCAGCGAATCCGCGTCGAGGCGTAGGGCCTCAGGCGGGCTTGACCAGCGTCACTTGCGCCACATCGATGCCGCCGCCGCGAAAACCGCCTTCGCAGTACATGAGATAATAGCGCCACAAGGCCACGAAATGCTGGTCGAAACTGGCGGGCAGGCGGCCCTGCTCGATCGCCCGGTCGAAGCGCTCGCGCCAGCGGCGCAAGGTTTCGGCATAATGCAGCCCGAAGCGCCGTTCGTCGCGCCATTTGAGACCTTGCGCCTCGGCGATCGCACGGAAACGACTCTGTGAGAGCAGCATACCGCCGGGAAAGACATAGGTCTGGATGAAATCCGCGCCGGCGGCGTAGCGATCGAAGATGGCGTCGTCGATCAGGATAAACTGGACCGCCGCCTTCCCGCCGGGCTTCAGCAGGCGGTGGATTGCGGCGAGATAGGCGGGCCACCAAGCCTGTCCGACCGCCTCCACCATTTCGACGCTGGCGATGGCATCATAGCTGCCCAAGGCGTCGCGATAGTCCGTCAGCATGACCTCCGCGCCCGACCCCAGCCGGTCGCGGGCATAATCCGCCTGCTCGGTGGAGAGGGTGAGGCCGGTATAGCCGATCGCCCGGCACTCCATCGCGCGTTCGGCAAGGCCGCCCCAGCCGCAGCCGATTTCCAGCAAAGCGTCGCCATCCTGTAGGTCGAGCCGATCGAGAATGGCGTCGACCTTGCGGTCCTGCGCCTGCTCCAGGCTTTCGGTCGGGCTGTCGGGATCGTGGAACAAAGCACTGGAATAATGCATGTTCCGGTCGAGCCAGAGGCTGTAGAAGTCATTGCCCAGATCATAATGATAGGCGATGTTGTGCCGCGATCCACGCCGATGGTTGCGCCGCGCCCAGTGGAGCGCGCGGCCCAGCCAGCGCATCGGGCCGTTCGGTCGGGCGACCCGCCCCAACGCCGCGGCGTTGGCCATGAACAGGGCGAAGAGCGGCACGGAATCGGGGCTGGACCATTCGCCCGCTGCCCAGGCGCGATACCAGCCCGCCGAGCCGCCGTTCGCCAGCCGGACGAGCGCGCGCCAGCTGTGCAGGTCGACAATACAGGATGGCCCATCGGCACGGCCGCCCAGCAGCCGCCGCGTGCCATCGGGCAGGCTCGCCTCCAGCGCACCCTGCTCTAGCCCCGCATCGATCCGGTCGAGCATCCGGTGAAACAGCGGCGCGGTCCAGCGCGACATCAGGCGCGGCTCGCCGCTGACGGGCGGACGCCGCACGGACAGGGCGCGGCGGCCGCGGCGGGGATCGGTGGCATTCATGGCGTCATATCTGCCGCAAGCCGATCGGATCGGCAATCACCGCTTCATCTGTCGATAGGCCGCGAGCGCCCGCTCCCTCCCCTCCTTGTGGCCGATGATCTTCGCGGGATAGTCCTGCGGTCGCGCGTCATGGGCGTCGGGATCGTGGATGACCTCGTCCGATAGGCCGGCAAGTTCGGGCACCCACTGGCGGATATAATCGGCGGCGTCGAATTTCTCCGACTGGGTGAGCGGGGCCATGATCCGGGTAAAGAGATTGGCGTCCACGCCGCTGCCGGCGACCCACTGCCAATTGACGCTGTTATTGGCATAGTCGGCATCGACCAGCGTGTCCCAGAACCATTGCGCGCCGTGCCGCCAGTCGATCAACAGATGCTTGATAAGGAAACTGGCGGCGATCATGCGGACGCGATTGTGCATCCAGCCGGTCGCCCAGAGCTGCCGCATCCCGGCGTCCACGATCGGATAGCCGGTGCGGCCGCGCTTCCAGGCGGTGAAGTCGGCGCGGGCTTCGCGCAGATCGCGCCAGGGCAGGCGGTCGAATTCCGCGCGGGCGTTGTCCGATCCATAGGCGGGCAGCTCGCCTATCTGCGTATGGGCATAATCGCGCCAGATCAGTTCCTTGAGGAAGATTTCTACATTCTTTCCAGAAGAGGAGACCCGGTGCCAGACATAGGCGGGCGACACTTCACCGAAATGGAGATGGGGCGAGAGGCGCGACGTGCCTTCGACCGAGGGCAGGTTGCGGGCAGTCGCATAATCGCCCGCGTCGTCGAGGAAATCGGCGACATGGCGGCGCGCGCCCTCCTCACCCGGCGTCCAGTCGGCAGCGAAGCCTTTGGCCCAGTCCGGCTTGGTGGGCAGCAGCTTCCAGTCACCAAGCGAATCGCTTTTCGGCCATGCGGAGGGCGCGTCGATCGCGCCTGGCGCGGGATGAGGCGCAGTCGGCGGCATCTGCTCCATCACCGCACGCGAAAAGGGCGTGTAGATACGATACATGCCCCCTGCCCCGGTCCGCACCGCGCCCGGCGGAAGCAGCAATCCGCCATCGTGCAGGCAGAGATCGAGTGCCTTGGCGACCGCTTTCTCGGCGTTGCGCCACCAGGGTTCATAGTGGCGCAGGGCGTGGACGCGCGACGCGCCGGCCTCCTTCGCGATCTGCGCCAGCACCTCGGCGCTTTTCCCCCGGCGCAGGATCAGGCGCGATCCCTTCGCCCGCAGCGCCTCGTCCAGCGCGGCCAGACTGTGATGCAGCCACCAGCGCGACGCGCCGCCCATTGCCCATTTGCGGGGGCTTTCGTCATCCAGCACATAGACGGGGATGACCGGCCCTTCGGCGGCAGCGGCTATTAGAGCGGCCTGATCGGACAGGCGCAGATCCTGGCGGAGCCAGAGCAGGACGGGGTCGGGCATCAGGCCGGAATGCGCGCGCGCCGGCCCGGTTCCAAGCGGTCCTTGGGCCATATTGCCGGCAGCGGCTTATCGCAAATGAAGCGATGAGCGATTCGCGCGATGGACGCCGCCCCCCGCCCCGCTTATTCTGAGTCGGCGACGAAACAGGCGTCGACGGCGGGTCAGGGGACGCATCCCGCCGGATCATGACGAATTTTGGGGATCAAATGGCTTCGACGCCGAGCGAACAGGAATTGGGATACCGGCCCTGCGTCGGCATCATGCTGGTCAATGTGGATGGCAAGGTCTTCGTCGGCCAGCGCCTCGATAATGTGGTCGAGGCGTGGCAAATGCCGCAGGGCGGGATCGACGACGATGAAGACGCCCGAACCGCCGCGCTGCGCGAACTGCGCGAGGAGACGGGCATCGGCCGCGAGCATGTCGAGATCATCGCCAAGGCGAAGGACGAGCATTTCTACGATCTGCCGCCTGAGTTGGTCGGCAAGCTGTGGGGCGGGCGCTATCGCGGGCAGCGTCAATATTGGTTCCTCGCCCGCTTCGTTGGGCAGGACAGCGATATCGACATCAACACCGATCATCCCGAATTCCGCGAATGGAAATGGGCCGAGCCCGAATCGCTGCCCGAACTGATTGTGCCCTTCAAAAAGAAGCTCTACCGCGACATTCTTCAGGAATTCAAAACACTTATTTAGGGGCTTAAAATCTCCGGTCAGGGCGATATGACGGACAAATGCGTTTCCGCCTGCTCGCCCTGCTGACCACCGCCCTGCCCGCTACCGCCCATGCCGCCGACGGTGCTCTGCTGCCGCCGGCGGTGCGCGAGATGCTGGAGGCGGCGATCGCCAACGGTAACGAGACCGACATCGCCACCGTCGCCAAGATCGCGGTGCAGACCAATCCCGCGTCGGCCGACGAAATCCAGCGGATGGTCAATCGCTGGAAGGACCGGACGAAGGCGACGCACGACATGGTCGTGCGCGAAGCGCGCTTTACCGAATTATGGACCGGGCGGATCGAGGCTGGCGGCTTCCGATCGACCGGATCGACCAGCGAAATCGGCATCAGCGTCGCTGCAACAACCACCCGCACCGGCATCCAGTGGAGCCACAAGCTGACCGCCAGCGCCGATTATCGCCGCGCCAATGGCGTCACCTCGCGCGAACGCTATTTCGGCAGCTACGAGCCGCGTTACCAGTTCGATCCGCGCGGCTTCGCCTATGGGCTGGCGCAGTTCGAGCGGGACACCTCGATCGGCTATGACGAACGCTATACCGGATCGGTCGGCATCGGATACAAGCTGATCGTCAGCAAGCCCGTTGACCTTCAGGCCGATATCGGCCCGTCGATCCGCCATGCGAAATATGTCCTGGGCGAGCGCGAGACGAAGCTGGGCGTGCGCGGATCGGCGGCGTTCGCATGGCGCGCGACGCCGACGCTGACGTTCCGGCAGAAGGCGGCGGGCTATGCCGAAAGCGACGTGTTTTCGCTGAACGCGCTAAGCTCCGTCGAAACGAAGGTCAGCACGCGGCTGTCGGCCGCCCTGTCCTACACGGTTCAGTATGAATCGGAAACCATCCTCCAGCCGAGCGGGCTGGACACTCTGAGCCGCTTGACCTTGACATATGATTTCTAGGCCGCGCAATAATCGTGCGACGGTGGAGGTGCGCTCCCCGCTCTGGTAGAGGATGGGGATGACGCTTTCGTTCGCCGAACAACAAGTGTTGGATGCGGTCGCCGCCGCGCCGATGTTGGCGCAGGTGCAGGACTGGGCCGCGATCAACAGCGGGTCGCGCAACCTTGCCGGGCTGGCGGCGATGGCGGGACGGCTGGCGGATGCATTCGCGGTGCTGCCAGGCGCGTTGACCCTGGTCGAGCCCGCTCCGGTCGAGAGCGTCGCGGCGGACGGCAGCGTGGGGCTGGTCGGGCATGGGCGGCATCTGCATCTGTCGGTGCGGCCGGATGCGCCGGTGCAGCTTCTGCTGACCGGGCATATGGATACGGTGTTCGCCGCCGATCATCCCTTTCAGACGCAGCGCTGGCTGGAGCCTGGCGTCCTGAACGGCCCCGGCGTCGCCGACATGAAGGGCGGGATCGCGGTGATGCTGGCGGCGCTGACGGCGATCGAGGCGTCCGACGCCGCCGCTTCGCTGGGCTATACCGTCGTCATCAACAGCGATGAAGAGGTGGGCAGCCCCTCCTCCGCCGGCCTGCTGCGGGACGCGGCGGCGGGCAAGCTGGCGGCTTTTACCTACGAGCCAGCGTTGCCGGATGGGACGCTGGCAGGCGCGCGGGCGGGCAGCGGCAATTTCTCGATCATCGTCACCGGCTACAGCGCCCACGCCGGGCGCAACCCCGAAGAAGGCCGCAACGCGCTCGTCGCCGCCGCCGATCTGGCGCTGCGCCTGAAGGCAGGGAGCGGTGCGGGCTTTTCCTGCAATCCGGCGAAGATCGACGGGGGCGGGCCGAACAATGTCGTGCCCGACCATGCGGTGCTGCGCGTCAACTTCCGGCCCCGAACGCCAGCCGACGAGAGCGCGGCGCATGCCCTGATCGATGCGGTCATGGCGGCGGTCGCGCGGGACCATGACGTCAGCCTGCACCTGCATGGGGGCTTCGGCCGCCCGCCCAAGCCGATGGACGCAAAGGCGGAGCGATTGTTCGGGCTGGTGCGGCGCAGCGGCGCGGACCTGGGGCTGTCGATCGGCTGGCGCGACACTGGCGGCGTGTGCGATGGCAACAATATCGCGGCGTGCGGCGTGCCTGTGGTCGATACGATGGGCGTGTGCGGAGGCAGCATTCACAGCGACGCCGAATTTCTGCTGACCGAAAGCCTGGCCGAACGGGCGCGTCTGTCGGCGCTGGCGATCTGGCGGATCGCGAAGGGCGAATTTCAGGGAGGAATGGCCGCTTGAGCTTCATCATGCGTATCGCACGCGCGGACGATTTGCAGACGCTGTATGAAATGGCGAAGCTGACCGGCGGCGGCTTCACCAACCTGCCGCCCGACCGCAAGGCGCTGGCCGCCAAGCTGGAGCGGACCGAGGCGGCGCAGGCGCGGGAGGGCGACGGGATCGAGGACGAGCTGATCGTCATGGTGCTGGAAAATGTCGAAACGGGCCAAGTGCGCGGCACATGCCAGATTTTCTCGACCGTGGGGCAAAGCTGGCCCTTCTACTCCTATCGGCTGGGCGTTCTGACCCAGCATAGCCGCGAGCTGGGCCGCACCTTCCGGGCGCAGATGCTCTCGCTCACCACCGATCTGGAAGGGTCGGTGGAGGTCGGCGGCCTGTTCCTCCATCCGCGCGAGCGGGCCGAAGGGCTGGGGCTGCTGCTGGCGCGCAGCCGCTACCTCTATATCCGCAATCATCGCGCGCGCTTCGGCGACCGGGTCATCGCGGAGCTGCGCGGCGTGATTGACGAGGCGGGCGGATCGCCCTTCTGGGATGGGCTCGCGGGGCGCTTCTTCGGCATGAGTTTCCAGGAAGCGGATGAGTTCAATGCGGTAAACGGCAATCAGTTCATCGCCGATCTGATGCCCAAGACGCCGATCTATACCGCGATGCTGACCGACAGCGCCCGCGCCGTCATCGGCCTGCCCCACCCCAATGGCCGCGCCGCGATGCGGATGCTGGAAACCGAAGGGTTTGAGAATGCCGGTTACGTCGATATATTCGACGGCGGACCCACGATGGTGGGCCAGGTCGATCAGCTGCGGACGATCGCGGGCGCGCGCGACGTGACGCTGGGCGCGACCCATGACAGCGGCGGCGACAAGATGCTGATCGCGACCGGGACGCTCGGCCAGTTCCGCTGCACTTGGGGTTTCGTGCAGGACAGCGACGATGGCGGCGTGTCGATCGACGCGGCGAGCACGGCGCGGCTGGGGCTGCAACCGGGGGACAGCTTCACCATCGCCGGTCGGGGGGCGGAGCGGGCATGAGCGTCAAGGAAGTCAATTTCGACGGAATTATCGGCCCCAGCCATAATTATGCGGGCCTCAGCCTCGGCAATCTGGCGTCGGCCCGCAATGCCGGCGCTGTCTCGCATCCGCGCGCGGCGGCGCTTCAGGGGATCGAGAAGATGCGGGGCAATATCCGCCTCGGCCTGGCCCAGGGCATCTTCCTGCCGCAATGGCGGCCCGACACCGCCTGGCTGGCGAAGCTCGGCACCGATGTCGGCGGCGCGGAGCCGCATATCCGCGCGGCGGCGATGTCGGCCTCCTCCATGTGGGCGGCCAATGCCGCGACGGTGTCGCCCGCCAGCGATACGGCCGACGGGCGCACCCACCTGACGGTCGCCAACCTCGTCACCATGCCGCACCGCAGCCATGAATGGCCGCAGACGCTGGCGCAACTGCGTCTCGCTTTCTCCGACACGCGGCATTTCGTCGTGCATGATCCGATCCCCGCGCCGTTCGGGGACGAAGGCGCGGCCAATCACATGCGGCTGACGGAGAGCCATGGCGCGCCGGGCGTGGAGATATTCGTCTATGGTCGCTCAGGCGGCGCGTTCCCGGCGCGGCAGCATGTCGAGGCGAGCAAGGCGGTCGCGCGGCTGCATGGGCTCGATCCGGCCCGGACATTGTTCGTAGAACAGTCCGCCGAGGCGATCGCGGCCGGCGCGTTCCACAATGATGTCGTGGCGGTCGCCAATGAGCATGTGCTCTTCGCCCATGAGCAGGCCTTTGCCGACAAGGATGCCTTCTACGCCGCGCTGCGGGCCGCCCTGCCCTGCGTCGAGATCGTGGAGGTGCCGGCGAGCGCGGTCAGCCTGGCCGATGCGATCACATCCTATCTGTTCAACGCGCAGCTGGTGACGCTGCCCGACGGCGGAGGGATGGCGCTGGTGCTGCCCACCGAAGCGCGGGAGACGCCGGCGGTGTGGCGCTGGCTGGAGGCGATGGTCGCAGGCAACGGCCCGATCCGCCGGCTGGTGCCGGTCGATGTGCGGCAGTCGATGGCGAATGGCGGCGGCCCGGCTTGCCTGCGGCTGCGGGTCGTGGCCGATCCGGCGGAGATCGACCCCCGCTTTCTGGTCGATGAGGTGAAGCTGGACGGGATAGCCGCTATCGTGGACCGCTATTGGCCCGAAAATATCGCGCCCGACGACCTGAACGACGCCGCCCTGATCGCCCGGATCGAACAATCATGGTTAACGCTTGTTGACCATTTGCAGCTTTCCGGCGACCTCATCCCTTGAGCATCGGGGGATGACACCGGACGAGTCGCCATGGAACGGATCAAGAGCCTCTTCATCATCAAGACCAAGTTCGAGGCGTTTCTGGTGATCTACGCGCTGGCGCTGGGCGCGACCCAGCGCGGGCTGGTCTATCTGGACCAATATCCGGGGTTCGGCGGCAAGCTGCTGGCGCTCGCCTGTTCGGGCGCGGTGTTCATGGCGGGCGGCAAGATATTGGACGCGCTGGAATATCAGCGCGGTCTGTGACCCGAAATCCACAGCGAAACGGACCTAAATCCGCTTAGCCGCATCGCCATTTCGATTATCCTTGCCCCTGCAAAAAGCAGGGAGTTCAAGGATTTATGCTCGACGATCGCAGAAGGCGCAGCGTGCCGGCGGCCGAACTGGTCCGCAATTTCGCCCACTGGCGCGAAGTCGGATCGCGCGAGCCGGTGATGGTGACCCATCATGGCCGCGAAACCCATATCTTCATGGGCGTCGATCGCTTCCGCACGCTCGCGGTGGGCGACGCCGAAGCGGCCGCGCCCGACCGCACCTTCGAGCTTGCCGCGCGTATTCATCAGGGGCTGATCCTCTGCCGCGCCGACCTCAGCATCACCTATGCCAATGGCGTGGCGCTCGCCATGACCAAGCGCTGGGACCGGCAACTGGAAGGACAATATCTGTGGGACGTGTTTCCCGAGATCAGCGGCACGCTGACCGAAGCACATATTCGCCACAGCCTAGCGTCGGGCGAGGCGAGCGCGGCCGACATCCCCTCCCCCTTCCGCGATGATAACTGGCTGCATGTGCAGACTTTCCCTTTCGCGCAGGGGGTGGCGCTGATGATGCGCGACATCACCGCCGACATGCAGCGGCACCGGCTGGCCGACGTCAAATCGGCGATCCTCAAAGCCATGAGCGTTCACGGCGGCGTATCCTATGTGCGCGTCTCCGCGCGCGGCTTCATTGAGATTGCCGACGATAATTTCTGCGCGATGGTGGGGCTGCCGCTCGACCGGCTGAGCAAGGTGGCGCTGGCCGATCTGGTCGGGCTGGCGGGGCGGCCGGCGTTTCGTGGACAGCTGGAAAGCGTGCTGCGCGGCGATGGCGACCAGAGGGCGACGATCCCGCTGCTGACCAACGACGGCACGATGGCCAGCGTGGAGGCGGCGATCGCCCGGCTGCACGGCATCTACGGCACGGAAGGGGCGATCATCCTGATGACGCCGCTGCCGAGCGACGAGAATATATGAAATCGCGTCCATTCCGGACCGAGCGGACCATATTTCCGCAAGCGCTTCATGCGGGGCACGGTGAGGCGACCGAACAACCCGGCCGTGCCGCGCAATTTACGTCTTTCGTCATGACCAACCCGCCAACCGACTGTTGAGTGTCAGCGCATAGAGTGAGGGCATGACGCAGATGCCCGCCCTTTCCTTCATACGCCGGCTGGAGCGCGAGCAAGCCGGCAGCGTCCTCGTCGAGGCGGCCTTCGCCATGCCGCTGCTGATCCTGCTGTTGAGCGGGATCTGGGCCTATGGCTGCTGGTTCATGACGGCGCACAGCCTTCAGCAAGCCGCCAATGACGCCGCGCGCGCATCGGTCGCTGGGCTGACCACCACCGAGCGGCGCGCTCTGGTCGACCAGAGCGTGACCGCCGCCCGCGCCGCCTTCCCGGTGCCCGGCGCGCAGACGATCAGCGTCGGGACGGGCGAGAGCGGCGGCTATTATACGGTGACGCTGCGCTACAATATGGCGAACGCGCCGGTCTTTGCCGCCATCCCGGTGCCGATGCCGGGTGGCGTGCTGGAACGCAGCGCGGTCGTGCGGATCAGCAGCCAGTGAGGGCGCGGATCGCCACCGACCGGCGCGGCGGGATCAGCGTTCTGGTCGCCGGGTCGATGTTCATGCTGGCGGGCGCGGCCACGGTGGCGGTCGATCTGGGGTCGGTCTATCTGGCGCGCCGCCAGCTTCAGGGGATCGCCGACGCCACCGCGCTGGCGGCGGCGGATGGCGGACGCACCGCCGCCGAACAGTTGCTGGTACAGAGCGGGGTACAGGGCGTGACGATCGCCAGCGTGGAAAGCGGCAGCTACGCCGCCGATGGCGCCGTGCCGGTGGCGGACCGGTTTCGCCCCGGTGGCGCGGGTGGTGGCGCGACCCGGATCGCGGTTCAGCGGCGCGTGCCGCTCTTCTTCGGACGCCTGCTGGTGGGTCGCGACGGGGTGGACCTGTCTGCCCGCGCGATCGCGGCGCGCACCGACGCGGCGGCCTTTTCGCTGGGCACGGGGCTGGCGTCGCTCAGCGGCGGCCTGCCCAACATGATCCTGTCGAACCTCGCCGGGACCGAACTCAACCTGTCGGTGATGGACTATAATGGCCTGGTCAACGCCAACCTCG
Organism: Sphingobium agrisoli; assembly: GCF_041877245.1. NCBI lineage: Bacteria > Pseudomonadati > Pseudomonadota > Alphaproteobacteria > Sphingomonadales > Sphingobiaceae > Sphingobium > Sphingobium agrisoli. The sequence continues at coordinate 513,174 of NZ_JBHDJI010000001.1, forward strand.
ACCTGCTGCACGTCGCCGACGCGCTGAAAGTCAGGCTGGGACGCGATGGCGACAGCTATGGCGAGCTGTTCGACCGGCAGGTGCCGATCGGCGACCTGCTCGCCGCCATGGCCGCCGCCAGCGCCGGCAGCCCGGCGGCCGGCACGTTGCAGGCGCTGGCCGGACGGATCGCGGGTCGAAGCGTGCGCCTCGGCGACGTCATCGACCTTGGCCCGATGGCCTCCGCCGCCAATGCCACCGGCCAGCCGAACATCCTGCTCGACGCCTTCTCGATGCTGCGGATGGTGCTGAGCCCGCCTTCGGGCGTGTCCGTGCCGATGGACCTGCGGGTCGCCGTGCCGGGGCTTGCCAGCACCCGGCTGATGCTGGTGGTGGGCGAAGGGCAGACCCGATCGCCGCTGCTGACCGTCACGGCGAAGCGCGACGTGGTGTTGCGGACCGCGCAGACGCGCATCTATCTCGAAACAGCGGTCGCCACATTGCTGGGCGGGCTTGGGTCGGTGCGCGTGCCGATCTACGTCGAACTGGCAACGGCGGAGGCGCGCCTGTCCGACATCAGCTGCGGCCAGAACGGCGGGGTCACGCTGGCGGTGACACCGTCCGTGGGGTCGGCGGTGCTGGGCGATGTCGATGTCGGCGCGCTCACCGATTTCTCGACCGCCGCCAATCCGCGCCCGGCGCTGTTGGCGCAGGCGCTGGGCACGCGAGTCACTGCCTTCACCCGCATCGCGCTGGGCGGCACGCAGGCGCAGACCGTCCATTTCTCGCCCGCCGACATCAGCGCCGGTCAGGTCAAGACCGTCAGCACGCAGGATCTGACGCAGGGGATCGCCGCGAGCCTTGCCGGTCAGACCCAGGTGCAGGTGTCGGTGCTGGGGCTGACGGTCGGCAACAGCCCGCTCGGCCCGCTGGTGGGGAGCCTGCTGGGCACCACCGCGCCCCTGCTGGATTCGCTGCTGACCAGCGTCACGGCGACGCTGGGCGTGCGGCTGGGGTCGGCCGATGTGCGCGTGCATGAACGGCGCTGCGGCATCGCGCAGATCGTGGCCTGAACGCGAGGTCAATCGCTTCGCGCCCCCGCCAGCAGCCAGTGCCCGGACGACACGCGCGCAACCGCGTTTTCGACAGGCAGGAAAAATTCATGGCGAGATGGTGCGCCCAACAGGATTCGAACCTGTGGCCTTCGGATTAGGAATCCGACGCTCTATCCTGCTGAGCTATGGGCGCGGCCAAGTGAGCGCTCTATTGCGGGGCGGGCGCGGGGTCAATTCTTCGCGTGCGGGGGGACCACAGGGAAAGGCAGCGGCGCGACTTCCACGCCTTCGCTGATAAGCGCCTTGGCTTCGGCAGGCGCGACTTCGCCATGGATGCTGGCGCGGTCCTGCTCGCCATAGTGCATCGCGCGGGCCTGGGCGGCGAAATCGCGGCCGACCCAGGTCGAACCTTCCAGCGCCTTATGCTGTGCCTGCGCCAGCGCTTCGACCATGGCGCGCATCTTGGCGGGATCGGGGGTGGTCGCCACGGCTGTCGCGGGCGCCGGTTCGGGGCGGCTGTTGCCCTTGGCAGCGACGGCGGGGGCCATCACCGCCTTGCCGACCTGCGCGTCGCCGCAATAGGGGCAGGTCACGAGCCCGCGCGCCTGCTGGTCCTCATAATCGGCGGAGGAACCGAACCACGCCTCGAACACATGGCCGTTCGCGGCGCATCGGAGGTCGAAGACGATCATGCCAGCGTCACCTGCTGCGGGATCGGGCGGCGGTTGGCGATGGCAGGGACACGGGCGCGCACATCCGCCACGCGCCCCAGGTCGAGATCGGCGAAGCCAAGGCCGGCTTCCTCGCCCATATCGAGCAGCAACTCGCCCCAGGGGTCGACCACCAGGCTGTGGCCGTAGGTGGTCCGCCCGTCCTCATGGTTGCCCACCTGCGCCGTCGCGATGACGAAACAGCCCGCCTCGATCGCGCGGGCGCGCAGCAGCACGTGCCAATGCGCCTGCCCCGTTGGCACGGTGAAGGCGGCGGGCGCGAGCAGGATGGTCGCCCCTTCATTGGTGAGCGCGCGATAGAGATCGGGGAAACGCATGTCATAACAGATGGAAAAGCCCATCCGGCCCCAGGGCGTATCGGCCGCGACCACCTGCTCGCCCGGCCCATAGACCGACGATTCGCGCCAGCTTTCCCCCGTCGCGAGATCGACGTCGAACAGGTGGATCTTGTCATAGCGGGCGCGGATCGCGCCTGTATCGTCGATCAGGAAGCTGCGGTTGGCCCAGCGGCCGTCGCTGCGTTCATCCTTGAGCGGCAGCGATCCGATATGGACCCACAGCCCTTCGCGCGCCGCCGCCTCGCGCACTTGGCGCAGCACGACGTCGTCGGCCTCGGACCGCAATGTCGCGGCGGCGCGCGCGCGGTCGCGGTCCAGGCAACCGGCCATTTCCGGCGTGAAAAGCATGTCCGCGCCCCCCGCCTTCGCCGCGCGCACCTTGTCCAGTAGAGCGGCGGCGTTGGCGGCGGGATCGATCCCGCTCGTCATCTGGAACAGGGCGGCGCGCAGGGTCGTCACAGGCCGAGCATCGCGTCCAGCTTGCCATCGCGGTTCAGCGCGGCCAGCGCGTCGCTGCCGCCGACATGGGCGCCGTCGATGAAAATCTGCGGTACGGTGGACCCGCCATTGGCGCGGCCCAGCATCTCCTCGCGCTTGGGGCCACCCATCGTGATATCATATTCCTCGAAGGCGACGCCCTTCTGCTCCAGCAGCGCCTTCGCCCGCGCGCAATAACCGCACCAGGCTTTCGTGTAGATCTCGACCTTCGCCATCATAAACTCCTTGATCCGCAAATCGGAAGAACGCGTCGCTTTGTCAATCGGGCGCATCGGGCAGCACCCGCGCCCAGCAGAGCAGCCGCACCTCCGCCGCGCCGCCGGCCTTGAGCGCGCGGGCGCACGCGGCGGCGGTCGCGCCGCTGGTGTGGACATCGTCGATCAGCAGGATGCGGCGGCCAGCGAAGGGGTGGTCCGCCGCCAGAGCAAAGGCGCCGCGCACCATCTTCGCGCGCTGCTTGGGGTTCATCCCTCGCAGCGGCGCTGTGCGCTTGACGCGCGTCAGCGCCAGCTTTTCGACCGGCCAGCCCGTCAGTCGGCCGAGATGGTCGGCGATCAGAGCCGACTGGTTGAAGCCGCGCTGCCAGAGCCGCCAGCGGTGCAGCGGGACCGGCACGACCAGCGCCTCCCCCGCTCCCACATGCCGCACCATCTGCCGCGCGATGAGGCGCGCCATGCCGATGCGCCGGCCATATTTGAGGCGGAGCGCGACGGTGCGCGCGACATCGCCATAGGCGAGCACGGCGCGGGCGCTGTCCCAGGGCGGCGGGTCGGCCATGCAGGCGGCGCATTCCGCCCCTGCCCCCATGTCATGCGCGAAGGGCACGCCGCAACGCGCGCAGCAGGGATCGCCCAGAAACGCCATTCCGCTCCAGCAGGAAAGACAGAAGGCGAAATCCTCCCCCACGATGACGCCGCAGCCGGGGCAGCGCGGCGGTAGCGCATAATCGAGCGCGGGCCGTAGGATCGCTCTGAGGCGTAGGGTCGCCCCGAGAAGCGGAGCCTTGAGAAGCGGGGCGAGAGGCATCATCTGCCTTGTCCCCGCTTGCCGCCCGCTGCACAAGGCCCGCCATGGAACCCCGCCCCGACATTTTCGACCGCGCCCGCCGCGCCCGCCAGCGCGACCGGATGCTGCCCGGTTTCGCGCAGCATGACTTTCTCTATCGGGCGATGCTGGACGAACTGCTCGATCGCCTGCGCGACGTGCGGCGCGACCTGCCCGATGCGCTGGTGATCGGCTGCCCGGATCGGAGCGCCAGGGCGGCGCTGGAAGCCATGGGCAAGCGGGTCGCCTGCGTCGATCCCGGCTTTCTGGCGGCCAGGGCAGCGGGCGGGGTGCAGGCGGATGAAGACGCCCTGCCCTTCGCCGACGAAAGTTTCGATCTGATCCTCGCCTGCGGCACGCTCGACAGCGTCAACGACCTGCCCGGCGCGCTGATCCTGATGCGGCGCATCCTGCGGCCGGACGGGCTGTTGCTGGCGGCCTTCAGCGGGGCGGGCAGCCTGCCCCGGTTGAAAGCGGCACTGTTGGCGGCGGAGGGCGATCGGCCGGGCCAGCATGTCCATCCGCAGGTGGATGTCCGCGCGGCGGGCGACCTGCTGAGCCGCGCCGGTTTCGCCATGCCGGTGGCCGACGGAGAGGTGCTGACGATCCGCTATGGCGACATGCTTGGGCTGATGCGCGACCTGCGCGGCATGGGCGCGGGCAACGCGCTGACGACCCGCCCGCCGGCGCTGACAAGGGATGTACTGGTGCGCGCGGCCGGCCACTTCGCCGACGCCGCCGACGCCGATGGGCGGACGGGCGAGCAGATGGCGATCATCTATCTGTCCGGCTGGAAGCCCGATCCGAGCCAGGCGAAACCGGCGCGGCGGGGCAGCGCGACCGTATCGCTGGCGGCGGCGCTCAAGGGGAACACTTAGGGTATCGAGCGTTGCGCCTGATCCTTCGATACGCCATTTCGACAAGCTCAATGGCTACTCAGGGCGAACGGGGTTGTTCAGGTTTAATGCGATTTGCTTTAGCGGGAAAGCTGGCGGGGCCTGATCTCGCCCACGACAGCCTCCCCCATCACCTCCCGCGCGGTCCATTCCTCGTTGTTCCGCCGATATTCGACGTGGCTGGCGCGGCGGAAGGCGGTGCCGTCCCAGACGATGACTTGCAGTTCCATCTCGTTGTTGCGGCGGACATGGAGCCAGTTGAGGCTTTGCGGCTCGGCGTTGCGGAGGCGGGTGGAGGTGGCGGTGCCGGCCTGGATCACCAGCGCGCCGCCGCTATGGGCGACCATCTTCTGCGCGGCTTCGGCATAGGTGCGGTGGAAATGGCCGGCAAGCGCGAGATGCACCCCCGCCTCGCACGCGGCCTTCACCGCATCGTCATGCTGGCCGACCGCCTCGGTCAGTTCGTTGCCCTTGCCGATCGGCATCGCGAACAGGGGATGATGGGTAACGAGGATGCGGGTCTTGTCGGCCGGCACGGCGGCAAAGCGTTCGCGCAGCAGGTCCATCTGGGCATGGTTGATGCGGCCATCCTTGATCGTCAGCGACCGGGCGGTGTTGAGGCCAAGGATGGCGACTTCATGGTCCTCATACCAGGGACACAGCACATTGCTGATATAGCGTTCGTAGCGGTTGAGGGGCCGGACGAACCTGCGGAACAGGTCATAGAGCGGAATGTCGTGATTGCCCGGCACCACCAGCGTTTTCAGCCCCGCGGCCTTCAGCCGGTTGAGCCAGGCGGACGCCTGCCGGAACTGCTCGACCCGCGCCCTCTGGGTGAAATCGCCGCTGATGACGACCAGGTCGGGGCGGCGATCCTCCAGCCATGCGGTGGCGGCATCGACGATCTTCGGGTCGTTGGCGCCGAAGTGGATGTCGGACAGATGGGCGATGCGGGCCATGCCCTTTCAAACGAATCGCGCGCCGATGGTTTCCGGCCGGACCTGAATCCGCGCGACCGTGTTATTGCGGCATGGAAACGAAGACCCTCCCAAAGCAAGCCGTCCTGATCGTCAACGCGCATAGCCGGCGGGGGCAGGATCTGTTCGAGCAGGCCCGCACCAAGCTGGAGGCGGCGGGGGTGACGCTGATCGCCGCCCACGCGGTCGAGCAGCCGGAGCATATGGCGGCGACGGTGCGGCAGGCGGTAAAGAGCGGCGCGCCGATGGTGATCGTGGGCGGCGGCGACGGGTCGATGTCCGGCACGGTGGACGAACTGGTGGGCAAGGATTGCGTGTTCGGCGTGCTGCCGCTCGGCACCGCCAACAGCTTCGCGCGGACGCTGGGTTTGCCGCTGGACATCGACGGCGCGGTGCGGGCGATCGCCACGGGCAAGCGGCGGCGGGTGGACCTCGGCATGATCGATCAGGATTATTTCGTCAACGCGGCCTCCCTGGGCCTCTCCCCGATGATCGGGCGCACCGTGCCGCACAAGCTCAAACGCTATCTCGGGCGGGTCGGCTATCTGATCTGGGCCTTGAAATGCTCGGTCGGGTTCCGACCGTTCCGGCTGACGATCGACGATGGCGCGAAGCAGCACCGCATGTGGTCGACCGAGGTGCGTATCCTCAACGGCCGCTATCATGGCGGGGTCGAACTGTCCGACCATGCCGATGTCGATACCGGCGAGATCGTGGTACAGGCGGTGGTCGGCCGGTCGAAGCCGCATCTGGCGTGGGACTGGTATGCCAAGTTCGTCAAGCTGCGGGACAAGGACGCCCTGACGCACGAGTTTCACGGCAAGGCGTTCCGCATCGACACCAAGCCGCGCCAGCGCATCTCGATCGACGGCGAAGTGCTGGCGAAGACCCCGGCGACGGTCAAGGTCGCCGCCGGAGCGGTCGAGGTGGCGGTGCCGGGGGACGAATGAGCCACACTCGCTGATACGAACGCCTCACGGCACCCGATACCACCCCGCCACCCGATCGAGCGCCAGCGTCAGCACCAGCTTCCCCGCGCGGCTCGGCCAGCCCAGCGCCTTTTCCGCCGCGACCAGCCCCTCGCCCGCGCACACCACGCGCCATAAGATGTCGGAGAGACCCGGTCCCGCCGCCTTCACCGCCCCGTCGAACCGCTCGCGCGCGGCCATCTGCATCAGCGTGGGATCGCCGCGTCCGCCCCCGCCGCGCCGCCCGCCCTCGCGCGGGGCCGCGTCCCAGCGCATCGTCACCCGCGTGCCGAGGCCCGCTCTCTCCCAATCCTGCCGCAGCAAGTCCCCCGCAGCGCACTGCCGGTCGCTCACATGACCGCGCGCGTGAAGCCAGGACAGGGGCGATTCGCCCGGATTGACCAGCACCCTCTGCGTCTGTCCCGCCGGGTCTTCGATCACCTGCTCAATCAGCGTCATGCCCATATGTCGCGCCTCCATCACCAAATCGGACAGCAATCCGCTTGCCATGCCGGCTAAACTGTAGGAAAGCGGAAAACCAAATAGGTTACATGAACGAGGCAGGGATGATCACCCGCATCCGCGAGGTCCGCAAGGCGAAGGGTCTGACGTTGGAACAGGTCGGCGCGCTGTGCGATCCGCCCACCACCGCGCAGACGATCGGCCGGCTGGAAACCGGCACGCGCACCGTATCGGTCAACTGGCTCAACCGCATCGCGCTGGCGCTCGGCGTCACGTCGGCGGAGCTGGTCGCGCTGCCGGGCCAGGCCGACGTTCCGGTCGCCGCCCTCCTCGGCCCCGATGGCGCGCGCGCACCCACCCGCCCGCTCGCCTTCCCCGCGCCGGTCGGGTCCGATGGCATGGTTGGCGTCCATGTCGCCGCCAGCATCGGCGATTACCGCAGCGGCGACGCCATCTGGTGCCGTCGCATCGCCCCGCCCGAATTCGCCTCGGCGCTCAACCGCGACATTCTCTTCCCCCGCCCCGCCGGCCGCTTCCTCTTTGGCCGCCTGATCGGGCGGGAGGGCGACCGGCTTCAGATGCTCCCCCTTGGCGCGGGCGCGCGGCAACTCGTCCTCACCGACCCGCCATGGGCCGCAGTGGCGGTGCAACTCGTCCGCCGCCTCTAGCCAAGCGATTTCGGGCGCTTTAACCCTGCGCTAAAGCCCGCCATGCGAAAAGGGAGACCATGACGCTCAACATCCTCATGCTCTCTACGCTCTTCCCGGACCTCAGCCGCCCCAATTTCGGCGTGTTCGTGGAGCGGCAGGCGCGCGAACTGGCGAGCCGCCCGGAAGCCGCCGTCACCGTCATCGCGCCTGTCGGCCTGCCGCCATGGCCGCTCAGCCTCGCCGGCCGCTACGCCCCCTTGCGCGCGCTCCCCCGCAAGGAGCGCTGGCGCGAACTGACCGTCTATCGCCCGACCTTTCCGATCATCCCGAAATTCGGCGGCCGCACCAACGTCACCACCATGACCCGCGCCATCCTGCCTCTGGTCAAGCGTCTCCACGCGCAAAAACCCTTCGACGTGATCGACGCCAGCTTCTTCTTCCCCGACGGCCCGGTGGCGCAGCGCCTGTCGAAAGCGCTCGGCATCCCCTATTCGGTGAAAGCGCGCGGCGCGGACATCCACCATTGGGGCACGCAGCGCGGCACGCGCAAGCTGGTGCGGCGGGCGGCGGATGGTGCGGCCGGGCTGCTCGCCGTGTCGGACGCGATGCGCCGATCGATGGCGCGCATGGGCATCGACGCCGACAAGACCCGCGTCCATTATACCGGGGTCGATCTCGACACGTTCGAGATCATCGACCGGGAAGAAGCAAAGGCCGCGCTCGGCTTTTCCGGCCCGGTCGTGCTCTGCGTCGGCGCGCTGATCCCACGTAAGGGGCAGGACTTGCTCGTCCGCGCGCTGCCAGACCTGCCCGACGTCACCCTGCTGCTCGCCGGCCAGGGCGCGTATCGCCGCACCCTCGAGCAACTCGCCGAAAAACTGGGCGTCGAACGGCGCATCGGCTTCCTGGGCTCGGTGCCGCACCACAAGCTGCCGCGCATCTTCGCCGCCGCCGATGTGATGGCGCTGCCCTCCGAATCGGAAGGGCTGGCCAACGCCTGGGTCGAATCGCTCGCCTGCGGCACCCCGCTCGTCATCTCGGATGTCGGTGGCGCGCGCGAACTGATGGATCGCCCCGAAGCCGGGCTGATCGTCGATCGCACGCCCGAAGCCATAGCCGAGGGCATCCGCACGATCCTCGCCGCCCCGCCCGATCGCGCCGCCGTGCGCCAGGCGGCGCTGCGCTTCACCTGGGCCGCCAATGGCGACACGCTGCTCGCCCATCTTCAGGGCATCGCCGCCGCTCGCTGACTGACCATCTTGTTCCCCGGCGAAAGCCGGGGCCCAGGGTTCGAGGCGCCGCGCGTGGGGCTCTGGACCCCGGCTTCCGCCGGGGAACAGCAACCTTCAGCCTCAATCGACCCCCACCAACCGCGCCTTTCCGTCCGCCGTCATGAACCGCCCTTCGTCGAACGGCACGTCGCCCCAGCGCCACGGCGTCAGCTCATCATAGGCGGGGTTGGAAATCGGGGCATGGCGCTTGAGGTTCAGCAGCCGCGCGCCGTCATTGCGATAGGCGGTCAGCCGCACATGCTCGCGATACACCTCGGCCGCCCGCTCATAGTGAAAGGCGTCGCCCCACCCCATCGCCTGTGCGACTTTCGTCATCCCCCACCACATGGCACGCGCTTCGCCCGGCAGGTCGAACAGCCGCCGCTGCCGGCTGATCAGCCGGTCCGCGCCCGTCACCGTCCCGTCCTTTTCGCCCCAGACGGGCCCCGGCAGCAGCACGCTCCATCCGTCCGCCGTCTCGTCAGCCCAGGGCGTCGACCGCACCGACAGCGCCACGGCATTGCGCGCGGTCGCCAGCCAGTCCTCGTCCTTTTCGTCCAGATCACCGATGCTCCACAGCGCTTTGACCGCCCCGTCACGCATCGCGTCGAGCAGCGCCTCGCCGCCAAGCCCCGGCGCGTCCGCCATGGCTCGCGCGCCCCAGAAGCGGGCGACATCGCTCAGCGCCTCGATCGAAAAGCCGCGATGCGCCGCCAATTGATCGCTCAAGCATCCAACCTCGCGCGCGCCCATGGCATTGCTCGACGCCGGAACGCCAAAAGGCGCAGCGCCCGCTCGCCCGATCCGCCCTGTCGCGACATGCAGATTGATCACGGCCCCCGCCAGCGCCGCATCGTCATCGGGATAAAGCGTCACCGCCCGATCCCGCCCGATCCACAGTTCGAAGAAGGCCCGCAGTTCCGCCGGATTGACCCCGCACGTTCGCGCCACCGACCAGAGATCATGCCCCGCCCGAAGCCCCGGCAGCACGCCATCGACGTCATGCATATGCGCCGCATTAGCAACGCCGGCTTCCCAGGCGTGGAACAGCACGCCCCCGACCAGCCGAGCCGCGCTCCCCTCGCGAACCGCCAAACAACTGTCCAGCTCGCTGTACAACTCGCCCGCCGATCCGAGCGAGACGACCGTCGCCCCCGCCTCGCGCGCCGCCGCCACCCGGTCCATCAACACCGGATGCCGCGCGACAATCCGCGGGTCGGCCAGCAGGATGATTTCCGCCCGGTCGATATCCTCGAATGCGCCCGGCATCACATCCTCGCCGAACGCCGCCCGCTGCACCGCCGCCCCCGCGCCGATCCCCGGCGCATGGATATGGGCGGACCCCAAAAAGCCCTTCATCAGCTTGTTGGCGACATAATAATCCTCGGTCAGCAGCCCACCGCCGACATGCAGCGCCACCGATCCCGGCCCGTCCCGCGCCAGCACGCCCTTCAGCCGCTGCGCCACCTGCGCCGCAGCCCGGTCCCAGCTTGAATTCCGCCCCTGCACCATCGGCCGCAACAGCCGGCCGTCCAGCGTCGCCTCCCGCTCCAGCCGCTTGACGCGCGGGCACAGCAGCCCGCCATTGGCCGGATGGGTATGGTCCCCGCTGATCGACAGCGCCCGCCCCTCGCCGGTCGTGGCGCGAATCCCGCAGCCGATGCTGCACTGGCCGCACAGGCTCCGCACCACCGCCATGTCAGCGCATCCGGAAGGGATGTAGCATCATGCGCTCCCCCTAGCCCAGCCCGCCCCCCTTGCGAAGGCCCGCCGGGCGCGTAAGACAAAGGCCATGCTCCAGCGCCTCATTGCGATCCTCGCCCTGTTCGCCTCGCCTGCCATGGCGGCAGAGAAGAAGGCGCCGGTCGTCCTCGCCGCCGCCAGCCTTCAGGAGGCGATGACCGCAGCGGCCGATGCCTGGGCCGCGCGCCGCCATCCGCGCCCGGTCCTGTCCTTCGCCGCCTCCTCCGCCCTCGCGCGGCAGGTCAAGGCCGGCGCGCCCGCCGACCTGTTCGTCTCCGCCGACGAGGACTGGATGGACGATGTCGTAAAGGCCGGGCGAATCGCCCCCGGCACCCGCGCGACGCTGGCCGGCAACCGGCTGGTGCTCGTCACCCCCAAGGCAAAACCTGTCCGGCTCCGCATTGCCCGCGCCATGCCGATCGCCCGCGCGCTCGGCGATGGCCGACTCGCCATGGCCGATCCCGATGCTGTGCCGGCCGGCAAATATGGGAAGGCGGCGCTGACCGCGCTCGGCGTCTGGGGCCAGGTGGCCGGCCGGGTGGTGCGGGCCGACAATGTGCGTGGTGCGCTGGCGCTGGTCGAGCGCGGCGAAGTGCCGCTCGGCATCGTCTATGCGACCGACGCTCGCGCCAGCGGCAGCGTCACCGTCGTCGGGGCCTTCCCGCCGAACAGCCATCCGCCGATCCGCTATCCGATCGCCCGCATCGCCGGCAGCCGCTCGGCCGATGCGGAGGGCTTCCGCCGCTTCCTGTTGTCCGGCGCGGGCAAGGCGATCCTCGCCCGCTACGGTTTCAGCCCGCGCTAAGTTTTCTCACCGTTCCATTCGTCCTGAGTAGCCATTGAGCGAAGTCGAAATGGCGTATCGAAGGACAGTTGCTTCGATACTTGAGCAGGTGAACCATTCCCCGGATGGTTCAGGATCGTCCGGGGGACGATCCGACCTGCTCAACTTCGACAAGCCCAGCCTCTACTCAGCACGAACGGGTCTGGCGTGATCTGCTGTTCGGCCGGTTACTTCTGGCACGCCACGATCGCCGCGATCACCGCCAGCGTTTCCTGCGGATCGCGCACCCGCACCGTGTCCAGCCCCAATTCCTTGGCCGGATAGTCGTTGCCGCCGGGGAAGATCGCGTCGCCGATGAACATCATCGCGTCGAGCGCGATGCCGCTCGCGTCGCGCAGCTTCTTGAGGCCATAGGCCTTGTCCACGCCCTCCCGCGTGATGTCGATGGAGGTCGCCCCGCCCATATTGATCGACAGGCCCGGCAGCCGCTGGCGCAGGTCCGCCTGGATGATCTTGCGCTTGGCGAAATCGGGATCCCACCCTTCCTTCGCATGGATCGGCGCCTGCTGACCGAGCGCCGAGAAAGTGATCTGGCTGCCCCGATCCTCGATCCGCTCGCCCCACGTCTGCTCTGGCACGAAGCCGGTCGCCTCCAGCGATTCGTCGAAGGCCTTCAGGATCGCCGCCTTCTGCGCGTCGTCGAACAGTTCGGCGAACACCGGCGACCAGGCGCCATCCTTGAAGGTATAGAGCTTGGTGCCCGTCGTCGGCATCAGCCACAGCCGCGAGCGGTCGGCGCGTTCGGGCAGGCGACTCGCCACCTGTTTTTCGAACTGCGGCCAGTCCCCGCCGGAAATCACCGAAACATGGGCGACGGTCAGCAGGTCGGCCAACGCTTCGCCCATCGGCTCGCCCAACGGCTGCTTGCTTTCGGCCAAAGTGCCGTCCAGGTCGAACGCAACAAGTTCCTTCATTCCATTAGGCTCCGGTAAGGGGGATTTCCGATGCGACCCGGCTTGTCCGCTTTAGGCGCGATGCGGCCTTCTCTACAATCCGTTTGCGCGGCGTTTGTCAAACTGCTTCCCTGTACGCCATGCCGGGCGCGGCCGCGCTCGCTTAGAAAGATGGTTTGACGATCGCGTGACATGGGGCCTCACCGCCGATGAATGGATCATCATCGGCCTATCCTTGAAGATCGGGCTGGCGGCAATGGCGGCAATGCTGCCCGTCGCCTTCGCGCTGGCCTGGCTGCTGGCGCGCGGGCACTTTCCCGGCAAGCTGCTGCTGGACACGCTGGTCCACCTGCCGCTCGTCGTGCCCCCGGTCGTCACCGGCTGGCTGCTGCTCATCCTGTTCGGGACACAAGGGCCGGTCGGACAATGGCTGGCCGACTGGTTCGGCATCACTTTGCTGTTCCGCTGGACCGGCGCGGCGCTCGCCTCCGCGATCATGGCCTTGCCGCTGATGGTGCGCGCGATGCGCCTCTCGATCGCCGCGATCGACCGCCGGCTGGAGCAGGCGGCGCAGACGCTGGGTGCGTCGCCCGCCCGCATCTTCCTCACCATCTCCCTGCCGCTCGCCTTGCCGGGCATCTTTGCGGGCGCGATGTTGGGCTTCGCCCGGTCGATCGGCGAGTTCGGGGCGACCATCACCTTCGTCTCCGACATACCGGGCGAAACCCGCACCCTGCCGATCGCCATCCATTCGGCGCTGCAACTGCCGGGCGGCGAGCCGATGGTGCTGCGCCTTGCTCTCTTGTCGATCGCCCTGTCCTTTGCCGCGCTGCTGCTTTCCGAGCTGCTTGCGCGCCGCGCCCAGCCGGCGGAGCGCGCCGATGGCCTTTGACATCGACCTGCGGCTGACGCGCGGCGCGCGCACGATCGGCTGCACCGTCAGATCGGACAGCGGCATCATCGCCCTGTTCGGCCCCTCGGGCGTCGGCAAGACGTCCACGCTGCACATGCTCGCAGGCCTGCTTCGCCCTGACCGCGGTCATATCCACATCGGCGGCGAAACGCTTTTCGACAGCGCGGCCGGCATCGACCTGCCCTCCGCGCGCCGCCGCTGCGGCTACGTGTTTCAGGAACCGCGCCTCTTCCCACACATGAAAGTCCGGGCCAACCTGCGCTATGGTCGCCCCGCGTCCGACCGCGCCGGCGGCGTCCATGGTCTTGGTCAGGAGGCGCTTATCGACCTGCTCGGCATCGCGGCCCTGCTCCACCGCTGGCCGGCGTCGCTTTCGGGCGGCGAGGCGCAGCGGGTCGCGATCGGCCGCGCCTTATTGTCCGATCCCCGCTTCCTGCTGCTGGACGAGCCCGTCTCCTCGATCGACGACGCGCGGCGGCAGGAGATATTGGCGATGATCGCCCGCCTCCATGCGCTGACCGCGATTCCCATCGTCTATGTCAGTCACGACCGGCGCGAACTGGACTATCTAGGCGGCGAGGTGATTGCGCTCGCCTGAGGGGTCAGACCGTGGCGACCAGCACGTCGGCGGCGGTGTCAACCGTCACCGCCGCTTCGCCTTCCATCAGCCAGCATTGATGCGCCTCCCATGGCGCGCCATCGATCGTGCCCGCGCCGCTCAGCGGTATGAACCAGCCCTGTGACGCCTTCAGCGTCTCGCCCTGCCCCGCATCCCAATGCCGCATGTCGAGCGCGAAAGGCGCTTCGCCCCGTTTCAGCATCACCGCGTCACCGCCGGTCGGGATCATCCGCTCCGCCATCGGATAGGGCCGCGCCTGCGACACCGCGACGCCCGCGTCCAGATGCAGCTCGCGCGGACGGCCATAGTCGAACAGCCGGTACGTCACATCATTGTTGATCTGCACCTCGACCAAAGTCACGCCCGCCCCGATCGCATGGACCGTGCCTGCTGGGATGTAGAAGAAACTACCGGGCTGCACCGGCTTCCAGTCCATCAGCGCTTCGAGCGATCCGTCGAGCGCCGACGCCCGCAGCGCCTCCCCGTCCAGCGCGCGCGTCGTGCCGATCCCCAAAGTCGCACTGGGCTCGGCATCCAATATATACCAGCATTCATTCTTGCCGCCCGGCAACCCAACGGCATGTGCCTGCTCGTCGGTGGGATGCACCTGGATCGACAGCTTCTCGCTGGTGAAGATATATTTGACCAGCAGCGGCGGCCGCCGCCCCTCCGGCCCGTCGAACCAGATCTCGCCGACCTGTTCGCTCGCGGGGTTCGGGAAAGCACCGATGTCGGTGCGCCCCCAGGGCTTCACCACCTGCTTGGTATCGAGCCGCACTGCGTTCATGGCCGGTCCCCCCTCATCAGGCGGTCAGCGCCGCGCCACCGCCAGCAGGCTCGCGGTTGAAGGCCAGTTGCGCCAAGCCGCCAATGCTCATCGCCTCGATGAAATTGGCTCGCGCGATCAGATCATCGGCATGGCAGAAATAGAAACCGCCCACGCCGATCGCGATCGTGCGCGTATCCTTGCCGTCGGTGATCTTGCCAAGGTCGGCCGGATTGACGCTGCGGAAGCGGATATGAAAGCCCTCGGCCGGCGCGATGTCGGGAATGTCGAGTGCTACCCACTGAAACTCGCCAGCAGCCAAAGTCCCTTCGACGAACAGCCCCGCCGCCGGCGCGGAGATTTCATAGCGGGTCGGTTCGCCCGGCGGCGAATGAAGACGCACGAAACCACGCACCGGCCCCTTCTGGTCGACAAAGCGCAGCGCAATGTCGCCCCCTTCCCCTTTGGTCCAGCAGCCCCATGGCTCCATCCACCACCAGCCTGTGCCGCTGCGGTAGATTTCCGCCGATCCCGATCCGCGCCAGATGCGCTGCGCGACGCTACGGCCGATCGGATAATAAGCGCCGAACCGCACAGGCGCGATCCGTTCCGCCATCTCACCGTCTTCATTCGGCGTCGGCGCAGGCGTGCGTTTGACGAAACTCTCGATCTCGCGGCCGATCTGGTCGGCGATATCCTGCCATTTGCGCGGGCGGAACTCGGCCCTGATCTTCCCCTCCAGCCGCGCGCGTTCGGCATCGTCGAACATCAGCATCTCGGCTTTGTCGGTCAATTGGGCGATGGAGCCGGATTCATAATAGACGCCGAACGGCCCGCCCGCCTCGGGGAGCGAAGAATTGTCGGGCAGCAGCGGCACCTTGCCGTAACAAAGCGATTCGGTGACCGGCAGGCCCCAGCCCTCATAATGGCTGGGATAAAGGGTGAAACGGCATGTGCTGTAAAGCAGCCCCAATTCCTCGTCGGACAGGCCCGACAGGATGATGACGCGGGAGCGCAAATGCGGCGACGCCTCGATCTGGGCATAGACGGCATCGTCCAGCCAGCCGCGCTTGCCCACGCACACCAGCTTGGGCACGCGACCGATGCCATGCTTTTCGATGAGCGCCAGCCATGCCTCGAAGGCGGCGGCGTGGTTCTTCCGCACCTCGATGGTCGATACCATCAGCGCGAAATCATTGGGCGCAAGCTGCCACTCGCGCAGCTTGCGGACCGGAGCGAGCTTCTGGTCGGGATCGCGGAACTGCGCGTCGAGCGGGATGACCGCCACATTCTCCGGGTCCATCTCATGCCCCAATATGCCCGCGACCTTCACCAGGTCGCGCTTGGTGGCATTGCTGTTGACCAGGAAGAAATCGGCATGGTGGAACACGCCCAAAACCCACTCGATGAATTCCTGCGTCAATTCCTTCACGCAATACTGCGGCGTGATGATCGGGATGAGGTCATGCACGAACGGGATGTATCGAACCCCGTGGGCGCGCTTGGCTTCGCGCACGAACAGGAAATAGTCGCGAAGCCACCAGCTTGTGCCCAGGTTGACCAGGAAAGCGCCGGTCTGGAACTTCAACGGCGGCGCAAGGCTGATATCGACCTTCAGCTCGGTATAGGCGTCAAGCCATTCCGGGTCGGTCCGGTCGCCGCTTTCCAGCGCCAGCCGGCACAGCGTCATGAACCCCTCGGTCGACACCTCGGTCCAGCTATTGTCCTGATCGGAAAAGCAGCTGACCTTGACGGTGCCGGCCGGCCGGTTGCGAATGGAATCGGTGATCGTCGCGATCTGCACCCGCTGGATGCCGGTCGGAAGCCGATTATGCGCGAAATATTCGATCAGGTCGGACGCATCGAATACCAGCTCATTGCCATCCCAGTCGGCCAGCGATGGCCCGGCGGACGCCAGCCTTTCCCGCGCCGCCTGTAGGGCCTCGACCTGCTCTTCCCCAAGATCGAGTGCGCGCGCCCGCGCGAGCAGCGCATCGATCGCGCCGATGTCACTGTCCGCCGACCGCGGCGCGCGTGAAGACTTGCGTTCGCCTTGCACGATGCCGGCCAGCGCTTGTCTTTCCATCCTGGTTCTCCGTTCGAGCCCGTTCAATAGTTCGGTCAGTGCGTCGGCATTGCTGGGATTGGCGCGATAGGCCCGCATGAAATGCCGCAATGCCTCGCCCTGGTTGTTCTGCAATCGCGCCACCCGGCCCTGTTCGATCGCGCCTTCGCCCGCAGGATCGAGCGCCTCCGCCTTGGCATAGGCATCGAGCGCCAGATCATATTGTTCCAGCTGCTTGTGCATGTGCCCCAGCTGGATCCAGATATGCGCCAGATGCGGCGCCTCTGCCACCGCATCGCCGAAATGGCGAGCGGCATCCTCCCATCGCTTGGCGCTGCGGGCGGCATTGCCCTTTGAGATCAGCCCATGGACCGTCGCCGACACCGGCACGCCGGCGGACTTGTACAGCCCCCGCGCACGCCTGAACTTGGCGATCAGCTTGCGGACGGCTGGCGGAGCCTTCTTGCCGGTCTTCTCACTCACGCGCTCTGTTCCCCCGCGCACGGCTCAGGCGCTATGCTCGCGGACGCCGGCAAGAAGCAGCCAGCCGATGCCATAGGCGACTGCAAGCGACAGGAACACTGTGAAGATCGACTTAATCGCCTTCGGATAGGTCGCCTTTTGCGGCATGTTCGGCTCGACCAGGCGCACCACGAACAATTGCTGACGCGTCGCCTGCTCACGGGCGGATTCCAGAGCGGCGGCGGCAGCGGCATAGCGCTTCGACTCAAACTCGCGCCGAAGCTCCAGATCCTGGTAATTGCCGAGGCGCGCCGCGATCGACCGGCTGTTGCCCACCAGGAAGCCTTCCTGCGAACTGAGCTGGCCGTTGATCGCCTCGGCGCGGCTTTGCAACGCCTTATATTGCGGGTTGTTGCTGCCAATCTGCGCCGCGATCGCCTCCATCTCGGCGCGCGCCATCGCTTCCTCTTTGCGCAACTCGGTGACGAGCTTCAACTGCGCCTCCGCGCTTCCCTGCGGATCGACATCCCCCTGGCCGCGTCGGAAGGTGGCAAGCGCCGCCTGCGACGCCTGAAGACCTTTTTCCGCGTCCGCGAGCTGTCGGCGCGCCAGCGTCTGCATCGACTCGTAGGACCGCAGATTGAGCGCATTCACGCGCTCCTCGCCGAGCGCGAGCATGGCATTGATGATGGCATAAGAGTCTGCCGGACGGAACGCGCGCACCCGCACATTGATGATGCCGGTTTCGGAATCGAGATCGATGTTCGAACGACTCTTGAAATATTTCAGCAAATCCTCGTCGGTCGGATCGGCCTTCTGCAAGCGGCTGATGAAATCAGCCTCGGGACGCCGGTAACGCTCGACCAACTGCGTGTTGCGACGCAGCGACGCAACGACGTCATGTGACCGCATATAATCGCCCAGGGTGGAAGCCTCACGCGAGGAATCGCTGGTGCCGAAGGATTTGAGCACCGCGTCCAGACCGCTGCTCGCTTCCTTTCCACCGCCGTTCGATCGAACCACGAGATGCGCTTCGGATTCATATTGGTCCGCAGCGAACAGCCCAAAATAAAGCGCGACGAGCAAGGTTGGCAGGAAGACAATCGCCAGAAAATAGCGCACGCGCCAAAGGTAGCGCTTCACATATTCGCCGACGGATCGCCTACCATCCTCTTGGACATCTCCGGTCAACAACCTTGGGTCAGGTTCGGCGCCCACGCGGCCAAAGTCGGTGAGTTTATTCATTTTAGTTCAACCTTCCGCCGCACGAGCTTGATCGCCAACAAGCCGACAAGTGTCAGTACCATGGATACCGAACAGACATAGAGAGGGTAAAAATGCTCGTCAGATGCAGGTTCAAACCAACCATAACGCATCTCCTCGAACACCGAGGCCATCGGCCAATAAGCGATAAGACCATGGAATTTGTCAGGAAACCATTCGACCATGAAGAAGGCGCCCGACAAGGGCATGAGGATGTAGCTGATCGGATGGACAAATTTCTCGATGGTCGTGTTTTCGTAGCAGGCGGCGCACACAATCATGGAAAGAGCCAAGGAGAACCAGAAATATTGCAGGAAGCCGGTTACAAAGTAGAGTGGGCGGGCTGGCCAATCCGCCATCTCGACCATGATGCACAGACCCTGGAGGATTATGAAGGCCATCAACGAAGCAGCCGCCTCCAGCAAAGCGCGCGCCAGCAATATATCGAAGACAGTAACCATCCTATGGTACATCAACGCGAGATTGGCTTCGATCGCCTTGTCGGATCGATTCCAAATGCCGCGAAACATGATGAAGATCGTGTAGCCGAGGATGATGAAAGCCACGACGCTGATGCCCTTGCCATAATGGCGCTCGTGCGAAAACAGCTTCAGCGATACGACCATCACGGCGAGCAGCATGGGCTCCAGGAACAGCCACACATAACCAAGGCCACGCCTGCCGTAGCGTGTGTGCAGCTCGCGCATCAGAAGCGCGCCGACCACGCTGCCCTGAACACGCAGGCCTTCCAATATGCCGACGGCGCTCGGCAGCCTTTTGACAAAAACGTCGCTCATTTGCTCATTGCCTCCGCATCAGCGGACACCCCATGCCATCATGCCGCAGCGCAGTCGCTTGCACAATGGTCGAGCGGATGGACCGGTCATGCGCGCGCGCCGCGCTGCTTGAGATGATCGACGATCTTCTTCACATCCTGCGACCGATCGCGCGGCGCGACCAATATACCCTCGGCCGTCGATACGATCACGCAGTCGCGTATGCCGAGCGCCGCCACCGGCGGCCCGTCGCTGACATAGATGAGGTTGCCGTCGCCATCGATCACGAAACCGTCCCCACGCACGCCGTTCGCCCGCGCGTCCTGCTCGCAGATCGTCCAGAGCGCGTCCCACGACCCGACGTCTGACCAGCCCATGTCGACCGGCACGACCGCGACATTGGTCGCCTTCTCCATCACCGCATGGTCGATCGATATATCCGGGCCGGCCATGAAGGCTTCGGCATCGGGTCGCACGATCGGCCCGTCGGCCCCGGCTTTATCCATCGCCGCACCGCTTGCCGCCGCCACGTCCGGCGCATGGTCGCGCAGCGCCGTTAGATAATCGCCTGCGGAAAAGAGGAACATGCCGCCGTTCCAGTAATGCTGACCGCCTTCAAAATAGGCGGTGGCGGTTTCGAGCGGCGGCTTTTCGCGAAAGCTCACCACATCATGCACATCGGCGACTTCGGCGAGCGCATCACCGCGCTCGATATAGCCATAGCCGGTTTCAGGATGTGTCGGCTGGATGCCGAAGGTCACGAGCCGCCCACCCTGCGCTGCCCTCGCCGCCGCCTCGATCGCGCGATAGAGGCTTGGTCGATCGTTGATGACATGGTCGGACGGCATCACCATCATCAGTGCGTCGGGATCGTTCGCCGCGACCCAATGTGCCGCGATCGCGACGGCCGCAGCGGTGTTGCGCGCGGCGGGTTCCAACAGAATGGCGGCGGGCTCCACGCCTATGCCCGCAAGTGCTTGCGTCACCAGATGGCCCTGACTTTCCCCGGACACGATGATCGGCGCGGCGAACTCGGGCCGTTCCACCACGCGCAGGATGGTCTCCTGGATCATCGAGTTGTCGGTCACGACCGGCACGAACTGCTTGGGCTTGTGCGGCTGGGACAGCGGCCAGAGGCGCGTGCCGGACCCGCCCGAAAGAATGACTGGATAAATGCGGATCTTATGGTCGCTCATATATTTCCCTGGATAGACGGTCTGCCGACACTGATTTTCCGCCCAGCGGTCGCCCCGTTTGGCATGGATGTCACGCCCGCCGGCCCTATCCCTTTACGTCAGCGCGTCACCGCCCGCGCCTGAATGAAGGGCGAGGTCAGCAAGTTGAAGATTTCCACCACCTTGCGCGTCTGGTTCGCCCGCGCATTGGCGACATAGATCACATCCTTGTCGTGCATCATGAAACGCTGCGAGAGGAAATAGCTCGACGGCCGGGTCATATCGAGCCGATAGACGGACGGCCGTTCCGCGTTCGGCGCGGTCGGATCCTGCTGATAGCGGAAGATGAAGACATTGGCGGGATCGGCCTGCTGCGCGTCCGGCCCGCCGGCGCGGGCAACCGCGTCGCTCAGCGACAGCCGCGCCTTCTCGAACTTGATTTCGGAGACCTTCCCCGCCGCGCCGAACACGGTGTAGCTGCGGTCGTGCTGGAGGATCTCGATCCGGTCGCCGCCCAGCAGTTGAAGATCGGCGGCCGATCCCGGCACCAACTGCGCCAGATAGGTTTCGCTCGTCACGCCGCCGCGGGTAAAGCGCAGGATGGCCGTGGCCTGAGTCGCCGGCTCCTTGATGCCGCCCGCCGCAGCCACCGCATCCAGTATCCGCTCGCGCGCCAGCGACAGGCGCTGCCGTCCGGGATCGGACACCAGCCCGCCTACCGTCACGGTATTGGTCACATTTTCGTTAACGGTCACCAGCGCCTGGGGCGCCTGCGACTTACCCCGCAGACCGGCGATGATGGCGCGGCGGACATCTTCGGTGGTTCGTCCGGCGGCGGCAATGCGGCCGATATAGGGCAAGGTGATATAGCCGGCCTCGTCGACCGTCACGCCCTGCATCGCCTGATCCTTTACACCGACGCTGCTGGACTGGCCGCTGCCGCCACTACCGCCGATAGTCGACGCACTGCCGAAGAGCGAAACGCCAACCTCGTAGATGTTGACCGACAACACGTCGCCCGGCCCCAGAAGATCGACCCGCCCCGGCCGCGCGAGTTGCTCAAGCCCGGACGTGGCCGACAATTCGGCAAGCTCGGGCGCTGGCAGCGTGTCGCTCGACACATCAATGATGCTGAAGCCGATCTTGTCGGCTTCCGCCTTCTCGCTCTTGAACAATTGCCCGGCCGAAGGGCCGCTGCTCGGAACGCTCGAACAGGCTGTGACCGAAAGCGCCAGAATGGACGCTGCGCCGCAGCGCAACAGCCTGCTTCGCGCTGCCGCGCCTGCCCGATCCATCGCGCCCATCATATTTCTGACCTTCGCCTTTTGCATTTTCACCCGAGCGTTTTTCCGTAGAATTCCGCTAGCCGCCGCTCGAACTGCGCGCCGGAAAAGCGCTCCGATCGCGCGAGACCTAATGCACTCAGCCGGTTCCGCAAAGCGGAATTTCCATCGAGCGTCCGGATCGCTTCCGCCATCGCATCTACATCATAGGGATCGACATGGACCGCCGCTTCGCCGGTCACTTCCGGCAGCGAACTGACGTTCGAGGTCAGAACCGGCGTGCCCAGGCTCATCGCCTCCAGAACCGGCAGGCCGAAGCCCTCGTAAAGCGATGGGAAGAGCATGGCGCGCGCGCCCCGCACGAGCCGCAGCAACTGGGCGCGCGGCAGATAGTCGATGCGACGGATGCGGGCCGCGCCCTTGAGCTGCGTGCCGTTGCCGCCGCTCAGTAGCCGCAATTCCGGCTCCGCGCGCCAGCCTTCCCGGCCGACCAGGATCAGAGGCGTTTCAACTCCCGACTGGAGATAGGCTTCGATCAGCCGCCCGACATTCTTCTTGGGCTCGATCGCGCCGGCGAAAAGCAAATATCCCTTCAGGTCGAGGTCGAACAGCCGCGAAAGCCAGAGCCGCAAATCCTCGTCCGCATCCATCACCGGCCGGCTGCCGAGATCGGCGGCCTGATAGAGATTGACGATGCGTTCTTCGGGCAGTCCGAACATGTCGATCATGTCACGACGCGACGCTTCGGACACGGTGCACACACCCGCCGCGTGGTCGAATATCCACTGGAGCAGGCTCTTGTAATAGCTTTTGTCCTCCAGACTGGCATAGGGCATCACCAGCGGCACGATATCGTGCAGCGTATAGATGTTCCGTGCGCCGACCAGTTCTACCGGCACAGGATAGGTCCAGTGCATGATCGCCGGCGGATTGGGCAAGGCTATCCGCATCGGGCGGCCATAGCGGCGGAAATGGCGGATCGACCCCTCGAACAGCCCGGACCGTGAAAACAGCCGAGCCGCCTGCGGCACCCGTTCGGCCATGTCGGCCTTTATCACCTTGCCGCTCACCGGAATTTCCACCGGGCGGCGCACCGTGGGCATCATCGTCGCGCGGATGACGCGGCGCTTGAGCGTCATCTTGAGCTTTTGGCCCATCTCGCCCATGCGCGAATAGAAGAGCGTTTCGCGCATATGCGCCGGCGTGTCGGCGCGCATGGTTATGCCATAAATCAGGTCAATCTCGCCGCCGAGCGCGGTGATGGCGCGGCACAGGGCGCGGCCATAGCTTGCAACCCCCGTGCCTGTCGGCAGCGCGAGATTATAGCCGTCCACCCCGATCCGCAACGTCATGCCTGTCCCGCCCTGCCTATCGCAGTCCGGCCCCGACATCGCTGTAGATACGGTGCAGCCGCGCATAATAGTGAGGGGACTGATAGGCCACAGCCTTCGCCGCGCCAAGCCTCGCCAGCCGCTCGCACAGCCCGTCATCGACATCCAACGCCCCGATGCCACGGCTGATCGCATTTTCATCGAACGGATCGACGAACAGCGCCGCATCGCCCGCCACTTCCCGCAGCGCGGGCAGATCGGACGCCATCACCGGCGTGCCCAGCGCCATCGCCTCGGCGACGGGAAGACCGAACCCTTCGGCCAGGGACGGGAACAGCAATGCCCGCGCCTCGCGCATCAACGCCGTCAGCGCCTCCCGCGACTGCAGCGCGGTGAAGGTGATGCCATTCCCTTCGCCAATCGCGCCGCGCACCTCGTCCGACCGCCAGCCATCTTGGCCAACGATCAGCAAGGGCCGACGGCTGCCGCTGCGGCGATAGGCGTTCGCCAGCCGCACGAGGTTTTTGCGCGGTTCGATCGATCCACAAAACAGAAAATGCCCCTCCCGCCGTGGCGTGAGCGAGGGGGTGCCCGCGTCGAGATCGACCGCCTGATGGCATGTCGTAACATGATCGGGGCTGCACCCGAACCGCGCGATCACCTCATCGCGCACCACATCGCTCACCGTGACGATCCGGTCGGCCCGCGGCATGATCTGACGGAGCAGACGCGCCATACGGCTCGCCTTGACCGGAGACAGGTCGGGCCGTTCCATCGGGATCAGGTCGTGCACGGTGTAGATGTTCCGCCACCCCTCCATGTAGAGCGGCAGCGGATAGGTCCAATGCATGACGCCGGGTTCGCCGGGGCAGCGCAGCGGCAGCAGCCGCCCGCGAAACTTGAAATGGAGATAGGCCTCCCGATAGAGGTCGCGCCCCAGCAGGCGACCGGCAAAGGCGTCTCCGGGAAAGATCAGCGGCGCCACGGGCCGTGCGCCAGCCAGCGCCGCTCTGGCATAGCGCGCCAGCCTGCCGGCGACATGGGTTGCGCCCGAAGGCGGCAAGCTGGCGTCCAGCCGCAGCGGCGGCGTGCCATGGCGAGCCAGCGCCTGCGCCAGCCGTGCCGCATAATGGCCGACCCCGGTGAAATTCGCGTCGAGCAGACGGCCGTCGACACAGACCGGAAAGGGAAACGGTTTGCCAGCGCCAGCCGCGTCAGGATGCACCGCGTATGACCGATCCGGATCGCTTTGCGACATTGCGTCTGTCATGCACCGATGCTCATCTTGCCCAACGCCTAGGCCCGGAAAGGGCGTTTGTCACGACCGGCAAAGCTGATGATCGGGCCAATTCGTTCCATGTTGCATAGCAACAAAAGCCGAAATCCGCAGTCCTTTTAAATGGATTGCGGCATGAATCGAACTACTTTATGCCCTCCCGACTGGCTCGCGCCGAAAAAACAGACAATAGTTGAAAGCGATAATGCCCGATAAGCCCGAGACGGACCGCCTCCTTCGCATGAACCGCACGCGTCTGCGCGTGCCCCTGTCCTGGGTCGCGACGACCCCCGAACAACCCTATACCAATTTCGGTGACGGGCTGAGCGCGGTTATGGTCAGTTCACTTGCCGGCATGCCCGTCGTCCGCGCCAATTTCGACGAGGACAGCGAGCGTGTCGTGGCGGTCGGCACCATCGGCCATGGGCAGAAGAACGGCATATTGCACTTCTGGGGCACGGGCGTGGACGCACTCCGCAATCCGGTTACGGGCGACGCGCCTTATTTCAAACCGCCCAATACCGAATTCAACGTCTATGCGACGCGCGGCCCCCGAAGCGCGGCGACCTTCCGCAGCGCGGGAATCGAGGCGCCCGATATTTTCGGTGATCCAGTGTGGCTGCTTCCCCGCATCTGGCCGCTCGACGATGTCGAAAAGACGCATGACCTGGGCGTCATCCTGCACATTTCGGAACTGACCGAGCAGCGACCCGGCGTCAGCTACCGCCCCGATTATGTGCGTTACGACATTCCCGAGGAATGGGCCGGCCGGATCAAGATCATCAACACCTATTGCGAAGCGACGCCCGACGCGATGCGCGCCAAGGTCGCGGAAATATTATCCTGCCGCAGAATCGTCTCGACCAGTCTCCACGGGCTGGTCATCAGCGAAACCTATGGCATTCCCTGCGCATGGTTCGCCACATATGGCGCGGGCGACGGGGAAGGGACGCAACTGGAAATCGATGACCCGGAATCGAAGATCGACCACCGCATCGCCGATTTCTATTCGGGGCTGGGGCGGACGACGATCAATGCCTATTTGCAGAACCGGCTGCTCAAGTCGGACTGGAACAGCATCATCCGCTTCGTCGACCGGCGCTGGCGTCGGGTGGATGGATATGACGGCGATGCTCTGCTCCGCGCTTTCCCGCTCCCCCTCGCCGTCGATCCAACTGCCTCGCGCTGGGACATTGATCCTGCTATCTGGTCCGATATAGATTTCTGATTGCCCGATCTGCCAGACGGCCTTTATGTCGCATTGCAGCAGAATCGCGCCGCAGTCGATTTGGCATGTCTCATATGGGGGTAAACGGTGATTGGTAGGAATAGATTTGGCGATCGCGCTGCTGGGACCGAAACCCCTTCGTTCGAGACGGACGCCGAACAGGACGACGCCGCGCCGTCCTACGATTTCCTGGATCAGGAGGTAGCAGAAGACGAGGAGGAGGACGCCTTTTCGTCCGCCGCGCCCGGCACGGAAACTGATTATGGGTATGGGGCCGGTTTCGGTGACGACGCATCTATGGTCGACGGGGAGGAAGGCGCCGACGATGCTGAGATGGGCGCTCCCAATATAGCCCATGCCGAAGACGGCGGCAGTCGTGGCGGACGCGGGCGCGCATCGCGCAAGAAGCCGGTCATGGACAAGGTTGGCGCCTATGACCTTATCATTGAACCCCGCGACGAAGAAAGCCCGCTTTCCGACATGTTCACCCTTTCCGGGTGGATCATCAATCGCGACATCGAAACCTGGGACCAGCCGCATGCACTGGGCATCCGCAATTTCCGTGATGCGGCGGGCAACATCATTCCCAATTTTGAATTTCGCGGCCAATTGGCCTTCCGCCCGGTACGGCCGGGCCAGGAAGTACCGTTTTCCGTTTCGATATCGCCTGCGGACATGCCCTATAACGCGGTCAGCTGCGACATCGACATGGTCAATGAGGGTGCCTTCTGGTATCATGAGCGCGGCGCAGCGCCGATCACCGTCCCGCTTGCCGGCTTCCGCAACACCGGGTCGCGTAATGACGCGGTGGTCGAATTGCTGCGCCTGTCGGCGACCGCAACGCCCGCCGAACGCCGCAAGATTTCGGTCCTGACGCAGGTTCTACGGAATTACGATTTTCTCTATTATGAAGGGATCGCGCGGCTTGGCCGGCTGATCCGCATGCGGCAGAGCGGCAAGGCCTATCGTCAGCCGGTCGTATCCTCCTCATCGATCACGACCTTGCAGGGGCGCAATCGGGATGGTCGCCAATCTGCTTATTTCGAAAGCTTTGCGGCGAAATTCGGCAATTTCCGCGGCCGCCTGCCCACCAATCCACTCGAATATATCGAATTGTTCAAGCGGTTCGTCCGGGACAGCAACGGTTTCTTCCGCGGCAGCGCGCCGCCGCTGCCGCCCTATCTGACGCAGTGGCTGGGTGCGCGGGCGCTGCCGTCGCAACTGGCGGCATCGCCGGTATCGCGATCAATGGTGGCGACGCTCGGAGAGAGCACGCCGATCCACTTCAACCGCCAGAATGATTTCGTCAATCTGATGTGGCGCTACATCACCTCGGTCATGATCGACAATAATCTGCCGATCAGCCTGGTGCCGGATTCGATCATTCGCGAGTTCGCAACGTCGCCCGAGGCATGGGACGAGCAAGACCCCTTCCCCAAGCCCACCGGCTTCATGGTCCGGCTGCTGAACGACGATGCGGGCTATCAGAGGCGTTACGGCGGCAACAGCGCCGCCGACCGTTGCGCTTATGCATTCGACTTGCTGCTGCTGGGTCTCGAAAATGAAGCCCGCCGGCTGTTCGTTGGCCAGACCATATTGGACTGGATGACCCAGCCGATCGGTCCGTCCATCGCGGTCTCCCCGTTCGAAATTCTTGTGATGGCGAACCTTGGCGGCCGCGACGCGACCTACTTCACCAGCAGCGACGAACCGTTGGCTTCGGGCGTCGCGACCTTGCGGGAAAGCTTCGACTGGCTGGCCGCCCCGGATGCTCAGGAAAGCTACCCGCTTCGCGTGATCGGCCGCGCCCGATCCACGTCGGGTCTGGGCACCAACATGCGGATGTCGATGGCTGCGCTCGACAGCATCGGGGTCGATGTCGAAACGGTCGACAGCGATCTCGACCTCGTCATCCCGCCTTCAAGCGCCGACGGCAATCGCTATCGTCGCCCGATAGAGATCTACCATCTCAACTGCGATGAAATCCCCGCGCTTGTCTCGCGCTACAGCACCCATTCGCGGCCGAACAGCTATCGCATCGGCTTCGCCCTCTGGGAGTCGTCCGTCATGCCGGAACAGCATCGTGGCGGCGCGGTGCTGATGGATGAGCTTTGGGTGCCCACAACCTATCTGCAGGACGTTTATCGCAACGCCGGCTTCGGCAATGTCCATGTTGTCGGCAAGGGCATCGACCTTGGTCCCGTCGAGCATGTCGATCGGTCGATCTACGGCATCCACGAGGATGATTTTATCTTCGTGACGTCGTTCGACCTCGACAGCTGGGTGGAGCGCAAGAATCCGGCCGCGGTCGTCGAGGCGTTCAGCCGCGCCTTCGTCAACGACCCCAATGTCCGGCTGGTCGTCAAGACCACCGGCATCTTTGCCCATCCGGGCGACAGAACGGGCCAGATATCGAAGGTGCTGGCGGCGGCCGACGCCGACCCGCGCATCCTGTTGATCAATGAACGCATGCCTTTCCCCAAATATCTGGGCACCATCCAGATGGCGGATGCGCTCATCAGCGCGCACCGTTCGGAAGGGTTCGGCTACCTGCCGGCCTACGCCATGCTGTTGTCGCGGCCGGTCATCACCACCAACCACAGCGGCACGGAGGATTTCTGCACGGAGGAGACCAGCTTCCCGGTCGAATCCAAGCTGGTGCCGATCGCGCCGGGCGACTTCGTCTATGACGCGGTCGGCGCGGCCTGGGCGGATATCGACGTTGATGCGCTGGCGCGGACCATGCAAAAAGTGCGGCAGGATCCGGCCGAGGCGGAACGTCGCGCGAAGGCGGGTTATGATCTGGTGTCGGCGCGCTATTCGATGGAAGCGCTGGCGCAACGCTATCAGGATCGCCTCGACGCGATCACCGGCTGACGGCACGAGCCGAACAAGCGAAGGCGGCGCGCTCGATGGCGCGCGCCGCCTTTAGCGTGTTGATACCATAAGCCTGGCTATCCAGTGCTCCAACCGTGACTCCGCCGACCCCAACTGGCCCCGGTGCCAGGCAACCGCGACCGGCAGCCGCCACTGGTCGATCACGCCTGCCTCCACGGCTGAATACCGCGCATAGCAATGGCGATACCAACGCGCCGTAATCATGCCCGCCAATGCGGCAGCGCCACCAAATCGCAGCAACATTTCGGTGCGCGCCACATCGGCTGCCGGTGATCCGACGGCCGCCTGCGCCCAGTCGATGATGGTCGCGTCCCCTCCCGAAAGTAGGAGGTTTCCGGGATGAAAATCCCCATGGACCAGGCACGAGCCTGTTTCCAGTCCTTCGACCTGCCTCAGCGCTGCCTCGATCGCCGACACGCCGGCTTTCGACCGGACAATCCGGTGCCGCAGAACGTCGATCTGCCGTGGCAGCGCGGCGCTACCGGGCTCGTCATGCACCTGAGCATGGACTTCGGCCAGTTTCCGGACCAGACCCCACATCCGCCATGGTGCCTGCGCCATAACCGACAGCATGTCGGCCCCTGCCGCCCGCTCAAAGATAATCCCCTGCCTCTCGTCCACCACGACGCGCGCCAGCGGCCTGGGAACCGGCAAGCCCTGGTCCGCCGCCCATGCGCCGGCCAGATATTCCAGACTGATGGGCACGTCGTTGACGCCGGGGCGGAACAGTTTCAGCACGCGACCGCCGTCGATCGCCCACACCTCCGCGCTGGCGCCCTCTCCCGCCCTTGTCCACGTCGCGCGCGCCGGAAGTTCCGCCATCCCCCGCTGATGCGCGTGGCAGCGCTCGACGGCAAGTGGTTTCCCCAGCCTCCGACCGGGCAACCGCTCTAGCTTTGCCCATTTTTCTCGCTTATGGCTGGCGCGGGACAATTCCCGCCAGAGACGTGCAGTATTCGCGAACGTGGCGCGCGGCGCCAGCAAGGGCATGGAGACAAGATTTTGAACGAACTGCAGCAGGTCGTCGATCAGGAAGGCGCTATTCCCTTAGCCTGGGCGGGCGCCACCACCGATATGGACTATCTGAACTGGGGCGACGCGCTCAGCCCGGTGATGGTCGCTCTGATGTCGGGCCTGCCGATCCGGCGCGTGCCGACCAAATCCCAGTCGGTTCGGCTCGGCGCGGTCGGCACGATCGGCCATGGCTTCGACGATGGCACCATATTCTTCTGGGGCACCGGCAGCTCCAAATGGAAGAACCCCAGTGCGCCCGAGGCGGATCGTGTGCCCTTTCAGTTCTCGCCCGGCACCAAGGTTACCGTGACCGCGACACGCGGCCGCTGGTCCAAGAAGCTGCTTGGCGGCGGCCCGGATACAGCGTTCGGCGATCCAGTGTGGCTGCTTCCCCGCTTTTACAGGCCGGAGGTGGAAAAGACGCATGAGCTTGGCGTCATCCTGCATCTGTCCGAGTTGGACGGCCGTGCGCTCGACGCCGGTGCGGCCGAGCATGTGGTGCGAGCCCGCATTCCCGAAGAATACCGCTCAAAGATCCGCATCATCAACACGCTGACCCGCATCGATGCGGAGGGACTGAAGGACAAGACCGACGAGCTTCTCTCGTGCAAGCGCATCGTCTCGACCAGCCTTCACGGCATGGTGGTGGCGGAAAGCTACGGCATCCCCTGTCTTTATTTCGCGCCGCGCGGAACCGAGCCGGGCAGCGGCTTCCGCGTCGAGCCGCTCGGCGCGGAATGGCTCGATCTTCGCATCCGTGACCTTTATACCGGCATCGGCCGCACGCGCTTGCCCATGTATGTTCAGCCCCGCGACGAGGAAAGCGATTGGGCGGCGGTCATGGCGGCGATCGACCGGCACTGGAAGCCGGTCACCATCGACGAGGAAGCACTAATGAACGCCTTCCCCGTCCAGGGCACCCCCGTGGTCGCCCGGCCGGGCGAAACCATCTGGCAGCACCCCGCCATCACCGGCATCCAGTTCCAGCATGACGTGGCTGCCCTACGCAGGGACGACAACGAACGGAACAAAGCGAAGGCGGCGTGATGTCTGCCAACAAGATCATTGCGCAGCAATTGCTTGCTCCCGGCCGAGCCGGAGGCAAGACCAAGATAGCGACGCAGCAGCACAGCCGCTCGATCCTGTATCAGAATGGATCGAGCCTGATCGAACATATCCGCAGTTCCGCCAAGCAGAGTCCACGCCTGGCAATCACATTAGCCCCGCCCTGGCTATCCGACGTGAACGGGTTCGGTTATCTGGAGCAGCAACTGACTGCGGCCGGGTTCGACGTGCTGGCGATCAAGCAGGTCACCAATATTGGCTATGCCGATCTGGACCCGGAAACCCTGGCAAAAGTCAGCGATGCGTTACCTGCGTATGCCAGCCGCATCATATTGGGGTCGGAAGACGCGGCTACGGCGGCATTGCGCCTTTTTGCGCCGTTTGAAGGCGTCAGGATAGTTGCTCTGTCTCCGAACATGTCGCTCGACTGCACGCTAGCGGGGCCGGTACAGGCGGATATCAGCCTGCTATACGACCCTCACGAAGCAGCAGAGGCGGCCAATCATGACGCTGCTGTAGCGAAATTCCCGCGAGCCAGGACATTCCGCCTACCTCGCGCCGGTGTACCTGCGCGCTTTTCGGTGGAGGAGAGCGGCACCATCTTGGCGCTAATGGCAGCGCTGGCCGAAAATGAGGAATTCGACGCCAACCTTCATTATCGCCAGCACCGGAAATTCTCTCCCACCGCATTGTACACGCTGGGGAATGCCGCGTTGCGAAAGCGCCATTTCCGCACTGCCGAGGTACTACTGAAGCGGTCCTTTGATCTTGAGAAACGCATTCCGACGGGGATCACCTACTGCCAAGCAGTCAGCGAAGGCGGTAATCCCAAAGCGGCCGCGACCTTCATGGCGACCGTCGTCAATCGCGACCATGGCAATCCGCACGGCTGGGCAGCCCAGGCGTGGTTTGAAGAGATTTCCAATCAGCGCGAGGAAGCCCTCATATCGATCCGGCGCGCCATCGAACTTCTTCCCAATTTTGAGGCATTTCATGTTTCCGAACGTCGACTGCTGAAACATCTGCACGAAAATATGAAGCTCAAGCAGCAGATGACCTCGGCGGCGCTCGACAAGGCGCGCGCGGAACTGGCGCTTCAACACGGTCATGGCAGCGCCGGCTTCAGCTGGGAGCGCGCCGCCTGGCTGGCCGGCGGCGCAGCATTGATCCTCGCGATCGTGGCTACCGCCGCCGTAACGTTTCGCCTGGTCTAAGGCAGCAGCTCCCCCCGTAAGCGGGCGGCCGCGTTCAGATTTTCAAGGCTGCCTGATGGTTCGCGGGCGCCATTTCCCAAAAGAC
This sequence comes from Sphingobium agrisoli, assembly GCF_041877245.1. Lineage (NCBI taxonomy): Bacteria > Pseudomonadati > Pseudomonadota > Alphaproteobacteria > Sphingomonadales > Sphingobiaceae > Sphingobium > Sphingobium agrisoli. The sequence goes on from NZ_JBHDJI010000001.1 coordinate 544,956, forward strand.
GTCGCGATCAGCGCTGCCGTAGATTTTGTAACTGCGCCACACAAATTCCTCGCGGGTCATGACGTGCGACGCACGCCAGTAGCGCTGGTCGTCCATGAACCAACAGCGATGCCGCTTGGCAATCTCGCGATATACCGGCCATATCACATCGCCGGACAGCGCGTTATATCCATAGAGCGGCGTGCCGAACGTCTTGAGTCCGAAATATTCGCATACTGCGAAAGCCAAATGCGTGAACATCGTCTGGCGAGGATGGTTCATCGTGTAGAAGCAGGGCTCTTTAAGCATCGCTTCTTCCAGAAAATCGGCGCAGTGTATGTCGGTATCTACCTCGCGCGCGCGCATTTCCGCGAGCGACTTTTCCGCAGCGTCCCAAAAACCGAGTTCGCCAAAGATATCCTCATTGAACTCCTGAAGGCAGCGTTCAACCGAATAGCCCTTGAAAAAGGACCGCAAGATGATCTTGGAATGATAATCGCCGAAAGGGGATTGCACGCGGTCCTGGCGCACTCCCCAATATGTCATGTCTGGTTGCAGCCCGTCGAAATATAGCAGGGAGTAGGTGACCACATCATTGGGCCGCCGCGCCAGCAACGCCTGCGTGCCGATACTGCCCCAGTCATCCCCTAGTCGGGGGGCAACGATCAGGTCCGCGCCGTCGATAGCTTCCTCGAAATAGTCAGGATCCTTGGGATACAGCATCACTTCAACGCCAAACACCGAAGCATCGGTCATGGCGCTCAAAGCGCGCGCAAGGTTGGGGCCTTGGCAGTTGCCCAACACCAAAATACGCTTCGCACCAGGACGATACATGGTGAACTTGGCGGGCATTGGCGCAGTTATCGGCCATTTGCGACGCAATGCCTCGCCATAGAGCCTGTCACGCAGATCCTGCGGGGTTTCGCAATCCGCCAGAAGATCCGGCGAGATGTTGGCATCCTTGAGTTCATGCCCGAGATAATAGCGCGACGCCCAGATGATATCATGGATGGTAAAGGTCGGTTCGGCTGTTTCATCCTCTACGGAATTTTGTTCGCTCATCGCATTCTTCATCCATCAGCAAATATGTTCAGGTGCTGCGGCACACTTCTCCCCGTGTAGCAACCCTCGCACCGCATCAGCGGAATAGATCGGCCATTCTCTCAGCCAGATCAACCGCACCTTCTATCCTGTCATGGTTCTGACACCTTCCATCCGAGGCCCATAATCCATGCCGGATGGTTCGTCATCCTGGAAAACACAGTTTACCGTCGATCGGTAAGCTCTCAGGCTCCTTCGACGTCGCTCATACCAGCCACGGCGCGATCATGTCGCGAGGCGTGTTGATAATAGAGGTGCACGTCGATCGCTTCGTCGATAGTATCGTAAAATGTCAGCGAGCCGTTGAATAGCACCGCACCATATTCGCAATAAGCGCGAAGTGTTTCAGGCACATGGCTGGTCATGATGAGCGTGGACTCGGCTCGCCTTTCCTGCAACGCGCTTTCCGACTTCACCCTGAATCGCTCGTCGCCTGCCGCCGTGATCTCGTCGATCAAATAGCATTCGAACCGGATCGCGAGCGAAATGGCGAACGCCAGTCGGGCGACCATACCCGCCGAATAGGTGTTGATGGGCTGGCGGAAATACGGCCCAAGTTCCGCAAAATCCTGGACGAAGTCCTGGAGCTCTTTGACATCCTTGCCATAAATGCGGGCGATGAAGCGGGTATTGTCCGCGCCGCTCAGGCTCGACTGGAACGCGCTGGTATAGCCGAGTGGCCAGGATGTCGAGATCGTCCGGGTTACCCGGCCGGTGGTCGGTGATTCCGCGCCGGCGATCAGCCGCATCAGGGTCGATTTGCCCGCGCCGTTAGCCCCGCAGATGCCGAGGCTGATACCCTTGGGAATGGTGAAATTCAGGTCGAACAGAACGAGATTGTGCAGTCCCCGTCCTTCGTAGACCTTGCTGACATTGTCGAACCGAATCATCGCCGGCAACCTAGAGCAGCGGAGAGGCTTTGCAAGCGAAGGTCAGGCGGCGTCATCACGCGCTGTCCAAAGCGGCGCTTCGAGCAATAGCGGTACGACCGCCCCTGTCTTGCGGGAAGCGAGCAACCGATCCGCCGCGTTCCGAACCAGCATATCCAGCCCCTCCTCCGACAACAGTCCGCCCCGGATCAGGCATTTGTCCACCAGCACGCGGCGAAAGGCAGAGTAGAGCGCCATATCGGGCGGCGCCGGCGCCGACCAGAAGCGATCCAGTCCGCCTGTATCCACGATCCCGGGCACCTTGTAGACCGCATGGCCAAGCACCTGCACCGCTTTGCCGCTGTTGAGCGCCAGTGTGCCGACCGTGCTGTTGACCGTCACCACGCCCAGCGATTTCGCGACGACCTCGGCAATATCCCAGTCGGCAAGATAGATGACCCGGTCCTCCACCCCGTAATCCCGGGCGAGCCGTCGCGTCAGCCTCTCCCACGCAACCAACCCCGGATCGAGCGGATGGCGCTTCACCACCAACGCGACATCGGGCGGGGCGTGGCGAGCGAAGCTCTTAATGACGAAGCGCAGCGCCGCACGCATATTGCCGAAGGGCGAATGGACGCGGATCTGATAGTCCGAATTGAGCTGGAGCGGCAGCGCAAAGAAGGGCCGCCCGCCGATCCGGTCCCATTCGGCCAGCGCATAGCGCAAGTCCCGTTGCCGCCGCACCAGCTTCCATGTCCAGGCGAGTGATTCCATGATGAAGCTGTGCGGCCGGTGGGTGCGGTAAAAGGGGAAAAGAGGCCGCAGCATCGCCGAAGCGAGGCCATTCCGCATCGTGTTGCGGGCGCGGGCACGGAAGGTAGAGGGCACGGGCGGCAGCGCCTCATCCTGTTGCGGAAGGCCGGCCGCCTGCTCCCAATAATAGCGCGGGTCCAGTGGCAGGGTCGAATTGCCATTCACGCCATCATCCTGCAACGTCAGGAAGTCAGGCCGGATATAGCCTTCTTCCATCACATGCACATGCAGGTCGCGCAACCGCGCCATGCCATGCGCCGACGTATGGTAGGGCCGGCAATCGCCATAGAGGATGAGGTCGGTGACACCGTGGTTGACGATGAAATCGTCGAAGAAGAGCGGCCAGTTGCGGAAGCTGCCGCGATAATCGGTCGCGCCTTCCCCCGGCCAGTCCAGCTTGTCGCCGCCATTGATGTTGATCCGCAGCGCCCGATGACCGCGCGCGCGCAGAGCGTCGGCCAGCATCGCGAAATAGGGACCGTGCGGTCCCTGAAGAAACAGGAATGTCCTGGCAGGCGCGTCAGCCATTCAGATACTCAGCGGCCAGGGTCATCAAACGGCGTAGCTTCCCTTGCAACATCCGCAGCCGGATGAGCCATGTCACCGGCGGCGTCGATCCCGCTGCCATGCGGTCCACCATCAGTTCCGGGCCACAGGGCAGCCGCGTTACCGGATCGACATAGCGAGGATAGAGAATGAGTGCGCCTGCGACAAGCTGATCTAGGGTTAATGCGCGGCCACGCCGTCCGGTCGTCGCGCCAAGGTCTCGGGTCAACCCCCAGTCGGCGTAGAAGGGCATGCCATGCACGGTCACCGGACGGCCCCGCATCAAAGCCTCGAAGCCGGTGAGCGACGAGAGGACATGAACGTCATCCACCGCCTGCACCAGTGCCATCAGGGGCGATCCGCTGTCGATCGCGTCGGCATGGGCCAGCACCGTTGCCTCGGAAAGGTGCCCCTTGCGATGCCCCGCTTGCACGTCCGGATGCGGTCGATAGACGATCCAGGCATTGGGCTCGGCCGCCCGAACGCGCATCAGGAAGTCGAGATTGCCGGTGACCCCCGCCCCGCCCATCAGCACCGACAGATCATCCTCGACCTGTCCGACCGCGAGCACGGTGCGCCGCCCCGTCGGCAAATCCATCATCCGCCCGGCTTCCCGCCCATATTTGGTGACGCCGGTGGCGCACAGGCGCGCGCGCAGGTTCCGCGCGCGGTCGATCAACTCGTCGCGGAAATCAGCCGTCGCGAGCAACGTTTCGAGGTCGCTCGGGCTGCGCGCGTCATAATAGATGCCGCTGCGATCCACCACCACCGAGCCAGGCGGATGGAGCGCCGCGCCCAGCCCCTGTGAACGGATGAATCCGTCCTCGACCCGCGTAATCGGCACGCCGGCCTGGGCAGCCTGCGCGGTCAGATCGACGGGCACGCGCGAGGGCCAGATGGCGAGCGCGCCGTCCGACCGCGCCGCCTGCCGCACGCCCCGCGATGCGGCGAGAAAGGGCGGGCTTCGTCGCCCGTCCCAAAGGAAGCGGCGCATCGCCTCCCGCTTCCAGAAGGCCATGCCGCTCGCCGCCGCAATGCCGCGATTGCCGTCCAGATGCCGCCGCCACTCGGCCAGTTGCGCCACCGCCCGCGCCGCATCGACCGGCGCGCCGGTAAAGCAGTCACGGTAGCGTGCCGCCGCGAGCCGCGCGTGAAGTGCCTCGCGCAAGAATGCGGGGTCGATCGGCGCATCGTCCGGGCCGATCACCGGCACTCCCATCAGCGCGGCGACCCACGCCAGCTCCTCGTCCGGTCCAGCCCGCACGCTTGGCAAAGCGGCTGCGATCGCCCATGGGTCGGCCTCGCTCCAAAACGCACCCCCCACCCGCTCGCGCGCGATGCGGTCGATCAGCGCGTCTTCTATGGCCGTACGCTCGGCCCCATCCTCCAGCGGCGAGCTGATCGCCGCGACCGCAGGGGCGATGCCGGGAAAAGGTGGAGACCGCAGGAACGGCAGCGCAACCATGGTCAACCAGCCACTCTGACTTTCGCGCGCTGGGCATCGCCGGCCATCGTTACTTCCTCTGCTGCCCCATTCCCAATGTGGCGATTAGATGGGCAGGTCAAGGAACAGACGCTGTCACGTCTTCGATCAGATCGGTGACGATATCGAAATAATTGCGCCAGGTCGGCGCCCGCCAGGCAGAGATACGCCGCAATTGCGCCGCCCGCTCTGCCCCCTCGGCGCGGCTATAGGCTTCGATCAGCCGCATCCAGCCCAGCCCGTCGAGCGGATCGAGATAATCGGGCGCGTCGCCGCCAACCTCGCGATGGGCGGAAATGTCGCTGCATATGACCGGCACCCCCGCCGCCAGCGCTTCAACCACCGGCATGCCGAACCCTTCTGCAAAGGAGGGCATCAGCATCGCGCGGGCATGGGCGACCAGCGCCTGCATCCGGTTGTCGGACACTTCGCCCGCCTCGATCACATGCCCGCGCAGCGCCTCGGCGCGGTCGAGCATGTCGATGACATTCTCGTTTTCCCAGCCGCGCCGTCCGATCAGCACCAGCACCGGCGCGGCGTCGCCCAGCCGCTCGACCAGCCGCCGCCACAGATTGAGCAGCAGCAGATGGTTCTTGCGCGGTTCGATGGTCGAAATATAGACGAAATAGGGGCGTTCCGGGATGTCCTCTCCCTTCGTGCCGAAAATGTCGGGCGCGTCGGCTCCGAAATGCGCGACCCGAACGGCACGCCCGTCCAGCCCCCGGCGCAGATGCGGTGCGAGCGCGTCGATTGTCGCCTGACTGTTGCCTATGATCCCGCTCGCAAAGCTGTCGATCGTCCGCACCCGCCGACGATGCTCCGCCGCCCCCTGCGGCCGGGCATATTCGGGATGGCTCAAGGGGATGACATCATGCACCAGCGTCACGAACCGAGCGCCCTCCGCCCGCAGGATCGCGCCGACCTGCTCAGGGTTGTCGAGATGGTGGGGCGACACCTGAAGATAGACGCGCGGCCGGATCGGGCGCGGCACCGGGCGCGGGCGCGTAGCGAACATGTGGCGGATCACCGCAGCCTTGCCCTCGCCCGCCTGCGTCGTTTGCGCGCTGCGCCATTTGGCGGCGGTGAAGGCCAGGAACTGACGGACCGCCGCCGTGCTCAGCCGCCCATAATAGCCGCCCGCCGGATGCACCGCCGCGAAGCAGAGCCGATCAGGAATCCGCTCCAGCAGCTCGCGGGCATAGATATATTCCACCCGGTCGATCCCGGTCGGCGCAGGATGGAAGGAGCGCGACAGCAGCCGCGAGAGGTCCAGAATGACTTCGCTTTCGCCCCGGCCGCCCTGGAATTGCGGGCTTGCACGCTTGGTTTTCAGCGCCAGCCGCGCGCCGGGTGCTTGGAAAGGTCGCAAAGCCATTTCATTCCCTGTCCCACAGCCCGGCGGCAAAGGAAAGGGGCATCAGAAATGCGTGCGTATCTCGTCGGCCAGCGCCTGGAGCGCGGCGGGATCGGCCATGCCGCCCTCTCCATGCGCGGCAAATCCCTTGGGGTCACCCTCCCAGCGGGGGAGGACATGGACATGGAGGTGGAAGATCGTCTGCCCGGCCGGCGCGCCGTTGAACTGGGCGATCTGGATGCCGTCGGGGTCGAGCGCCCGTCGAATCGCGGCCGCGACCTTCCTGGTCGTCGCCATCACCTGCGCCAGCGCGTCTTCCTCGATCTCCAGCAGGTTGCGCGCTTTCGACCATTTGGAAATGACGAGAGCATGCCCACGGGTCTGCGGCATGATGTCGAGGAAGGAGAGCGTGTTCTCGTCCTCATAAAGCCGGGTCGACGGAATCTTGCCCGCAAGGATGAGGGCGAAGACATTGCCCTCGTCATATACTCCATCGAGGCTCATGGACCGCCCTTCAGCTCAGATAATGGGCCGTCGTCTTAGCAGCCACTTCCTGCGCCGTCACGCCCGGAGCGGTCTCGATCAGGCGGAAGGGGCTCGCATGGTCGGGCCGTTGAAACACGGCGATGTCGGTGATGATCATGTCGACCACATTCTTGCCTGTCAGCGGAAGGGTGCAGGCGGGGATGAACTTGGGGCTGCCGTCCTTGGCATTATGTTCCATCACGACGATGATCTTCTTGACCCCGGCAACCAGGTCCATCGCTCCGCCCATCCCCTTGATCATCTTGCCGGGGATCATCCAGTTGGCGATGTCGCCATTCTCCGCCACTTCCATCGCGCCCAGGACCGTCAGGTCGATATGCCCGCCGCGGATCATGGCGAAGCTGTCGGCCGAACTGAAATAGGCCGATTGCGGCAGTTCGCTGATCGTCTGCTTGCCCGCATTGATCAGGTCGGCGTCTTCCTCCCCCTCATAGGGGAACGGCCCGATCCCCAGCATCCCGTTCTCGGACTGAAGCGTCACTTCGACCCCGGCGGGGATATGGTTCGCCACCAGCGTGGGGATGCCGATGCCGAGGTTTACATAGAAGCCGTCCTGCAATTCCTTCGCCGCCCGCGCGGCCATCTCGTCACGAGTCCAAGCCATGTCACTTCTCTCCTTGCGCGGGGGGCCCCTGCGCTTGTCAGCGGGAAATATACCGACGAAGCCGCGCTTCACGCAGCTTCCCGCTGCCTCACGGTGCGGAATTCGATCTTCTTCTCATAGGGGCTGCCGACGATCATGCGCTGGACATAAACGCCCGGCAGGTGGATCGCGTCGGGATCGAGCGTGCCCACCGGCACCACCTCCTCAACCTCGACCACGCAGATTTTCCCGCAGGTCGCCGCCGGCACATTGAAGTTGCGCGCAGTTTTGCGGAACACGATATTTCCGCTCTCGTCCGCTTTCCACGCCTTGACCAGACTGAGGTCCGCAAAGATGCCGCGTTCGAGAATATAGTCCTGCCCGTCGAAAGTCTTGACCTCCTTGCCCTCGGCCACCTGGGTGCCGACGCCGGTCTTGGTGTAGAAACCCGGTATCCCCGCCCCGCCGGCGCGCATCCGCTCCGCCAGCGTCCCCTGGGGGCAGAATTCCACCTCCAGCTCGCCGGCCAGATATTGCCGCTCGAATTCCTTATTCTCGCCGACATAGGAGGAGATCATCTTGCGAACCTGCTTCGTGCGCAGCAGCTTGCCGATGCCTTCATTGTCGATGCCGGCATTGTTGGAGGCGAAGGTCAGATCCTTGACCCCGCTGTCGCGCACGGCGTCGAGCAGACGCTCGGGAATCCCGCATAGGCCAAAGCCGCCCGCAGCGATCAGCATGCCGTCCCGCAAAATTCCGTCGAGCGCCGCCTGCGCGTCGGGGTAGAGCTTTTTCGCCATCCGCTTCTCTCCTTCGCGCGCCATGCTAGACAGAAAATAAGATCAGGAATAGCGATTGTTTTTTATCGTTTATGATAATCAGCTCTTATGAAACGCATCGCCCTCTACCATTTTGAAACCCTGACCTGGATCGCCCGGCTCGGCACCTTCCAGGCAGCGGCGGAGCGGCTCAACACCACCCAACCGGCCATATCCGCCCGCGTTCGCGAGGTTGAAGGTCAGCTGGGCATCAGCCTGTTCCGCCGTGAAGGCCGCCGCATGGTGCTGACGGCGCGCGGCCGCCTGCTGATCGAAGCGTGCGAGCCGCTCTGGACGGGCCTTGAACAGACATTGCTCGAAGTCAGCGATTTTGCCGGAGCGAGCGGTATGATCCGCATCGCAGCAGGCGAGATCGCCACCGCCAGTTGTCTCCCCGCCTTCATTCAGGCGGTAGAGCGCGACCTGCCCGGCGTGTCGATGGAAGTGGAACTGGATTTGACCGCCCGGATGCTCCAGCGGCTGCTCGGCGGTGCGCGCGACCTCGTCTTCCTTGCCGGCCCCGTCGCCAGCCCCAACATCCGCACCCAGCCGATCGGTTCGGTCGGTCTCGCCTGGGTTGCGGGGCGGCGAGTGGCGCAGGCCGGCGGCTTCGCGCACCCCCTCCCGGTCTGGTCGCTGCCCGATCCGTCGCCCATCAACGCCGCGATGCACGAGGATCTCGCGCGGCACGGCGTCGCGGCGCGATCGATCAACAGTTGCGACAATGTGCGCGCGCTGATTGCGATCGTGGCGGACGGCGGTGGCGCGGCGCTGCTGCCGGAAACCATGGTCCGGGCGGAGATAGCTTCCGGACAACTGGTCGAAATCCTGCCCCCGCCTGAGCGAGTCCTTCATTTCGAGGCCGCGATCCGCGCCCGCGAGCAGGAGCCTTTGGTGCTAGAGCTGTTCCGTCGGACCGCCGGGCTTCAGATCGATCCGGCGCCGGCGCTCGACTGAATTTTGCCCGCCCTCCTCTCGACTCGGTCCGACAGCCCCGTTTACAAGGCGCGCCATGATGAAGCTCTTTATCGGCAACAAGGCCTATTCCAGCTGGTCGCTGCGCGGCTGGCTGGCGTGCAAGCTCTCTGGCCTGCCCTTCGAGGAGGTGGTCGTCCCCCTCTATGACGAGGCGTGGGAGAAACGGCGCGAGGGCGACGAATTCGCGCCCTCATCGGGCAAGGTGCCGATCCTGTGGGACGGCGACGACATCGTCGTGTGGGACAGCCTCGCCATCGTCGAATATCTGAACGAGAAAAGCGGCGGGAACCTCTTCTGGCCCGCCGATCCGGCGGCGCGCGCCATGGCGCGGTCGATGGCGGCCGAAATGCACAGCAGCTTCGCCGCGCTCCGCCGCGAGCACAGCATGAACATCCGGCAGATTTTCCCTGCCGTCCCGCCATCCGAATCCGCGGCGCAGGATATCGGCCGTATCATGGTGCTCTGGGCGCAAGCTCGCGCCCGCTACGGCGGCGGCGGCGAATTTCTGTTCGGAGAGTTCGGCGCGGCCGACATCATGTTCGCACCGATCGTCACCCGCTTCATCACCTATCAGCTTCCTGTCGCCCGTTTCGCTGAGGCCTATATGCGCGCGGTCATCGCTCATCCCTGGATGCAGGAATGGATCGGCGGCGCGCAGGCGGAGGATTGGGTGATCGACCGGTTCGAAGGGCCGCCGCAGACGGCCTGAAACGCCGCCTCCTCAGCCGAAATCGTAGAAAGGCCGTATCTCGATCTCGCTGGGCCCCGGCATCGGATTGGGGCAGCGCTTCGCCCAGGCGATCGCTTCCTCCATATCCTCGACCTCCCAGATCCAGAAGCCGGCGACCAGTTCGTTCGGATTGCTGAACGGCCCATCGGTTACGGCGCGGGCATCGCCATCGAACGCGATCCGCTTGCCCGCCGAAGACGGCTGGAGCCCGTCCGCCATCACGAATATGCCGGCCTCGCGCAGGGCATCATTATAGTGGCCCATCGCCGCCATCATCGCCTCGCTCTCGGGCGACGGCATGAAGCCGGCCTCGCTGTCCTGCGTCGCCTTGACCAACACCATCACGCGCATGACCCGGCTCCCTTGCTGCCCCTCAATCCTCGACGATCCGCAGCAGCTTGCGCTCGACCGGGGCAAGCACGCCCTGCAATTCCTGGCCGCGCTTCAGCACCTGTCCGCTTTCGCCGACCAGCGCCCACATGCCCTGCCGGTGGCGCAGCGACGGGCGCTTCTCGATCCGGTATTCGGGCCGCTCGGCCGACCGGCGGAACGCGCTGAAGACGGCGGCCTCGCGCCCCATGTCCATCGCATAGTCGCGCCAATGGCCGGCCGACACCATCCGGCCGTATAGGTCCATGATCTTCTGCAATTCCAGCCGGTCGAACCCGACCTGTCCCGCTGTCGTTCCCGTCGCGGCATGAGGAAACGGCGTCACATTGGACATCAGGCCCGGCCGCGCTCCTGCACTAGGGCGAGTTCAGGCTGTGCCGGCACCTGCTCGCGCTCGACCAGCAGCGCTGCCAGCCGCTGCTGCAACCGCTCGACCTCGCACTGGAGCAGTTCCAGCTTCTGCTTTTCGGGATCGAAGCAATCGGTGCAGGGCGTGCCGTAGGGCATGAAATCGCGCTGATATGCGGTGACATCGACCAGCATCGGCCGCGCCGGGATGCCGACCATGGTCGCGCCGTCCGCCACATCCTTGGTCACCACGGCATTCGCGCCCACCCGCGCGCGCGCGCCGACCTGGATGGGCCCAAGCACCTGCGCGCCCGACCCTACGATCACGCCGTCATGAAGGGTCGGATGCCGCTTCCCCGCAATGCCGTTGGCCGGATCGGTGCCTCCCAGCGTCACATTCTGATAGAGCGTCACATCGTCACCGATCTCCGCCGTCTCGCCGATCACGGCAAAGCCGTGGTCGATGAAGAAGCGCTTGCCGATCTTGGCGCCGGGATGGATATCGTTGCCAGTCAGAAAGCGTGAAAAATGGTTGACCGCCCGCGCCAGGAAGAAGAGCCGCGCGCGATAGAGCCGGTGCGCCACCCGATGGAAGGCAAGCGACCAGACGCCGGGATAGAGCAAGATTTCCGCGCGGGACCGGGGCGCGGGATCGCGCGCCTTAACCGAATCCAGATAGGCAATGAGGCTGCGAACCATTCCGACGTCCCTGACCAGCGGATATTCTCTTGTCCGGGCCCGCATATAATAGGAACGCTCCGCTTTTTCCAGTCGAGGCGCTAATTGCGCTTCGCAGGGCGAAACAGAAACTTGCTTGGCGCGCAACATTAATTCAATCAAGGCGATAGACAATGTATATGAAGGGTATCGCATGATCGACACGTTCATCGCCCATTTCGGCGATATCTGGCCCTTCATCCTTATTGGTTTCGGCGCTCAGATGATCGACGGTGCGCTGGGCATGGCCTATGGCGTCATTTCCAGCACGCTGCTGCTCACAATGGGCGTTCCACCCAGTCGCGCATCAGCCAGTGTCCATCTGGCCGAAACCTTCACCACGGGCGTTTCGGCAATCAGCCACATCCTGCATCGCAATGTCGACTGGCGTCTGTTCGCCAGGCTGATCGTCCCCGGTGTCATTGGCGGCGTCGCCGGCGCTTACTTGCTCTCCAACATCGACAGCAGCATCCTCAAACCCTTCATCCTCACCTATCTTGCGCTGATCGGCATCTATTTGGTCTGGCGTGGGTTTCATTTGCCGCCCAAGCAGCGCGATCCCAAATTGGTCGCGCCGCTCGGCCTTGTCGGCGGGTTCATGGACGCGACCGGCGGCGGCGGTTGGGGCCCGATCGTCACGTCCAACCTGCTGCTACAGGGGTCGAGCCCGCGCCACACGATCGGCACGGTCAACACGGTCGAATTCGTGCTGACCAGCGCGGTCAGCCTGACCTTCCTCATCCATCTGGGCTGGCAGAATTTCACCACTTATACGATCGGCCTGCTGATCGGCGGGGTCGTCGCCGCGCCGCTCGGGGCGATGCTCGCCCGCCATGTTGCTTCCCGCATCCTCTTTTCGGCGGTGGGTATCGTGCTGACCCTGACCTCGCTGTTCGGCGTTGCCAAATATCTTGGATATATCGGCTGAGGCGCTTATACTTGGCTTTCTGATCGAGGGAGCCGATGAATGTCCAGCTATCTGCCCACGCTGAAGCAGCTCCAATATCTGGTCGCGCTTAAGGAGCAGGGCCATTTCGGCAAAGCGGCGGACAGTTGCTTCGTGACCCAGTCGACCCTTTCCGCCGGCATCCGCGAACTGGAGTCGCTGATCGGCGTTACCCTGGTCGAACGCACCCGCCGCGTGGTCCGCTTCACGGCCTTGGGCGACCGCATCGTGGAAAAGGCGCACCGCGTCCTGCGCGAGGCGGAGGAACTCGCCGCCATCGCCGAAGCCTCTAACAAACCGCTCACTGGCGAGTTGCGGATGAGCGTCATCCCGACCATCGCCCCCTTCCTGCTGCCCCGCCTCCTGCCCCGGCTGCGCGCCGAACGCCCCGAACTCAAACTCTATCTGCGCGAAGAAACCAGCCAGGCGGCGATCGAATCGCTGCGGCACGGCCATGTCGACTGTGTGCTGCTGGCTCTGCCCTTCCCGATGGGCGAAATGGACAGCGAAATTCTGTTCCAGGACCGGCTCTACGTCGCCTTCCCCCATGACGAGCCCAGCAATCCGCCCGATTGGATCGAGCCGGGCATGATCGACGAGAGCAAGCTCCTTCTGCTGGAGGACGGCCATTGCCTCAAGGATCATGCGCTCGCCGCCTGCAACCGCCCGGATCTGCGCGCCAGCACGACGATGATGGGCACCTCGCTCCACACCCTGATTCAGATGGTCGACAATGGCCTGGGCGTCACCATGATCCCGGAAATGGCGATAGCGAGCGGCATATTGGAACATACAAGGATCACCGCCCGCCCGGTCGAATCCGACCGCGCCTCGCGCGAAATCGCGCTGGTCTGGCGTCGCAACAGCCCCCGCGAAAAGGAATTCCGCCTGCTCGCCGGCATCCTCCGCGACGCCGCCCAGACCAGCTGCCGCCTACCCGAAGCGGCCTAGTCGCTCCAGCCCTTCGCCTTCGCGACATCTTCGGCCCGCGCTTCCACCCACGCCGTCGCACCGCCCTCGAAATGCTCTTTCTTCCAGAAGGGCGCTTCCGATTTCAGCCAGTCGATAAGGAAGGCACAGCTTTCCAGCGCCGCCGTGCGGTGGCGCGATGCAGTGCCGACGAAAACGATCCGCGCCCCCGGCTCCAGTCGCCCGAAGCGGTGGATCACGCTCACCCCCAGCAGCGGCCAGCGGCCCCACGCTTCCTCGACGATCCGCCCGACCTGGGCCTGCGTCATTGCCGGATATTGCTCCAGTTCCAACGCGACGAGGCCGCCTTCGCCCCGCACCACGCCGGTAAAGCTCGCCACCCCGCCGCCGCCCAGCACCTCCAGCGCCGCCAGTTCCACCGCGACGTCGAAATCCTGCGCCTGCACAGAGATGCGCTTCATCCGCCCGTCACCGGCGGAAAGATCGCGACTTCCCGGGCATCGCCGACCGCCGTGTCGAGCGGCACGAAACGCTGGTCGATCGCCGCGCGCAGCCGCGCCGGATCGCCCAGCGCGTCGGCATAGCCGCCGCCCCGCGCAGCGAGCACGGCGATGAGGTCAGCGACCGTCGCGCCTGGAGCCGGCCGCTCAACCTGCTCCTCGTCGCAGCCCACGCCCTCCCGCACCCAGGCGAAATACACCACGGTAAGCATCGAGTCAGTCCATATGCTTGATGCCGACGCGCAGATAATCCCAGCCCGTCACCAGCGTCAGGATCGCCGCCGCCCACAAGGTCACGACGCCCACCATCTGCACGAAGGGGAATTGCGGCACCGCCCCCGCCAGGATCAGCGCGCCGAGCGCGATGATCTGAAAGGTCGTCTTCCACTTCGCGAGCCGCGACACCGGCACCGACACCTGCAATCCGGCCAGAAACTCACGCAGGCCCGACACCGCGATCTCGCGCAGCAGGATGATCATGGCCGCGACCACATGCAGCCCGGCAATGTCTCGCGTCGCGGCCAGCATCAATATGACCGCACCCACCATGATCTTGTCAGCGATGGGATCCAGGAAAATGCCGAGCTTCGACACCGTCCCCTGCGCCCGCGCCAGATAGCCGTCGAAATAGTCGGTCACGCCCATCAGGCAGTAGAGGGCGAAAGCCAGCGCATAGCCGGTGGTCCAGCGCGCGCCCTGCCCGCCGCTCGCCATCTCCTCCGGCCACAACAAAGCGACCAGCAGCGGCACCGTCAGGATGCGCGAAAGCGTCAGCACATTGGGCAGCGTCAGCATGGCCGGCACCTGCCACAGTCGGGCACGCGGCACAAGCGAGCGCATCGCGCGTGGCGCTTGGCATTGGACAGCAACCGCGCCAGGCGCTAGACCGCGCCCCGGTCGGCAACGGAAAAGAAGACCCCCCTTCACATGCAAGCCTCTCTCAGGCTCTTGAACAAGCGCCGTTTTCTGCCCTTGTTCGTCACCCAGTTGCTGGGCGCGTTCAACGACAATCTGTTCAAGAATGCGATGGTCCTGTTCGTCGTGTATCAGGTCTATAACGACGAAAAATCCGAAACCTGGTTTTCGGCGCTGGCGACTGGCCTCTTCATCCTGCCCTTCTTCCTGCTGTCCGCTTTGTCGGGGCAATTGGCGGACCAGCGCGACAAGGCGGTCATCATCCGTTGGGTCAAGGCGGCCGAAATCGGGATCATGGCCGTGGGCGCGGCTGGCCTCGCCCTTATCTGGAGCGGCGTCGCCGTCCACACGCTCGCGATTCCCCTACTGCTCGCCGCGCTCTTCGCCATGGGCATCCACTCGACCTTCTTTGGCCCGATCAAATACGCGATTCTGCCCCAGCATCTGCATGACGATGAAGTGCTGGGCGGCACCGGCCTGGTCGAAGCGGGCACCTATATCGCGATCCTCGCCGGCACGATCCTCGCCGGCCTGATCCCGATCGAGGCTGCGGCGGTCGGCATCATCGTGACGGCCCTGATCGGCTATGTCGCCGGGCGCGAAGTGCCCCCCGCACCCTCCTTGCTGGAAAGCCAGCCAATCGATTTCCATATCATCCGCTCGTCGATCGCGCTGGTGCGCGGCACGATGCACATCCGCCGGCTGTTCCTGGCGATCATGTCGATCAGCCTCTTCTGGGCGGTCGGCTCGATCCTCTTCATACAGTTTCCGCCGCTCGTTAAGAATGTGCTGACCGCCGACAAGCCGGTCGCCAGCCTGTTTCTCGCCATCTTCTCGATCGGTATCGCGATCGGCTCGATCGCCATCAATCGCCTGCTTCAGGGGCATGTCTCGGCCAAATATGCACCCGCCTCGGTAATCGGCATGGGCCTCTGCATCGTCGCCTTTCACATCGTTTGCGATCTCTGGACGCCGGCGCCCGATGGGCAGATGCTCTCGCTAACCGGTTTCCTCGCGCACCCGCTTGCCGTACCACTTTCACTCTGCCTGCTGGGTGTAGCGACCTTCGGCGGCATGTTCGTGGTGCCGCTCTACGCCTTCCTCACTACCACGGTCGAAAAATGCGAGGCGGCGCGCACCGTTGCGGCCAACAATATCGTCAATTCCGGCGCGATGGTGGCCGGATCGCTCTGCGCGATCGGGCTCAGCATGGCGGGCGTTTCGGTGGTGATGCAGTTGCTGCTTGTCGCCATCCTCTCGCTCCCCTGTGCAGCGCTAGCGTGGAAGCTGCACAAGGCGTGCGACGGCCCGATCTGCCACTGATTCGTGGCGCAGCGCTGGTCAGAAGATGAAGCTGTAGAAGGCCGTGAAAAAGGCGCAGAAGCTCAGCGCGAACAGCTTCCAGTCGCTGTCGTCGTCACGGACCCGGCGCTTTGGCTGCGCCTTGTCGTCGATCACGCGCAGGACATGGGCGGGCAGCCGCTGGCGGAAGGGGTGGCGGGCCGATTCGGTCGTGAGAACAAGGGGACGGGTTCGCATAGCAATGGGTTAACGCAAAATTTACCATCTGGACCACTGCCGAATCTGGTTAAAATTCCGCTGTCCCGCGCCGGGACAGGCTTGACTGTATCATATGAATAATACAGCATGATCGAACCGATGAGCGACTCCACCCCCGCCGATCCCGCCGCCCTGCCGCCGCGCGACTTCGGCGCCGGGCCGCCCAGCGCGTTCGCGCCGCCGACTCCGTGGCGCCGGCGCATGCAGATTTTCGGCTGGATCGTCGCGGCGGCGCTCGCCCTGCTGATGATCCTGGTCGCCTGGCTGGCGGTGACGGCCCCACTCTCCCGTTCGCTCAAGCCCATCGCCCCGCCCAGCATCAGCCTCATGTCGGCGGACGGCCACCTGATCGCCCGGCGCGGCGCGGTCATCGGCAAGCCCGTCACCATGGCGGAACTGCCCAGCCATGTTCCGCAAGCCTTCATGGCGATCGAGGACCGCCGATTCCAGACTCATTGGGGCGTCGACCCGCGCGGTATCGCGCGCGCGATGTGGCACAATCTCTGGTCCGACGGCGCGTCCCAGGGCGGCAGCACCATCACCCAGCAACTGGCGAAGGGCGTGTTCCTCTCCAGCGACCGCACCTTCGGCCGCAAGGCGCGCGAGGCGCTGATCGCGGTCTGGCTGGAGGTCTGGCTGACCAAGGACCAGATCATGGAGCGCTACCTCTCCAACGTCTATTTCGGCGACAATGTCTATGGTCTGCGCGCCGCCGCCCGCCATTATTTCAGCCGCTCTCCCGACCGGCTGACGATCCCGCAGGCGGCGATGCTGGCGGGCCTTTTGAAAGCCCCCTCCCGCCTCGCCCCCACCACCAACCTCAAAGGTGCACGCGCCCGCGCCGCGCTGGTGACGCAGGCTATGGTGGATGCGGGCTATATCAGCCAGGCGGAACGCAACGCCCTCCCCCCCGCCCGCCTCAGCGTGCATGAGGAAGACGATCCGACCAGTGGAACCTATTTCGCCGACTGGGTGCTGCCCCAGGCCCGCGACCGTGCCGGCGCGGTCTATGGCGAACAGAATATCGAAACCACGCTCGACTGGCGCATCCAGCGCCTTGCCGAAGCCGCGATCCGCCGCGCGCCGCTTGGGAGCGCGCAGGCCGCGCTGGTGGCGATGAAGCCCGATGGCAGTATCGTCGCCATGGTCGGCGGCAGGAATTATGCGAAGAGCAGCTTCAACCGCGCCGTGCAGGCGAAGCGTCAGCCCGGCTCCACCTTCAAGCTGTTCGTCTATCTCGCCGCCTTCCGCGCCGGCATGACCCCCGACGATATGATCGACGACACGCCGATCACCACCGGCACCTATCGCCCCGCCAATCATGGCGGCAAATATCGCGGCCGCATCACCCTGCGCCAGGCGTTCGCCGCGTCGAGTAATGTCGCAGCCGTGCGCCTGACGCAGAAGGTTGGCGTCGACACCGTGATCAAGGTTGCCCGCGACCTTGGCGTCACCGCACCGCTGACCGAAGACTTGAGCCTCGCGCTTGGCACGTCCGAAATTCCGCTGATCGAACTGGCCGAAGCCTATGCCTCCGTCGCGGCCGGCGCCTATCCGGTCGTCGCCCATGGTCTTCCGCCAGAGGAACAGGGCTGGTTCGAGCGGCTGATGCAGCGCCAGCGTCATTTCAGCCAGGACCAGCTGGAGATGATCCGCGATCTTCTCTCCTCCGCCGCCAATCGCGGCACCGGCAGCGCGGCGGCGCTGCGCACCAGCACCTTCGGCAAGACCGGGACCACGCAGGACAGCCGCGACGCCATCTTCGTCGGCTATGCCGGTGGCCTCGTCACGGCGGTCTGGATCGGCAATGACGACAATGCCCCGCTGCCCGGCGGCGCGGCCGGCGGCGGCGTGCCCGCGCGCATCTGGCGCAATTTCATGAGCGGCGCGATCAACGAGCCGGTCGAGGACACATCCGATGCGGAGCAGGATCCCGATCTGGTCAACGCCATCGCCAATGTCGCGGTCGAGACCGGCATCGGCAATCTCGGTCTTGGCGTGGACGAAGACGGGTTAACCGTCAACATCGGTCCCAACCAGATCCGCCTCCCTGTCGACGGGCCGCCTGCATCGGACGCTCCACCGCCGCGAGTCGCGCCGACCCTGCCTCGCGAGGAAGAAACGGGGCCCTGACCTTCCGTATGGTTGACGGCAATTTGATCACCGGCCTGCCATTCGTACGATTTCGAACCCGAATTTGGGTTAACGATCCGGATAGCGGCTGATCTGGATCAATCCCTTCAGCGAATCCTTCAAACCTTTGTGCGGAAAGGATTTTACCTCGGTCACAGAGCAATGATATCAATGGCCGAATTCCCATTCGGCAGGGTCGCGCCATGGATGATCGATTGGATACCGAAACCCGCTCAGAGCAGAAGGCGCTGGCCGCCCGCTGGAGCCTGACCGCCGAAGCGATGGAGGCGCTCGCCGGGGCGCGCTCGCTCGACGCCGTCACCTCCGTCCTGCGCGCCTTCGCCCGCCGCGCGGTGGGGGCGGATGGCATCGCCATCGTGCTGCGCGACGAGGGCAAGTGCCATTATGTCGCCGAGGATGCGATGGCCCCGCTCTGGGCCGGGCAGCGCTTCCCGATGCAGCGCTGCGTGTCCGGCTGGGCGATGCAGAACCAGCAGACCGCCGTCATCCCCGACGTGTTTCTAGACCCGCGCGTGCCGGTGGACGCTTATCGCGAAACCTTCGTCCGCAGCATGATCATGGTGCCGATCGGCCGGACCGATCCGATCGCGGCTGTCGGCGCCTATTGGTCCGAGCCTGGCGCACCCACCGACAACCAGATCGCGCTTTTGGAGGCGCTGGCCCGGGCCGCGTCCACCGCATTGGAAAATGGCCGTCTCTTTGCGTCGCTGGAAGCGCTGAACAATCATCTGGACCAGCGCGTGCGCGAGCGGACACAGGAACTTCAAAAGTCGCAGGACACGCTGCGCCAGGTCCAGAAAATGGAGATGCTGGGCCAGCTCACCGGCCATGTCGCGCATGATTTCAACAATCTCCTCACCCCCATCATGGGCGGTCTCGACCGCATATTGTCGGGCGAATTGTCCGCCGATCAGCTTGCCCGCACCGCCGGGATGGCGATGCAGGCCGCCGAAACCGCCCAGACGCTGGTGCAGCGCCTGCTCGCTTTCGCCCGCCGCCAGCCGCTGGTGCCGACTGCGGTCCACCTGCCCGCGCTGCTCACCGGGATGGAAGCGCTGCTCGAAAGCACGCTGGGACCACGCATTACCCTGAAGATCGATGCGCCCGCGCAGCTGCCGCCGGTCCATGCCGACGGGCATCAGCTCGAACTCGCTATCCTCAACCTCGTCGTCAACAGCCGCGACGCCATGCCCGACGGCGGCAGCCTCCACATCCATGCCGACCTGCGCGAGGATGGCCTGCCCGCCCCTCTCGCCCGGCGCCCCTATGTCTGCCTGACGATCGCCGACACCGGCATCGGCATGAGCCCGTCGGTCAAGGCGGCGGCGATGGAGCCCTTCTTCACCACCAAGCCGACCGGCCATGGCACCGGCCTAGGCCTCTCCATGGCGCATGGCCTCGCCGCCCAGCTTGGCGGCGCACTGGAGATCGACAGCGAAGTTGGCATGGGCACGCAGATCCAGTTCTGGCTCCCAGTCGAGCGCGCGAAGCCCCGCGCCGACGAAGCCGACCCGCGCCATCTGCCACCCGGCCGCTCGAAAGGCAGCATCCTGCTGGTCGACGACAATATGCTGGTGCGCGCCAGCACGCGCGGAATGTTGGAGGATATGGGCTATGACGTGGTCGATATCGACCAGGCGGAACTGGCCATCGGCATGATCGAGGCGGGGCACCGACCCGACATCGTCATCACCGACCATGTCATGCCGGGCATGACGGGGGCGGAACTGGTGCTGCGGCTGCGATCGGAGCATCCTGCCATCGCCCTGCTCATCATCTCCGGCTACCAGGGCATAGACCTGATCGCGCCCGATGTCGTCCGCCTCTCCAAACCCTTCCGCCGCGCCCATCTCCACGCCAGCATCGCCGCCGCCCGCGCGCAGGTGGCGTAAAGCGCGCTTGGCGGAAGCGGACGGGGCCGCTACGAGGCTGCGAGTGAGCCGTCCCACCGACATCGTCCTCGTCCTCGCCCGCGCCGACAATGGCGTGATCGGCAAGGATGGCGACCTGCCCTGGCGCCTTCCCGCCGATCTCCAGCATTTCAAGGCGCTGACCGCCGGCCACCCGATGCTGATGGGCCGGCGCACCTTCGACAGCCTGCCCGGCCTGCTGCCCGGTCGCCGCCATATCGTGCTGACGCGCGATCGCGCATGGACCGCGCCAGAGGCGGAAGTCGCGCATGACGTCGGTCAGGCGCTCCTACTCGCCGCCGCGCCGACGCTGATGGTGATCGGCGGCGCGGAAATCTATCGTCTGTTCCTGCCGCTCGCGACCCGCATCGAACTCACCGAAGTGCATCTCGCGGCAGAGGGCGACGCCGCCATCGCCTATCCCGACCCGGCCAACTGGCGCGAGACCGCCCGCGCCGATCATGCCGCACTGAATGGCCGCCCCGCCTACAGCTTCGTCACCTTCCAGCGAGCGGATTGCCACACCACAACCGCGCCCCTATAGGCGCGCCCATGGAGCGGCTTTCCAGCAGCGCCCCGGTCCCGCCCCATATGCGCGGGAGCGTCATGGCGCTCGGCAATTTCGACGGCTTTCACGCCGGCCACCAGGCGGTGGTCGGCCGCGCCATTGATCGCGCGCGTGGCGAAGGCCGCCCCGCAATCATCGCCACCTTCGATCCGCACCCGATGCGGCTGTTCCGGCCCGACACGCCGCCTTTTCGCCTGACCACGCTCGATCAGCGTGAAGCCCTCTTCGCCCGCGCGGGCGCCGGCGCAATGCTGGTATTCGACTTCACCGCCGATCTCGCCGCTCTCTCGCCCCAGGCCTATGTCGACCTCTTGCGCCAGCAGCTAGGCGTCGCGGCGGTGGTGACCGGGCAGGATTTCACCTTCGGCAGAGGGCGCAGCGGCACGGTCGACAGCTTCGCCGCGCTTGGCCTGCCCGCCGAAGCCGTCGCGCCCGTGTCGGACGCGCAAGGCATCATCTCGTCCAGCCGCATCCGCGCCGCGCTCATGGCCGGCGATTGCGACACCGCCGCCCGCCTCCTCACCCGCCCCTTCGCGATCCGGGGCGTCGTCCAGCATGGCGACAAGCTCGGCCGCACCATCGGCTTCCCCACTGCCAACATCGACATGGGCGCCTATCTCCGCCCGGCCTATGGCATCTATGCGGTGCGCGGGCTGCTCGCCGATGGCCGCGTCCTCGACGGCGCGGCTAACCTCGGCGTCCGCCCCAGTTTCGATCCGCCCAAGGAATTGCTGGAGCCGCATTTCTTCGATTTCGCCGAAAGCCTCTACGATCAGCCGATCGAGGTCCAGCTCATCCGCTACCTCCATGCCGAGCGCAAATATGACGGCCTCGACGCGCTGATGGCCGGCATCGCGCAGGACTGCGCCGACGCACGGCAAATCCTTGCGGGAACGCCCCGCCTCGCCTAATGCCCTCCACAGATTTTCCTCCACCCCGTTCGTGCTGAGTAAGAGCTGAGCGAAGCCGAAGACCCGTATCGAAGCATCAGGCGCAGCGCTTTGTCCTTCGATACGCCATTTCGACAGGCTCAATGGCTACTCAGGACGAACGGCTGTTTGTTCGCGGACCCGCATGACCGACGCACCCGACTACAAGACCACCGTCTTCCTGCCCCAGACCGATTTCCCCATGAAGGCCGGCCTGGCGCAAAAGGAACCCGCCATCGCGGCGAAGTGGGAGGCGATGGACCTCTACGGCAAGCTGCGCGAGAAGCGCGCCGGCCGCGAACGCTTCATCCTGCATGATGGCCCGCCCTACGCCAATGGCGACATCCATATGGGCCATGCGATGAACAAGGTGCTGAAGGACATCATCGTCCGCTCGCAATCCTTGCTTGGCAAGGACGCGCCCTATGTGCCCGGCTGGGACTGCCACGGCCTCCCCATCGAATGGAAGATCGAGGAGGAATATCGCAAGAAGAAGCTGAACAAGGACGAGGTGCCCGCCGCCGAATTCCGCGCCCAGTGCCGCGCCTATGCCGACAAATGGGTCGGCGTGCAGCGCGAGCAGTTCAAACGGCTCGGCATCATGGGCGATTGGGAAGACCCCTATCTCACCATGAAGTTCGACGCCGAAGCGACCATCGTCGGCGAACTGCTGAAATTCGCGGAAAGCGGCCAGCTCTACCGTGGCGCCAAGCCCGTGATGTGGTCCCCGGTCGAAAAGACCGCGCTGGCAGAGGCGGAGGTCGAATATGAGGACATCGTCTCGACCCAGATCGACGTGGCGTTCGAGATCGTCGAATCAAAATCACCTGTTATCCAGAAGGTGCTGGACAGCGGTTTGCCCGTATACGCAGTAGTATGGACGACCACGCCTTGGACAATTCCAGTCAACCAAGCGCTCGCTTACGGCGAAGACATAGATTATGTCCTTTTTTACGAGGGGGGGGATGGCCGACGGTTTCTAGTCGCAGAACCTCTCGCCAGAGCATTCGAGCAACGCACTGGGATGGTGGCAGGACCGGACACCTTCGCTGCTCCGCAAGCCGGTGATGCATCCTGGGTAATTCATGCTGACCGAATGAAGGGTTCTGAATTCGCTGGTACGTTCGCCCGCCACCCCATGCACCATCTCGGCGGCTTTTTCGCCAAACCCCGCCCTTTCCTCCCCGGCGATTTCGTCACGACCGACGCGGGCACCGGCCTCGTTCACATGGCCCCCGACCATGGCGAGGACGACTTCGCGCTGTGCAAGGCGCACGGTATCAACCCCGTCTTCGCGGTCGAGGGTGACGGCAAATATCGCGCCGACTGGCTGTGGCTGGGCGGGCAGGGGTCGGTCATCAACCCCAAGTTCGTCGCCAAGGACGGACCGATCTGCTCCGACCTGCGCGAGGCGGGCGCGCTGCTCGCCGCGTCGGACGATTTCAGGCACAGCTATCCGCATAGCTGGCGCTCCAAGGCGAAGATCATCTACCGCTGCACCCCGCAATGGTTCATCCCCATGGACGCCCCCCGGTCCGTCATGCCAGCGCAGGCTGGCATCTCGGGCAGCGACGCGCAGACGCACGAGACCCCAGCCTTCGCTGGGGTGACGGGTAATGGCGCGACGTTAAGGGAAATCGCGCTCGACGCCATCGCCCAAACCCGCTGGGTGCCCGAGCGCTCGACCAACCGCATCCGCTCCATGGTGGAGGGCCGCCCAGACTGGGTCATCTCGCGCCAGCGCGCCTGGGGCGTGCCGATCGCCCTCTATGTTCATCGCAAGAGCGGCGACTATCTGGTTGATCCGGCAGTCAACGCCCGCATCGTCGAAGCGTTCAAGGCCGGCGGCGCGGACGCCTGGTTCGGCGCGGATCATCAGGCGCTGCTCGGCCCGGATTACGACCTCGCCGACTATGAAGTCGTCAACGACATTCTCGACGTCTGGTTCGACAGCGGCTCGACCCACAGCTTCGTGGTCGAAGGCCGCTATGGCGAAGGCGTGCGCGCCGACCTCTATATCGAGGGGTCGGACCAGCATCGCGGCTGGTTCCAGTCCTCGCTGCTCGAAAGCTGCGGCACGCGCGGCCAGGCCCCTTACAAGGCCGTCCTGACCCACGGCTTCGCGCTCGCTGCTGACGGCACAAAGATGTCCAAAGCCAAGGGTAACGGCGTCGATCCTCTCAAGGTTATGGAGGAGAGCGGCGCGGACATCTTGCGCGTCTGGGTCGCCAGCACCGACTATTTCGATGACGTCCGCATCGGCAAGGAAGTGCTGGCCGGCGCGTCCGATGCCTATCGCAAATTGCGCAACACATTCCGCTACATGCTCGGCGCTCTGTCCGACTATGATGAAGAGACGGAAGCCGTCGCCTACGCCGACATGCCCGAGCTGGAGCGCTACATGCTCCACCGCCTGGCGCAGCTCGACGCGGAACTGCGCGCCGTGGTGGACAAGGAAAAGGGCAGCGAAAGCTGGCTCGAATTCAGCCGCTACACCCGCGCAATCTTCGATTTCGCCAACAGCGACCTCAGCGCCTTCTTCTTCGACATCCGCAAGGACTGCCTCTATTGCGATGCGAAGTCGGACCCGAAGCGCCGCGCCTATCGCACGTTGCTCGACACGCTGTTCCACGCACTCGTTCGCTATGTCGCGCCGATCATCCCCTTCACTGCCGAGGAAGTGTGGCAAAGCCGCTTCCCAAGCGGCGAAGATAGTGTCCATTTCCTCGAATGGCCGGAGGTCGACGCGCGCTGGATCGACAGCCACCTCGCCGACAAATGGACCGAACTGCGTTACCAGCGCGATCAGGTGAACGAGGCGATCGAGCCGCTGCGCCGGGAAAAG
Organism: Sphingobium agrisoli; assembly: GCF_041877245.1. NCBI lineage: Bacteria > Pseudomonadati > Pseudomonadota > Alphaproteobacteria > Sphingomonadales > Sphingobiaceae > Sphingobium > Sphingobium agrisoli. The sequence goes on from NZ_JBHDJI010000001.1 coordinate 569,468, forward strand.
ATCATCCGCTCCAGCCTGGAGGCCGATGTCACCATGGGTGAAGTTTTGCCCAGCGACGGTGTGAACTTCGCCGAAATCGCTATCGTCGCCCGGGTCGAAATGGGCGTAGGTGACGGCATCGTGGTCAAGCCGAGCGACTGGCACAAATGCGGCCGCTGCTGGCGCCTGCTCCCCGAAGTGAAAGAGGACGGCACGCTCTGCGACCGCTGCGACACGGTGCTGGAGGCATGAGCATCAATCACCGCCCCCTGGGCCTGACCGTCGCGATCACCACGCTCGCGCTCGACCAGCTCGTCAAATACAGCGTCACCTACCCGCTCGCGCTCAAGAGCCGGGCGGAGGAAGGGATCGACATCCTCCCCATCTTCCGCTTGCGCTGGCTGGAGAACAGGGGCGTGTCGATGGGCTTCTTCCACGCCGATACCGACGCGATGCGCTGGGCGCTGGTCCTTATGACCTTCCTGATCGCCGGTTTCGTCGCGGTCTGGATGTGGCGGGAAAAGGCGCGGCAGGATGTCGCGGCATTGGGCCTGGTGCTGGGCGGCGCGATCGGCAACATCGTCGATCGCGTGCGCCTGGGCTATGTGGTCGATTATGCCGACCTGCATTTCGGCGAATGGCGGCCCTTCCTGATTTTCAACCTGGCGGACGCGGCCATCACCATCGGCGTGCTGATCCTGCTTGCACGGGCGCTACTGCTGCGCGACAAGGGCGCAAAATCGGAGACTTCTCACTGATGCGTAAACTGATCCTCGCCACCGGCCTGATCGCCTCCCTGTCCGCCTGTGGCGGCGGCGGTGGTCTGTTCAACCGCGACCGGCCCGACGAGTTCGCCGTCTCGCGCGCCGCGCCTCTGGTGATCCCCCCCGATTTCGCGCTCGTCCCCCCCGCCCCCGGTACGCCGTCGGCGGCAGCGGTCGATTCGCGCGCCGAAGCGATGCAGGCGATGTTCGGCGGCCCGGCGCAGCGCAGCGCGGGCGAAAGCGCGGCGCTCAATGCCGCCGGCCGCGCCAATGCGGCGCCCGGCATCCGTTCCGCGGTCGGAGATCCCGGCACCGAAGTCGTCGACAAGGGCGCGACCACCCGCGACGTCATCGCCGCGCCCGAAGGCGACGGGCAGGAAGCCCGCGCCGCGGTCCCGCAATAAGGAATAGGCGCCGTTCAGGCAGGCGCGGGAAACCTGCCTGAACGGCAACGATACATTCAATCCTTCGTTCGCTCCCCGCCCAGCAGCGGCATTCCCGCGATCAACGGATGATCGAATATGGTGCCACCCTCCGGCGCACTGATCGGTTTCGCCGGCACCGGGCAGGCGTCGATCATCGGTTGCGCGTCAAAGGCGACCGGCTCCCAGCCCGTATCCACCGCGCGCATCACATCGGCCCAGTCGGTCGGCTTCTTGCGATCCTGCACATAGATGGGCAGGTCCGGCTTGCCGAGGCCGAGATAAAGATCGGTGAAGCGCGTGTCGATCTGCTTCACATCATCGACGTCCAGATGAACGGTCGCAAGGCCGGGCTTCGGTCCCCGCACGCCGAAATAGAGGCAGGGTATGCCATAGCTTTCGGCGAACACCATGCCGTGCAAGCTGGTCGACACGATCCGGCGGCAGGAGAGGATGTCGTCCAGCCGCTGCTTCAGCCCCTCGACCGACCGGGGTGTCACCGTGTTCAACAGCTTGACCGATCCGGCAAACTCCTCCGGCACGACATAGCGGGCATAATCCTTTGGGTGCGCTTCATAATCGCGGTCGGCAAGGTCCACCAAGTGGATGAGGACGCCCAGATCCCATTTCTTCTCGACCGGCCCCGGATAATAGTCCGGCAGGATCCACACCGGATCGCCATACACGCTATTCGGCGCAACAGGCGCGCCGTCGTTCAGCACCTTGCGCGAAAAGGGGCCACGCGTGGCGCAGATATGCACATCCGTGCCGGGCGGGCGGGTGTATAGTTCCTTGCCGCCGCCCGAGCCGCTCGCATAATGCGACGAACCGGTGCCCCAGTACCAGACTTCGCCGCCCACATAATTCTGCCCGATCGATCCCACCGCCGCCATGCGCAGCCGCTCGGACGACATGGGCTCGTGCTGGATCGGCAGCCCCGTCAGCATCGAGACCATGGCCGGGCTCAAGGCGTCGCCCAGGTTCAGATAGTCCGCTCCGCCCGTCCCGGCGGCCCAGCTCAACGGGATGGCGCCATGTTCTTCGACATGCCGCAGGATGCTGTTGGTCACTCGGCCCCCTTTGATGATTTCAGGCGCGTGCTTCTGCCCCGATGGTTGCGCTGTTGTGACGCAGCGCCGTCAGGACCGTAGCGACGATCGCGTCGGCGTCCAGCCCAGCCTGCGCATATTGTTTCTCCGGCTTGTCCTGGTCCTGGAAAATATCGGGCAGGCGCATCGTCCGCAGCTTCAGGCCATTGTCGATGAGGCCAAGGTCGCTCGCCAGCGTCAGCACATGCGCGCCAAGGCCACCGATCGCGCCTTCCTCAATGGTCACCGCCACCTCATGCGTGGTCAGCAGCCGGCGGATCAGCGCCTCATCGAGCGGCTTGGCAAAGCGCAGGTCGGCGACGGTTGTCGACAGCCCCTTCGCCTCCAGCACATCGGCCGCCTGCAATGCTTCCTCAAGGCGGGTGCCGAGCGACAGGATGGCGACCTGCCGTCCCTCGCGCACGATCCGCCCCTTGCCGATCTCAAGGCGCTCTGGCACCTGCGGCATCGCGACGCCAGTGCCATTGCCGCGAGGGTAGCGCACCGCGATCGGCCCGCTGTCATGAACCGCGCACGTATGGACCATATGGACCAGCTCCGCCTCGTCCGCCGCAGCCATAACGACCATATTGGGCAGGGTGGCGAGATAGGTGACGTCGAAGCTGCCGGCGTGGGTCGAGCCGTCCGCGCCGACCAGCCCCGCCCGGTCGATGGCGAAGCGGACGGGGAGATTCTGGATCGCCACGTCATGCACCACCTGATCATAGGCGCGTTGAAGGAAAGTCGAATAAATCGCGCAGAAGGGCCGCATCCCCTGCGCCGCAAGACCCGCCGCAAAAGTCACGGCATGCTGCTCGGCAATCCCCACGTCGAAGATGCGATCGGGGAAGGCTTGCTGGAACTTGTCGAGTCCCGTGCCCGACGGCATCGCCGCAGTGATCGCACACACCGTGGAATCGCGCTGAGCCTCAACGATCAACGCCTGGGCGAAGACATTGGTGTAGCTGGGCGGTCCCGGCGGGGCCTTGTCCTGCGTGCCGGTGATGACGTCGAACTTCTGCACGCCATGATATTTGTCCGCCGCCGCTTCGGCCGGGCCATAGCCTTTGCCCTTCTGCGTTACCACATGGATCAGGCACGGCCCTTCGGCGGCGTCGCGGACATTTTCGAGCACCGGGATCAACTGGTCGAGATTATGCCCGTCGACCGGTCCCACATAATAGAAGCCCAGCTCCTCGAACAATGTGCCGCCCATGGCCATGCCGCGCGCATATTCGTCGGTCTTCTTGGCCGCCTTGTGCAGCGGCCGGGGCAGCTTACGCGCCAGCCGCTTGGCAATATCGCGTAGCCCCAGAAACTCGCGGCTCGACACGAGGCGCGCGAGATAGGCCGAAAGTCCCCCCACCGGCGGTGCGATCGACATGTCGTTGTCGTTCAGGATCACGATCAGGCGGTTGCCGGCCTCGCGCGCATTGTTCATCGCCTCATAGGCCATGCCCGCCGACATCGCACCGTCGCCGATCACGGCAATGCCCTTGCCAGGCCTGTTCTGCATCTTGTTGGCGATGGCGAAACCCAAGGCCGCGCTGATCGAGGTTGAACTATGGGCCGCGCCAAACGGATCATACTCGCTCTCGGCCCGCTTGGTGAAACCCGATAGTCCCCCGCCCTGCCGCAGCGTGCGGATGCGGTCGCGCCGGCCGGTCAGTATCTTGTGCGGATAGCATTGGTGGCCGACATCCCAGATCAGCTTGTCGGCGGGCGTATCGAAGACATAATGGATAGCGGTGGTCAGTTCGACGACGCCAAGGCCTGACCCCAGATGTCCTCCGGTGACGCCAACGGCCGCGATGGTCTCGGCGCGCAGTTCATCGGCCAGCTGCGGCAGCTGTTCGGGCTTCAGCTTCCGCAGGTCTGACGGCCATGCCACCTGGTCCAGCAGCGGGGTTTCGGGGCGATCGTTCATCTGGGTCATAGACTCCGCTGGGCGCTAGGCTGTTCCGGGGCGCGGCGCAACGCCCGCGTCACGCCGCGCATTTCGCGCAGGTGCCCAATATTTCGATCACCGGCCGTTCGGCATGGAAACCTTCATGGCTCGCCACCGCGCGCACGTCGCCCGTGACCCGGTCGTCGTCGACATGGGTCGCCTGCTTGCAGTTGCGGCACACCAGAAAAATACAGTCATGGTGGCAGCCCGGATGCGCGTTGGCGATATAGGCGTTGGCGCTTTCCACCCGCATCGCGATATTGTTCGTCACGAACAGGTCGAGGATGCGATAGACGCTGTTGGGCGCGACCCGTTTGCCCCGTGCCTTCGACACAGTATCGGCGATATCATAGGCCGACGCCGGCTTTTCCTCGGCCGCCAGCGCGTCGAAGATCGCGGCCCGCATCGGCGTCCATTGCTCCTGCTGCGCCTCCAGCGTGCGGCGTGCGGCGTCGGCCAGCTTTTCGCCGGTTGGCTCCAGATGATCATGATGGTGGTGGTCGGCCATGATGCTAATCTATGCTGCCCCGCACCGGGGGGCAAGGGCGGCGCGTCATCGCTGCCCGAACAGCCATGCCGCCCACAGCCAGCCGGCGATCATCAGCACGCCGCCCACCGGCGTCACCGCGCCCAGCCATTTCGGACCGCCCAGAGCCATGACATAGAGCGAGCCGGCAAAGATCGCCGCCCCGGAGAGAAGCGTCGCCGCCGCCCCGCGCGCCACGCCCATGATCGCCAGCGCGGCCACTGCGTGGATCAACTGATAGAGGCCGCCGGTCCGCAGCCATTCCGCCGCCTTCGGGTCGCTCGCGCCATGCGCCCCGAATGCCCCGGCGCCGATAGCCAGCGCCGCCGACAGGCAAGCGAAGACAGCGATCATGCTCCCTCCCCATCGCCCCGGCTGACGAGCCGCATCGCACGCCCCGGGCGGTACATCAGATCCTTGGCGGCGAGCAACGTGCCATGCTCGATCTGCGCGGCCATGCGCTGTTCGTCATTGGCGCGATATTGCCGCTCCACTTCCTCGACCTCCTCCCCCGGCACGCCCAGCGCCTGCATCGCCATCACGCCCATGCAGACCGCCGACTCATACACCTCGCGCACTATCCCGGCCAGGTCCATGCCCTCCAGCGCCAGCACCTGCCGCCGGTCGAAGGCGCGGACCATCAAGGCCGCCTGCGGAAAGGCTTCGGCCACCGGCTCCAATACACGCCGGTCGAGCGTGGGATCGTCGATGCAGAAGGCGATCAGCCGCGCGTCCTCCCCGCCCGCTCGGCGCAGCAAGTCGATGCGGGTGCCGTCGCCATAATAGACCTTCATGTCGAACCGGCTCGATGTCTCGATCTGCGCCGGCTTCTTGTCGATTAGCACGACGTCGAAGCCATGCCCCATCAGCATCTGCGCGACGGTCTGGCCGAACCGGCCATAGCCCACGATGATCGCGGTGCCGCGCGGCGCTTCGTCGGGCGTGGCAAGATCGGGCCGGTCTTTCGGCGAGGCGAATTCGAACCGCCGGGCGAACAGCATCAGGAAGGGCGTCGTCGCCATGGAGAAGGTGACGATGGCGCTGAACAGGCTCGCTGCTTCCGGCGCGATCAGATAGGCATTCTGCGCCTGCGCGAACAGGACGAAGCCGAACTCGCCGCCCTGGCTCAGCAGCAGCCCCGCGCCCAGCGCCTGTTTCCAGTCCATGCCGAACAGCCGGGCCAGCCCCGTGATGATGGCGGTCTTGGTCGCGACGAGGATCGCGGCCATGGTCAGGACAAATAATGGGTTGGCCGCCACCGCGCGCAGGTCCAGCACCATGCCGACCGCCAGGAAGAACAGGCCGAGCAGGATCGACCGGAACGGCTCGACATCGGCCTCTATCTCATGGCGATAGGGCGAATCGGCCAGCATCACGCCCGCGACGAACGCGCCCAACGCCGTCGACAGGTGAAGCGTGTGCATCAGCGCCGCCGCCGCCAGTACGGTGAAGAGGCCCACCGCGACGAACAATTCCCGCTCGCCCAGCCGCCCGACCAAACCGAGCAGCGGCCGCAGCACGAAGCGCCCGGCGAGCACCAGCCCCACGATCGCCGCCACCGTATAGCCCGCCAGCACCCATCCCGGCGGTCCGGCGGCGTCGGCCGGGTTACGCGACAGGGCGGCGATGATGGTGATCAGCGGAACGATCGACAAATCCTGGAACAGCAGGATTGAAAAGACTTTTTCGCCGAAGGGCGAATTGATGCGCCCGCTCGATTTCAGGCCCGGCAGCACCTGCGCGGTCGAAGACAGCGCTAGCGGCATCCCGAGCGCGATCGCCGCGCCCCAGCTGAATCCCGTGCTGTAGAAGATGATGGCGGTCAGGACGCAGCCGCAGGTAACGACCTGCGCCAGGCCAAGCGCGAAAATATCGCGCTTCAGCCGCCAGAGACGCGCGGGATGAAGCTCCAGCCCGACGAGGAACAGCAGCAGGACGATGCCGATTTCGGCGATGGCCAGTTTCGATTCGCCGCCGCCGACAAGGCCCAGCCCCTGCGGCCCGACCAGCGCGCCCGCCACCAGATAGCCCAGCACTGCGCCCAGCCCGAACCGGCGGAACAGCATCACGAACGCCACCGCCGCGCCCAGCAGGACGACGCCTTCGCCCAGCAATATGTCAGTGGCGCTGGCTGCGGCATGATTGGGCATCAGGCGTCCGCCATTCGTGCGGCCTCGGCGATCGCCTCGAACCCCAGTCGGATCGAGGCGTGGCGGGCCGGATAGCCGCGCGCCGGAGCCAGCACCGCAAGCCCCGGCCAGAATTCGAGATCGTCGCTCTCTCCAGCCAGATAAGCGGTCAACCTGTCGCGCGCGTCCGCCAGCTCCGTGGCGCTCATGCCGATCGCCTGCGCCGCCATCAGCGATGCTGACGCCTGCCCCAGCGCACACGCCTTCACGTCCAGCCCCATGTCCGCGACTCGCCCTTCAGCCATTCGCACGTCCACGATCACCCGCGACCCGCAAGTGGGCGACCGCCGCTCGACGCTGGCCTGCGCGTCCACCAGCCGCTGGTGATGCGGGATGCTGGCGGCCAGCCGCAATATGTCTTTGTTATAGAGGGGAGCGCTCATGCCGCTCCATGTAGGCCAGGAAGCGGCCGGGGTGAAGGCAGCAAGCGAATTTAGCGTCCGCGCTGCTTCTCAATGCACTTCGACTGTAAATCCACATTCCGAATCATTGGCGCAACAAAAAAGGGGCCGGACGGCCGACCCCTTTCTGTAGCGATATCTGAACGATCAGCGCTTCGAGAACTGGAAGCTGCGGCGGGCCTTCGCCTTGCCGTACTTCTTACGCTCGACGACGCGGGGATCGCGGGTCAGGAAGCCTTCGGCCTTGACCGCGCTGCGCAGGGCCGGCTCATACTTGCTGAGCGCCTGAGCGATGCCATGCTTGACCGCGCCGGCCTGACCCGACAGGCCGCCGCCCTTGACGGTGCAGATCACGTCATACTGGCCCACGCGATCGGTCACGCCGAACGGCTGGTTGATGACGAGACGCAGCGTGGGACGCGCGAAGTAGATTTCCTGGTCGCGGCCGTTGACGGTGATCTTGCCGGTGCCGGGCTTCACCCAGACGCGAGCGACGGCGTCCTTGCGGCGGCCGGTGGCATAGGCGCGGCCGAGGCTGTCGATTTCCTGCGCGCGCAGCGGAGCGGAGGGCTGGACCGGAGCGGCGGGCGCTTCGCCGGCTTCGACGGGCGCAGCGGCCGGAGCCGGAGCGTTGGCGGTCAGCGACGCGAGGTCGGACAGGGACTGGCGGTTATCGGACATTATGCACCCACCTTGTTCTTGCGGTTGCGCGACGCGAAGTCGAGCACTTGCGGGTTCTGGGCTTCGTGGACATGCTCGGACCCGGCGAAGATGCGGAGATTGCGCATCTGCTGGCGGCCCAGCGGACCACGGGGGATCATGCGCTCGACGGCCTTTTCAAGCACGCGCTCGGGGAAACGACCTTCCAGGATCTTGGCCGGGGTGGTTTCTTTGATGCCGCCGGCATAGCCGGTGTGCTTGTAATAGACCTTGTCGGTCAGCTTGCGGCCGGTGAACTTCACCTTCGCCGCGTTGATGATGATGACATTGTCACCGCAATCGACATGGGGGGTGAAAGACGTCTTGTGCTTGCCGCGAAGGATGTTCGCGACGGTCGAAGCGAGGCGGCCGACGACGAGACCTTCCGCGTCGATCAGGATCCACTTCTTTTCGACCGTGGCCGGGGTCGCCGGCTTGGTGGTCTTCATCAGCGCCTTCATGGTGCCAATTCTCCAGAATGAAAAAGGAAACCGGGCACCGTTGCGGGCACCCGGAAGTGGGGCGCTAATGACCGGTGACACCCTTCAAGTCAAGAGCAACCGCGGCTTTGCTGACGGGTAAAATGATACCGCGGGTCAGCGGGCGGGCGTCAGGGTGCGACGTTCGGTCAGCGTGTCGCCGCCGACGGTAAGGTGGCGCGTCTGGCTTTCGACGAGGCCCGAAGCGCGCGACACGCGGTAGCGGATCGCCACCGTCACCCCCTCCCCCTTGAGTTCCTCGGCCAGACCGAACGCGCCGCCGTGGCGCTCGACCAGCCTCACCGCACCCTCGACCGGGACCGGCCGGCCCAGCGGCGATCCGGCCTGGGTGCGGAGTTGCCGGCCAGCGCCATCCTCGACAGTCACGCCGGCGAAGAGGAACAGCGGCTGGAACTCGCCCGCGAGCAGCGCGAGGCGTGATTCGGGCGAAAGGGCGGCGAATAGCGCCTGGACATTCTTCGCGGCGCGGTAGCGGTCGCTGTCTGGCGGGAAGCCGGCGAGCATGGCGTCCACGCCATTGCGGACCTTCGCCCAGACCGCCTCCGCATCGTCAAGGCTGACGATGCGGCCACGATCGTCGAGCCGGAAGTGCAACTCCAAGCCGATGAGCGGCCCCATGGCGGCGCGATAAGGGGCGGCGCGATGTTCCGCAGCATCGCTGTCGATCTCTCGAAGGGTGGCGATCAGCGTATATCCCTCGCCCGCCCGCGTGAACCGAAGGTTGCGGACCGACGTGAAGCGCGCGCTTTTCCCGTCGACCGGGCGATGCTGCTCGATCAGATATGTAAAGGCCCGATCGACCGGTGGAGCGAAGGGGATGGTGATGGTCTCGGCGACGACCGGCTGAGCGAACGCAATAAGGATAACGGGGGCCGCGAGCCCCAGCGCGGCCCTCATGCGCGCTCCGCGCCGATGCTGTGCGCGCCCCAGGCGGCGGCGGCGACCACCAGCGCGCCGACCGCCTGGTGCAGCACCGCAACCGGAAGGTCGATGCCGCTCAGCACGGTGGCGATGCCGAGGATAATCTGCGCGCCGACGCTGATGTGGATGGCGATGGACGCGCGGCGCTGCCCTGCCCTTTTGGCGCGCGCCGCCAGAACGAACAGCCCGGCCGCCGCGACCCAGGCCCACCAGCGATGGAGGAAGTGGACGAGATAGGGATCGCTCGACAAAGTCGCCCAGAGCGACCCCGTCCAGTCGATTCCTTCGGGGACCAGATGATCGTTCATCAGCGGCCATGTGCTCGATACATAGCCCGCGTCCAGCCCGGCGGTGAAGGCGCCGAGCATGAGCTGGACCAGCAGCAGAAGCAGCACGACGATCGCGACGGGACGCGGTCGCGCGGGCCGGGCCTGCGGGTCGCGGGCGAGCGCGAGCAGGTCGAGCGCGGTCCAGATGAGGCCGCCCATGATGAAAAGCGCGGTCAGCAGGTGCACCGCGAGGCGATAATGGCTGACATCGGTGCGAACCGACAGGCCCGACTTCACCATCCACCAGCCAATCGCGCCCTGCAATCCGCCAAGCGCCAGCAGGGCCACCAGCCGGGGACCATAGCCGGCGGGAATGGCCCGCTTCCAGGCGAACCAGACGAGCGGCAGAGCGAAGGCAAGGCCGATCAGCCGGCCGAGCAGCCGATGCACCCATTCCCAAAAGAAGATGAACTGGAAAGCGGCAAGGCTCATGCCCCGGTTGATCTCGCGATATTCGGGGATTTGCTGATAGTCCCGGAACGCCGCCATCCATTGGTCGTGGGTCAAGGGCGGGATCGCGCCGGTGATCGGCTTCCATTGCGTGATCGACAGGCCCGATTCGGTGAGGCGCGTAATGCCCCCCACCACGACCATGCAGAAGACGAGGAAAGCGACGCCGAGCAGCCAGCGGCCGATCGCGGCCGGGCGGGAGCGGACGGACAGAGAGGGCGCGATCATGCCGCGGTCCATGCGCCGGAAAGCAGCCGGTTTCAAGTCGTTGCGACAGAGCATCACCGGTCGCGCAGACATCTTCACCATGAAACCAAATGGCCGGGGGGACGTATCTGACCCAAAGGTCATACATAACATAGGTATTCGATGATGACGGGGCCGACCGGCACGGCTGCGATGATCGCTACGCAAGGCGCGCTGGGCGCTCTGACCGCCGCGATCGATGCGCCGTCTCCGCTGGGGCCGGTCAATCGCTGGTCGCCCTCCCTGGTTTCCACCGTGCGTCTGATACTGTCGTCCAAGGCGGAGATCGTGCTGTTTTGGGGACCAGACCTCTGCGCGCTCTACAACGAAGCCTATGCGCCGACGATCGGCGACAAGCATCCCGGCGCGCTCGGCCGGCCAGCGTGCGAGGGCTGGGCGGAATTGTGGGACGATCTGGGGCCGCTGCTCCGATCCGTGCTCGACAGCGGCGAGACCATCCACGCCAAGGACCGGCCCTTCTATATCGAGCGCGACAATGGTCGGGGCGAGGATGTCTATTTCGACATCAGCTATTCGCCGGTGTTCGAGGCCGACGGGACGATCGGCGGAGTGCTGTGCATCGTCAGCGAGACGACCAAGCGGGTGCTGGCCGAACGGGCGATGCTGGCTGACCGCAACCGGCTCTGGGCGCTAGCGCGCGATCCCTTCGTCATCGCCGATGCGGCGGGCACATGGCTGGCCGCGAGTCCCGCCTGGACAGAGATATTGGGGTGGAGCGAAACCGAACTGGTCGGGCGGACATCGCGATGGATGGAGCATCCCGACGACGCGGCAGCGACCCGTCAGCGGATCGAGTGGCTCGCGGCAGGAGAACCGGTGATGCGCTTCGACAACCGGTTCCGCACCAGGGACGGCGATTACCGCACCTTCAGTTGGACCGCCGTTCCCGACGGCGAACTCGTTTATTGCGTGGCGCGGGACGTGACCGAACAGCGCGCCGATGCGCGGCGGCTGGCGGAGGCGGAGGCAGAGCTGCGTCAGGCGCAGAAGATGGAGACGCTGGGGCAACTGACCGGCGGAATCGCGCATGACTTCAACAATCTGCTCCAGATCGTCACGGGCAATCTGGACCTGCTGGCGCGCGCGCTACCGCCGGGCGACGAGAAGCTGCGCCGGATGGTCGAACGGGCGTCGGCCGGGGCGGAGCGCGCGGCGGTCCTGACCCAACGGCTGCTCGCTTTCTCCCGCCGCCAGCCGCTCGACCCGCGCCCGATCGATCCCAACCGGCTGGTGGCTGGCATGTCCGACCTGCTCCACCGCACGCTGGGCGAAACAATCGTGGTGCGAACGGTCGAAACGCCGGATGCCTGGCCGATCGAGGTCGATGTGAACCAGATGGAGAATGCGCTGCTCAACCTGGCGGTCAATGCGCGGGACGCGATGCCGGGCGGCGGCACGCTGACGATCGAGGTGGCGAACAGCCGGATCGAGCCGGACAGCACGTGGGGCGAGGATGTCGCCCCCGGCCCCTATGTGCTGATGGCCGTGTCCGACACGGGCGAAGGCATGGACGCGGCCACGCTGGCCCATGCGATCGAACCCTTTTTCACCACTAAGGAGGTGGGGCGTGGCACGGGCCTTGGCCTGTCGATGGTCTATGGTTTCATCAAGCAGTCGGGCGGGCATATGCGCGTGCATTCCGAGCCGGGCGTCGGGACGAGCGTCCAGCTTTACCTGCCCCAATATCAGGGCATGGTCGCGGCCAATGAGGATGAGGCGGACTGCGTGGAAGCCGCGCCGGCCGGCGGGCGCGAGACCATCCTGCTGTGCGAGGATGATGACAATGTTCGCGCCTATTCGGTCGAGGTGCTGCGCGACCTTGGCTATCATGTCGTGCCGACGAGCGACGGGCCGGCGGCGCTTGCGGCTTTGGAAGCGATCGACGGCCGGGTCGACCTCCTCTTCACCGACGTGGTGCTGCCCGGCGGGATGACAGGCGCGGACCTTGCCCACGCGGCACGGGAGCGCTGGCCGGGGCTGCGGACATTGTTCACGACCGGCTATGCCCGCGACGCGATCGTCCATCATGGGCGGCTGGACGCGGGCGTGGAGCTCCTGCCCAAGCCCTTCAGCTATGCCGAGCTGGCCGCCAAGGTGCGCGAAATGCTGGACCGGGAAGCAGCGGTGGCGCAGGCGGGCTGAAAGGTCAGTCGCGCGACGCCCGCCATGCCGCCACCAGCGCGCGGGCGCGCGCTCCGACGGTCGCGGCATCCTCGCCCGGCTTGAAAAGCGCGCCGCCCACGCCGATGCCTTCGCAACCGGCGGCGAGCCAGTCGGCGAACGAGTCCGCGCCGGTGCCGCCCACCGCCCAGACGCCGACATGGGGCGGCAGCACGTCCTTCACCGCCTTCACATACGCGCCGCCCAGGCGCGCGGCGGGGAAGAGCTTGATGCGGCGCGCGCCCGCCGCAATGGCAGCGAAGGCTTCGGTGGGAGTCATGAAGCCGGGGAGCAGCTCCATGCCCAGTTCCGCGCCGCGCGCGATGACGGCGGGGTCGGTGTTGGGGGTGACCATGATGCGCCCGCCCGCTTCGTGCAGCGCTTCGACCGCCGCGACGCTCAGCACCGTGCCGCCGCCCACCAGCGCGATGTCGCCGAACGCGGCCTGCATCGCGGCGATGCTGACCAGGGGATCGGGCGAGTTAAAGGGGACTTCGAGTATGCGGATGCCGGCGTCGATCAGCGCCGCGCCGACGTCGATCGCCTCGTCGGGGCGAAGGCCGCGCAGAATGGCGCAGACGGGCGGCGCGCCGCCGGCCAGCAGCTGATCCAGGGTCATGGGTTCATCTCTCCCGTAAAGCCGAGTCCCGCAAGCACGCAGGCGTCGCCATCCCTGTGCCCGACCCGGATATTGTGCCGGGCCAAAGCCTCGCCATAAAGGCCGCAGAGCCGCGTGTCGCCGATCAGCAGCGCCTCCCCCGCTCCGCCGACGTGGGCCAGCATTTCGGCCACCTCACCGCCGATCAGCAGGCCCGACAGATAGCCCGCCGCCCAGCCGGGCGATCGGCCGGCGCGGAGCTGCATCGATCGGGAGTTGAACAGCGAGTTGTACAGTTGATTGGGGTGCGCGCGGGCCAGCCCTTCGGCGAAACCCGCTGCCTCGTCGGTCGGATCGACCGGCGCGCCGCGCGGCCCGAGGGTCGAATGGTCGCGCAGAAGGGCGAACAGCTCGCCGGTCGGCACGGTGCGGAAGCGGGCGATGCAGCCATCCTCGATCCATACCCATTTATTGTGGGTGCCGGGGAGGAGGAGCAGATGCCGCCCGCGCGCGAGCGCGGGATCGCGGGCGAGCGCGCCGAATATCTGCGCTTCCTCGCCGCGCATCACGTCGGGCATGCCATCTTCGTCGGTGCAGGCGAGGCCGGCGAGGATGGTGACAGGAACGCCGCGCCAGTCGAAGCGCGCGGCGGCGGTGCGCCATGCAGTCGCATCGGCGGGGCAATCGGCATAGGGCGCCTCGACCCAGCCGTCGCGGGCTCCAGCCATGCCGCAAAGGGTGACGGAGGCAGGCAGGCCGTCGTCCAGCCAGGGCGCGATCGTCTCGGCAAAGGCCGCCTCCGCCGCTTGGCCGACCGCACCGATTCCCGGTCCGTCGCAGCGGGCGACGATGCGGTCGCCCTCCACCCGGAACAGCCGCAGCCGGCTCGTCCCCCAGTCCCCCATCACGTGATAGTCGGCCACATCTGGTCCTTGAAATGTTATTTGTATGAGTATATCACCCAATCAAGCGCGTCAACGCGCGCTCCTTTTCTCTGCGTCAGGATGCCCGATGACCGATAGCTCGACCCCCGCCCCGAAACTGCGCAGCCGCGCCTGGTTCGACAACCCCGACAATATCGACATGACCGCGCTCTATCTGGAACGCTACCTGAATTTCGGGCTGAGCCTGGAGGAATTACGCAGCGGCAAGCCGATCATCGGCATCGCGCAGACCGGCAGCGACCTGTCGCCCTGCAATCGCCACCATATCGCGCTGGCCGAGCGGATGCGCGACGGCATCCGCGAGATGGGCGGCATCGCCATCGAATTTCCGTGCCATCCGATTCAGGAGACGGGCAAGCGCCCGACCGCGGGCCTCGACCGCAACCTCACCTATCTGGCGCTGGTGGAGGCGCTCTATGGCTACCCGCTCGACGGGGTGATCCTGACCACCGGATGCGACAAGACGACGCCGGCGCTGCTGATGGCGGCCGCGACCGTCAACATTCCCGCCATCGCCCTGTCGGTCGGGCCGATGCTGAACGGCTGGTTCAAGGGCGAGCGGACCGGATCGGGCACGATCGTCTGGCATGCGCGCCAGCTGCTCGCGGCCGGTCAGATCGACGATGAAGGTTTCATCAAGCTGGTCGCGTCGTCCGCGCCCTCGACCGGCTTCTGCAACACCATGGGCACCGCCAGCACGATGAACGCGCTCGCCGAAGCGCTGGGCATGATGCTGCCCGGCTCCGCCGCGATCCCCGCCCCCTATCGCGACCGGCAGGAAGCCGCCTACCGCACCGGCAAGCGCATCGTGGAAATGGTGCATGAGGATCTCAAGCCCTCCGACATCATGACGCTGGACGCATTCCACAATGCGATCGTCGCCAATTCGGCGATCGGCGGATCGACCAACGCGCCCATTCACCTGGCCGCCATCGCGCGGCACATGGGTGTCGACCTGCCGCTCAAGGATTGGGAGACGGTGGGACACAAGGTGCCGTTGCTGGTCAACATGCAGCCGGCCGGCGAATATCTGGGCGAGGATTATTATCGCGCCGGCGGCCTGCCCGCCGTCATCGGCCAGTTGATCGAGCACGGGCTGATTCGCGAGAACGCCATGACCGTCAATGGCAGGACCATGGGCGAGAATTGCCGGGGCGTCCCGATCGAGGATGAAAAGGTCATCCGGCCCTTCGCCCAGCCATTGAAGGAGGAAGCTGGCTTCCTGGTGCTGTCGGGCAATCTGTTCGACGCCGCCGTCATGAAGACCAGCGTCATCAGCGACGAATTCCGCCAGCGTTACTTGTCCAACCCCGATGATCCCGAAGCCTTCGAGGGGCCCGCGATCGTGTTCGACGGGCCGGAGGATTATCACCACCGCATCGACGATCCGGCGACCGGGATCACGCCCGACACGCTGCTGTTCATGCGCGGCGCGGGGCCGATCGGCTATCCCGGCGCGGCCGAGGTCGTGAACATGCGCCCGCCTGCCTATCTCATCACCGAGGGCGTATCGGCGCTGCCATGCATCGGCGACGGCCGCCAGTCGGGCACGTCGGGAAGCCCCTCCATCCTCAACGCATCGCCCGAAGCGGCGGCGATGGGTGGGCTCGCGCTGCTCAAGGATGGCGACCGGGTGCGAATGGACCTGAAGGCCGGGGTCGTGAACGTGCTGATTTCCGACGAGGAACTGGAGGCGCGTCGCGCCGCGCTGGTGGCGGCGGGCGGGTTCAAATATCCCGCGTCGCAGACCCCCTGGCAGGAAATCCAGCGTTCGGTCGTCGGCCAGCTCAGCACCGGCGCGATTCTGGAGGGGGCGGAGAAATATCAGCGCATCGCGCAGAGCAAGGGACTGCCCCGCGACAATCATTGATAGCGCTACCGTAAATCCTATTGAAAGGCGGGGAATGGCGGGCCATCTGGTGCCCGACCCCGCCTTCTTCCCGACATCATCAGGAGACAGCCATGTTCAACGGAGCCATCCTTATCGGCGCGAGCGAGCGCCATAGCGGCACCCCCTTCAGCGCCATCAACCCTTCCACGGGCGAAAAGGGCGAGGTCGCCTTTTCGAGCGCCATGCCCGCCGAGGTCGAGGAAGCCGCCGCGCTGGCCGACGCCGCGTTCGAGACCTTCTCCACCCTGTCCCCCGATGCGCGCGCGACCTTCCTGGAGACGGTAGCCGACAATATCATGGGGATCGGCGACCTGCTGATCGAAACCGCGATGGCCGAAACCGGCCTCCCCCGCCCCCGGCTGGAGGGCGAGCGTGGCCGCACCGTGGGCCAGCTGCGCCTGTTCGCATCCTATGTGCGCCTGGGCGACTGGCTCGACGCCACCATCGACCGGGCGATGCCGGACCGCGCGCCGCTGCCGCGCGCCGACCTGCGCCGCGTCAACCATTCGGTCGGCCCGGTCGCGGTGTTCGGCGCGTCCAACTTCCCGCTCGCCTTCTCGGTCGCGGGCGGCGACACCGCGTCGGCCTTCGCCGCCGGATCGCCAGTGATCGTCAAGGGGCATAGCGCCCATCCCGGCACCGGCGAGCTGGTCGCCCGCGCCATTCAGGCGGCGGTCGCGAGCTGCGGCCTGCCCGAAGGCGTGTTTTCCTATCTGCCGGGCGCGGATCGATCGCTGGGCAGCGCGCTGGTCGCCGACCATCGCATCAAGGCGGTGGGCTTCACCGGGTCGCGTGGCGGCGGCACCGCGCTCATGAAGATCGCGGCCGAGCGCAAGGAGCCGATCCCGGTCTATGCCGAAATGTCGTCGATCAATCCGGTCGTGCTGCTGCCGGGGGCGCTCAAGGACCGCGCCGAGGCGCTGGGCGCGGGCTTCGTCGCGTCGCTGACCATGGGATCGGGGCAGTTCTGCACCAACCCCGGCCTCGTCATCGCGCTCGACGGGCCGGACCTCGACACGTTCGTCGCTTCGGCAGCGCAGGCGCTGTCGGGCGCAGCGCCGCAGGTCATGCTGACGCCGGGCATCCACCAGGCCTATGAGAAGGGCGTTGCCGCGCTGGTCGGCGCGGACGGCGTGACCACCGTGGCGCGCGGCACCGAGCCGGAGGGCGTAAACCGGGGCCAGGCGGCCTTCTTCGCGACCGACCGGGCGACGTTCGAGAGCAACCCGGTGCTGGCGGAGGAAGTGTTCGGTTCCTCGTCGGTCCTGATCCGCTGCTCCAGCATTGAGGAAGTGATCGCCACCATCGCGGGCCTCGAAGGCCAGCTGACCGCGACGCTTCAGCTGGGCTCGGGCGACGAGGCGGATGCGGCCAAGCTGCTGCCGACGCTCAGCCGCAAGGTCGGGCGCATCCTGACCAATGGCTGGCCCACCGGCGTCGAAGTGACGCACGCCATGGTCCATGGCGGCCCCTTCCCCTCCACCGCCGATGGCCGCTCGACCTCGGTCGGCACGCTGGCGATGATGCGCTTCCTGCGCCCCGTCTGCTATCAGGACGTGCCCGACGCGCTGCTGCCGCCCGCGTTGCAGGAGAGCAATCCGTGGGGTCTGACCCGCCGGATCGAGGGCAAGCTGGACTGCGCCGCATGACGATCCGGGCAGGGCTCGTCGGCCTCGGCAAGATCGCGCGCGACCAGCACCTGCCCGCGATCGAGACGATCCACGGCATCGACCTGGTCGCGGTTGCCAGCCGCAACGCGCGGGGGGATGGGGTGAATAATTACCCCGATCTCGGCGCGATGCTGGCGGGCGAACACGACCTCGACGCCGTCATCCTCTGCCAGCCGCCGCAGGTGCGCTATGCGGCGGCGCGGCAGGCGATATTGGCGGGGAAGCATGTTTTCCTCGAAAAACCGCCGGGCGCGACCGTGACCGAGGTGGAGGCGCTGGTGGCGCTGGCGCAGGCGCATAATGTCACGCTCTACGCAAGCTGGCACAGCCGCTATGCCGCCGCCGTCGCGCAGGCGAAGGCGTGGATCGGGGAGCGGACGATCCGCAGCATCGACATCCAGTGGCGCGAGGATGTGCGGCACTGGCATCCGGGCCAGCCCTGGATCTGGGAGCCGGGCGGCTTTGGCGTATTCGATCCGGGCATCAACGCGCTGTCGATCCTGACCGAGATCGTGCCGGAGGCCGTGATGCTGCTGTCGGCCGAACTGGAAGTGCCGGAGAACAAGCAGGCGCCGATCGGCGCGACGCTGAAAATGGCGACGGCATCGGGCGCTCCGGTCGATGCCGTGTTCGACTGGCGGCAGACCGGGCCGCAGACCTGGGACATCGCGGTCGAGACCGACCGGGGCAGTCTGCTGCTGTCGGAGGGCGGGAACACGCTGCGGCTCGACGGCGAGGTGCAGCTGAAAGCGCCGGATGAGGAATATCCGGCGATGTATCGCCGCTTCGTGGGACTGGTGGCGGAGCGGCGGATCGACGTCGACCTCGCGCCGTTGCGGATCGTGGCCGACGCCTTCCTTTGCGGGCGGCATTGCCCTACGGCGGCATTCGAGGACTAACCGACGGAGCGGGGATGATGGGGAGCGCGGACAAGCCAGGCGAGGAAAGCGCGCTCCGCATCCATCAGGCGATCGCCCGCGACCTGGGGACCGCGATCCTGACCGGCCGGCACAAGCCGGGTGACCTGTTCGAGGGCGAGATCGATGCATCGGACCGGCTGGGCGTGTCCCGCACCGCCTATCGCGAGGCGGTGCGCATCCTGATCGCCAAGGGGATGTTGGAAAGCCGGCCCAAGGCGGGCACCCGCGTGCTGCCGCGATCCCGCTGGAACGTGCTGGACCCCGAAATGCTGGCCTGGATGTTCGCGGGCGAGCCCGACGCCGATTTCATCCGCGACCTGTTCGAACTGCGCGGTGTGATCGAGCCGGCGGCGGCGGAGTTTGCCGCCCGGCGGCGGACCGACGAGCAGCTTGCCGTCATGGAGGCCGCGCTGGCGGAGATGGGCCGACATGGCCTCTCCAGCCCCGACGGGCGCGCGGCGGACCAGCGGTTCCACCATGCGGTGCTTGCCGCGACGCATAATGACGCGCTCGCTGCGCTGGCGAGTTCGGTCGGGGCTGCGGTGAGCTGGACCACCACCTTCAAGCATCGCAAGCAGATGATGCCGCGCGATCCCCTGCCCGACCATCGCGCCGTCTTCGCGGCCATCGCCAGCCGCGACACCGCCGCCGCGCGCGCCGCGATGATGGAGTTGCTGCGGCTGGCGCTCGCCGACATGGACATACCGATGAACGAGCCGGGCGGCTTCGACTCTCTGCCAAAACCTTAGGTAGGATGGGCGTTTACCGAAACGATCCGTTCGCCTTCACGGCTCTGGATTGATTGGGGGCCGCCGCCTATTGTGGTGGTGCCCCTTGAGCATTTCGGAGAGTCTTGCCCCATGAAGAAATTTCTCATCCCCGCCGCTGCCCTGATCGCGATTGCCGGCGGCACCATCGTCATCGCGCAGGCCCCGTCCGCGCCCGGCAGCAAGGACGCCGCGAAGGTGAGCGGCGGCAGCTACAAGGTCGATGGCGGCCACACCCAGGTCGTCTTTGCCTGGGATCATATGGGCTTCACCAACAACGCCGGCACGATCGCCGAGCCGACCGGCACGCTGACGCTGGACAAGGCCAACCCCGCCAACAGCAAGGTCGAGGTGACGTTCCAGATCGCGAACCTGCGCACCGGCGTCGCCAAGCTGGACGAGCATCTGATGAAGCCGGACTTTTTCGACGCGGCGAAATTCCCGACCGCGACCTTCGTATCGACCAGCGTCAAGCCCGAAGGCGCGACCGGCGCGGAGATCACCGGCAACCTCACCCTGCACGGCGTTACCAAGCCGGTCACGCTGGACGCCGAATTTTACGGCGCGGGCGTGCAGCCGATGAGCAAGAAGGAGAATATCGGCTTCGTCGCCACCGGCACGATCAAACGCAGCGAGTTCGGCATGGGCTACGGCGTGCCGATGGTGGGCGACGCGATCGAGCTGAAGGTCATCGCCGGCTTCGAGAAGCAGTAATCCGGCGCACGGCATAATCCTGGGACGGGAATGGGGCCGGCTTGCAAGTCGGCCCCATTCTGCGTTATGGGCGCTTCATCATGCAGAGCGTCGCGCTTCTTACCCTGCTTCGACTTACACGCCCTTAGGCGTGGCTTTTGGGCTGCCTACCGACTAAAGGGCAGCGTTGATCCGCCTAAGGGCACTCATATCAGTCAAGTCGATCACCGGACGCGCCACGGGCGCGCCGCGCAGGAATAGCCATCATGCTGACCGAACCGTCCCTGAAATACCGCCCCTTCCCGCAAGTGGACCTGCCCGACCGGCAATGGCCGTCGCGCGTCATTACCGCCCCGCCCCGCTGGCTGTCGACCGACATGCGCGACGGCAACCAGTCGCTGATCGATCCCATGAACGCGGAGAAGAAGCGGCGCTTCTTCGACCTGCTGCTGAAGGTGGGGGTCAAGGAGATCGAGGTCGGCTTCCCGAGCGCGGGGGCGACCGAGTTCGACTTCATTTCGGGGCTGGTGCGCGATGGCGCGATCCCCGACGATGTGATGCCGCAGGTGCTGACGCAGGCGCGCGCGGACCTGATCGCCACCACGTTCGAGAGCCTGCGCGGCGCGAAAAAGGCGATCGTGCATGTCTATAACGCCGTGTCGCCCGCCTGGCGGAACATCGTGTTCCAGATGGAACGGCATGAGGTGCGGGACATCGCGGTCCATGCCGCCAAGCTGCTGCGCGACCATGCCGCCGCCCAGCCCGACACGGACTGGCACTTCGAATATTCGCCGGAAACCTTCTCGACCGCCGAGCTAGATTTCAGCCTGGAATGTTGCGAGGCGGTGATGGAGATATTGCGGCCGACGCCGGAACGGCCGCTGATCCTGAACCTGCCCGCGACAGTCGAATGTGCGACGCCCAACATCTATGCCGACCAGATCGAATGGATTTGCCGCAATATTTCGAAGCGCGACAGCGTGGTGATTTCGTTGCACACGCATAACGACCGGGGCACCGGCGTCGCTGCGGCGGAACTGGGAATCATGGCAGGCGCGGACCGCGTCGAAGGCTGCCTGTTCGGCAATGGCGAGCGCACCGGCAATTGCGATTTGGTGACCGTCGCGCTCAACATGTACACCCAGGGAATCAATCCCGGCCTCGACTTTTCCGACATCGACGAGGTCATCCAGACGGTCGAATATTGCAACCAGCTGCCGGTGCACCCGCGCCATCCCTATGCCGGCGAACTGGTTTTCACCGCCTTTTCCGGCAGCCATCAGGATGCGATCAAGAAGGGCTTTGCCGCGCAGGAGGCGCGCAACGACCAGATTTGGAACGTGCCCTATCTGCCCATCGACCCCAAGGATCTGGGCCGCGACTATGAAGCGGTGATCCGCGTCAATTCGCAGTCGGGCAAGGGCGGCGTCGCCTGGGTGCTGCAACAGGACAAGGGCTACAAGCTGCCCAAGCGGATGCAGGCGGATTTCTCCAAGGTGGTGCAGGCTCTGGCCGACAGCAGCAGCCGCGAGCTCAACGCGGCCGACATCGGCGAGGCGTTCGAGGCGCATTACTGCCTGACCGGGACACAGCCCTACGCCCTGATCGACTATCATGAGGGCGGACAGGCGGGCGACCGCATCTTCACCGGCACGATCGCCCATGACGGCGTCGAGCGTTCCGTATCCGGGCGCGGCAACGGCCTCCTCTCCTCGGTGCTGGCGGCGCTGCGCGAGGCGTTCGGGGTCGAACTGGAGATCGCCGACTATAGCGAACATGCGATCGGCGCGGGCAGCAATGTGAACGCGGCCGCCTATGTCGAGTGCCGCACGACCGACGGGCGCACCATCTTCGGCGTCGGCACCGACAGCGACGTGGCGACCGCTTCGGTGAAGGCGGTGCTGTCCGCTGCGAACGGGGTGGCGGCACGAGGGTGACGCGGCGCGCGGGGATCAGCCTGGCGGCTGGTCCCTGATCGACGGGCGCTCCAGCATTTCGTCGTAGCGTATCTTGAACTCTTCGGCCGTCATCAGCCACTGACGAAGGGCGTCCAGGTTCGGCAAGGCGGCGTGCGCCATCAGCGTCTCGATGCTTTCGGGTGGCCGGCCCAGGAGCCAGACGAAAGCGTTATAGGCATCGACCACGTTGGGCGGCCGGTTCAAGCCGTGGCGGTGCACCATCTCCTGCATGAGCACGGGAACGAGATCGGTGAGCACATCGGCCCCCGATCGCGCCAGCCGCCGCCACCGGCCATTCTCCAGCAGTGGGGCCTCTTCACCGAACGCATCGAAGCTGGCCCGCAGGCGGGCGCCGAGTTCCACCGCGCTCGGCGGTTCGGCCGGATGGAAGGCGAAGTTTTCCCGGTCGAACCGCCGCTCCATCAGCCGCCAGCATGCGGCCGCATAATGCACCGAGGCGGGACCATATTTCGCATTGTCGTCGCTCCATAAAGGCCCGTCATAATCGAGAAGGGTCGCAGCCTCGATGCGTTCGGCGCAGTAACGGCCCATCATATCCTGCATCGGCGCCCGCGCGCTCCACGCCATGAAATCGGAGCGGAAGTCGATATGGGTGCGCGCGCGCCCGCGATAATCCCAAGTCGGCTTGAAATTGAGGATGAGGACACGGCAGTCCGGCAGCGCTTCGTTCATGAAATTGCAGAAGCGGTTGAGCGCCTGCCGATGGAGGCGGACATAGTCGGGCGAGCCGAACGGAATGATTTCAAACCGATCGAGAAATGTCGTTCTGGGCGGGCGCGGCTCGGCGATCAGTTCGTAAGGAAAGGACATAAAGCCTTCGCCGTCGGTCAGCAGCGCGCATCGTATGTCACGGATGAAATCCACCACCAGCAGGTCAGGCGCGACCTCACGCATTCGCTGCCGGAAATTCTTGCGATTTTCGTAGGACAGGTGCCGCCGACATTCCGGCGTCAGTTCCGACATGTCCCCGAGGTCGAGCACCTGCGGGTCCATCAAACTGACGCTGCTGACGCGAAAGAAGCGAAGACTGGGCACGGGATCATCAAGCACATGCTTGATGAATTCCTCGCTATAACAACTTCCTACATAAGCGACGTTCACCCCGACCCCTTCCCCACGGTTGACATCGAACTGTCACATAAGAGGGGATCGGCTATGGCGGGTCAACCCTTGGCGCCGCGGCGGAAACAATCGGTAACTATCCAATCATCATGAGGCTGGCGTTGCCGCCAGCCGCCGTGGTGTTGATCGAAGTCGATCGTTCTTCCAGCAGCCAGTCGAGGCAATAGCCTTGCGCGTCGGCATGGACGGGGACGATCGGGCCGGGAAGGTCGGCGACATGCTGCATCGTGGCGAGGATTTTCGCCGCGTCCCCTTCCACCAGCGCGGCGGCATAGGGGCCGGTGGCGATGCTGCTGAAGCGGGCGGCAACCTCCGACGGCAGGCCGGGCGGCGGGGTCACGCCTTCCACCACGCCGACATTGCCGGTGGCGAGCACCGCCGCCATCTGGCGAAACAGTCCCTGGCGCGTCGCGGGGCGCAACAGGACGCGGCCGCGCGGATGAAGCGCATAAAGGTTGCGTTCGCCCACCGGGCCGGGAAGCGTCAGTTCAACCCCGAGCGCCGACGCGTCGCCCATATGGCGGGCCTGCGCGGCGGCATCCCCCTCGCCCTGCGCGTCGAGCCAGTCGGCGAAGGCGCTGAGCGGCGAGCGGAGATGGCTGACGCGCTCGGCGAAAACCGGCGGGGTCGTCACCAGCCGGCCGAGATAGAGCGGCCCGCCCGCCTTTGGCCCGGTGCCCGACAGGCCGCAGCCGCCGAAGGGCTGAACCCCCACGATCGCGCCGATGACGTTGCGGTTGACGTAGATGTTGCCGACCTTCACCCGCTCGGTCACGCGCGCGATGGTTTCGTCGAGGCGGGTGTGCAGGCCGAAGGTCAGGCCATAGCCGGTGGCGTTGATGGCATCGACCAGCGCGTCCATCCCCTCGCGGCGGAACCGCAGGACGTGGAGGACCGGGCCGAATATCTCGCGGCTCAAGTCCGCGATGCTGTCGATCTCTATGATGGTGGGGGGCACGAAGGTGCCGTGCGCGGCTTCGGGCGGCAGCAGGCTCTGGTCGATCCGGCGGCCCCATGCCTCCATCGCGGCGATATGGCGGTTGATGCTGTCGCGGGCTTCGGCGCTGATGACGGGGCCGATATCGACCTTCAGAGCATCGGTGCGGCCGATGCGGAGTTCGCCAAGCGCGCCCTTCAGCATGGCGAGCGTGCGGTCGGCAATATCGTCCTGAAGGCAGAGGATACGAAGCGCGGAGCAGCGCTGCCCGGCGCTGTCGAAGGCGGAGGCGATGACGTCCGCCACCACCTGCTCCGCGAGCGCGCTGCTGTCGACGATCATCGCGTTCTGGCCACCTGTTTCGGCGATCAGCGGGATCGGCTTGCCGGCGGGCGAGAGGCGGGTGGCGAGCTGCTTCTGGATCAGGCGGGCGACGTCGGTCGAGCCGGTGAACATCACCGCCTGCGTTTCAGGCGCGGCGACGAGGGCCGCGCCGATGGCGCCGTCACCGGGGACGAGGTGGAGGGCGTCGGTCGGGATGCCCGCATCATGCAGCAGGCGCACCGCCTCGGCGGCGATGAGCGGGGTTTCCTCGGCCGGCTTGGCGAGGACGGCGTTGCCCGCGACCAGAGCGGCGGCGACCTGTCCGGTGAAGATCGCCAGCGGGAAGTTCCAGGGGGAGATGCAGGTGACGACGCCCAAGGCCCGCTGCGCCGGGCCGAAGGTGGCGCGAGCCTGGGCGGCGTAATAGCGCAGGAAGTCGATCGCTTCCCGGACTTCGGCGATGGCGTTGGGCAGCGACTTGCCGGCTTCGCGGACGATGAGGCCGAGGAGGATGGGCATGCGGGCCTGCATCGCGTCGGCGGCGCGATCGAGCGCGGCGGCGCGATCGGCGACCGGCACATCGGCCCAGCGCGAGGTTGCGGCACGGGCGGCGGCGGCGCGCGCTTCGTCGGGCGAGGCTTCGGTGACATGGCCGACAATGTCGCGATGATCGGCGGGGTTGAGGACCGGACGGCTCTCCCCTGCCCCGTCCTGCGGCGCGGCAGTCCAGTTCAGCGTCGCGCTATGGCGAAGCGATTCGCCGATGTCGGCAAGCGTCGCTTCGTTGCTGAGGTCGAGCCCGGCGGAGTTGCGGCGGTCGGGGTAGAGGTCGGCCGGCAGCGCGATCTGGTCATGCGGATCGCCGGGATGCGGCATGGCGCGGATGATATCGGCCGGGTCGGCGACAAGGTCCGCGATGGGCACTTGCGGATCGGCGATGCGGTTGACGAAGCTGCTATTCGCGCCATTTTCCAGCAGGCGGCGGACAAGATAGGCGAGCAGCGTTTCGTGCGTGCCGACCGGGGCGTAGATGCGGCAGGGGCGGTCGAGCTTGTCCGCGCCGACGACCTGTTCGTAGAGCGGCTCGCCCATGCCGTGCAGGCATTGGAACTCATAGTCGCCGATCGCGAAATCCCGGCCGGCGAGATGATGGATGGTCGCCAGCGTCTGGGCATTATGGGTGGCGAATTGCGGGAAGACGGCATCGCGCGCGCCCAGCAGCTTCTGCGCGCAGGCGATATAGGCGATGTCGGTGTGGAGCTTGCGGGTATAGACCGGGAACCCCTCCAGCCCGTCCACCTGCGCGCGCTTGATTTCCGCGTCCCAATAGGCGCCCTTGACCAGGCGGACCATGATGCGGCGGTTCGCGCGGCGGGCGAGGTCCACGATCCAGTCGATGACGAAGGGGCAGCGCTTGCCATAGCCCTGCACGACGAAGCCGAGGCCGTTCCAGCCGGCGAGGTCGGGGTGCAGCGCCAGGCTTTCGAGCAGATCGAGCGATAGTTCGAGCCGGTCGGCCTCCTCCGCGTCGATGTTGAAGCCGATGTCGTAGCTTTTGGCGAGCGCGGCGAGTGTCTTCACGGCGGGGAGCAGTTCGCTCATGACGCGGTCGGCCTGCGCGCGGCTGTAGCGGGGGTGGAGGGCGGAGAGCTTGATCGAGATGCCCGGGCCGGCATAGATGCCACGCCCGGCGGACGCTTTGCCGATGGCGTGGATGGCGTTTTCATAATCGGCATAGTAACGCGCGGCGTCGGCGGCGGTGGTCGCGGCCTCGCCCAGCATGTCGTAGCTGTATGCGAAGCCTTTCGCCTCCATGTCGCGGGCGCGCTTCAATGCCTCGCCGATGGTTTCGCCAGTGACGAACTGTTCGCCCATCATCCGCATGGCGAGGTCGACGCCCCGCCGGATGACCGGCTCGCCCGCGCGGGCAACGAGGCGGGTGAGCGCGGCGGTGAGGCCGCGATCATCGACGCTGCCGACCAGCTTGCCGGTGACGACCAGGCCCCAGGTGGCGGCGTTGACGAACAGCGACTTGCCGCCCCCCAGATGCGATCCCCAGTCGCCGTCGGCGATCTTGTCGCGGATGAGGGCGTCGCGGGTCGCGGTGTCGGGGATGCGGAGCAGCGCTTCAGCAAGGCACATGAGCGCCACGCCCTCCTGACTGGAGAGCGCATATTCCTGCACCAGCCCTTCCACGCCGCTGCCCTTGCGGTTGGCGCGCAGCGCGGTGACGAGGCTGGTAGCGGTTTCGGCGATCGCGGCGCGGACCTTGGCCGGCAGGGTGGCGGAGCGGATCAGCGGCGCCATCGCCGCCGCCTCGTCTCGGCGATAGGCGGCGGTGATCGCGGCGCGCAGCGGGGTGGCCTGACGGATGGCGGGGGCGAAGGTGGCGAAGGGCTGTCCGGTCATAGGGGCATTATAGCGGAGGAGCCAACGTCATTCCGGCTTATCTCGACCCCGAATTGAGGCCGAATGACTTATTATCGATGTCATGCTAGGCAGAAAGAATGGAAAAATCGCCCGATCTCGACGAATATGACCGCCGCATCATCGCCGCGCTGGTGGAGGATGGGCGGATGACCGTCACCGATTTGGCGGCTGCGGTGGGCCTGTCCAAGACGCCCTGCCAGGTGCGGCTGCGGCGGTTGCAGGAGAGCGGCGTCATCCGCGGCTTTCGCGCGATCGTCGATCCGGCGAAAATGGGCATGGACCATGTCGCCTTTACCGAGGTGAAGCTGAGCGACACGCGGGAAGCGGCGCTGGAAGAGTTCAACGCGGCGGTGCGCCGCATCCCCGAGGTCGAGGAATGTCACATGCTGGCGAGCAATTTCGACTATCTGCTGAAGGTGCGGACCGCCGACATCCGCCGATATCGCGCGGTGCTGGGCGAGAAGATCAGCGCCCTGCCCCATGTCGCCAGCACATCCACCTTCGTCGCGATGGAAACAGTGCTGGAGTCGGGGAGCCGGCGGGTCAGTCGAAGAGGCTGAGCGGCACAGCGTCGCCCATCGCCCTGTAGCCAGCGGGCGAAGGATGGAGCGCGTCGCCGACATCATAGGCGGGCAGCAGGCGGTCGGGGCGCGCGGGGTCGCGGGTGACGCGGTCGAAGTCGATCACGGCGTCGAAATGGCCGGGCTGCCGGATCCAGGCGTTGACCGCCTGCCGATCCGCCTCATTCTGCGCGTCGGCATGATAATAGTCGTTGCCGACGAAAGGCATGATTGTAGCGCCGATGACCCTGATACCCTTCGCTCGGGCGCGGGCGATGATCTGCCGGTAGGCGCCGATGATACGGGCGACATGGGCTTCGTGCGCCTGGCGGCTGACCGGGGCTTCGCGGGTCAGCGTGCCGAGATCGTTGATGCCTTCGAGCAGGATCAGGTGGGTGACGCCCGGCTGGCCCAGAACGTCGCGGTCGAGGCGGGCGACCGCGTTGGGGCCAAGGCCATCGTCGAGCAGCCGGTTGCCTCCGATCCCCTGATTGACGATGGCGGTTTTGCGCCGCTTGCGATCGGCCTG
This sequence comes from Sphingobium agrisoli, assembly GCF_041877245.1. NCBI lineage: Bacteria > Pseudomonadati > Pseudomonadota > Alphaproteobacteria > Sphingomonadales > Sphingobiaceae > Sphingobium > Sphingobium agrisoli. The sequence continues at coordinate 597,475 of NZ_JBHDJI010000001.1, forward strand.
AAGCCGCTCGGCCAGGCGATCGGTCCAGCGATCATTGCCGTTGGTGGTGGAGCCGCGGCCGTCGGTGATCGAATCGCCCAGCGCGACGATCAGCCTTGCCGGGGCGCAGCGCTCGACTTCCAGGCCGGAAAGGTGGAACCAGTGGTCGAAATGGGATGCATCGGCCATCGTGGCGTCGGACAGATGATGGCCCGGCAGATGCCACGATGTCGCGCGCGAGCCGGGGTGCGAGGTTTGTTCCGGTTCGCCGTCATAGCGGATGGAGACCGCGATATTCGCCAGCGCCGCGACCGGCATCGGCACCGGATCGGACAGATAGTCCGCGCCCGGCGGGACGATCACGTCCGCCTTTCCATCGAAGCGGAGCGGGAGAACGCTGGCCGGATCGACGGCCGGTGACGCGCTGCCCAACGCCCGCGCGATGCTGACGCCCGCGATCCGCAACGGCTGGGTGCCGGCGACATTGGAGAGGCGCACGCGCAGCCGGTCGCCCGCCACGGAAGGGCGGATGATCTGGCGCAGCGTCTGGTCCTTGAGCGTGCCGGGGGGCAGGACGGCGTCGTTTACCGGCTCATATTGCGCCGAGGCCCAGGCGGCGACCCAGGCGGGCGCACACTCCTTCGCTTGCGCGGGGGCGGCGGCGATGAGGGCCAGGGGCAGGAAGATCAACGGTCGCATCTCGGGCTCCCCAAGAAAAGGGCTTCGACTTCGCTCAGCCCGAACGGAACAAATGTCCAGAAAGAAAAAGGGCCGGCGTTGCGGCCGGCCCCTCAAGTTGTCCTCAGGGGGAGGATCAGAAGTTCGCCCGGATGCCGGCCAGAACCTGGCGACCGGGGTAGAAGATCGAATAGGGCGCGTTGTCGTAGGCGAAGATGGTGCGGATCGGCTCGTTGGTGATGTTGAGTACGTCCACCGTCAGGCGCAGCGCCTTGTTGAAGAAGGGCAGCTGATATCCCGCCGACAGGTCAAGCTGACCGCGCGAGTCATTGCCGAGGAAGGCGTTGCTGATGCCGTTCTGCGGACCGTTCTGGCCGATCGACTTGTCGTTCCAGACATAGTTCAGGCTGACCGACAGGCCGTGATCCTCATAGAAGCCCTGAAGATTGTAGGACCATTTGGGCACGCCGGTGGCGACCAGGCCGGACGCCGAGGACTGCTTGAGGTAAGTGCCGTTGGCCGAGAAGCCGAGGCCCTTCACCAGGAAGTCGAGCGGCTGCACCCAGGTCGCCTCGATCCCCTGGATCTTGAGCGACTGGAGGTTGACCGGACGGTTGACCGTGATCGGCAGGTTCTCGACGGCCAGACCCGTGGCGCGGGCGCGGTCGTTGAGCGCATTCTGCTGAGTCGATTGCAGGCTTGCGAAGGGGATGTTCAGCGATCCGAAGGTCACCTGGCTCTGCTGCGTCAGCGTGAAGCCCTGGATAGTCTTCTGGAATCCAGTCACGCCGATATAGCCGATGCCGCCGGTATAATATTCGCCGCCGATGTCGAGATTGTTCGAGGTGAAAGGCTGAAGGTCCGGGTTGCCGGCGGTCGCAATCAGCGCCGACGGATCGGAGAAAGTGACGCCCGGCAGGATGTTGCTGGCTTCCGGTCGCGTCATCGTCCGCGAGGCCGAGAAGCGCAGCTTGAGATTGTCCAGGGCGCTCCAGGTGACGTTGAGCGCGGGCAGGAAATTCTCGTAGGTGGAATTCGCCTCAATATCGACGATGGTGGTGCCGACCTGGCTCGGGCCGAGCACATTCTGCTTGGTGCGGGCGTAGCGCATGCCGGCGTTCACATCCAGGTCGCGGCCGACCAGCGTGGTACGGCCGTTGACCTCGAAATAGGCGCCCCACACCTTCTCATCGACATCGCCGGTCGCGCCGCCGGTGACCGCGCCGCGCGCTTCGGGGGCGTTGTCGCGGAACTGGTTATAGTTGGTGGCATCGATGATGGCGTTGAAGTCCGGCACGACGAAGGCGGAGTAGCCGACATTGCGGTTCGCCAGATGGCCGAAATTGTTCACAGGGAAGGGCAACAGATATTGCGGCACCTGTGCGTTGGTGATCGTTCCCGTCTGACCGGCACAATTCGCGCCGCACACCGTCAGCTGATAGGCCGAGCTGTTGTCGAAGGCGCGCACGAGGCGCTTAGCGCGGTCATAGGCGGCGCCGACCTTGAAGTTCAGATATTCGTCGCCATAGACGAGGTCGAGATGCGCGCCCTGCGTTTCGGTGCGACGGCGGACATTCTGGACATTCTGGCGATACCATTGCCAGCCGGCGGCCGGGCTGTTGAGATCGATATTGGTCGTGATCTGCGGATAATAGCCGTCCGTGTTGTCATAATAGACATCGACACCCGACTGCGGCGTCGTCTGGAACGCCCAGGTCGGCTGCTCGCGGAAGAAGCGGCTCTTCGACATGTTGAGGTTGGCGACGACCTTGAGCTTGTCGGTCGGCTGCCAAGTGACGCTGGGGTTGATGTTCCAGAAATGGGTGGTCTGCTTGAAGCGGCTCGCCTCCAGGAAGAAGGAGGAGTTGGCGAAGGTGCCGCTGGTGACGACGTTGTTTTCGTCCACAGTGAGGTCGATCGGGATCATGCCGCCGGTCGATTGCGGGCTGGTGCCGGGGCCGGAGTTGCGGACCTGCCAGTTCATGTTGACGCGGGTGAAGTCGCGCGTGGACTTGGCCCAGATGCCGTCGATCGCGAAGTGCAGCGCGTCGCTCGGACGCCATTCGACCGACGCGAGCGCCGAAATGCGCGAGCGGTCGCCGGTGGTGAGCGCGTTGCGGGCGAGACGCGGGATCAGCGCGGTGCTGAGTTGGCCCCGGGTCAGGCCCGAAGTCGCGACGACATCGACCGGCTGACCGGCGACGAGGCCGTGGCCAGCGTTGCGCGGCACGACCGAGGCCCAGGTGAAATTGTTGCCGCCCGGATCGCCCGCGCCCAGATTGCCGTCGGTCCAGCCCACCGTGTCGAAGCCGTCGACGCGAGTCTTGGTCTTGACGCCGGCGACGCCGAGCAGGATGCCGAACGTGTCGGTGGTTTGGCTGGCAACCAGCGCGCCGCGCGGGCTGATCTTGTCATTGCTGTCGGTATATTGGCCCTGTGCGACGACCGTGACATGGGTGCCGGGCTTGTCGAACGGCCGCGCGTTGCGGAGGTTGACCGTGCCGGCGATGCCGCCTTCGATGGTGGAAGCGGTCGCCGACTTGGCGAGATCGAGCCGGGTGAAGAGTTCCGACGGGAAGAAGTCGAGATCGACCTGGCGGTTGTCGCCGCCGCCGCCGGTGGTGCCACCGTCCGACGCGACCGCGATCTGCGATCCGTTCAGCAGCACCTTCGAGAAGCTGGGGCCAAGGCCGCGAATCGCCACCTGCGTGCCTTCGCCGGTGATGTCGCGGTTGAGGCGGACGCCCGGCATGCGGTTCAGTGTTTCGGCCAGGTTGGTCGCGGGCAGCTTGCCGATATCTTCGGCGAAGATGGCGTCGCCGAAGGCCACGGCATTCTTCTTGGCATTGGTGGCGCTTTGCAGCGAGCCGCGGATGCCAGTCACGACGATGTCGGTGACTTCTTCGTCCGGCGCGGCGGTTTGCGGCGCGGCGTCCTGCGCCATGGCGACCTGAGACAGGCCGAGCGAACCCAGGGCGGACGCCGCGAACAGGGCGGCGCGAAAGGCGTGAATATGTGCAGACATGGGAAAAACCTCTCCGAACCAGCGCACAGGGCTTAGACACAAGCCTACTGTTACCGTTATCAATGACGCGGTGGATAGCGCTGTTTAGACGCTTGTCAATAATACAAGCGGGAAAAATGGTAGCGTTACATTTACCTGTGGCAATCCTGCCGCAGGGTGGCGAGCGCGGCGCGAGCGCCCTGCTGTTCGAGGATCGCCAGCCAGCGGGCGAGCGTGTCGCGCAAGTCGCCATTGTCGCTTAAACCCGGCGGGAAGACTGCGGCAAGGCCGAGGATCGCGTCCACCCGATCGGCGGCGGTCGAGGCAGGCGCGAGCCGCTGCACGATCAGACCCGCCAGCGGGTCGTCGACCGCGTGCGGTGCGCCCATATCGTCGCGCCCGGCCTGCCAGCGAATCCAAGCCGCGACCGCCAGCGCCATCGCGGCGATCCCCTGCCCCCGCGCCAGCCGGTCCGCGATCGGCGCGAGCAGGCGCTGGGGCAGCTTCTGCGATCCGTCCATGGCGATCTGGCGCGTGCGGTGGCGCAGCGTCGGATTGTCGAAGCGGGCCATCAGCGCGCGACGATAGGCGGCGACATCCAGTTCAGGCGGGGGTGATAGCGTCGTTTCCGCCTCGTCCCACAGTGCCTCCACGAAGTGCCGCGCATCGGGCAGCGCCAGCACTTCGTGCACATGATCGATTCCGGCCAGGCCGCCCAGATAGGCGATCCCACTATGCGCGCCGTTGAGCAGGCGCAGCTTGGCTTCTTCCCAGGGCGCGACGGCGGCGGTCAGCTGAACGCCGGGGCCGAAATCGGGACGCGGGCCGCAGAAGCGGTCTTCGATCACCCATTGGCGGAAAGGTTCGGTCTTGACCATCGCCCGGTCCTCGACGCCGAGGCGGGCGGAGAGCTGCGCGATATCCTCTTCGGTGGTGGCGGGCACGATCCGGTCGACCATCGTCTGCGGGAAAGCGCCTTCCGCCGCGATCCAGTCGGCCAGCGCAGCGTCATGGCGGCGGGCAAGCGCAACCACCGCATCGCGCAGCCGTGCGCCATTGTGTGGGAGGTTGTCGCAACTGATCGCGGTGAAGGGCGGCAGGCCGGCGGCGCGGCGGCGGGCAAGCGCGGCGACGATGAAGCCGGGCGCGGTCTGGGGCCGGTCGAGCGAGGCGAGGTCGGCGGCGAGCTGCGGATCATCTTCGATCAGCGCGCCGGTGGCGGGATCGAGCTTGTAGCCCTTCTCGGTAATGGTCAGCGTCACGATATGCGTGTCGGGCGAGGCCATCGCGGTGATCAGCGCCTCTGGCTCCTCCGGCGCGACGAGCACCTGGCGGACCGCGCCGATGACGCGCGCCTGCTCGGCCGTGCCGTCGCGCACCAGCATGGTGTAAAGGCCGTCCTGCGGTTCCATCTGGTCGCGCACGGCAGGCGAGCGGAGCGAGGCTGCGACGATGCCCCAGCGCAGGTCGCCGGCGGCAAGCGCATCGTCGAAAAATGCCGCCTGATGGGCGCGGTGGAATGCACCGATGCCGAGATGCACGACGCCGTGACGGACGGCAGCGCGATCATAGCCGGGGCGAATCACATCGGCGGGCAAATCCGCCAGCGTGGCGGACGACAGTCTTTTCACAGCTTGTAAGCTTTCTTGACCAGATCATAGGCGAGCGCATGGGCGAGTTCGTGGGCTTCGTCCGCGTCCAACCGATGTTCGGCGACGAGCCGAGCAAGGAAGGCGCAATCCATGCGCCGGGCAACGTCGTGCCGCGCCGGGATCGACAGGAAGGCGCGGGTGTCGTCGTTGAAGCCGACCGTGTTGTAGAAGCCGCCGGTCTCGGTCGCGCGCTCGCGGAAGCGGCGCATCCCCTCGGGACTGTCATGGAACCACCAGGGCGGGCCGAGCTTCAATGCGGGATAATGGCCGGCGAGCGGGGCGAGTTCGCGAGAATAGACGTCCTCGTCCAGGGTGAAGAGAATGAGGGTCAGGCGCGGATCGTTGCCATAGAGGTCGAGCAAGGGCTTCAATGCCTGCACGAATTCGCCGGGCAGCGGAATGTCCCCGCCCTTGTCGCGGCCGAAGCGGGCGAGCACGGCGGCATTGTGGCTGCGATGGACGCCGGGGTGGAGCTGCATGACCAAGCCGTCCTCGATCGACATGCGCGCCATTTCGGTCAGCATATGGCCGCGGAACAGGCGGGCGTCGGCGGCGCTCAGCGGGCCGCTCATCGCGCGCGCGTAGAGCGCTTCGATATCGGCGGGGGGCAGATGTGCGGTGAAGGCGTCCGGGTGGCCGTGATCGGTCGAGGTCGCGCCGGCCGCGCGGAAATCGGCGCGGCGCTTTTCATGCGCGCGCAGATAGCCGGCGAAGCCGCCGGCGTCCTGGCCCGCCATGGCGCAGAAGGCGCGCACCCGGTCCGCGAAGCCGGCGATGTCGGGGTCCATCACCGGGTCGGGTCGGTAGGCGGTGACTACCCTGCCCGCCCAGCCCGACTGCCGGATCGCGCGATGATGGTCGAGCGGGTCGAGCGGGCCTTCGGTGGTGGCGATGACTTCGATGTTGAACCGTTCGAACAGCGCGCGCGGGCGAAAGGCGTCGGTCTTGAGCGCCGCGTCGATGATGTCATAATAATGGTCGGCGGTGGCGCGCTCCAACTGCACGTCGATGCCGAACGCCTCGGCGAACACCCAGTCGAGCCACAGGCGGGAGGGGGTGCCCCGGAACAGGTGATAGTGCGCGGCGAAGCGGCGCCAGATGGCGCGCGGATCGGCCTCGGTCGGGCTGCCGTCGACGGTTGGCACGCCCAGCTTCTCCAGCTTCACCCCCTGGCTGTAAAGCATCCGAAACACATAATGGTCGGGCACGATCAGCAGCTCGGCCGGGTTGGCGAAGGCTTCGTCATAAGCGAACCAGCGCGGATCGGTGTGGCCGTGCGGGCTGACGATCGGCAGATCCTTGACGCCCGCATAGAGGGCGCGGGCGATGGTGCGGGTGGAGGGGTCGGACGGAAAAAGGCGATCGGGATGGAGACGCAAGGGCGTGGTCATGCGGCGCTTTCGGCAAGGGGTATCGCCACCGGCTGATAGCGGGGCAGGAGAAGATGGATGACGGCGAGCGCCACGAGATAGGCGACCGAGGCGACGGCGAAGATCGGGCCGTAGCTGCCGATGGTTTCGAGGATGACGCCGGCGAACTTCGCCATCAGCATGCCGCCGACCGCGCCGGACAGGCCGCCCAAGCCCACGACCGACCCCGCCATCCAGCGCGGAAAGACGTCGCCCGGCAGCGCGTAGAGATTGGCGGAGAAGCCCTGATGCCCGGCGCAGGCGAGGCCGATCAGGCCGACCGCGACCCACATGGATGGCGCGCTTGTCGCAAAGGCGATCGGCACGGCGCAGAGGGCGGCGAGCAGCATCGCGCTCTTGCGGGCGCGGTTGACGCTCCAGCCCCGGCCCATCAGGCGCGAGGAGGTCCATCCACCCGCGATCGAGCCGACGTCGGCCAGCAGGTAAACGGCGATCAGCGGCGGACCGAAGTCCAGCATCTTGACGCCATATTGCTTGTTGAAGAAATCCGGCAGCCAGAACAGGAAGGTCCACCACACCGGATCGATCAGGAAGCGGCCCAGCATATAGGCCCAGGTCTGGCGATGACGGAACAAAGTCGCCCATTTGACGGGGCGCTGCGGCTCGACCGGATCGGTCTCGATCCAGGCCAGTTCTTCGGGCGTCAGGCTCTTCTTCTCGCGCGGGCGGCGGTAGAAGGCGAGCCAGGCGGCGAGCCAGACGACGGTCAGCAGGCCGGTCAGGATGAAGGCCCAGCGCCAGCCCATCGACACCGCGATGATCGGCACGATCAGCGGCGTCAGGATCGCGCCGACGTTCGATCCGGCGTTGAAGATGCCGATGGCGAAGGCGCGCTCCTTCTTGGGGAACCATTCGTTGGTCGCGGCGATCGCGGCGGGAAAGGTTCCCGCCTCCCCGATGGCCAGCGGAATGCGCGCCAGCAGCATCCCGGCGGTGGAGGTGAAGAAGATGTGGGCGACATGGCCGATCGTCCAGAGCGTCACGGCCAACGCATAGCCCGCCCGCGCGCCGATCCGGTCGATCAGGCGGCCGAAGAAGACATAGGCGATGCCATAGCCCGCCTGGAACCAGATGGCGAGGTCGGCATAGCCGCTCTCGCTCCATCCATAACGCGCCTGAAGATCGGGCTTGAGCGTCGGCAGCACGAGGCGGTCGACATAGCTCAGCACCACCGCCGCGAAGAGCAGGCCGCAGACGATCCAGCGGACTTTGCCGGAGGGTTTGGGCCCCAAGGGTTTGGGGATGGCGGTCATTGGCTCATCCATTTACCACAGCCCCCAACATCCGTTCGTGCTGAGCCTGTCGAAGCACGCGCGTGCCCTTCGACAAGCTCAGGGCGAACGGATGTCGGTGCCGTGCGTGAGAGGGCTGGCAGGATAGGCCGGACATTCCCATCACCAGTTGAACAGCGTGCCGTCTTCCAGCCGGTTCACCGGCAGGAAAGCGCGCTTATATTCGTATCCGGCTGCCAGTTCCTCGTCGATGTCGACGCCCAGGCCCGGCGCGTCGCCCGGATGCATCATGCCGTCCTGGAACGTGTAGGCGTGCGGGAAGACGGCGTCGGTCTCGGGTGTGTGGCGCATATATTCCTGCACGCCGAAGTTCGGCACCGACAGGTCGAAATGCAGCGCGGCGGCCATGCAGACGGGCGACAGGTCGGTCGCGCCGTGGCAGCCGGTCTTCACCTGATAGAGGTCGGCCAGCGCGGCAATGCGGCGCAGGTGCGTGATGCCGCCGGCATGGACCACGGTGGCGCGGATATAGTCGATCAGCTGGTTCTGGATCAGATCCTTCGCGTCCCAGATCGAATTGAAGATTTCCCCGACTGCGAGCGGCGCGGTGGTGTGCTGGCGGATCAGCTTGAACGCTTCCTGGTTCTCGGCAGGAGTGGCGTCCTCCAGCCAGAAGGGGCGATAGGGCTCCAGATCCTTGCCCAGTCGTCCCGCCTCGATCGGGGTCAGGCGGTGGTGGATGTCGTGCAGCAGGTGCACGTCCCACCCCAGCGCCTCGCGCGCCGCCTTGAACAGTTCGGGCACGACGCGCAGATATTTGCTCGTGCTCCAGACATTCTCGGTCGGCAGGTCGGCGTCGGCGGGTTCGTAGAAGTAGCGGTCCTTGCTGACACCATAGGTCGACGCCATGCCGGGCACGCCGCACTGGATGCGGATCGCCTTGTAACCCTGGCGCTGATAGTCGAGCGCGGCCTCGATCGTGTCGTCGATCGTCGTGCCGTTGGCGTGGCCATAGACCATCACGCCCTCCCGGCTCGCCCCGCCCAGCAGCTGATAGACGGGCAGCCCGGCGATCTTCCCCTTGATGTCCCACAGCGCCATGTCGACCGCCGCGATCGCGGTCATGGTGACGGGGCCGCGCCGCCAATAGGCGCCCTTGTAAAGATACTGCCAGATATCTTCGATCCGGTGCGCGTCGCGGCCGATGAGGCAGGGGATGACATGGTCGGTCAGGTAGCTGGCGACCGACAGCTCGCGGCCGTTGAGCGTCGCGTCGCCGACGCCGGTAGTGCCGTCGTCGCAAATGATCTTGAGCGTCACGAAATTGCGGCCGGGGCAGGTGATGATGACCTTGGCATCTACGATCTTTGGCATGTGCACAGTCCTGTTCAGATGATTTCGAGCGGGATGGTCTGGAGATTTTCGCTGTCCGGACCGACCATGATGTCGAAGAGGCCGGGTTCGACCTCTTCCTGCATGTCGAGGTTCCAGAGCGAGAAAGCGGCGGGGCCGAGCGTGATGCGAACGGTTTTCGCCTCGCCGGGCGCGAGAGAGACTCGCTCGAACCCCTTCAATGACTTGATCGGGCGGGTGACACTGGCGGTTTGATCGCGGACATAGAGCTGGACGACCTCGTCCCCTGCCCGTTGGCCGGTATTACGGACGTCGACTTCGACCGTCACTTCGCCGCCCGTACCGATGCGGGGAGAAGACAGGCGTGGCTTCCCAAACGCAAAGCTCGTGTAGCAGAGGCCATAGCCGAACGGGTAAAGCGGACTTATATCCTCGAACACATAGCCGCGCCGGGCGCTCGGCTTGCGGTTGTAGAAGACCGGCACCTGCCCCGCGTCGCGCGCGACGGTCACGGGCAGCTTCGCGCCGGGACTGACGTCGCCGAACAGGATGTCGGCCATCGCGGTGCCACCCTCCTGCCCCGGATACCAGCATTCCAGCAGCGCGTTCGCGCCTTCCGCCACGGTGGGATAGCTGGGCGGGCGGCCGTTGATCGCGCAGACGACGACCGGCTTGCCGGTCGCCTTCATGGCGAGAAACAGGTCATTCTGTTCGCCGACCAGATCGAGGCTGGTGCGGTCGCCGAGATGGTTCCTTGCGAAGCCCTCGCGGCTGGTCTGTTCGGTGTCGCCGATGGCGAGGATGACGATGTCGGCTGACTTCGCGACCTCTACCGCCTCCGCGATCAGCGCTCGGTTCTTCGTCGGGTCGGCGAGCAGCACCTCGTTGGCCGAGCGATCCTCGCTCTGGGTGATGAACACGCCCTGGGCATGGACGACATCCGCCTTGCCCCTGAGCTTGGCCTGCACGCCTTCCAGCAGCGAGACGGTCTGGCGCGGCACGCTGGAGTAGCCGCCGAGGCGGGCGATGGCGGCGTTGGGGCCGATCACCGCGACGCGCTTGTGCGCGCCGGGGGTGAGCGGCAGGACGCCGTCGTTCTTCAGCAGAACGACGGAGCGATGCGCGGCCTTGAGCGCCAGCGCGCGCGCTTCCCGGTTGCCGGTGATCGCCGCATGATCCCGGCGCGGCCAGGGATTTTCGAACAGGCCCGCGCGGAATTTCAGCGTCAACATGCGCTCGGCTGCGATGTCGACGGCTTCCTGCGGGACTTTGCCGCCGCGCACCTGTTCCACGAGCGTCCGATAGGTCATCCCGTCGGGCAGCTCGCAATCGACCCCCGCGCGCAGGGCGGCGCGCGCGGCGGCCTGCGGGTCGGGCTGGACATGGTGGATGGTGTCGAGTTCGTGGACAGCGCCATAATCGCTGACCACCGCGCCATCGAAATGCCATTCGCCGCGCAGAATGTCGTTCAGCAGCCACTTGTTCTGGTGGCTCGGCACACCGTCAATCTCGTTATAGCTGGGCATCACGGCGGCGATGCCGGTGCGCTTGAACACCTCGCGGAAGGGCGGGAAGAAATTTTCGCGCAGTTCCCGCTCGCTGATCGGCGCTGGCGCGACATTCTCGCCCGCCTGCGGCTGGCCGTGGCCGGTCATGTGCTTGAGGGTCGCCATTACCTTGTCGGGGCCGAGCTGCCTGCTTTCCCCTTGCAGGCCGAGGACGGCGGCGACGCCCATTTCGCCGCAGAGATAGGGGTCTTCGCCGAACGTCTCCTCGATCCGGCCCCAGCGGGGATCGCGGGCGATATCGACGACGGGAGACAGCGCCAGATGCACGCCGCGCGCGCGGACTTCGCGGGCGATGACGGACTGAACGTCGCGCATCAGGTCGCGGTCGAAGCTGCCGGCGAGGCCAATCGCCATCGGGAACATGGTCGCTTCGGTCGCCATATAGCCGTGCAGCGATTCCTCGTGGAAGAGGACGGGGATGCCAAGGCGGGTTTCCTCGATCGCCCATTTCTGGACGGCGGTGACAAAATCGACGGTCTCCTGCGGCGTGCGCCAGCGCGCGCCGACGCCGCCCGCCTGGTTGGCATCGCCCGCTACGCCGCGCTTGTCGGACGGGCGGGTGATCTGGCCGAAGCCGTCGGGATAGGCGGCGCTCGCCTTGGCGGGCGAGAAGGCGATGCCGTCCATCACCTCCGCCTTGGTCGCCCAGAGCGCGATGATCTGACCGACCTTCTCCTCCAGCGTCATGCGGGAGAGGAGATCGCGGACGCGCAGGTCGATGGGCGCGGACGCATCCTTGTAGAGCGGGCCGCTGCGCGCCTTCCCCAGCGCCGGCGTTGCGGCAGTGGAGGCGAGCAGGCCAAGGGCGTGGCGACGCGACAGGCTCATGGAGTGACCGTCAGCGTCGTGGACTGGAGCGCGACCGACGAGTTGCCGGTCATGATCTCGAACTCGCCCGGCTCGACCACGCGGTGCATTTCGTCATTCCACATCTGGAGGCTTTCGGGCGTGATCGCGAAGCTGACGGTGCGGCTCTCGCCCGGTTTCAGCGTCACGCGCCGGAAGCCCTTCAGTTCCTTGATAGGGCGGGTGACCGAGCTGATCTTGTCGCGAATGTAGAGCTGGACGACCTCGTCTCCGGCACGTTGACCCGTGTTGCGAACAGCGAGTGAGACAGTTGTTTGGCCGCCCGCACCGATGCTGGTTGCTGCCAGCTTGGGCGCGGAAAGCTCGAATGTCGTGTAGCTGAGGCCATAGCCGAAGGGGTAGAGCGGGTCGGTGGTATCGAACAGATAACCGCGCCGCGCCGATGGCTTAGCGTTGTAGAAAATGGGCAGCTGGCCGACCGAGCGGGGGACGGTGACGGGCAGCTTGCCGCCCGGATTGACGTCGCCGAACAGCACGTCTGCGACGGCATTGCCGCCCTGCTCGCCCAGATACCAGCCTTCGATTATGGCGTTCGCCTGCTCGCTGATCTTCACCGTCGAGGCGGGCCGGCCGTTGATGAGGATGACGGTGATCGGCTTGCCCAGCGCCTTCAAGGCGTCGAACAGTTCCTGCTGTTCGCCGACGAGATCAAGGCTGGGGCGGTCGCCGAGATGCGTGCTGGCCCAGCCTTCGCGGCTCGTTTGTTCGGTGTCGCCCAGGGTCAGGACGATATGGTCGACGCCCCGCGCCGCCTCGACCGCCTGCGCGATCAGCTTGCGGTTTTCGGCAGGATCGGACTTCACGACCTTGTCGGCCCACCAGTCGTCATCCTCGGTGATCTTGACGCCTGGGGCAAAGACGATCTTCGCATTCGATCCGACCTTCGCCCTGATCCCGTCGAGGATCGATACGGTATGTGGCGGCTGGCCGTAATAGCCGCCCAGACGCGCGACGGCGGCGCTGGGGCCGATGACCGCTATCGTGCCTTCGGGCTTCAGCGGCAGCATGCCGTCATTCTTCAGCAGGGTGATGGAGCGCTGGGCGGCGGTCAGCGCCAGCGCGCGGGCCTCGGCATTGTTGGTGATCTTTTCCGAGGCGGCGGCATCGGCATAAGGGTTCTCGAACAGGCCGGCGCGGAACTTCAGCTCCAGCATCCGGCGCACCGCCTGGTCGACCTTCGCCTCGGCGACCTTGCCGTCGCGCACCAGCTTCCCGAGCTTCGCATAGGAGATGCCGTCGGGCAGGTCCGCGTCGACGCCTGCGTCGAGCGCGCGGATCGCCGCACCTTCCAGATCGGGGGCGATATGGTGAATGCTCATGAGTTGGTCGACCGCCGAATAATCGGACACGACCGCCCCTCTGAAGCCCCATTCGCGGCGGAGAATATCCTCCAGCAGCCAGCGGTTGGCGTGGCTTGGCACCCCGTCAATCTCGTTATAGGACGCCATGACCGCTTCGATGCCGGTGCGCTTCACCACCTGTTCGAATGGCGGGAAGAAATTCTCGCGCAGTTCGCGCTCCGAATAGGGAGCGGGGCCGACATTGGTGCCGCTTTCGGGCTGGCCGTGGCCCGTCAGATGCTTGAGCGTAGCGAACACCTTGCCGGGGCGCAGGGTGCGGGCGCGCCCCTCCCCCTGCAAGCCTTCGACAGCGGCGACGCCCATCTCGCCGGCGAGATAGGGGTCTTCGCCGAACGTCTCCTCGATCCGGCCCCAGCGCGGATCGCGGGCGATGTCGACGACCGGCGAAAGGACCAGGGTGACCCCGCGCGATCGGATTTCGCGGGCGATGACCGCGTTCACCTGACGCAGCATCGCGGGATCGAAGGCGGAGGCCATGGCGATGGCCTGGGGGAAGCTGGTCGCGCCGAGGGCTGCGTAGCCGTGCAACCCCTCTTCATGGAAGAGGATCGGGATGCCGAGGCGGGTTTCCGTCATCGCCCATTTTTGCAGGGCGTTGACGAGCGCGACCGTCTGGCGGGCGTCACGTCCCGGTACGACCCGAGGACTCCCGCCCGCCTTCGCATCGGAAGGGCGGGCGAAATGGCCGAGACCCGCCGGATAGGCGGCCCGGAGCTTGGCGAGGTCGAGCTGGAGCCGGTCGTCGAAGATCGCGACCTTTCCCTCCCATACCGTGGTGATCTGCGCGATCTTTTCGTCCAGCGTCATGCGGGCGAGCAGATCGTCGATGCGCGACTCGACGGGGGCGGATGCGTCCTTGTAGAGCGGGCGGGCGCTGGCGGAGGCTGGCGCAGGGGCGGCCGCAGCGACGGGCGCGATCATGCTGAGCGCCAGCGCGGTCGACAGGCCCAGGATTTTGCCGGGATGAATCATGTGAAAGCCCCCTCCATTTTCAGCCGGCCGCCGCTTTTAGCTTGCAGCGCTGACTGATACCGTTACCATTGGTCGGACAAGACATGTTTGTCAACGCCGTTTAAATGGCCGGCAAGGATCGCATCGAGGAGAGGGATGAGTGATAGCGCGCCTGGGTTTCTGGATGTTGAGCCTCGCCTGCATGGCGCTGTCGCCGATGGCGTCGGCGGAGGACGGCTATGATCTGTGGCTGCGCTACGCCCGCGCCGACGAGAGCCGCGCTGCCGCGATCACCGCTCATGCGAGCGCTATCGTGGCGGTCGGAAGCAGCGCGATCCTGAAAGCCGCGACCGACGAGCTGCAACGCGGCGTCGCCGGCATGACCGGCCGCACGCCTGCGCGGACGGCGGAATCTCAGACAGGAGCGTTGTGGCTGGCGACGCCGGCGACGGCCCCTGCCCTGCCCGTAAAGACAGCCGCGCTTGGCGCGGAAGGCTATGCGATCCGGTCGATCCAGCAAGGCGGCACGGCGATGACGCTTATCGCGGCCGACAGTGATGTCGGCCTGCTGCACGGCGCCTATCACTGGCTGCGGTTGGCCCAGACGGGCGCGGCTCTCGATGCGATCGACATCGTCAGCGCACCGAAAATCGGGCTGCGGCTGCTCAACCATTGGGACAATCTGGATGGCACGGTGGAGCGGGGTTATGCCGGGCAATCGATATGGGACTGGTGGCGGCTGCCCGATTACAAGGGACCGCGCTATACCAACTATGCCCGCGCCAACGCCTCGATCGGGATAAACGGCACGGTCCTCAACAATGTGAATGCGAAGGCGGACAGCCTGACCGCCCCCTATATCGCCAAGGCGGCGGCGCTGGCCGACATCTTCCGGCCCTATGGCATCCGCGTCTATCTGTCGGTCAAGTGGACCGCGCCGATGGAACTGGACGGCCTCAAGACCGCCGACCCGCTGGACCCGCAGGTGGCGGCCTGGTGGAAGGCGAAGGCGGACGAGATTTATCGCGCCATCCCTGATTTCGGCGGCTTTCTGGTCAAGGCCAACAGCGAAGGCCAGCCGGGGCCGCAGGATTATAAGCGCACCCATGCCGATGGTGCGAACATGCTGGCAGCCGCAGTGAAGCCCCATGGCGGGATCGTGATGTGGCGCGCCTTCGTCTATGCCCATGACAATCCCGACGACCGCGCCAAGCAGGCTTTCACCGACTTCAAGCCGCTGGACGGGCAGTTCGCCGACAATGTCATCGTGCAGGTCAAGAATGGCGCGATCGATTTCCAGCCGCGCGAGCCCTTCCATCCCCTGTTCGGCGCGATGCCAAAGACGCCGCTGATGATGGAATTCCAGATCACCAAGGAATATCTCGGCCAGTCGACCCACCTCACCTATCTGGGGCCGCTGTTCGAGGAGGTGCTGGACGCCGATACATATGCGAAGGGCAAGGGATCGACCGTCGCCAGGGTGATCGACGGGTCGCTGCTCGGCCACCGGCTGACCGGGATCGCCGGGGTCGCCAATATCGGGGTCGATCGCGACTGGAGCGGGTCGATCTTCAACCAGGCGGACTGGTACGCCTTTGGTCGTATGGCGTGGGACACCAGCCTGTCGGCGGAAGCCATCGCGCGCGAATGGGCGGCGATGACTTTCGCGCCCGACCCGCGCGTGGTCGGACCGGTCGTTGCCATGATGATGGGATCGCGCGAGGCGGCGGTCGACTATATGACGCCGCTGGGCCTGGCCCATGTGATGGGCACCGGCCATCATTATGGCCCCGCCCCCTGGGTGTCGGACCTGGCACGGCCCGAATGGAATCCGGTTTATTATCACAAGGCGGACGCGGCCGGCATCGGCTTCGACCGCACCAGGACCGGCAGCGACGCCATCGCCCAATATGCGCCGCAAATCGCGAAAATGCTCGCAAATCCCAAGACTACACCGGAACGCGACCTGCTCTGGTTTCATCATGTTCCGTGGCATTACCGCCTGAAATCGGGCGAGACCTTGTGGAACGGGATGGTCGATCATTATGATCGGGGCCTCGCCTATGTGGCCAACATGCAGCGGACATGGCAGAGCCTTCGCCCGCTGGTCGATGCCGAACGCTTCGCCCAGACGGAGAGCTTCCTTGCCATCCAGCGGCGCGAGGCCCAATGGTGGCGGGACGCCAGCATCGCCTATTTCCAGTCGATCAACCGCCTGCCCCTGCCCGCCGGCGCGGCCGCGCCTGAACATGACCTCAATTGGTACAAGGCGCAGCGCTTTCCCTACGCTCCTGGCCATCACTGATTTTTCACTTATGTTGCGCGCAAGATGGCGCTACCATTTCGGGAACGACATTATACGCAAGAAAGCCTGACCCCGTTGAGCGACACAAGAACTTCGCGCCGCCAGCGCAACGCGCCGACCATCAACGATGTGGCGCGCCATGCGGGGGTGTCGCCGATGACGGTTTCGCGGGTCATAAATTCCGAGCAGGTGGTGCGGGCGGCGACGCGGGAGAAGGTGGAGGCGGCGATCGCGGCGCTCAACTATGCGCCCAGCGCCGCCGCGCGGACGCTGGCGGGCGGTGAGGAGACGCGCATCGGCCTGCTCTACTCCAACCCCTCCTCCTCCTATCTCAGCGAGTTTCTGGTCGGCAGCCTCGATCAGGCCAGCCGCAGCGGCGTCCATCTGGTCGTCGAGAAATGGGACGAGGCGATGTCGATCAAGGCGGTGGTCGATCATCTCCAGCGCGGCCGGGTCGACGGGGTCATCCTGCCCCCGCCGCTGTGCGACATGTCGGATCTGGTCAAGGCGCTGGAGAAGGCCGGGATGCCGGCGGTGGCGGTGGCGACCGGCCTGCCGCTGCCCGACCTTGCCGCCGTGACGATCGACGACCGCCATGCCGCCTATGAAATGACGCGGCATCTGATCGCGCTCGGCCATAACCGGATCGGCTTCATCAAGGGCAATCCGAACCAGAGCGCCAGCACCAAGCGGTTCGAGGGCTATGTCGAGGCGTTGCAACAGGCCGGACTGCCGGTGCAGGACGAACTGATCGCCCAGGGCTATTTCACCTATCGGTCGGGGCTGGATGCGGCCGAGCATATTCTCTCGCTTCTCGACCCGCCGACCGCGATCTTCGCCAGCAACGACGATATGGCGGCGGCGACCGTCGCCATCGCCCACCGCACCGGCCTCGACGTGCCGGGCGACCTCACCGTCTGCGGCTTCGACGACACCTCGCTGGCGACGACGATCTGGCCCGAACTGACGACCATCCGCCAGCCGATCAGCGCGATGGCGCGCGCGGCAGTGGAGGTGCTGGTGCGCGAATTGCGCGCGCGACAGGGGCGCGACGGAGAGGCCGAGCATCTGGTGCTCGACTATGAACTGATCCGCCGGCAATCCGACGCGGCGCCACGGATGCGCCCGAGGATGGGGGTGCGGTAAACCCACCTCCGTTCCATTCGAGCTTGTCGAGAAGTGACTAGCGGAGCGCTACCGTTTCTCGACAGGCTCGAAACGAACGGATTTGGTGTCAGACTTCGCCGAACACCCGGCGGAAGATCGTGTCGACCTGTTTGAAGTGATAATCGAGGTTGAACTTCTCCTCGATCTCCTGCGCGGGGAGCGCGGCGGCGACGTCGGGGTCGGCTTTAAGCAGTTCCAGCAGCGAGAGCTGGCCGTCCGATTCCCACACTTTCATCGCGTTGCGCTGGACGTAGCGGTAGCTGTCCTCGCGGCTCACGCCGGCTTGGGTCAGCGCCAGCAGCACGCGCTGCGAGTGGACGAGGCCGCCCATCTTGTCGAGATTCTTCATCATGCGCTCGGGGTAAACGAGCAGCTTGTCGATGACGCCGGTCAGGCGGGCGAGCGCGAAGTCGAGCGTGATGGTGGCGTCGGGGCCGATATAGCGCTCGACCGAGCTATGGCTGATGTCGCGCTCGTGCCAGAGCGCGACATTTTCCATCGCGGGGAGCGCATAGGCGCGGACCATGCGGGCGAGGCCGGTAAGATTTTCGGTCAGCACCGGGTTGCGCTTGTGCGGCATGGCGCTGCTGCCCTTCTGGCCGGGCGAGAAATATTCCTCCGCTTCCAGAACTTCGGTGCGCTGGAGGTGGCGGACCTCGACCGCCAGCCGCTCTATGGACGAGGCGATGACGCCCAGGGTCGCGAAGAACATGGCATGGCGGTCGCGCGGGATGACCTGTGTCGAGACCGGCTCGACGGCGAGGCCCAGCTTCTCCGCGACATGCTCCTCGACCCGCGGGTCGATATTGGCGAAGGTGCCGACCGCGCCGGAAATGGCGCAGGTGGCGACTTCGGCGCGGGCTGCGATCAGGCGCGCCTTGCACCGGCTGAACTCGGCATAGGCTTCCGCCATCTTAAGGCCGAAGGTGACGGGTTCGGCGTGGATGCCGTGGCTACGGCCGATGGTCGGGGTCAGCTTATGCTCGAAAGCGCGGCGCTTGATGACGGCCAGCAGCGCATCGAGATCGTCGATCAATATGTCAGCGGCGCGGGTGAGTTGCACGGCAAGGCAGGTGTCGAGAACGTCGGACGAGGTCATGCCCTGATGCATGAAGCGGGCTTCGTCGCCGACCTGTTCGGCGACCCAGGTGAGGAAGGCGATGACGTCATGCTTGGTCACCGCCTCTATTCCGTCGATCGCGGGCACGTCGATCGCCGGGTTGGTCGCCCACCAGTCCCACAGCGCCTTCGCCGCCGAGGGCGGCACCACGCCCAGTTCACCCAGCTTCTCGGTCGCGTGCGCCTCGATCTCGAACCAGATCTTGAAGCGCGCTTCCGGTTCCCAGAGGGCGGTCATTGCGGGGCGGGCGTAGCGGGGGACCATAGCGAATCCTGCGGTTGGAGGAGACAATATGCGCGCCGCCTAGCAGCGTCGGCGCAGCGGGGCAAATCGCGGCGCCCCTGGGTCGAGAGGAGAGGCGCGGGAAATATTCGCGACGAAGCGACACAATATTGAGGACGAATATGACAAGATGAACGGTTGTTCAGGAACATTGATCCAGGTTTATTCATTGTTGCTTCAGTTGAAATGCTGGACTGGAACCAACCACATCCAGGCCGATCAATTGGCAAAAGGAGTTTGTGATGTTCCGCACTTTATTGTTCACCACGGCTTTGGCCATGACGGCGCCGGCGATGGCGCAGACCGCCCCTGATCAGAGCGCCAGCCCCGCCGCCCCGCAATCGGCAATGCCGGCGCAACCCGCCGCACCCGCGCAACCGCAACCGGCAGCGCCCGCCAACCCGGCCTCCAGTGTAGCGGCGATCGTCGACAGCGAGTTTCCGGCCTATGACGTCAACAAGGACGGCGCGCTCGACCAGTCGGAATTTTCGCGCTGGATGATGGCCCTGAAGGATCAGGAGATGAAGGCGACCGGCACGACGCTGGCGCCCGAGCAGGTGACTGCATGGGCCAATGGTGCTTTCACCACCGCCGACAAGGATAAGAATATCTCTGTCAGCAAGCCTGAACTGATCAGCTACCTGAGCGGCGGCGCGGGCTGACGGCAGACGGGCACGACCCGGATCATCCGGGCAGATAAGAGCCTGCCGGGTCGCACCGGAGGGCGGCATGGAGCGAAGGCCATGCCGCCCTTTTTTTTCCGGCGGCGTCAGCTCTTGCGGCGGGAATATAGCAGGGCGGCGACGATCGCGGCGGAACCGATGCCGACGGCGGTGCCCATCCACACGCCCTTGCCCGCGGACGTGCGGGCCGCAGTGGCGAGATTTGTCGGGCCTTCGGGATTTGCGGGCGCTTCAGGCTCGGGCGTGGCGGCTTTGTCTTTGCTCATAGTCTCCCCTGTATGGCGCAATAAGGCTCGAACGAAAAGACGGGAGATGCGGGGGCCGCTCATTCTGGATTGATGGTTCGCTTTTCGCTGACGCGGGTCTTGACTTCGCGGCCAGATAGATGTTGGTAGCGCTATCAAATACAAGCATCAGATAGGAGTTGATGATGCCGGGGGACACCTCCTTGCCCGATTGCCTTCCGTCCGATTGGCGGGAGGGCCTTTTCCTTGGCCGCGTGCAGACCGCCGCCGGCCCCAGCCCGATCCTCGTGGCGAACGGCATCGCCTATGACATGAGCCGAGTCGCGCCCACGGTCGCGCAGCTGACGGACATGCTGCCCCTGTCGCCCGAAAGTGGCGAAGCGATCGGCCCGCTCGACGAGATGGACCTGCCGTTGCTGACCCCGGTCGACCTGCAATGCGTCAAGGCGTGCGGCGTCACCTTCGCCGTTTCGGCTCTTGAGCGGGTGATCGAGGAAAGCGCGCGTGGCGATGCGTCCCGTGCCGTCGAGATTCGCGGTCGGCTGGAGGAACGGGTCGGCGGATCGATCCGCAGCGTGGTGCCGGGCACGCCCGAGGCGGCGGCGCTCAAGGCCGCGCTGATCGAGGACGGTCTGTGGTCGCAATATCTGGAGGTCGCGATCGGCCCCGATGCGGAGGTTTTCACCAAGTCGCCGATCCTCTCGACGGTGGGCGTCGGCGCTGAAATCGGCGTCCGTTCCGATTCGACCTGGAACAACCCCGAGCCCGAAATCGTGCTGGTGGTCGACAGCGCCGGCAATACGATCGGCGCGACGCTGGGCAACGACGTCAACCTGCGCGATTTTGAGGGGCGTTCGGCGCTGTTGCTGGGCAAGGCGAAGGATAATAACGCCTCCTGCGCGCTCGGCCCGCTGATCCGCCTGTTCGATGACGGCTTCACCATCGACGATGTCCGCAATGCCGAGGTCGCGCTGACCATCGACGGGCCGGAAGGCTATCGGCTCGACGGCGTCAGCAGCATGAACCAGATCAGCCGCGATCCGCTCGACCTGGTGCGCCAGACGCTGTCGCAGCACCAATATCCCGACGGTTTCGCGCTGTTCCTGGGCACGCTCTTCGCGCCCGTGCAGGACCGCGACGAGCCGGGTCGCGGCTTTACCCACAAGGTTGGCGACATCGTCACCATTTCCACCCCGCGCCTCGGCAAGCTGGTGAACAAGGTGGTGACGTCAAAGGACGCCGCGCCCTGGACCTTCGGCGTCAGCGCCCTGATGACCAATCTGGCCGCGCGCGGTCTGCTGAATGTGAAAGAGAAAGAACACGCATGAACCGCGCCATCTACCCCAGCTTGAAGGACAAGCGGGTTTTCATTTCCGGCGGCGGTAGCGGTATCGGAGAGGGTCTGGTCGAAGCATTTGCCCGGCAGGGCGCACGGGTCGCCTTTTGCGACATCGCCGTGGCGGAAAGCGAGGCGCTGATCGCGCGGCTCGCCGACGCGCCGGTCGCGCCCCTCTTCCATGCCGTCGACCTGCGCGACATCGACGCGGTGCAGGCCATGATCGGGTCCGTCGAGCAGCAGCTGGGCGGGATCGACATCGTGATCAACAACGCCGCCAATGACGATCGGCACACGATCGAGGAGGTCACGCCCGCTTATTGGGACGAGCGCATGGCGGTCAATCTGCGCCACCTCTTCTTCGTCGCGCAGGCGGCGGTGCCGACGATGAAGCGCGCGGGCGGCGGCGTCATCCTGAATTTCGGGTCGATCAGCTGGCACCTCGCTCTGCCGGAACTGGTGCTCTACCAGACCGCAAAGGCGGCGATCGAGGGGCTGACGCGGAGCATGGCCCGCGACCTTGGCCGCGACAATATCCGCGTCAACACCATCATTCCCGGCAATGTGAAGACGCTGCGCCAGGAGAAATGGTACACGCCCGAGGGCGAGGCGGAGATCGTCGCCGCCCAGTGCCTGGACGGACGCATCCTGCCGGTCGACGTCGCCGCGCTGGCGATGTTCCTGGCGTCGGACGACGCGCGCTACTGCACGGGCCATGATTATTTCATCGACGCCGGGTGGCGCTGACATGGCGAGCGTGGAGCCGCAAAGCGTCCTATCGGTTGGCGCGACGCTGGGCGAGGGGCCGGCCTGGGTCGCGCGCGACGCGGCGCTCTGGTTCGTCGATATCAAGGAGCATCGCGTCCACCGCTACGATCCCGCTCTGGATGCAGGACGAAGCTGGACCGCGCCGGGGCAGGTTGGCTGGATATTGCCGACAGACGACGGGCTGTTCGCCGCTGGGCTTCAATCGGGCGTTCATCGCTTCGATCCGACGGACGGAAGCTTCACGCCCCTCCATGCGCCCGAAGCGCATCTGCCCGGCAACCGCCAGAATGACGCGACCGTCGCGCCCGATGGCGCGATCTGGTTCGGCACGATGGACGATGGCGAGGAGCTGACAAGCGGCCGCTTCTATCGCCTTCACAAGGGCGTGTGCGCCGATGTCGGCTTGCCGCCCTTCTCCATCACCAACGGCCCTGCCCTCTCGCCGGACGGGCGCATCCTCTATCACACCGACACGCTGGGCAAGCGCATCTGGCAATGCGCGCTGCAGGACGGGAAAGTGGTCGACCGCCCGACCATCTTCGCCACGATCGAGGACGGCACGGGCTGGCCCGACGGTCCGACCGTCGATGCTGAAGGCTGCGTGTGGACCGGGCTGTTCGGGGGCTGGGCGGTGCGGCGATACGATCCGGCCGGCACGCTGATGCGGGAAATCCGCTTCCCCGTCGCCAACATCACCAAGATCGCCTTCGGCGGCGAGGGGCTGCGGACGGCCTATGCGACGACCGCGCGCAAGGGACTGGACATGACAGCGTTGACAGTGCAGCCCCTGGCAGGCGATCTGTTCGCCTTCGATCCCGGGGTCGCTGGGCTGCCAGGGATCGTTGCGACGATATAAACGACAAGAACACAGGAAGGACGGGCGAATGAGCGAGGGGAGCGCAGGCAAGGTCAACATGGCCTTCATTGCGGCCATCGTCGCGGTGGCGACGATCGGCGGATTCATGTTCGGCTATGATTCGGGGGTCATCAACGGCACCCAGAAGGGGCTGGAAAGCGCCTTCGACCTCGGCAAGCTGGGCATCGGCATCAATGTCGGCGCGATCCTGATCGGATCGTCGATCGGCGCGTTCGGCGCTGGGCGCATGGCCGACATCATCGGCCGGCGCGGCGTCATGATGCTGTCCGCCATCCTTTTTCTGCTGAGCGCTTTGCTCGCCGGCGCGGCCGATTCGTCGGCCATCTTCATCGTCGCCCGTATCATCGGCGGCCTGGGCGTCGGCGCGGCGAGCGTGATATCGCCCGTCTATATTTCCGAAGTTACCCCCGCCGCCGTGCGCGGGCGGCTGTCGTCGGTGCAGCAGGTGATGATCATCTCCGGCCTGACCGGCGCTTTCGTCGCCAATTTCGTGCTGGCGCGCTATGCGGGCGGATCGACCGCGCCGCTGTGGCTCGACTATCCGGCGTGGCGCTGGATGTTCTGGCTCCAGGCGATCCCGGCCGCCATCTACTTCCTGGCGCTGCTGGTGATCCCGGAAAGCCCCCGCTATCTGGTGGCGCGCGGGCAGGACGAGCGCGCCCATGCGGTGCTGACCCGGCTGTTCGGCGAGGCCGAAGCTACCCGCAAGGTGGCCGAGATCCGCGCCAGCCTGGCCGCCGACCATCATCGCCCGAAGCTGTCCGACCTGATCGACAAGGCCAGCGGCAAGATCCGCCCGATCGTCTGGACCGGCATCGGCCTGGCCGTATTCCAGCAGTTCGTCGGCATCAACGTCGTCTTCTATTATGGCGCGACACTGTGGGAAGCGGTCGGCTTTTCCGAGGATTATGCGCTCCAGACCAATATCCTCTCGGGCGTGCTGTCGATCGGCGCTTGCCTCGCCACGATCGCGCTGGTCGACAGGATCGGGCGCAAGCCGCTGCTGCTGATCGGCTCGGCTGGCATGGCGGTGACGCTGGCGACGGTGGCCTACGCCTTTTCCACCGCCGTCACCGGCGCGGATGGCGCGGTGTCGCTGCCCGGCAATAACGGCATCATCGCGCTGGTCGCGGCGAACCTCTATGTGATCTTCTTCAACCTCAGCTGGGGTCCGATCATGTGGGTCATGCTGGGCGAGATGTTCCCGAACCAGATTCGCGGATCGGGCCTCGCCGTCGCGGGCTTCGCCCAGTGGATCGCCAACGCGATCGTGTCGGTCAGCTTCCCGTCGCTGGTCGTGTCGCCGGGGCTTGCCACCGCCTATGTCGGCTATGCGATCTTCGCGCTGATTTCCTTCTTCTTCGTGCGCGCCATGGTGAACGAGACCAAGGGGCGCGAGCTTGAGGACATGGTCGGCTGAGCGAGGGAACGATCAACCTGCGGGCGGGGGCGCTGGAAGCGGCGCTCTCACCCGCCACCGGAGGGTCGCTGCTGCGCCTCTCGCTGGATGGGGCGGACCTGCTGCGGCCGACTCCGGCA
Organism: Sphingobium agrisoli; assembly: GCF_041877245.1. Taxonomy (NCBI): domain Bacteria; kingdom Pseudomonadati; phylum Pseudomonadota; class Alphaproteobacteria; order Sphingomonadales; family Sphingobiaceae; genus Sphingobium; species Sphingobium agrisoli. The sequence goes on from NZ_JBHDJI010000001.1 coordinate 621,872, forward strand.
GGAGCGACCGACCCGCTCGCCATGGCGAGCTTCCCGTTGGTGCCCTATGCCAACCGCATCGCGCATGGGCGCTATGCGGTGGCGGGGCAGAGCCACCAGCTGCCGCTCAATTTCGGCGACCATCCGCACAGCATCCATGGCTTTGGCTGGCAGGCGGCGTGGGCGGTCAGCGAGGCGACCGAGACGGAGGCCCGGCTGGTCCACGCCCATGCGGGCGATGCCGGCTGGCCCTGGCCCTACGAGGCGGAACAGCATGTCGCGCTGACGCCGTCGCAGCTCTCGCTTACGCTGTTCGTGAGCAACAAGGGCGATGGCGCGATGCCCGCAGGGCTTGGCTTCCACCCCTATTTCGTCGCGGACGCCGCCACCCGGCTCCAGTTCGACGCGCAGAGCCTCCTGCTCTCCACTCCCGACATGCTGCCCGAACAGGAAGTCGCGGCCGACACGCTGGGCGACTGGTCACAGCCCGGCACGGTCGCGGGCGACAGCCTGATCGACAATGCCTATGGCGGCTGGAGCGGGGTCGCCACAATCCTGCGCGGGGACGGCTTAGCGATCACGATGCGGGCGGCGGGCGCGCCCTGGCTCCACCTCTATCGACCTCCCGGCGAAGCCTTTTTCTGCCTGGAGCCGGTGAGCCACAGCCCCGACGCGATCAACCGGAACGGGATGGACATGTTACCGCCCGGAGGGATCGCGACTCTCGCCATGACCCTCTCAATCGGCAAAATCGATCCGGCGCTTCCGAAATCCGCTCCGATCGCCTAAGCTCGCTTCCAGAAAGCAGCGAGGGACCAGCCTATGCAATTTTTGCGGACCGCCTTCTGGGTCGTGATCGCCGTGGCGCTCGCCTTCTTCTGCATGGCGAACTACAAGGATGTGGAGGTCACCCTCTGGGGCGATCTGGTCATGGAAACCAAGCTGCCGGTGCTGCTGATCGGCGCGTTTCTGCTGGGCGCTCTGCCCTTCTGGATCATGGCGCGGGCGACGCGCTGGCGGATGCGCCGCCGCCTGACCAGCGCGGAACGGGCACTGGCCGCCGCGACCGCCGCCGCCGCGCCGCCGCCCTCGCCCGCCGATCCGCCGGCCCTGCCCGTCATAGACCCCGGCCCCGTTCCGGCCACCCCCACCCTGACCACCCCGACAGGATCGCCATGACCAGTCCGCTCTACGTCGCCATCGACACGCCCGACCTCGCCAAGGCACAGCGCCTGGCGGAACAGGTGCGGCGGCACGTCGGGGGCCTGAAGCTCGGCCTCGAATTCTTCTGCGCCAACGGCCATCATGGCGTGCATGAAATGATGAAGTTCGGCCTGCCGATCTTCCTGGACCTCAAGCTCCACGACATTCCCAACACCGTGGCCAAGGCGATCCAGGCGCTGCACCTGCTGGAGCCGGCGATCCTGACCGTCCATGCCGCCGGCGGGCGCGCCATGCTGGAGGATGCAAAGGCGGCAGCGGGCGTGAATACCAAGGTCGTCGCCGTGACCGTGCTCACCAGCCTGGACGACGCAGACTTGCTCGACATCGGCGTCGGCGGCAAGGCGGAGGATCAGGTGCGCCGCCTCGCCGATCTGGCGCAGAGCGCGGGCCTGGACGGCATCGTCTGTTCCGGCGAGGAAGTGGCGATGGCGAAGAAGGGGTGGAGCGACGGTTTCTTCGTCGTGCCGGGCGTGCGGCCAGCGGGCGGCGCAATGGGCGATCAGAAGCGCGCCGTCACGCCGCGCGAGGCGCTGGACCGGGGCGCGTCGATCCTGGTGGTCGGGCGGCCAATCAGCCTGGCGGATAACCCTGACCTTGCGGCGCGGGAGATAGAGGCGACGCTGTAGAACGCGGTCTTTTCGATTTTCCTGAAAATCCCTGCTTCTCTTGGCGCGCGTTCACTCCACCGTTACCGACTTCGCCAGGTTGCGCGGCTGGTCCACATCGGTCCCCTTCGCCACCGCGACATGGTAGGCGAGCAGCTGCACCGGCACGGCGTAAACCAGCGGCGCGATCAGCGGATGCACTTCCGGCATCTCGATCGTCGCCATGCAGCCTTCGCCGGCTAGCGCGATCCCTTCCGCGTCGGAAATCAGCACCACCCTGCCGCCGCGCGCCTGCACTTCCTGCATGTTGCTGACGGTCTTTTCGAACAGCGGCCCGCTCGGCGCGATCACGATCACCGGCACGGCGTCGTCGATCAGCGCGATGGGGCCATGCTTCATCTCGCCCGCCGCATAGCCCTCGGCATGGATATAGCTGATTTCCTTGAGCTTGAGCGCCCCTTCCAGCGCCATTGGATAGTCCGGCCCTCGCCCGAGATACAGCACGTCGCGCGCCGGCGCGATCAGATGCGCCATCGCCTCGATCTGCGCGTCGCGATTCAGTGCTTCATTGAGCGCAGCGGGCGCTTCGGACAGGTGCCAGACGATCTCCGACTCTTCCTGCGCGGTCAGCTTACCCTTGGCCCGCGCGAGGTTCGCCGCGAGCGCCGCCAGCACCGCCAACTGGCAGGTAAACGCCTTGGTCGATGCGACGCCGATCTCCGGTCCCGCATGGGTGGGGAGCAGCAGGTCCGCCTCGCGCGCCATCGAACTGGTCGGCACATTCACCACCACCGCGATGATCTGCCCCTCCGCCTTGGCATGGCGCAGCGCGGCGAGCGTGTCGGCGGTCTCGCCCGACTGGCTGATGAAGAGGGCAAGCCCACCGGCTTCAAGCACCGGCTCACGGTATCGAAACTCGCTCGCCACATCGATGTCGACGGGCACGCGCGCGAATTTCTCGAACCAATATTTCGCCACCAGCCCGGCATAATAGCTCGTGCCGCAGGCGACGATGGTGATGCGCTTCACTGTCCCGAGATCGAAATCCATGTTCGGCATGGCGATCTCATTGTCCATGCGACGCAGATAGGAGCGGAGCGTCTGGGCGACGACCACCGGCTGCTCGTAAATCTCCTTCTGCATGAAGTGGCGATGATTGCCCTTGTCGATCATCGCGCCCGACACGCCGGAAATCGTCACCGGCCGTTCGACGGGGACATTATCCTTGTCGAAAATCTCGGCACCCTCGCGGGTGATGACCACCCAGTCGCCCTCTTCCAGATAGGCGATGCGCTGGGTCAGCGGGGCGAGCGCCAGCGCGTCGGAGCCGAGGAAGGTTTCCCCGTCGCCATAGCCCACCACCAAGGGCGACCCCAGCCGCGCGCCGATCAACAGGTCGGGATGGCTGCGGAAGGCGATGGCGAGCGCGAAGGCGCCATGCAGGCGCGGCAGCACGTCGCGCACCGCTTCCAACGGCGACGCACCCTGCTCGACCCGCTCGCTCACCAGATGCGCGACCACTTCCGTGTCGGTCTGGCTGTCGAACACGCGGCCCCGGCTTTGAAGTTCGGACCGAAGAGTCTTGAAATTCTCGATGATGCCATTGTGGACCAGCGCCACTTCGCTGGTCGCATGCGGGTGCGCGTTGCTAGTGGTCGGCGCGCCATGCGTCGCCCAGCGCGTATGCGCGATGCCGGTCGCGCCGGGCAGGGGCGCTTCCGCCAGTTCGCGGACCAGATTGCTCAGCTTCCCCTCTGCCCGCCGCCGGTCGATCGTTCCGTCATGGATGGTCGCCACGCCCGCGCTATCATAGCCACGATATTCGAGGCGCTTGAGGCCGTCGACCAGCCGCTCCGCCACGTCGTCCTTGCCGATGATACCGATGATGCCGCACATGCAGGAAGCCCCGTCGAACTTGAACGCGATGACGCGCCATATAGGCTGCGTTCGTAGCCATGCCCTTAATGAAGCGGCGGCGGGAGCGCCATGGGCGCAAACAGAAATTTCACTCCGGCCGGATCGTGATCAGCCAGATGTCGGGCGGCGCCAGCATGCGGAACGGCATCCCGCTCGTGCCTACTCCGCCAGCGACGATCATCGTCTTGGCGCCGTCGCGATAGAGACCGCAGGCATAGCGCGTGCCATATTTCGACGGGACATAGGTCACGCCGACAAAGGGCAGCGCCATCTGCCCGCAATGGGTGTGGCCGACCAGCACCAAAGTCGGCGCATCGGGCAGGAGCGGGAACACGTCCGGCCCGTGCGACAGCAAGACCGGCGCGCCGCCGACCCAGCGCATGGCCGCGAGCGTGCCGGGCAAATCGACGGGGCGCGTGTAGATATCCTTGATCCCGCCCACCGCAATCGGCCCGCGCCTCACCGCGCCATTCTGGAGCAGGGTTATGCCCATGCGCGCGAAGGCGATCTGCCAGTCCCGCGCGCTCAGCGCCACCTGGTTGTGGCGGCTGCGGCTGTCATGATTGCCCAGCACCGCGACCACGCCCAGCGGCGCGCGCAAGCCCGCGAAGGCGGCGATGCTCGCCCGACCGTCATAGGTGCCCAGCCCCTTGTTATCGCCGATATAGTCGCCGCCCAACAGGATGAGGTCGGGTTTCAGCGCATTGATCTGCGCCACGATCCGCGCCATCCGCGATGGGCTGTTGTCCGGCCCGGACAGGTGCGTGTCGGTCAACAGCGCGACCGTCACGGGCCTGCGCGGCGTGTCGGCGGGGAATGGCAACACCACCTCCGTCCGCCGCACCACCGGCATGGCGCTGGCATTGCGGATGAGCCAGATCGTGAAGCCGAGAGCTATCAGCAGAATAATGCCAATCGAGACCAGCGCGACGAGCCAGCGCTGCGATCGCAAAGCCCTCACCCTTCCCACCGCCTGCGGCGGTGGGCCCCTTCCCTCTCCCGACGGGAGAGGGAAAGAGGCGCGAATGCGCCGACAAGGGTGAGGGCGAAAGCGCGCGAAAGCTTAAGCTTTGGCATTCTTCTTCGCCAGCATCCGCTCCCGGAACCGCGTAGCCCTGCCCGGCTTGCTCACCTGCTCCGGCCGCACCAAACAGAGCGAATCCGCCTCAACCGGCTTGGTCACCACACTGCCCGCCCCGACGATCGCGCCCGCGCCGATCGTCACAGGCGCGACCAGCGCGCTGTTGGAGCCGATGAACGCCCCCGCGCCGATCTCCGTCCGATATTTGAGGTAGCCATCATAGTTGCAGGTGATGGTGCCCGCGCCGATGTTCGCGCCAGCCCCAACGTTCGCGTCGCCGATATAGGACAGGTGATTGGCTTTGGCCCCCTCGCCCAGCGTCGATTTCTTGATTTCGACGAAATTGCCGACCTTGGCCTTTCGCCCGATCTGCGCGCCCGGCCGCAGCCGCGCATAGGGGCCGATCTCCGCCCCGCTCTCGATATTCGCGCCCTCCAGATGGGAGAAACTGTGGATATTCACCCTCTCGGCCACGGTGACGCCCGGCCCGAACACGACATGCGGCCCTACGACTACGTCGCGGCCCAGCAGAGTGTCATGGGCAAAGAAAACCGTCTCCGGCGCAACCAGCGTCACGCCCTCGCGCATCGCCTCGGCCCGGCGACGCGTCTGCCACATCGCCTCCACCCCAGCCAGTTCGATCCGGCTGTTGACGCCGGCGACTTCCCACGCCTCGGTCTCGATCACCGCGCTCTGCGCGCCAGGCAGCATGACGATGTCGGGCAGATAATATTCGCCGGCTGCATTGTCGTTGCCGACCTGGTCCAGCAGCACGAACAGGTCGGTCGATCGCACCGCCATCAGTCCGCTGTTGCAGAGCGTCACGGCGCGCTCGGCCTCGCTCGCATCCTTATACTCGACCATCTTCTCGATGATGCCCTGCCCGTCGGCGATGATCCGGCCATAGGCGGCGGCGTCCTCCGGGCGGAAGCCCAGCACCACCGCGCGCGGCTCGTCGCCGCGATTGAGGCGATCGAGCATCGCCCGCATCGTCTCCGCCCGCACCAGCGGCACGTCGCCATAAAGGATCAGCACATCGCCCGCAAAGCCCGCCAGCGCGTCATGCGCCTGCGCGACTGCGTGGCCGGTGCCAAGCTGCGTCTCCTGCACCGCGATCACCGCGCCGGTGCCGGCCACCGCCTTCTCGACCTGCTCGCGCCCGGCGCCTACCACCACGACCTGCCGCTCGGGCGCCAGTTGCGCCACGCTGGCCAGCAGGTGCAGCAGCATCGGCCGCCCAGCGACCGGGTGCAGCACCTTGTGCAGCGACGATTTCATGCGGGTTCCCTGCCCCGCGGCTAGGATGACGACGGCAAGGGGGCGGGCAAGGGTCACGATAGCATATCCCGGTCAGATCGACGTTCGCGTGGCTCTCTGCCATGTTTGCCTTGCCTTTGCCACCGCGCTCGCGGCATGGCGCGCGGCATGACGGACATTCCTTTCGACATCGTCGGATTCGACCTGGACGGCACGCTGATCGACACCAGCGGCGATCTTGCCGCCGCCGTGAATTACGCGATCGGCACCATCGATCGCCCGCCCTTCCCGGTCGCCGCGATTCACCCCTTCGTCGGCAAAGGGGCGAAGGTCATGCTCCAGCGCGCGCTCGACGCGTCGGGCGGCTATGACGAGGAACTACTGGCAACGCTGCTGCCGATCCTGCTCGACTATTATGAGCAGAATCTCGCGATCCACTCCACCCCCTATCCCGGCCTGATCGCTGCGATGGACGCACTCACCGCGCGCGGCGTCCGCCTCGCCATCTGCACCAATAAGGCGGAGCGCTTCACCATGCCGTTGATGCACCAGCTTGGTCTGTCGGACCGCTTCGCCGCGATCGTCGGCGGCGACACCGTCGGCGTCGCCAAGCCCGATCCCGCGCCGATCCGCGCCATGATGGAGCGTGCCGGCGGCGGCCGCACCATATTCATCGGCGACACGATCAACGACATTGCCGGCGCAAAGAACGCCGGCATTGCCAATGTTGCGGTCGGCTTCGGCTTCCTCGATGGCCCGGTGGACAATCTGGAGGCGGATGCTGTGATCCACCATTTCGATGAACTCGTGCCGCTGCTGGAAAGCTGGCCTCAATAGGACGGCTTCAGACCGTCAGCACGATCTTTCCGAAATGTTCGCCCGCGTCCATTCGCGCATGGGCCTTGGCTGCGTCCGCCAGCGCAAACCGCTGGTCCATGGCCGGCCGCAGCTTGCCCTCTCCCACGAAGCTCCAGACGGTCCGCATCAACTCGTCGGCGACCAGGCTCTTGAAGCCCACCGACCGCGCTCGCAGCGTTGATCCGGTAAGCGTCAACCGCCGCTGCATGATGGCGGGGATGAAGACCTCCGCTTTTGGCCCACCGAGCGTGGCGATGGAGACATGGCGGCCATCTTCCGCCAGACAGGCGATGTTGCGCGGCAGATAGTCGCCACCGACCATATCCAGCACCGCCTGGCATCCCTGCCCGCCGGTGATGCGCTTTACGTCCTCGACATAATCCTGGGCACGGTAGTTGATGGCATGGTTCGCCCCCCACTCCAGCGCCTGCGCGCATTTTTCGTCCGATCCGCAAGTCACGATCACGGTGACGCCAAATAGGTTGCAAAGGCGGATCGCCATCGTCCCGATGCCGCTGGTCCCGCCATGCACGAGCACCGTGTCGCCCGCCACTACATAGGCGCGTTCGAACAGGTTGGTCCACACGGTAAACAACGTCTCCGGCAATGCCGCCGCCTCCGCCAGATCATAGCCTTCGGGCACGGGCAGACACTGGCCGGCGGGCGCAACCGCATATTCGGCATAACCCCCGCCTGCAATCAGAGCGCACACGCTCTGCCCCACCAGCCTGTCCGCGCCGCCGCCGACGGCGACGATGGTGCCCGCCACCTCCAGCCCCGGAATGTCGGACGCACCCGGCGGAGGGGGATATTTGCCCTGCCGTTGCAGCACGTCGGGCCTGTTGACCCCGGCTGCTGCGACCTTGATGAGAACCTCGCCCTCGCCCGGAACCGGCACGGGCCGCCGCTGCGGAACCAGCGCCTCCGGCCCGCCCGGCGTGGCAATGCCGATCGCCATCATCTCCGCAGGCACCGCAAATCCGTCCGCCATGATCCAGCCGCCCCCTCGCTGCCCCCGCGTTCTGCCCGGAAATCCGCGGCAGGTCGCGCGCCCTTATTGACACAGTGCGACGCAGGGTCAACATTGGCTGTCATGGACTTGGATGACGATCTGCCGCGCAAGGGAGATGATCCGCTGGCCCGCCTGCTCAAACAGGATCTGGGGCCATTGTCCGTTGGTGAACTGGAAGCCCGCGTCGCTGCCCTGGAGGCGGAAATCGCGCGGACCCGACATAAGATGCAAAGCGCCGTTAACCATAAGGCAAGTGCCGAGGCGCTATTCAAGCGATGAACCAAGGCCCCGCCCTCGTCGCCCATCAGGGCTGCTTCGGGCTAGGGCAGTCTGGCAATTCCGGCGGTCAGGGCATCGGCCTTGATCCGGCGTCGAGCAATGCCGACATGAGGTTCTGTACCGCCCCTCTTTGGGGCCAGGAGTAGAACGACAATGCCTTCTTTCGCATCCGCTCTCGAAACCACGCTGCACAATGCGCTGACCCACGCGTCGGAGCGCCGCCACGAATATGCGACGCTGGAGCATCTGCTACTCGCGCTGATCGATGACGATCATGCGTCGAAGGTGATGCAGGCGTGCGGTGTGGAACTGGGCGAGCTGGGCGACGCCGTCACCCATTATCTCGACACCGAGCTGGACAGCCTGAAGGTCGAGGGTGCGTCCGACCCCTCCCCCACCAGCGGCTTTCAGCGCGTGGTGCAGCGTGCGATCCTGCATGTCCAATCCTCCGGCAAGGATGAGGTAACCGGCGCCAACGTGCTCGTCGCGCTGTTCTCCGAACGCGAATCCTACGCCGTCTATTTCCTGCAACAGCAGGATATGAGCCGTCTCGACGCCGTCAGCTACATCAGCCACGGCGTCGGCAAGGGCACGCCCCAGCCCGAGCGTCAGGAGACCAAGGGCGCCGCCGAGGAGGAAAAGAAGGTGCAGGACGGCAAGGGCAAGAAGGACAGCGCGCTGGAGCAGTTCACCGTCAACCTCAATGAAAAGGCGGGGCGCGGGAAGGTCGATCCGCTGATCGGCCGCAGCGCGGAGGTGGATCGCACCATCCAGATTCTCTGCCGCCGGTCCAAGAACAACCCCCTCTATGTCGGTGATCCGGGCGTGGGCAAGACCGCGATCGCGGAGGGCCTTGCGCGCAAGATCGTCGAGGGCGAGGTGCCCGACGTGCTCAAGGAGGCGGTCATCTATTCGCTCGACATGGGCGCGCTGCTGGCCGGCACCCGCTATCGCGGCGATTTTGAGGAGCGGCTGAAGGCGGTCGTCACCGAACTGGAAAAGATGCCGCACGCGGTGCTCTTCATTGACGAGATCCACACGGTCATCGGCGCCGGCGCGACCAGCGGCGGGGCGATGGATGCCTCGAACCTGTTGAAGCCGGCCCTGTCAGGCGGCACGATCCGGTGCATTGGCTCGACCACCTACAAGGAATTCCGCAACCATTTCGAGAAGGACCGGGCGCTGCTGCGCCGCTTCCAGAAGATCGACGTGAACGAACCGACGATTGAGGACACGATCAAGATTCTCGCCGGGCTGCGGAGCGCTTTCGAGGAGCATCATCACGTCAAATATACGCCCGACGCGATCAAGGCGGCGGTGGAACTCAGCGCGCGCTACATTAACGACCGAAAGCTGCCCGACAAGGCCATCGACGTGATCGATGAGGTCGGCGCGATGCAGATGCTGGTGATCCCGTCGAAGCGCAAGAAGACGATTACCCCAAAGGAGATCGAGGCGGTCATCGCGACCATGGCGCGCATCCCGCCCAAGACCGTGTCGTCGGACGACAAGACGGTGCTGGAATCGCTGACCACCGACTTGAAGCGCGTCGTCTTCGGCCAGGACAAGGCGATCGAGGTGCTGTCGTCCGCGATCAAGCTGTCGCGCGCGGGCCTGCGCGATCCCGACAAGCCGATCGGCAACTATCTTTTCTCCGGCCCCACCGGCGTCGGCAAGACGGAGGTCGCGCGCCAACTCGCCAGCCTGCTCGGCATCCCGCTCCAGCGGTTCGACATGTCGGAATATATGGAGCGCCACTCGGTCAGCCGCCTGATCGGCGCGCCCCCGGGCTATGTCGGCTACGACCAGGGCGGCCTGTTGACCGACGCGGTCGATCAGAATCCGCACAGCGTCCTGCTGCTGGACGAGATAGAGAAAGCGCATCCGGACCTATTTAACATCCTGTTGCAGGTGATGGACAATGGCCGCCTGACCGATCACCACGGCAAGACGGTGGATTTCCGCAACACCATCCTTATCATGACCACCAACGCCGGCGCGTCGGACATGGCGAAGGAAAGCATCGGTTTTGGCGAATTGTCGCGCGAGGATGTGCAGGAAGATGCGGTGAAGAAGCTCTTCACCCCGGAATTCCGCAACCGTCTCGATGCGATCGTGCCGTTCGGATACCTGCCGCCGGAAATCGTCGCGCGCGTGATCGACAAGTTCGTGCTACAACTGGAGCTGCAACTGGCCGACCGCGACGTCCACATCACGCTGGACGAGGCGGCCAAGGAATGGCTGACCGCCAAGGGCTATGACAAGCTCTACGGCGCCCGCCCGATGGGCCGTCTGATGCAGGAGAAGATCAAGCAGCCGCTGGCCGAGGAACTGCTCTTCGGCAAGCTGGTCCATGGCGGCGAGGTCCATGTCCATATGAAGGACGATGCCCTGGCCTTCGAGATCACCCCCGCCGCGCCCAAAAAGGGCAAGAAGGGCGGCAAGGCCAAGGCGAGCGAAAGCACGAAATAAGGCGCCGTTCGGGTGGCAAAACGCAAAAGGGCGGCTCGCAAGGGCCGCCCTTTTCGCAGGCATCCTGTCTTCCCGCCCAATATCGCTCACGAAAGTTCAGATGCCTGGTCGCCTGGCCGCCTTATCTAACGCCTTGTTTCTCCACATTCCGCTGACTACACCCATGGCGAGTCTGGGGAGTGTATCATGAACATTATCGTCTTTGGGTCGGGCAGCGCAGCGAAGGATTTCCTGAGCATGGTGCCCAAAGAGACAACCGTGCTGGCGTTGAGCGACAACGACGCCTCGAAGCATGACATGCTGGTCGATGGCTTCAGGGTCATCGATCCTGCCAGTCTGAGCAACATCGAATTTGACTACATCGTCATCACCGCCCGCGCTGTCGACCCGATCCGCGCCGGACTGATCGAAAAAGGCGTCGCCCCGGAAAAGATTGTCGCTTATTATCCCAGCTACAGCCAGCAGCTTCATGAACAGGCAAATCACGACATCCGCATTCTGAACGATGCGCTCGGTATAGGTCTGCCACCGCTTGGCCTGGCAACCATGTATCTGGACAAGACGCAGCCGGAGGAGCAGGTCGACGACGGTCCGGGCGATCAGGTGCGCAACATCGCGTTCCACCTCGCGGCGCGCCAAATCCGGGATCGCGGCGTTCCCGGCGCTGTCGCCGAACTCGGCGTGTATAAGGGAGACCAGGCGCGGCTCATCAACCGGCTTTTCGCCGACCGCCCGCTCTATCTATTCGATACATTTTCCGGCTTTTCCGATCGGGATCTCGGTGCGGAAAGCGAGGGCAATTTCTCTTCCGCGATCGTCGGGGATTTTGTCGATACCAGCATCGAATTGGTGGAAAGCAAGCTGCCGTATCGCGATCAAGCCAGGTTCTTTCCCGGCTTTTTCCCCGAAACCGCTGAGGGGATCGAGGAAACCTTCGCCTTCGTCAGCCTCGACGTCGATCTCTACGACCCGACCCGTGCCGGCTTGGACTGGTTTTATGAGCGTCTCAGCCCCGGCGGCTATATTTTCGTGCACGACTACAACAATCGCCGCTATATGGGCGTCCGCAAGGCGGTGGATGAATTCGTGCAGGCGTCCGGGGCCTGCTTTGTTCCCCTGCCCGACTTCGCCGGATCGGTCGTGATCGCAAAGTAGCCGTTCACGGACGACAGCCTTGGAGAGCGTGGGACGGCTCGGCAGCGGCGTCCGCCGCATCTGACCTTCCCCCTCCCCCGCGACGGCATTCTCTGCTATACGCCGTCTTCGCATAAAAAAGGTCGCATCTCTTCCGCAACGATCAAGGAACAGATGTCGTGCAGCACAGATTTCCCTCGCGCGTCACCCGCGCCGCTCTCTCCCTTTCCGCCCTGGCGCTCCTCACGGCCCCCGGCTCCAGCCAGCAGGCATCCGGCCCCGTGGCCCGTTACACGATCGACGCCGGCACCATGTCCGGCATGGCCGCCATGGCCGGGGGTGGAGGCGGCATGGGCGCGGCCATGGGCATGATGATGGGCGGCCGTCCCCAGGCGATGCACGAACTGGTGCTGCGCCTCGGTTCCATCCGCGCGCCCGCGAGCGGCGCGCCCGCCGCCGACCATTTCCTCCCTGCCGGCGTGGGCCTCGGCGCGTCGGTCCCGCTCGTGACCCCGCGCGTCGCCCCCAGCGAGGATCAGGCCATTCCCGGCGAGCGTCCCAAGGGCCGCCTCCTCATCTATTGGGGCTGCGGCGCGACGCCCGGTGCTGGCCAGCCCGTCATCGTCGATTTCGCCAAGATCGCCAAGGGCCAGATCCCGCCCGGCCTCTACATGACCGGCTCCGCCATCCCCCAGGAATGGCAGGTCCGCGCGTCAAACAGCCGCACCTATGGCGAATGGCCTAACGGCCAGACGCGCAAGATGGTGCCCGCCAACGCCTCGCTGATCGGCGACCATCGCATCGCCGGCAATTACAGCCCCGACATCGCCTTCAACCTGAAGCAGGATTTCATGCCCGCCATCGCCGGCCGGTCGAAGCCGTTGCCCGGCGGTGCGACCGAGATCAGCTGGAACGCGCTGCCCCAGGCGACCGGCTATTATGCCTGGGCGTTCGGCGCAAAAGAGAATGGCGACATGGTCTGGTGGGCCTCCTCAGCCAGCCAGGCTTTTGGCGGCCCGGTCTGGGAATGGATCTCCCCCGCGTCCGTGCAGAAGCTGATCGCGCAGAAGATCGTCCTGCCGCCCAGCCAGACCAGTTGCACCCTCCCGGCCGCCGTCGGCCAGGCGGCCGGCGAGATGCTGATGGGCAGCCTGTACGCCTATGGCCCGGAAGCCAGTTTCGCCTATCCGCCCCGCCCCGCCGATCCCAAGATCGCCTGGAAGCCCGAATGGATCGCCCGCGTCCGTTATCGTTCCAACAGCATGTGGATGCTCAACGGACCGGACATGAGCGCCATGATGAGCGATGCCGGCGCAGTGGACGAGGCCGACGAACCGGCCGAACAGCCCAGGCCCAGGAAGAAGCGCTGCGGCGGTCTTGGCGGGATGTTGGGCGGCGCAATGGGCGTGGGTTGCTGAGATCACAAGGAGGTGGCGCCGCGCCAGCCGTTGCGCCACTGTCAGGCCCAATGTTTCAGGAGAGCGCCATGACCCATGAACTCACCCTCTACACCAATCCCATGTCGCGCGGGCAGATCGCCCGCTGGATGCTGGAGGAGGTCGGCGCGCCCTATGAGGCCGTCATCCTCGATTATGGCACGACGATGAAGGATGCCGCCTATCGCGCCATCAACCCGATGGGCAAGGTGCCGAGCATCGTGCACAACGGCAAAGTCGTGACCGAATGCGCCGCCATATGCGCCTACCTGGCCGACGCATTTCCCGATGCCGGCCTCGCGCCGCCGCTGACCGAGCGCCACGACTATTATCGCTGGCTCTTCTTCGCCGCCGGCCCGGTCGAGGCCGCCGTCACCAACCGCGCACTCGGCTTCGTCGTGCCGGAAGGGCGCGAGCGCATGGCCGGCTATGGCAGCTTTGACGAAGCGATCGACGCGCTCGAACGCGCGGTGACCGGCTGCGCCTGGATTTGCGGCGACCAATTTACTGCTGCCGACGTCTATGTCGGCGCGCAGATCGACTGGGGTCTCAGCTTCAACTCCATCCCCAGCCGCCCCGCCTTCGAGGATTATGCCGCCCGCCTGCGCGAGCGCCCGGCCTATCAACGGCAGAAGGAGATAGACACCGCGTTGATCGCCAAGATGCAAAAGCAGGACTGACGGGCAAGCGCACGATAAAGGCCCGGCGGATCGCTCCGCCGGGCCTTCCCATTTTCATCCTTTTCCGCGCCTCAGCGACGATCGCCGAACAGCCGCAGCAGGAACAGGAACATGTTGATGAAGTCGAGATAGAGGTTCAGCGCCCCCATCACCACCGATTTCCCCATCATATCGGTGCCCGCGACGTGCGCGTAGATGCTCTTGATCTTCTGCGTGTCATAGGCCGTCAGACCCGCGAACAGCAGGACGCCAACGCCGCTGATGACCAAGCTCATCGCGTTCGACCGCAGGAACAGGTTGATGAGGCTCGCCACCAGCAGGCCCACCACACCCATGATCAGGAAGGTGCCGAAGCCCGACAAATCCTTCTTGGTCGTATAGCCCCAGAGGCTCAGCCCCGCAAAGGCCGCTGCCGTCGCAAAGAAGGTCTGCGCGATCGACGTGCCGGTATAGGCGAGGAAGATGTAGGACAGCGACACGCCCATAACCGCCGCATAGGCCCAGAACAAGCCCTGCGCCGCCACGGTGGACAGGCGATTGATGCCAAAGCTCAATACCATGACGAAAATCAGTGGCGCGAACATCACGACATATTTCAGGATGCCCGGGCCGTAGAATACGGCCTCCGCCATACCGCTGTTGGCAAACAGCAGCGCGACGATGCCCGTCAGCAGGACGCCGCTCGCCATATAATTATAGACCGACAGCATATAACGGCGCAGCCCGGCGTCGAACGCCTCGCCGCGCGCAGCGGTGGCGCCGCCAAAGCCCGCAATGTCGGAACGGGGGTCGGACCAGTTGGCCATGAAATCATCTCCTTCGCCGGCCATCCGTGCCGGCGCTCCCATTATCGGCCCTCGCGCGATCAAGTTCAAGCCAAACCCGCATGGCGCGGCGGCGTCCCCATCCTATATGGACGCTCATGCACCGCCTGTTCGTCGCCATCCGCCCGCCCGCCGACCAGCGCGCCTTCCTCCTCGCGCTGATGGGCGGGGTCGAACACGCCCGCTGGCAGGATGACGCGCAATTGCATCTGACGCTGCGTTTCGTGGGAGAGGTCGACCGCCGCCGCGCCGAGGATCTGGCCGACGCGCTGGCGACGATCCGCTTCGCGCCTTTCGCCATCCACATGTGCGGTGTCGGCCATTTCGAGCGAAGACATGTTGTCGATACGCTCTGGGCCGGCGTCCGGCCGCGCGAGGCGCTGGAGGCGCTTCATAAAAAGATCGACCGCGCCTGCGTAACGGTCGGCCTGCCGCCGGAAGGCCGCGCCTATCTGCCGCACGTCACCCTGGCCCGTTTCGGCCGGCTCGGCGGCGCGGTAGATCCCTTTCTCGCGCGCCACGCCGGACTGGTCGGCACGCCTTTCCTGGTCGATCGCTTCATCCTGTTTGAAAGCCGCACCGGCCACGCCGGCGCGACCTATCATTCCGTGGATGACTACCCAGCTGACGGCGCGACGCGCTGATCGCAGTTCGACAGTCTTACCCCGCCGTCAGCACACCGCACGCCACCCGGCCGCCGGCATTGCCGGTCGGGTCGGTGACATTGTCGTCCGCCTGCGCGTGGATCACGATCGCCGCGCCGTCCGCATCGAGCAGCGGCGTCGCGCCGCCGCTGATCGTGCCATCGGGCAGATGATATTCGATCGCGCCCATCCCGTCAGACCCGACAGTCATGTTGGGCATGTCGCCCATATGCATGCCGGCCGGGTTGTCCTTGCCATGCTTGCGGCTCATCGGGTTCCAGTGGCCGCCCGCGCTGGTGAAGTCAGGACCGATGCACTGCCCCGTAGTGTGGATATGCACCGCATGAACGCCGGGGCTCACCCCCTGCGCCTTCACGACGACATGCAAGCCGTCAACCGCCTGCGTCACGGTCGCAGTGCCGCGTGATGATCCGTCCGCCGCCGCTAGAGCGGCCGTAGCGGTTGGGGCGGCGGGAGCAGACCCAGCGGTGGCGCATCCGGCCATGCCGATCGCTAGTGGAAGGACGGCGAGCGGCAGTATTTTCATGGCATGCTCCTGCAGAAACGAGGGATCAGGCAACGAACGCCGCGCCCGCCATTTTGTTGCTCATTCGCACCGATTTGTCATCCTGCCGCGCCTACGAAAAAGGGGCCGGTCCTGCGACCAGCCCCTCTTCTGTTTCCGTCCCGCAGGTCGGAAGCCAGCTTACATGCCCGCGCCGGGGCCGTAGCTGATTTCCACGCGACGGTTCTGCACTTCGCGAACGCCGTCGGCGGTCTCGACGCGGGGCTTCGATTCACCGAAGGCCTGGGTCGTGATGACGCCGTCAGGAATACCCTTGGAGGTGAGGTATGCCTTGACCGAGTCGGCGCGACGCTGCGACAGACCGACGTTGTACGAGGCCGAACCCGAACGGTCCGCGTGACCCGCCAGCATGACCTGGGCGCTGCCGCAGCTGCTGTAGGCCGAAACCGCGTTGTCGAGAATGGTGGCCGCGTCAGGCGTGATGTCCGACTTGTCCCATTCAAAGAAGACGATGTACGGCCCGGGGTTGCACGCTTCAGCCGGAGGCGGCGGAGGCGGCGGCGGGGGAGGCGGCGGAGGCGGCGGGGGAGGCGGCGGCGGCGGAGCCGCTTCAGCCGGAGCGCCGAAGTTGTAGGTCAGGCCGAGCAGCAGGCTGTGCGTACGCAGCTTGGTGTCGACGGTCGAACCGGCAGGGCCGCCAGCGCCGGTGAAGGCCGAGACGAGCTTGATATCGTCCTGGTTGAAGAAGCGATATTTCAGCGAAACGTCGACATTGCTGGTCAGCGGGTAGCGGACGCCCGCAATCGCCTGCCAGGCGAAGCCGGTGTCGCTGTCGTTGACAGCATCGTTGGCGATCTTGGCACGCGACACGCCGACGCCGCCGCCGACGAAGCCCTGCAGGCCGTCATCGGGACCGAAGTCGAGCAGGCCGTTCAGCATGAACGAAAGAGCCGAGGCAGCGCCGCCGAAGCCGCTCTTGTCGAGATCGACCTCAGCGCGCTTGTAGGCCGCTTCGGCCTCCAGACGGAAACCACCGAAATCATAACCGATATTGCCGTCGAAATCATAACCCTTATGATAATCGACGTCGTTGAAGTCGCGGGTCAGACCCGGACCGGAAAAGTCGAGGTCCTGGTCTTCGACCAACAGCACGCCGGCGTCGGCGCCGATATACCAGCTGTTGTCACGCGCCAAGGCCGGACCGGCCAGGGCACTCGTCGCAAGCGCAGCCGCGAGGGCAAGCTTCCGCATTTGGATTCCCCTTTCAAAAGTGTCACGAAGGACTGCTGAAACCCTGTATCGGGAAGAAGGTTTCATGGCAAGTCCACATTTAGTGAAACCGTTGCAAAAATAGCGCACTCAAGCATCTAAATCGGGGCATCCAGGCTAAATTCGGGGCTTCGGTAAATAGCGTCAGCGAACAAGTGTAAAAAATTCGAAATACTGCAATATCATATCTCAATTAAGCCATGTTGCCGCAAAGCGTCCAGAATGGCGGCTATGGTTGAGCGGGCTTCCACGTCAATCACGTCGCCCCCCGAAGCCTCGGCAATTGCGCCTTGGCGCATCGTGACGATCCGTTCATCATCCAGATATAGACCGTCTTCGCGCAATGCTGCATCGCGCCATTGCGCGCCATCATGAAAAAGCGCGTGGCCACGGTCCGTCACATCCACCTGCAACCCGGCTCTCGGCGGCAGAAACCGCCATCCTCCGCCGCTCCAGCAGGCGATCGCGTCCACCTGCCCGGCCCACGCCCCGCTCGCACCTGCCGCAACGATCCAGCATTGCCCGGTGGCCGGCTCGCCGGGCGGCGTCGTCACGTCCGCGCTTTCCACTCGCCCGTGCAGCAGCGCATCGATCAGCACCAATGCCTCATTGTGAAAAATCTCCTTCTGCGCCTGACCGGCAAACAGCATCGGCAGCGCCCAGCGCGGGGTCGTATCCATATTTCGTCCTTTCCCTGATCGTCAGATCGTGATCGTCCGGCGCGCGGCCCGTCCCGTCGCCAGCGTACCGATCTGCGCCACCTCGGCCGTCAGCGTCAGCCCCGACGCGCCATCCGCCGCGATCATGCCCGCCGTGTAAGTCCATTCGGGCACTGCCGTTTCGGCGCTCCGCAGCACCGTCTCGCCATTCAGCAACCGCACGGCATAGCGCTCGCTCTCCTCGGCCAGCGGCACATCCGCGCCATTGCTCCATCGCCATCCAGCCCGGCTGCGCCGTACCCAGCGCAGCGTGACGTCGCCTTCCTGCGCGCGCGCGGTCAGGTGCACCGGCGCGGGCGGGATCAGCGCCTCGCCGCTGATCGGGGTCGTCGCCTCCACCGCGTCGGCATCGCCCAGCCCCAGCGCCGCCACGCGCAGCGTCCCGCCGACCTCGCCCGCCACCCCCAGCGCGGCGAGCGGCTCGACCAGCCTCTCTTCCTCGATCAGCAAGAAAGGCTCGCCGTCCTCATGCGCCGCCATCGCCCACTCCGTCCCGCGCAGCCCGCGTCGCAATCCCCGAAGCCGCCAGGCCGCCCCCCCAAGCGGCTCGGCGACGGCAAACTGGATCAGTTCCCGCCCGACCAGGCACAGATTCGCCCCCTGCCCCAGCGCCACCTCGTCCGCGCCGCCCACCACCATGTCCGGCGCCAGCAAGGTGACCGTCAGCGCATGGTCCCGATCCTCCAGCGCCCAGCTTCCCGGCGGCAGCACCCCCTCGACCGTCCCCATCACCGTCCGCCCGGCGCTGCGCCCCGCCGGCACCGCCTCGCCGCCCTCGCGCATCACGAACAGCGCCGCGCTCCGCCAGCCAGCGCCGCCGCTCGCAGCAGCCACCAGCAGCGGCGCGTTCGCCACCCCTTCGCGCAGCGGCGGCAAATCGGCCAGAATGAGGTAGGTCGCCCCGTGCGGCGCATCCGGCTGTCGCACGATCACGCCCGAGGACGCGCCTGCCGGCAAGGTGCCGCCCGCGCCCGGAACCCGCCGCAGCGACAGTCGCACCGCCATCGCCTCCCACTCGCGCTCCTCCACCCGCCACAGCCCGCCCACACCGCCGACCGTCACGATCATCCCCGGCGCGATCGTCAGCATGTCCCAGCCACAGCGCAGCGTCATCGTTTCGCGCCCGGTCCAGGCGGCGCCCAGCCGCTCCGCCGCCAGCCGTCGCGCCGCATCGGGATCGAGCACGGCGGGCAGTTCGATGCCCCGCTCCTGCCGTCCGGCACCGGGCCGCATCACCTTTTGCACCCCCGCCTGATAGTCGCGCGCGGCATCATGGTGACGCAGGCTGAGCGCGACCGGCACCGTGTCCGCCGCTCCGCCCGACCGCTCGACCGGATCGACAGCCCGCCCGTTGACCCGCGCCACCCGATCGCCGACTGCCCCAGCCGCCTCGCCACCCGCCGCGACCAACCGCAGTCCGTCGAGCGCCAGTCCATAGGCATCGACCAGCGGCGTCATCGCCTCGCGCACATCCGCCCCGCTCGCCGCGAAGCCGTCCACGCTGCCCAGCGCCTCGCCGCCCAGCCGCCCGCCGCTCAACGCCGCCCCGATCGCCCCGATCGGCACCGACCCGGCGTCCGCCTCCACCTCGAAAGTGAGCGAAGGAATGCGGTTGCCATAGTCCGCCAGCGCCAGATCTTCGAACACCACATAGGCCATGTCGCGATGCGCCGGCGTCGCGCTTATCCCCTGCGCCGACGCGATCAGCGGATCGACCGGCTGGTCGCCGCCGCCCCTGTGCACGCGAAATGCGCCGACCTCCGTCTTGAAATCCACCGCCGCCCCGCGCAACAGGTTGCCGTCCGCCCAGATGCGCCGCACCTGCCCGATCGCCCGCGCCGACAGCGCGACGGCGAAACTCGCCGAGTAGCTGTAGCTGGTGACGCTCGGCCGCCCCTTGCCGCCACCGCTCCTGCTCTTGGTTTCCTTAAGGTCGCTCGCCCAGATCACCGTCCCTGCAACCCGCATGGTGCCGAACAACTTCGGCACCTGCGCCCCATAGGTCGATGTCTGCACCTGCAAGTCGGACAGGCGCGGCCCTTCCCGCCCCTTGGGCTTGAACAGCACCTCATGGTCGATGACATTGCCGATCACCGCCCCGATCGCCGCGCCGATCGGCCCGCCCAGCACGCTCCCCACCGCCGTCAGCACCACCGTCGCCATCATCGTCCCCCTGTTTTCAGGCGCGCCACCAGCCGATCACCGGCCAGGGCGACGCGCCCGGCATTTCCACCACCCGGCCCAGCCCCGCATGGGCGTGGATGAAGCCCGTTCCGCTCGCGATCATCAGATGCAACTGCAACGGCGCCGGTCGCACCAGCGCCAGATCGCCCGCACCGCCATCCGGCACCCGTCGCATCCCCGCCGCCGCCAGCCAGCGCGCCGCCCAATCCTTGTCCCCGCTCCGCAAGCCACAGGGGCAGGGCGCATCCCGCCCGAACGCCAACACCGCGAGGCCCACGCAATCCACCCCCGCCGCGCTGCGCCCATGCAAGCGGAAGGGCGCACCAAGCAAAGCGCGCGCCCGCGCCACCACCGCGCTCATGCGCCGGGGTATCGGGTCAGCAGGTCCATCCCCGGCAGATAAGGCTCGCCGCGAAAGTTGACCGCATTGCCGAAGCGCCCGGCGCACGTCCCGATCTGCCGGTCGCACCCTTGCGTCAGCAGCGCCAGCGTCCCTGCCGCCACCGCAAAGGCCGGCGCATCGGCCAGCGCCACGCTGCCCGCGCCATTATCCACCACGGCTTGCGTCAGCCCGGCATTCGCCCCGCCCAGCCAGCGCAAAGTCCCGAACGCGTAATCGCCGGCCGCCAGACCGCTCGCCGCCACCACATTGTCCGCCACGGAACCCACAGCCACCACCCGCCGCCGCATCGCCATATCGACCCTGCAATCCCGGTCGCCCAGCCGCGCGCGGCAATCGGGCGAGGTCGACGGCGCAACCGGCGCGCCCAGCACCGCCGCCGCCCCGATCAGCTCGGCGGTAAAAGCCGCCCCCTTGCGCGCCACCGCGCCGATCTCACCCGCCGCCAGCAGCAGCCACAATGCGCCGGGCTCCTCCCATTCGGTCAGCCGCAGCTCCAGCGCCGCCCCGTCCCAGCGCCCCGCCATCAGGTCAGCCTCGCTGATCGCCGCGCTCGACAGCGCGCCCGCGACATCGCTGTCCTCGCCCTCCAGCCCGATTCCGCGCCGCACCGCCGATGGCGTCATCCCCGGCGTCGCGCGATAGAGCAGTCCGCCAATCTCCAGGTCGCGATCATGGCTGGTGAGGCCAATCGTCACCCCGTCGCGCCGCGCCAGCCGCCAGCAGAAAGCGAGCGTGCAGAGCGGCTTGCCCAATATCTCCGCGTCGCTCATTCGCGTATCTCCACCAGCGGCACCGACGGCGCTTCCCCGGCGGCAAAGGTCGCGCGGTTGATTTCCAGCCGGTCCTCGGCAAAGCGCACCGGCACGTCGAAGCGATAGCCCGCGGTCAGCATCACGCCGCTCACCGGCGCGACATCGAACGCGATCACGCCCAGCCCCGCATGGTTCCATCCGCTCGTCAGTTCGATGCCATCGGCCGCCACCCGGATGCTCCCCGCCACCGGCCGGGTGATGATCCGCGCCTGCGCCTCCTCGCCCTCGCCATAATGGCGCATCAGCTGGAAATTCGCCCGCACTCCATCGCCCGTTCCCAGAAGCTGGTCGATCGGCGAGGGCGCCACGCCCGGCGCGCCGCTGCGATCGTCATAGGGATCGGTGAAGCGGAACCCGCGCGCCGCTCCTCTGCGCGCCCGGAAAAACGCCACCAGCCGCGCCATATCCGCCTCGGACCGCACCCCCGGCCCGGCGTCATAGCTCAACCGCGCGTCGGCCCAGTCGCTGCTCCGCCGCTCATGCCCGCTCACGCTCTCGATGATCTGCGTCGAAAAGGCCGGGCTGACGCTCGCCTCGCGCCCGATGGCAAGCGGAAACAGCACATCGTCAAAGGCTTGCACATCATCCTCCCCTTGGATTGAGAAACAGGTGAAGCCATCGCGGCACACCTGGGGCAGCGCCCAGAGGAAGGTCGCCGCCGTCCCCCGCGCGACCGATTGCTCCGCCGCCGCCATGATCTCGCGCCACTGCCCGGCCTATCCGGGCAGCAGCACGAAACCGGCAAAATAATGCTGTTCCCCCACCGGATAGCCCAACCGCTCGGTCGCAAGGTCAATGCCGCGCGCGGTCAGGTTGGGCCGCCCCTCCGTCACCCAGTCATAATCCTCCAGTTGCAGCACGTCGAAGGCGGGCGATGCCCAGCCGATCGGCATGTTGGCGCGCTTGGCCTCCGGCGCGCGCGGGTCGAGGATCGTCGGCAGATAGGCGAGCAGATGCGTCACCGCGCCGGGCGCGACATCCTTCACGTGCGCGCACAGCGAAGCCGTCGACGCCGCCAGCAAAGCCCCCGCCGCGTCGAGCAGCGCCTTCTGCCCGGCGTCCAGGCTCCCCCACACACTCGGGATCGACACCGGGCTCCCACCCAGCGCCGCCCGCGCCGCATCGTCATACAGGCATATCCGCCCGTCTGCCGGCATCACCCACTACCATGGCTCACCGACCTGAAACAGGATCGGCATGTCCGCGTCCAACCCGATGGAAACAAATGCCCCCGCCACCTGATGCAGATAGCCCATCGCGCCTTCATGCGCGGGCGACAGCAAGGTGGAGGGCGGCACCCATCCGGTCAGCGCCGGATCGCCATTTTCCGCCCGCTGCTTCCAGTCGTTCCAGCAATGCGCGTCGAACAATTCATAGGACAGCGACCAGATGACATCGAAGCCCATCGCCTTGGCGCGCGCCGCGAAATCCCGGTGCCACGCCACGCACGGCGCATTCAGCACCCCGCCCGTCAGGCTGACGTACAGCCCCTCCCCGACCCGTTCGAGCCGGAAATAATGGCTCATCCCCACATAATGGTTGATCGCCCCGCGATAGCCGAGCGCCAGGATCGCGTCGACCACCCGCGCCGGCGTCTGGTTGAAGCAATCGTCATAGCCCGTCGCCATGCTAAAGCCATGTTCGGGCAGCATCACGTCGCCCATCTCCAGCACCGATCCCGACCCGTCGCACGCGATGCCGCTCAGCTCCGCCCACCCCTGCTGCGCCGTGGCGAAGGCGGTCGATCCCGTGTCATAATCGGGCGGCACCAGCGATATGAACATGCGGTCGACATCGCCCGCCCACACCGGATCGGCCTCGTCGGGGAGCAGGAAGCCGCCTTCCAGCGCTGAAAAATCCAGCATGATCTCCGCATCTTCCGGCGTGCCGCTGGCATAGTTCCACAGCCGCACATACCACGCCTTCGGATTGCCCTCGGCGTCCCGCCCCTCGATCGTCAGCGTCGGCCCATGCGTCTCGTCCAGCCGGCGCAGCCCGCCGCTCCGCCAGCGAAAGGACAAGGTACAGGCGCGAAAGTCCCGGCTCGTCTCATAGGCGAGCAGAGGATGGCTCCACCGATCCTCCGCCTCCCAGATCAGCCCCGCCAGATCGCCCGACCCGTAAAAGACCGCATCGACCCGCACGGCATCCGGTGCGCTCGTCACCACGCTCGCCATCATCGGCCGGGGGAAGTTCACGGTCCAGTGGCTCGCTGCGAAGCGCTTGATGAAGCGCGCCTCCTGCCCGCCGCGCGCGTCGGCCAGCCAATATCCCCTGCTCATCGCCAAGTCCCTTTCACATCAGTGCTCCCCTGACCGCCCGCGCCACCTGCCGCGCGCTGCGCGCCAGCAGTCGCGGCTCGCTCTCGCCGCCCTGCCCGCGCACGGCGATGCTCACCCGCACGTCGCGTGCGCCCACGCCGCCTGTCACCACCTGCCCGCTGCTCGTCGGCACGAACAATTCCGGCCCGCGCTCACCGACGATATAGCCACGCCCCGGCGCCACCGGCCCGCCTGTGGCCCGCCCCGGCAGCCCCAGCACCGATGTCAGCAGCGACGCCCCCAGGCTCGCCAGCCCACCCCCGCCACCACCGCCGCTCCCCATCGCCCCCCGCAATGCACCGGCGGCGATCTCGTCCAGCACGCTCACCGCAATCCGCTTCAGATCCTCGAACCCGAACTTGCCGGTCCGCACCGCGCGCAACAGCCCCTGCTCGATCCGCCGCCCGGCTCGCTCGGCGCCATCGCCCAGAGTCCCCTCCAGCCCCGCGCGCATCGCCTCGACATCACGGCCCAGCCCGGCGGTATCCGCCCGCACCCGCACCACCAGCGTCTCGATCTCTTCGTCCATGAAGCCCTCCTGACCTTCTAAAGCCCCTCCCCTTCAGGGGAGGGGTTGGGGTGGGGGCGTGCCCCAAGAGCAGACCTCAGCCCTCAGTCCGGCATCACCCCCATCAACCGCCGCAACTCCGCGCCGTCGACCCCAGCCCCGGCCTCGTCCTCACCACCAGCCGCCCGCAAAACCGCCGCCAGCTCCGCCGGCGTCGCGCGCCAAAACTCCTCCGGCCGCCAGCCGAGCAGCCACCCGGCAACCCCCGCCAGCCGGCTTGCCGCCTCTGCAAAGCCCGTCACTTCCCCGCCAATATCTGCTGCAACATGGCCTTGAGCGCCGGCGTTACCTTGGCGAGTCCCACCGCGACCACCGCCTCGCCCAGCGCCTCGCGCGTCATCGCCTCGCGGTCGACCAGGCAGTGCCAGAACAACGCCACCAGATCGCCCAGCGACAGCTTCCCGTCCGTCGCCCGCTCGACCAGGTCGAACAGCGGCCCCAGCTCCTGTTCCGCCGCCACCAGCGCGGCAAAGCTCGGCCGCAGCCGCAGCGTCTCGCCCCCCAGCTCCAGCGCCGCCTCTCCCCGCACCGGGTTCGCCACAACGCCGCTCATTCGCTCACCACCGGGCCGGAGCTTTCCAGGCTCAACGCATAATTGCGCTCGCCATTATAGTCGCCGGCGTAGTCGAGCCGCGTCACCAGGAAGCGCCCGCGCATCCGCTCGCCGCTCTCAAAACTCAGCTCATACTGGTCGATCGTGCCCGTCAGCGCATGGTTGCGGATGCGAACCTCGGCCGCCGAACCCGTGAACAGCCCCGCCGCCGACACGCTGACCGATCGCACCCCCGCGCCCGACAGCAATTCGCGCCAGCCGCCCGAATCCTTGCTGGTGATGTTGACCGCCTCGCCATTCACCGACAGCTGCGTCGTCCGCATCCCGGCGACGGTGGAATATGTTGCGGGAATGTTGCCATCCCCGACTTTCAGCAAAAATGCACTTCCCTTTTCGACGCCCATGGCGCATCCTTTCTTCAGATAAACCGTGCCAAATGCCGGATATGGAGAGGTTCAGATGATCATTGCCGCTTCGCTCGCGCTGATGTTCGGCGCGGCATCCACGCCCAATCTCGCCGACGCCGTCGGCAATGGCCGCAAGGAATTTTCCAAGTGCCTCGGCGCGCAGATCCAGCCCGCGCTCGATGCCAAGCTCAGCCTCGGCGACTTCCAGGCCGCAATGAAGAAAGCCTGCGCCGACAAGGAAGCGGCCTTCCGCACCGCCATCATTGCACAGGACAAGGCGGACAAAATGTCGGACGCGGCCGCCAGTGCCGATGCCGACGAACAGATCGCCGACTATGTGACCAACATCACCGAAAACTACGAAGAAAGCAGCCGCCCCAGCTGATCGCAACCAATCTCCTCTCCCATCGGGAGAGGAAGGGGCCCGCTCGGCGCAGCCGAGTGGGAAGGTGAGGGCGACGCCACGCCTCCCCTCCCACACCTCTCTGGACCGATCATGTTTTGGTTCCCCGGCGCATAGAGGGCCTCGAATTACTCCCGCACCACCCGCAACCGATAGTCCACGCTCGCGCGCCATCCCCCCGCACCGCTGCGCGCCACCCGCGACCGCAGCAGCCGCGCGCTGACGATCCGCCAGCCGTCCACCAGTCCCGCCGCACCGATCGCAGGCTCGACCCGCGCGATCATCCCGCCCAGCCGCGCCGGCGTCTCGTCCGTCACCACCAGCGCCACAGTCAGCCGCAGCTCGCGCCCCTCAATGTCCTTGCCGCCCCAATCCGCGCCCAGGCATTCGCCCACCGCACCATAGGGCGCCGCCGCCCGTGCCGGCTCGCCGTCATACAGGCCGTTCATCTGGTCCATCAGCGTCGGGTCGCCCCGCAACGCCGCGATCACCGCCGCCCGCACCGCCACTTCCGCGCTCATAGCCCTCTCCCTGCCTCGCGCAGCGCCAGGTCGCGCGCCCGGCGCGCCAGCAGCCCGCGCCCCGACGCCCGCACCGCCTCACCCTCGATTCCCGCCTCGACGCCCGCATCCGCCAGCGCCGCGACGATCCGGTCGCGCCACCGCGCCGCCCGCGCCTCCGCCATCCGCGCCAGCGCCGCCCTCATGCCAGCCGCATCCGCCGGAACGGCCGCCACAGCGCGCTCACCACGGCGGGCGGGGCTGCGCTCTCGCTGCCCCGCGCCAGGAAATGCTCCGCCGCCAGCCGCACGATCCCCTGCCGCAACGCTTCGGGCACGCCGTTCAGCTCGCCCGCCATCCCGGCGCGGTAGGTGACCGCCAGCCGCCGCGTCTCGCCCGCACGGGTCGATCGCACCCACCCGTCACCCGCCGCATCGATGTCGATCGCATAGGCACCGACAGGCAACGTCTCGCGCCCCCCCGCATCATCCACCGCCTCGACCGTCTCGATGCTCAGCACCGGCCGCGCCGCCAGCCTTTGCCAGCCACCGTCAGCCGCCACCGTCTCCCGCGCCGTCCGCGAGATCAGCCATTGCCCGACAAACTGCTCGCACAGCGCCACCGCGCTCCGCAGCAGGCCGGCAAGCACCGCATCTTCCCCGCCGCTCTCGATCCGCAGATAGGCTTTCAGCTCCGCCATTGGCGCCGCCAGCGCCCCGCTCTCCTGTTCCTCCAGCATCAGCGCTCCTCCACCCGGATCGTCACCGATCGTTCGTCCAGCTGACCATCGGACAGCGTCACCCGGTTGGTCAGCCGATAGACATGCCCCACGACCCCACCCGACAGCCGCGCGCTGCTGCGCTGCGCCTCATAGGCGCTGGCGTCGACCGCCAGCCCGCCCGCCTCGACCGGCGCAACCTCCCACAGGCTGGCGATCAGGCTCTGCCCCGCCAGATAGGCGGACCAGTCGATCGCATGGTCGATCCGCGCCCCCGGATCCTTGATATGCAGGCTCATCGCACCCTGTCCCCCCTGTCTTCAGCCGGCCGCTCGGTCCGCACCTCGGCGCGCGGCCGCATCGCCGCGCCCGGCCGCACCCCCGGTCCCCACGGCCCCTCCCAGCCCGTCATGCCGACACGCTGCTCGCCCAGCGCCGCCGCGCCGACCGGATCACCCTGCATCGCCCGCCTCCAGCAGCGCTTCGATGCGATCGATCCGCCGCCGCTGCCATGCCGCCTCCAGCGCGAATATCTCCTCGTAACGCAGCCCCCATCGGTCCGCGGCAGGCCGCACCTCGGCCCCATCCTCATCGTTCTGCGAGTCCCATTCGTCGTGGCACAGCAGCCCCAGCCGCACCGCAGCGCCTGTCCCCAGCCGCGCATCGATGGCGTCGCGCACCTCCTGCGCGATCAGGCCCACATGCCACCGCGCCGCCTCGCCCTTCGCCGCCCACGCGTCGACGAAGCGAAAAACCCGCCACCCGACATCGCCCCAGGCGTCGAGCAAAGCCGCGTCCACCGCGCCGACGTCCCGCTTCGCCCGCGCGTCGGACGTGTTGACCGTGCCGGTCGCGGCATAGACCACCGACCATCGCTGCCCTGCCGTGCCGAGCGTGCGCGCATTGTCGGTCAGCGGCGCGACCACCCCGTCGAACTGGCTCATGCCGCTCGCCCGGCTGATCTGGAACGCCGCGCCCAACGCCACCCCGCTGTCGTCATGCCGGTGCAGCACGAAGTCGGACCCGGCCGCCGATCCGCTCTCCGCGCCGTTGGATTTCCGCAGGGTCCAGCGCAGCGACGTGCCGCTCCGCAGGCTCACGCCCGCAAATTGCCCGGCATTGCTGTCGATCGTCACGCTCGCCGCAGCCGCGCCCTGCGTCACCCCCAGCGCGCTCAGCCCCGTGGCGCTCCCGCCGGTCAGCTGCGCGTTCGCGGTCGTCACCCCCGGCGCGCTGACGCCGGTCGACGTCACCGTCAGCCAGTTGCCGGTCGAAAGGTTGGAACTGCCGCTGATTCCGAAAGACGCGCCATCCTTGTTGCCAACAAAGACCGATCCCGCCGTCGTCTTGAACTCCATCGCGGAATTGAGATTGCTGCTCGTCCGGTCGGCGATGAAGGACACGACCCCGCTTCCCTGCCGCGTCACTGTGCCGGTGGATGCGAGCGAGGCAAGCCCGCTGATCGTTCCGCCGCTGATCGCGACGCTGCCCGCTCCCTGTGTGGCGATGCTGCCCAGCCCGATCACGCCACGCGCCGCCGCCGCATCCACCTGCCCCAGCAGGCTGCGGCCGAATGCGGTGATCGGCGTCACATCCGCGCTCGCCGTCCCGGTCCAGTAGGCCAGGCTATCGGCCGCCGCGCTCACCCCCGCCAGCGCATCGAGCCGCCCGTCGCGCGGCTGGACCCCCGCCAGCGCACTCGCCAGACCGGCGACATCGCCGATGCCATGCCCATGCGCCTCGACCGCCTGCGCCCAGCCGGCGTGCAGCGTCAGCGCGATCCTCTTCTCCCCGCTCAGGAAATCGACCGCCGCGCCGCCGGCCGACGAAGCGGCTGGCATCCGCACGATCCGCCCCAGCCCGTCCAGCGACCCGCTGCCCGTCTCCCATTGCTCGGGATGCGTCACCCCGACGATGACATAGGGAAACGCCTCGCCTTCGCCGACCGCATCGGCAAAGGCGCGAAACCCCGCCATCGCCCCGCCAGGCGTCAGCGGCCCGGTCCCCCCATCATAACAGACCTCCCGCACCAGGTCCGCCATCTCCAGCCCCGTAATCCCCACGCCCCGCTCCCCACAAAAAAACCTTCTCCCCCACGGGGGAGAAGGATACGAAGCCTTGGCGGCGAAGCCGCCTAGGCGCAGTTGGATGAGGGGGAAGGCGCAAAGCCTCCCCCATGGCTCACCTCACGAAGCCGCAAACTTCATCAACTTGATGGCCTCGCTGTTCGCCACGCCGCCGCCGATCCGCTTGACCGCGTAGAAATGAACGAACGGCTTGTTGCTGAACGGATCGCGCAGGATGCTCGTTTCGCTGCGTTCGGCGATGACATAGCCCATCTGGAAATTGCCGAAGGCGATCGACAGACTGTTCGCCGCGATGTCGGGCATGTCCTCCGCCTCGACCACCGGATAGCCCAGCAACGTGGCGGGCTGCGCGGCGCTCAGGCCAGGCTGCCAGATGAAGGCGCCGTCGGTCGTCTTCATCTTGCGTATGACCGCCAGCGTCGCGCTGTTCATCACGAAGCTCGCGCCCTGCCGGTATGGCGCGCGCAGGCTCTGGATCAGGTCGATGATCTTGTCCTGCGGATTGCTCCCCACGAACGCGCCCGCCGCCCCCGACGCCACATATTGCAGCGAACCGAAGGCGCGCACGCTGTCCGCCTCGTTGGTGGTGGTATAGGTCAGAAAGCCTTTGGGCTTGTTCGTGCCATTGCCGTTCACGAAGGCCGCGCCCTCCGCCACCGCGAACTCGCGGGCGATCTCGTTCGCCAGCCAGCCCTCGACATCGAACTGCGCATCGTCCAGCATCGCCTGGGAAGCGGCCGGATTGGCGAACAGCTCGCCCGCCGGCGGCACGATCTCGTTGAAGGTCGGCGTCCCCGTCTCAGCCCGCGCGCCGGTCTCGCTCGCCCAGCCGGACACGATCCCGCCTGCCGTCACCAGCTTGCGATAACCCGCCGTCCCGGTCCGCACGACGTTGGCGATGCCACGGATGGGCGAAATCGCCTTCAGCGTCGTGCCAATGAGCTGGTCGATCTCGCGCGGCACCGCACAGCCGCCCGCCCCGCCGCTTGCGCCCGACACGCTCTTCAGCTCCACGCCCGCGTCCAGCCCCTGCCGCAGATAGCGCTCGACAAAGTGCGCCCGCGCCGGATCGCCAAAGTTCCCATGCGCCCCGCCCTTGACGCCATCCAGCGCCGGCCGCTGCGCATTCAGCAACGCGCCCTTCAGCGCCGCCACCTCACTCTCCAACCCCTCGATCCGCTCCCCCTGCGCCACCATGTCCAGGCTCGCTTCCAACATATCCGTCATGCCCATCTCCCGCTTGAAAACCAAAAAAGGCGGCCCAGCATGGGACCGCCCAAACACCCCTTCTCCCCACGGGGGAGAAGGATACGAAGCCTTAGCCCGAAGGCGAAGTTGGATGAGGGGGTGCTTGCGCTAGATGCACTCTCACCGGATACAGACCAGATGCTCCTCAAACTCGTTCCTCATGGCGCACAGCATATTCCTGCCGCTCTAGACCGCCCCAACCTCGCCGTCATCGAAACTGCCCTCGCCCCGCTCCCTGCCGACCAGCCCGGCCTCCGCCTTGCCAGCCTCCCCGCGCTCGCCGCCATGCTGAGCGCTAGCGGCGCGATCGGCCGCCACGCCGCCGCCCATCTCGGCCCGCAGGCAAAAGCCGTCCGCGCCATCCTCTTCGACAAAAACGCTGCCACCAACTGGGCGCTCGGCTGGCACCAGGACCGCACAATCGCGGTCAGGGCCCGCATTGAAACCCCCGGCTTCGGCCCGTGGACGATCAAATCCGGCATCTGCCATGTCGCCCCGCCGCAATCTTTGCTCGACAGGATGCTGACCCTGCGCGTCCATCTCGATCCGGTCGATCCCGGCAACGCGCCCTTGCTGATCGCGCCCGGCTCCCACCGCCACGGCCGCATCGCCGAAAGCGCCGTCGCCGCAATGGTTGCCCGATGCGGCACCCGTGCCTGTCTCGCCGAAAGCGGCGACATCTGGCTCTATGCCACGCCGATCCTCCACGCCTCGGACGCCGCGACCAACCCGCGCCGCCGCCGCGTCCTGCAACTCGATTACAGCGCCGACACTCTGCCGGCCGTCCTAGAATGGCTGGGCGTCCACTAACCCCTTCTCCCCACGGGGGAGAAGGATACGAAGCCTTAGCCCGAAGGGCTTAGGCGAAGTTGGATGAGGGGGGCGCCTCCACCCCCACCACCCGCGCCCCATCCTGCATCGGGTGCGTGACCAGACTCACCTCCACCAGCTCCAGCGCCAGCAGCTCGCGCGGCCCAGCGCCCCGCGCCGCCTTCACCCGATATCCGAAGCTCAGCCCGTCGACCGCACCGCCTTCAAGCGCCTGCGCCGCCGCGCGCCCGGCCGCTGTCCGCCGCGACACCCGCGCGATCACCCGCAACCCGCGCTTGTCCTCGCGCGCGCTTTCGACCGTGCCGATCACGCTGCCCGGCCCATGCTGCCACAGCAACGGAATGCCGGCCACGTCCAGTCTCCCGCCGGTGTCCGGGCCGAAAGCGCCGGCCCCCACCACGTCCCCGCCCCGGTCCACCCGGTCGAAGATCGCCGCATAGCCCGCAAAACGCAGGTCGCCGTCCATATGCCCTCCAATAGACATTGTTCGCGCGGAGCCGCGGAGGCACGGAGAGAGAAAACCGCCAAAGGCGGCATAATCCTCTCTCTTCTCCGCGCCTTCGCGCCTCCGCGTGAACATCATGATCGCTTAGGCTTCAGGCGCGAACCAATCCGACCAGCCCAACCTTCACCGCCACCCCCAGCAGCACCAGCGCCAGCCCGATCCGCACCGCCCAGCCGATCACCGCGCCCCGCGCCGCCTTCTTCGCGTCGCGCCAGGCGGACAGCAGTTCGCGCAACTCCCGCACATCGCCCTCGGCGCGCCGGTCCGCCAGCCCCAGCCGCTCCAGCGCCCGCCCGGCGCCCAGCTCGCTCGCCTCCTCGATCAGCGCGCGGACCGTGACCATGTCGGCCACCTGCCCCTGCGCCTGCGCGACCAGCCGCGCCAGCATCTCGTCTTTCATGCGCCCCTCCTCTCGCCCCCGCCCCGCAAGCCGCCTCGCAGACCAGAAATTTCGCGCAGAGCCCGCAGAGATCAAAAAAGCGGCCAACGGCCGCCTTCCCCTTTTCTTCTCCGCGTCCCCGCGCCTCCGCGTGAACCAAATCTCCGCGCCCTCTGCGCCTCTGCGCGAACACAATTCACACCCCCAGCATCGCCTTCTTCTCCTCGGGCGAAAGGAAATCCGCCGCCGCCACCCGGTCCCACAGCGCCGCCCGCTCGTCCGACAGCGCCGGCACCGCGTCCAGGTCCGGCTCGACGACCACCCCCGGCCACCACCCGCTCAATCCCTGCGAAAGCCCCGCGCAAATCTTTGTCACCAACGGCAATATCGCCTGCCGCCACAATGCCTTGTTCGCCTCCCGATAATTGGCGTAGGCATTGTCGCCCGGCAGGCCCATCAGCATCGGCGGCACCCCGAAAGCGAGCGCGATCTCCCGCGCCGCCGCGCTCTTCAACCCCACAAAATCCATCTCAGCCGGCGTCAGGCTCATCGCCTTCCAGCTCAGCCCTCCTTCCAGCAGCATCGGCCGTCCCGCATTGGCCGCGCCCTGAAACGCCGCCTCCATCTCGCGCTTCACCCGCTCGAACTGCTCCGGCGACAGCACCGACCCATCGCCCGGATCATAGACCATCGCCCCCGACGGCCGCGCCGCATTGTCGAGCAGCGCCTTGTTCCAGACGCTCGCCGCATTGTGGATCGCCACCGCCCCCGCCGCCGCGCTGGCGCAGCCCAGGCCATAATGATCGTCGAGCGGATGCAGCGATTTCAAATGCAGCACGCTCGTCCGCCCCGCGCCGTCCTCGGGGTGCAGCCGGGTCACGCTCTCCCCCACGCGGTAGAGATAGGCCGCCGGCCACCCCCGCGCGTCGGCTTCCACCGACACCCGCTCAGGCCGTAGCGCAAACAGCTCGGCAGGCTTGCCCTCCGCCCCGGCGATCACCTGGACATAGCCATTGCCGTGCAGCAGCAGGTGACAGGCCAGCGTTTCAATGAGGCCCTGCCCCGCCGAAGCCCGCCGCACCAGCGCCAGCACCCGCGCATCCTCGTCGGTCCCCCGCACCTTGAGCGCGCAGGCCCCCGCCCCTTCGGACACCAGCCGCATCGCCCGCTGCGCCACCGCATTGCCCATCACCCCGGCCCGCAACTGCGCCTCATAGGAGGCCGGCCACTCGCCGAGCGCTACCGCCCCCGACCCCCAGGCACGCGCCAACACCGGCCGCGCATCGCTGGCGGCCGCCTTCGTGAACCATTTCATGGAAAATCCCCCCGAACGCCATCCAAACAAAAACCCCTCCCGCACGCGGGAGGGGCAGCGAGGCTCAGGCGCGCAGCGCCCAAGCCGAAGCGGGGTGGGCTAGCCGCGCCCTCACGGATTCCGCGCCAACACCCGATCGCAAACCGAATTGGTCCCCTCGCTCTTCCCGATGACCCGCCCGGCGAGCGCACCCGCGCCAGCGCCCAGCAACGTCTCGCCCAGGCTGCCGCCCGCCAGCAGTCCGACGCCAGCGCCACCGGCCGCGCCGATCACCGTGCCCTTGTCGCGCCCTTTCTTGCCCTTGATCAGGCAATAACGCACATCGTCCCGCTCGCCCGGAGCCGCCCGCGCCACCCGAGCCCGCTCCTTGCCGCTCAAACTCTGCGCCATCGCCGGCCCCGCCAGCACCGAAAGACCGACGACCGCCGCCATCATGGAAACCATCCGCATCGCACTTGCTCCATCGAACATCACCTGGATCAAGAACGACAACCCCAAACCCCGGTTCCGCCCCCTTCCCCCCGCGGGAAGCAAGACGCGAAGCCCTGCCGCGCAGCAGCCAGGCGAAGCTGGATGAGGGGGACGGGCGCACCCTCACCCGCCCCTGCAAAGCCGCCCCACCAATATTGTGCACGCGGAGCCGCGAAGACGCGGAGATGTCCGCACTTCTCCAACAATATTCGCGCAGAGCCCGCAAAGACCGCAGAGAGCCAACCGCCGAAGACGGCCTCTCCTCATCCCCTCCGCGCCTCTGCGCCTCCGCGCGAACCCATATCCCGATCGCCCCGCGCAGAACCCCACTCTCGACAAAACACCCCTTCTCCCCACGGGGAGAAGGATACGAAGCCTTGCCGCGCAGCGGCTAGGCGAAGTTGGATGAGGGGAACCGGCGCGAGGTCTGATCATCCCGCAAGCAATTAGCAAAACCCTCATCCTCCCCCGGCGGCGCGGTTTCAGGGCGAAGCCCTGACAGAGGGGGCTCCCCCCTCTCATGAAGCCGCCCCTCACCGTCCGCTTTGCCAACGAGCCATTGGGGGAGATGGCTCAAGCCGACCAAAGTCAGTCACTCAATGATTAATAAATCTGCTCGATGACCGGACTTAACTGGGTTTCATTCCGGCCCATACAGGGGGTCGGGAACAGTCCGCGCAGAGGGCAAATCTGAAAAATCACCCCACAAGTTCCACTCACCCTTAGCTGCATCAAACGATGCCAGTCCCCATTGCGGTGGATCAGGCCAGCCAAACCAATCCCGATCAATCAAAAACAAGGTTTCGTTGCCAAACTCGGCAACGAACCCCGTTCCCGTCTTTCGCGCCCAATCGTGGTCGTATCCGAGTGCGGATATCGCGGGCCAGTCGGTTAAGCCCGCACGCCGCCAAGTAAGTGGCCAGCTTGCGCGTTCGCGATACCCGTTCTTCATAGAACGACATCGCAAAAAACCAGCCCCCCATGGACTTGATCCCCAAAACATCCGCGACTGTGCCTCTTTCCGGTTCGCCCTTTATGCCCCGAAAGCCGCCATTCCGCTATCCCCCCCTTTTCGTCATTCCCGCGAAGGCGGGAACCCATCTCCTGACGTCGCCCCAAGCGCAGCCCCAAGGAGATGAATCCCCGCGTTGACCTTCGGTAGCCCCTCGGATTGCGGGGATGACCCACAGTCGAAAGCCGAAACCCTTCCCCCCTCACATCCCCCGCACCCGCGCCTCGCCCTTCTTCCCCAGCATCAAATCGCTCATAGCCCACACCAAAGCATCGGCCCGATCCGGCGACCGCCCCGGCCCCACATAGCCGCCGCCTGCCAGCAGCCCGCACATCTGGTCCTCCAGCGCCGGGAAGGCCCCGCGATGCGCGACCCGCCCGGCCTCATATAAAGCCGCCACCGGCTCCGCCCGCGCCGCTTTCCCCCGGCTCGCATGGACCAAGGCCACCGGCATCGTCTCCTCCGCCGCGCGCAGCACGCTCGCGACCATCGCGCCGCCATTGTTCGCCTCGGCCACCACCCGGTCCGCGCCATGCACCATCGCCGCCGCCGCGACAGCGCGCGCCCAGCCCTCGGGTCGCTGCCGCTCGACGCTGGCGTCGGCGATCACATAGGCGCGCCCGTCGCCCCCCAGCCCCGCCACCACGATGCCGCAGGCGTCGCCCTCGGCCGAAGCGGGCGGATCGACCGCCACCACGACGCGCCGCAAAATGCCCGGCACATGCGTGACCCGGCACCGCTCGATGAGGTCGCGGGTCCAGAGCGCCCCGTCCACCTCCTCGATCAGCTCGCCGTTCAGCTCCTGCCGCCCCAGCCTTGTCCCGCCATAGCCCGCCTGCATCGCCGCGACGAAGCCGGGGGCGAGGTTCGCCCTATTCTCCGCCGTCCGCCCGCCCGTCACCACCACGCCATCCTCCGCCACCAGCCGCCGCACCAGCGGCACGGGGCGCGGCGTCGTCGTCGCCAGCACGCGCGGATCATCCCCGATCCGCAACCCCATCATCAGATTGTCCCACGCCGCCGGCCCGCTTGCCCATTTGGCGATCTCGTCGGCCCAGCCATGGCTGAACTGCGGCCCGCGCAAGGCTTCCGGCTCGGCCGCGCCAAACAGCATCGCCTGCGCGCCATTGGGCCAGGTCAGCCGCCGCAGCGCCGGCGCATAATCGGGCCGCGCCCACCAGGGCGCAACGCTCAGCACGCCCGACACACCCTCGACCATCACGCTGCGCGCCTCGCCCAGCGTCGCGCCCACCAAGGCGATCCGCGCGGCCGGATCGCGCTCGGCAATGCCGCGCACCCATTCCGCCCCGGCGCGCGTCTTGCCGAAACCGCGCCCCGCCATCATCAGCCACACGCGCCAGTCGCCCGGCGGCGGCAGCTGCGCGGGCCGCGCCTGGAACCGCCAGTCCCAGCCCAGCCGCGCCGCGCCATCCTCGTCCAGCCGACCCAGCAACGCCGCCCGCTCGGCCGCCTCCAGCCGCGCAAGCCACTCCCGATCCGAAACCCGCATCGCCCTCCCCCAATATGCCATCCAAGGACGATTGCACCCATATGGTTCATGACGCCGCGTGCCACCTGTTCCCCGGCGAAAGCGGGGGTCCAGAGCGTCCAGGCGCAAAGCCCGTCATCCGCGCAGCAACATTATTTAACCGATCGTTGGTGGAACGCCCGCCCGCTCCGCGCCATTTTCGCAACCGCACACCAACCATGCAGAAGGACAGCCATGCAGGACGACCGTCATTTCCGTACCCGCAACCTCTTCACCATCATCGGCGCGGCGCTGGTGATCGGCGGCGGCGCGCTCGCCGCCGGCCTGCTCACCGATCGCCCGGCGGTCGTGAAGCCCGCTACCGGCACGGCGCAGGCAATGGCGCTCGCCGCCGACAAGCCCGCCACGCGCTGACCAGGAGCAGGCGCGCGGCCCTCCGCGCGCCTATTGCCGCGGCGCCATGCCGCCGAAGGTCACCAGGCTCTCCGCCCCATCCTTCGCCACCGCAGCGACGCCGATGAAATGGTCGTCCACCACCACATCCTTCAGCAGCGTCTCGGTCGCCCCGGCCACGGTGCGCGCATCGGTCCAGTCCTGCGCGTCCGCGCGCCGCCAATAGACCTTGTACGCTACGGCCCCCGGCACAGCGTCCCAAATGACCCGCGTATCCATCGACAACGCCCCGTCCAGCGACACGATCGCCGGCGCGGCCGGCGCGCTCGCCAGCACCCGCAGCGTCGCGACGTTGAGCGCCGTCACTTTCGCCAGATAGGCAAAATCCATCCCCTCGACCGTGTCGCCATAGACGCGCCCATTCTCGGTCCGCAGATCCTGATGCTGCCGGTCGTAATTCTCGATCCCCACCGAAAAGCGCACAGCCGGATATCCCAGTTCCAGCGACGGGCTATGATCCCCGCCGCGCCCGAACCGATCCGGCCGCCGCACCGCGAACACGTCCAGCCCGATGCCAGGATCGGCCTTCGCGATCCCGTCGATCTTCTTGGCAAGCGCCCGCGACGGTCCATCATCCTCTCCGCCGATCCCACGCCGCGTCAGCCCGGCCTTCGCATCCTCGGACGACCGTATCCCTTCGGAAAACACCCGCACGCGGTCGGCCACGCGATGGCCGTTCTGGCCGATCGTGTTGCCGACGATATCGTTGTTCAGCATCGCCCGCACCTGCCAGCCGCGCGCCTTCGCGGTATCGGCAAGCAGCTTGCCGCCCCACAGCCCCTGCTCCTCGCCCGACAGCAGCGCATAGACGATCGTCCCGTCGAACTTTTCGCCCGCCAGCACCCGCGCCGCCTCCATCACCAGCGCGCTGCCCGACGCATTGTCGTTCGCCCCCGGCGCATCGCTGGTCGCGTTCATGACATCGGTCACGCGGCTGTCGATATGCCCCGCGACGATCACCACTTGGTTCGGATCGCCCGTCCCCTTCTGGATCGCGAGCACATCGACTACCTCGACCCCGTCGGGCGCGCGCGGCCCGCTGAACCGCTGCGCCACCGTCTCGACCGTCAGGCATCCGCCGCAGCCCTTGGAAATCTTCTCGAACTCGGCAGCACCCCACCGCCGCGCCGCCCCGATTCCGCGCTTGGGGTCGGTCGCCGACGACAGCGTATGCCGCGTCCCGAACCCTACCAGCGCCTCGACATTTGCCTTGAGCCGCCCCGCCTCCGGCGCGCGCGCCTGCGCCAGGGCAGGCATCGGGAAAGACAGCGCACAAAGCGCGGCGGCGGACATCGGGAGCGTCTTCATCCCCTCAACCTGACCGCCCACCCCACCAAAGTAAACCTCCCCCTCCTTCTCCCCATTGAGGGAGACGGATACGAAGCCTTGCCGCGCAGCGGCCACGCGAAGTTGGATGAGGGGGAAGCACACCCTCGCAACGCTACTCGCCGAAATCGTGCACGCGGAGACGCGGAGACGCGGAGATGGTCCCAAGGCCCAAAAAGTTCGCGCAGAGCCCGCAAAGTCCGCAGAGTTCACGCCGCGAAAGGCGGCCCCCATCGTCTCCGCGCCCCCGCGTCTCCGCGCGATCCAAAATCCTCAGCGCCCTCTGCGCCTCTGCACGAACAAATTTCACCATCTCACGGACACCTGATCCAACGCCCTTCTTCCCATTTGGGGATAAGGATACGAAGCCTTGCCGCGCACCAGCCAGGCGAAGTCGGATGAGGTGCGCCGCCGCAAGGCTCGCGCGCTGTCTAGCGAGGCAACTTGAAGATCCCTTTCTCTCCGTGCACACGCCTAACCAGCCCCGTCCGTGGTCAGGATCGACTGCAAACGACCAGTTTTCGCCGTTCAGAGTAGCGTTCGTTGGTCGCCATTGCTGACGTGCTTGGTTGATGGCACGATCATATTTATGGCGAAGGGGTCGCGTGATCGTATGTTCAATAGGAAGTCGTTGGCATATCTTGGCATCGCCCCCCTCTGCCTCGCTGGCCTCGTGCAAGCGTGGGTCTTTAATGAAGGGCAACATTGGCCGATGTGGGTTTGGCTTCCGCTGCTGGTGATTGGATTAGGATCGCTGTGGGTGCTCCGTGATCCGCCTGATCCGAAGGCGAAAGCCTTTGATTTCAACCCTCGACGCGGCGCATTTTGCTTCCTTGCCGGGTTTGTCATTTTCCCAATCACAGCAGTCATCAACGCGATTTTTGGCGCTGATCTGTCGATAGCTTCGATGGCTGGGTTCACCTTAGTTGCATCGTGCTTCGCTGGGATAGCGGGCACTTTCACCGAGCATATCGGGATTTGAGCCATGATGGCCGGCGATGTCAGCTTTAGCCATGGCGCAAACGGAAAGTAGCCCGTCCGCTCCCCACCCCATCTCCGTCACGCTACCCGCCCCCCCTCAATCCCTCCGGCTCGTCACCTTCGCCGTCCCGTCGGGCAAAATCTCGATCAGATGCGCGGTGCCGTTGTCGCACTGCGCCTTCCACCCCTTTACGCCATGGGTGAGTGTCGCCCTTTCCGATCCGCTCACCACCGGACATGCCGCGCCGCTCGCGCGGATCGCCTTCTCGAACACGGTGTTGCGGGTCGCCTCGTCCAGCTTTGCCACCTGCGCCGCCGCGCCGGTCTCGGGCGCGGCCATATTCACGTTCGCCGCCGGCTGCTCGCCCTCGCCGCACGCCGCCAGCGTCATCGCCAAACCCAGCATCACCCACCGCATCGCCCGTCCTTCCGCATTCATTCCAGCCCCTTGACTGCCCGCTCGCGCCGCCGCGATCAACTCCCTTCCGCCGCGCGCTCGCGGCTGATCCGGTCGAGCAGCGCATCGACCTGCGCGATCGCCGCCGGCCCGCCCGGCCCGGCCTGCGCCGCCCGCTCGGCGCGCCGCCGCTCCATCCGGTCGCGGTGAAAGGTCAGCAGCCGCAGCGCCACCGCCGGATTGGCCTGGCGCTTCACCTTGCGCGTCTTCACCGCGCCCTCGCCATCGGTCACGACCTCTTCGGTCTCGCTGCCGAACAGCACGGCGCGCATCAGCATCAGCTCGATTTCCGCATAGCCCATTTCCAGCGCCTCTTCCCAGGCGCGGGCAAAGCCGGGGTCGGTCTTCTTACGATGATAGGCGCCGGTGCGGCTACGGCCGATGTCCCGCGCCGCCTCGCTGACGTTGCAGCTTTCGGCGAGCGCGATCAGGAAAGCGGCTTCGTCCGCCGCCGACCAGCCATCCTTGCGCCGGTCGCCCATCTGCGGCTTCGGCTCCGCGCCCTTGCCCCTCGCCTGCCGCCGCTTCACCCGCTCCTCCGTCTCCGCCATGCGCCTCTCCCCGACCCCGGCCGCGCCGACGCGAAAAGGGCCGGCCCCGCCAGGACCAGCCCTTCACCCCGCCGCGTCGGCGACTCACATTTTCCCAATATCCACATCTCTGCCAGAACAGCGTGACGATGTCAAGATAAATGTGCCAAATGGGTTATTTTGTCAGCATCCCCTCAACCGCCGGCCATTCCGCCTCCAGCGCCGCCGCCACGCTCGGCCGCGCCTTCACCGCCGCCAGCCACGCCGAAACCTTGGGCCAACCGCCCTGCTCCAGCCCCTGTGATGCATAGGCGACATTTATCATCGGGCAAGCCACCGCCAGGTCGGCCAGGGTAAAGCGATCCTCGATCAGCCAGCCGCTCTCGGGCAGGACGCCCTCCAGATAATCGTACAGCTTCGGCATATCCTCCGCCTCAGCCTTGTCCGCCGCCGCCAGATCAGGCTCCATCTTCACGAACCGCGCGACCACCCGGTTGAAGAAGATCTTCGCGCCCGCCGCCTGCACGATCGTATCGCCGAACTCCTCATACCATATGGTGCGCGCCCGCGCCTTGGGCGCTGCCGGGATCATCTCCTCGCCGGGCTTCAGGGCATCCATATAGGTTATGATCGCCGTCGAATCGCACAGCAGGAAATCGCCATCCTCCAGCGCCGGTATCTTGCCGAAGGGCGACCCTTTCAGATAGCCCTCGCCGCCCCGGCCGAACCCCGCCGGCTGCACCTCCGCCGCGATGCCCTTTTCCGCTGCGAACACGATCACCTTGCGAACGAATGGCGATGGCCGCGCGCCATGGATAATCATCAGCATCCTCCTGTTTCGTGGTCGGACCGGCAGAATGGCATATCGGTATCATATTGCAACTATTTTCCGCCACGCGGATATCATTTCGACTCCGTAATGATATCCGCGCGGATAGCGCAAACAACTGTCCAACTCGCTGTCCAAATCAACCCCCGCCGGCCCTATTCGCCCGCCCCGTCGGGCACCATGGTCCGCGTATAATCGATCCGTATCCGCACCCAGCTGCCCACCATCACCTTGCCGTTGACGCGCGGCGGCAGCACCAGGAATTGCCAGGCGGCCAGCCGCACCGCCTTGGCGAAACCGGACCCCAGCGGCGATTCCCCCAGCGTCTGGCAATTTTCGACATGATAATGGTCGACCGTCTTGCATGCGACCAGCCCCCAGCCATTGGGCGGCGCGTTGCCCGGGATATAGGGCGACAGTTCGGCATGGCTCGGCCGCCTGTACCATTCCGCCTCGAACAGCTGCACCCCGCCCGGCCCCTCGCCCGGCCCCACCACCGCCGCGCTGTCCCCCTTGCCCGCGCCGGCGCCCACCGCCCCCTTGGGCAGGTTGCCGATGTCGGCCGCCGCCATCTGCTCGCGGCTCAGCGTCAGGAAGGGGAAGGGCGATGGCGGCTGCTCGGCCGGCTTTTCGACAGGCACCGGCGGCCGGATCACCGGCGCGGCGGCCTTTTCCGGGCGCGCCTCGTCCTGCTCGCGCCGCCGCGTCCGCTCGGCCTTGGCCTGGCTGTCATCGGTCTTCTGCCCGGTCTCGACGTCGAACGTGACCGGCAGCCGATCCTCCCGCCGCTCCGGCTCGAAGCGCGGCGACAGGGTGAAGAGCGCCAGCAGCATCAGCAGGTTCAGCACCAGCGCAAACGCCACCCCGCCCGCGCGCTGCCGCACTTTGTCCCAGGGGATGGAAAGGCTGTTCAAATGGGCGACCGGGCTTAAGCTTCTGGCATGGCGTCATGCCCAGACGGCACAGGAAGGTCAACGCCATCCAGCCCCCGCAAAAGCGCTGGCGACCCGGCGCCAGTTGCTTTACGGGCAGGCCGCGATGCTTACGAAGCTCTACCAATGGACGCTGGCGAAGGCCGCGCACCGCCACGCCGAACGCTGGCTCTTCGCCATCAGCTTCCTGGAATCGAGTTTCTTCCCGATCCCGCCGCATCCGCTGCTCGGCCTCATGTGCCTCGCGCGGCCGGAACGGGCGCTGCGCTTCGGCGTCATCTGTACCCTCGCCTCGGTGCTGGGCGGCCTGCTGGGCTACGCCATCGGCCATTTCCTTTATGAGGCGGTGGGGCAGCAGATCATCGCCGCGCTGGGGCTCACCGCCAAATTCCCGATCGCGGCCTGCTATCTGCGCGATTACGGGGCGGAAATCATCCTGATCAAGGGCGCGACGCCCATCCCCTTCAAGCTCATCACCATCACCGCGGGCTTCATCGGCCTCTCGCTCTTCACCTTCCTCTGGGCCAGCATCCTCAGCCGCGCCTTCCAGTTCATGCTGGTCGGCTTCCTCTTTTGGAAATTTGGCCGCCCGATCAAGGCGTTCATCGAGAAATATCTGGCGCTCCTCTCCGCCCTGTTCCTCGTCCTCATCGTCGGCGGGTTCGTCGCCGCCTCGATGCTGAGCGGCGGCGGCGGCAGGAACGACCGGTGCAGCTACGCCACCATGGCCACGATCGGCCGCTGACCGCCGCGATGCAGGCGATCCTGTCCCGACCGAAACGCGCTGCGCTGCTGGCCGGCGTCCTGTCGGCGACCGGGTTCGAGCCGCTCACGCTCTGGCCCGTCACCCTCGCCTGCCTCGCGCTGCTGATAGTCCTGATCGATCGCGCCCCCGACCGCCGCACCGCTTTCCTGCGCGGCTGGCTGTTCGGGGTCGGCCACTTCACCCTCGGCCTCAACTGGATCGCCCACGCCTTCACCTTCCAGGACGCGATGCCCCACTGGTTCGGCTATGGCGCGGTGATCGTGCTGTCGCTCTATCTGGCGGTCTATCCGGGCCTGGCGACGCTTGGCGCGTGGTGGCTCAACCAATCCTCCCCTGTAAGGGGAGGGGGACCACGAAGTGGTGGAGGGGTGTCCCCCTATCGAGAGGGCGACACCCCTCCGTCAGGGCTTCGCCCTGCCACCTCCCCTTACAGGGGAGGATGGTCGCCCCTCCCCCTCTTCCTCGCCGCCACCTGGCTCATCACCGAATATCTCCGCGCCACCCTCTTCACCGGCTTCGCCTGGAATCCGCTCGGCGTTACGCTGCTGCCCACCGGGATTCCCATCGCCGCGACCCTCATCGGCACCTATGGCCTTGGCGCGCTCACCATCCTTGCCGCCAGCGCCATCTTGCTCGCGCTTCGCCGCCAGTTCCGCCCCGCCGCTGTCATCGCAGCCCCCCTCGCCCTGCTCGCTCTCTGGGGCCTGCTCGCCCCCGCCCCGCCTGCCCCGCCCGGAGCCCCCCGCATCCGCATCGTCCAGCCCAATATCGGCCAGGGCGAAAAATACTCCGCCGAGGCCGAAGTCCGCCATTTCCGAACCCTCGCCGCCCTGTCCGGCCAGCC
This sequence comes from Sphingobium agrisoli, assembly GCF_041877245.1. Classification (NCBI taxonomy): domain Bacteria; kingdom Pseudomonadati; phylum Pseudomonadota; class Alphaproteobacteria; order Sphingomonadales; family Sphingobiaceae; genus Sphingobium; species Sphingobium agrisoli. The sequence goes on from NZ_JBHDJI010000001.1 coordinate 665,112, forward strand.
TCGCCCCGCCCCGCGCCTCATCTTCTGGCCCGAAGCCGCGATCCCCGCCTATCTCGACCTGGAGCCCGACTGGCGCGCCCGCCTCGCCGCCTTGCTCGGCCCCGGCGACCTGCTCATGACCGGCGCGGACAAGGTCTATTTCCGACCGGTCACCGAACATGGCGTCACCACGCAAAAGCTCGCCGGCGCAAATAACAGCCTCTGGATCGTGACGCCGCAGGCGACCATCGCCGGCCGCTATTCCAAGGCGCATCTGGTGCCCTATGGCGAATATCTGCCGATGCGGGAGATACTGACCCCTCTCGGCCTCTCCCGCCTCGTCCCCGGCGACGCCGACTTCTGGCCCGGCCCCGGCCCGCAGAGCCTCACCCTCCCCCCCGCCACCGGCCGCCCGCCACTCAAAATGGGCGTCCAGATCTGCTACGAGATCATCTTTTCAGGCCAGGTCATCGACCGCGCCAACCGCCCCGATTTCCTCTTCAACCCCTCCAACGACGCCTGGTTCGGCAGCTGGGGTCCGGTCCAGCACCTCGCGCAGGCCCGCCTGCGCGCGCTGGAGGAGGGCATCCCCATCCTCCGCTCCACCCCGACCGGCGTCTCCGCCGTGATCGACGCGCGCGGCCATGTGCTCCGCTCGCTCGGCCTCAACCGCGCCGGCTATCTCGAATCCGGCCTTCCGCCCGCGCTCCCGCCGACCCTCTTCGCCCGTTTCGGCAACATCCTGCCCTTCCTCTTCGCTGTTCTGCTCTTGGGCGCCGCCATTGCCAGCCGCCGCGGCAGCCGCTAAGGCGTCCGCTGCACATAAAGATTTCTTTATACGCAGACACAGCATCAGACTGGAGCAACCATGCGTTCGACCTACCTTTTCACGTCCGAGTCCGTTTCCGAAGGCCATCCCGACAAGGTCGCCGACCAGATCAGCGACGCCATCGTCGACCTGTTCCTCTCCAAAGACCCCGAAGCCCGCATCGCCTGCGAAACGCTGACCACGACCCAGCTCGTCGTCCTCGCCGGCGAGATCCGCTGCAAGGGCGTCTATGAGAATGGCGAGTGGGCGCCCGGCGCGAAGGAAGAGATCGAAGCGACCGTCCGCAACACCGTCCGCGAAATCGGTTACGAGCAGGACGGCTTCCACTGGAAGACTTTCCGCTTCGAAAACAATCTCCACGGCCAGTCCGCCCATATCGCCCAGGGCGTCGACGCCAGCGGCAACAAGGATGAAGGCGCTGGCGACCAGGGCATCATGTTCGGCTACGCCGCCGACGACACGCCCGACCTGATGCCGGCCACCCTCTATTACAGCCACAAGATCCTCGAAACGATGGCGGCCGACCGCCATTCGGGCGCTGCCCCCTTCCTGGAGCCCGACGCCAAGAGCCAGGTGACGCTCCGCTACGAAGGCAGCAAGCCGGTCGCCTGCACCGCCATCGTGGTCTCGACCCAGCATGCGCCCGGCTATGACCAGGGCGACAAGGAAGCCGAGCTTCACGCCTATGTGAAGTCGGTGGTGGCAAAGGTCATCCCCGCCGCGCTGCTCAGCGACGAGACCGTCTATCACATCAACCCGACCGGCAGCTTCGAGATTGGCGGGCCGGACGGCGACGCCGGCCTTACCGGTCGCAAGATCATCGTTGACACCTATGGCGGCGCGTCGCCCCATGGCGGCGGCGCCTTCTCGGGCAAAGACCCGACCAAGGTCGATCGCTCGGCCGCCTATATCACCCGCTACCTCGCCAAGAACATCGTCGCCGCCGGCCTCGCCCAGCGCTGCACGATCCAGCTCGCCTACGCCATCGGCGTCGCCAAGCCGCTCTCGCTCTATGTCGACACGCACGGCACCGGAACGGTCGGTGACGACCAGATCGAACAGGCGATCGGCAAGATCGAAAAGCTGGGCGGCATGACCCCGCGCGGTATCCGCACGCATCTGGGCCTCAACAAGCCGATCTACCGCAAGACCGCCGCCTACGGCCATTTCGGCCGCACGCCGGAAGGCGACTATTTCCCGTGGGAACGCCTCGACCTGATCGACGACCTCAAGGCCGCGCTGTAAGCAGCGCCAAGCCTTAGGGAGCAAAACGGGCGCCGGCTTCATCCGGCGCCCGTTTTCGTGTCAAACGATCAGAAAATCGGCAGCGCTCAGCGCCAGCCCCGGCGTCAACGTGGCGAACTGCACCGCCGCCCCGCCGGCCGATCCATCCTCGTCGAAGATCAGCGCGCCGCTCGTGCTGTCATAGATGATGCGGTCGCTGGTATCCGCCGCCGCGCCGCCGACGACGAAGGCGTCGGCCGGTAGTGCGCCCTTTGTCCCACGAAACACAGTGCGGGCAAGCAAGATGAGATCATCCCCGACGACAAAGTCGGTAATCCGGTCCACATTGTCCGGCGCCAAAGCTGTGTCGAACAGGAAGCTGTCGCGTCCCGCCTTTCCGGTCAGCAAGTCGTTGCCGTCCCGGCCGGAAATGAGATTGTCGCCCGCATTCCCTGTCAAGACATTGTCCAGGTCATTGCCCGTCAGCGACAGAGCGCGGCCACCCACCAGCCGTACATTCTCGATCCCCAGCAAGTCGGTCAGATCGATCGCGATGCTGGCGACGATCAGATCGGTGCCGTCGCCCGGCGTCTCGACCACCGTGTCGCCCGCACTGTTAACATGGTAGATGTCGTCTCCGGTGCCGCCTATCATCCGGTCTTCGCCACCTTGCCCGACAAGTCGGTTATTCCCGCTGTTTCCCACCAGCAGATTGTCGAGATCATTGCCATAGGCGTCAATATTGGCCCGGCCGATCAGGTAAATCGCTTCGACATGATCGGGCAGGCTATAGTCGATGGCGCTGAAAACGCGGTCGGAATTGCCACCGCCTGCCGCCTCGACCACTTGGTCGCCTGCATTGTCGACCCAATAATCGTCGTCGCCGCCCAACCCAATCATGATATCCGCGCCGTCGCGCCCGGACAGGATGTTGCCGCGATCATCGCCCGTGAGCCTGTCGTCGAAGGCCGATCCCCGGATATTCTCGAACTCCGAAAGCAGGTCGTTCCCCGCTCCGCCGCTCGCTGTCCCGGCGGCCAATGACACCACGACGGCGGCAGCGGCATGTTCGTAACTGACGCTATCGATCCCGTCGCCGCCAAACAGCCGGTCATCATTGCCCAGCCCGCCTTCGATCACGTCGTTGCCAGCAAGCCCGTAAAGATAGTCATTACCAGAATTTCCAGTAATGCGGTTGTCCAACTCATTACCGTCGAATTGATGGAAGTCGCTATCGAGGGCGGTCAGATTTTCGACATTGCGGTCCAGGGTGTACGAACTTTGCTCGGTCCGAACCTCATCCACCCCTTCCCCGGCATTCTCGATGATGTAGCCTTGCAGGTAAGGTGAATTAATTATGTAGATGTCGTCGCCCGTCCCTCCCCGCAAATCTCCTCTGGAAATGCCCCCATCGGCGATCAGAATGTCGTTCCCCGCATCACCGTACAGATAAGCTCCTGGGAATTGCGACCCCGTATTCAGTATGTCGTCGCCATCGCCGCCGTGGATTTCGGTGCTACCATCGCCTGTCAGAACATCATTGCCCGATCCGCCATAATATTCCGCGCGAGCAAAGCCACTATAGGAAATGTTGCCGATGGTGATGCCGTTACGATCGAAGGCGATCGTGCGCCCGATCGTCTCCTGCGACAGGTCGAAAATGATTGTCGCGCCATCGGCAATCGATATGGTCGGCTCAATTGAGCGGATCAGAACCGATCCTCCCAGCAGGTTGATGTTCGTCTGCTCGATATTTTGAAAATCGATTATTCTGGCTTCATAGGAATCACCCGAATCGGGCAAATGCGCGATCTGACCCGAATCGATGACCGTCCGCCGGAACGGCCGTGCCCGCAGATCCAGGTTCAGAACATCATAGCCGTCGCCACCGTCGACTGACGACGTTCCGCCTGCTTCCGTCAGATTGAACACATTATCCTCAGGCCCGCCGACATAGTCCGTCATCATCCATTCTCCACATGGCGCCCGCATCGCCGGTGAGGCGATCGGACATCAAACACAACGCGACCTGCTACTATCCTGCGGCTTTTACATGATAATTCGGCGCATGGCGAGCGATCAGTTCACCGCCGCACTTCACACCACCAGCAAGTCGGCAGCGCTCAGCGCCAGCCCCGGCGTCAACCTGGCGAACTGCACCGCCGCCCCGCCGCCCGACCCATCCGCGTCGAAGAACAGCGCCCCGCTCGCGCTGTCATAGAGGATGCGGTCGCTGGCATCGACCGCCGCGCCGCCGATGACGAAGGCGTCGGCCGGCAGCGCGCCCTTCACGCCGCCGAACACCGTCCGGGCGAGCTGAATATGATCCTCGCCCACCACGAAGTCGGTAATCCGATCGACATTGTCCGGTCCCAGCCGTGTGTCGAACACGAAGCTGTCACGCCCTGCCCCGCCGGTCAGCACGTCGCCGCCGCCGCCGCCCGCCAGCCGATTATAGCCGCTGTTGCCGACCAGAAAATTGGCGAGGTCGTTGCCACGGCCGTCAATACTGGCCCGTCCCAGCAGAAACAGCGTCTCGACTTCGTAAGGCAGCCGATAGTCTATGGCGGCGAACACCCGGTCTTGCCCGCCACCGGCCGCTTCCACCACCCTGTCGCCGGGATTGTCCACCCAATAATCATCGTCGCCGCCCAGGCCGATCATCCTGTCCGCGCCATCCAACCCCGAAAGGATGTTGCCGCCATCGTCACCAACCAGCCGGTCGTCATATGCCGACCCCCGGATATTCTCGAACCCCGCGAGCCGGTCATTCCCCGCGCCTCCCCGCGCCATCCCAGCCGCGAGCGACACGATGACCGCGGCGGCCGCATGTTCGTAGCTGACGCTGTCAACGCCACCCCCGCCCAACAGCCGGTCGTCGCCAGCCCCGCCTTCGATCACGTCGTTGCCGGCATTGCCTACCATTCGGTTGGGCAGGTCGTTGCCGCGCGCCTGTTGCCCCTGGGCTGATAACCCCCGGAAATTCTCCACCCCTGCCGGCAGCACATAGTCCGCCATCCCGGAGCGAACCTCATCCACGCCGCCGCTGGATGCCGCGTCTTCAAGAATCGGTATGGGCTGCTCGAGATAGAAGATGTCATTCCCCTCCCCGCCTTGTATCACAGCGGAACCGAGCTTGTCGGCCAGGAAACGGATCACATCGTCACCCGCTCCACCTTCCAGCAGCGCGTCAGGGCTGCGGCCGTACAGGATGTCGTTTCCTTCGCCCCCGACCAACCCGCCGCCGCCGCCAACGCCGCTGTCCAATATGTCGTCGCCGCCGCCGCCGATGAAAATCTCATAGCCCGCCCCGCCGATCAGCACATCATTGCCACCCCCGGTGGCCAAGGTCAGGCGATCGATGTCCTGGAAGCTGACATTCCCGATATGACTGACCGCATCACGGTCGTAGATAAAGCGACGGCCGGCGGTCTCGTCGGTCAGGTAAAGTGCGAGCGCGCTGCCTGCGCCACCCTCGACACGGACGGCTATATCAGCCGACAATATCTGGAGATACGCGCCCCTCGCGTTGATGGTGAGTTGCTCGATATCGTTGAACTGGACTCGAGCGGACGGTGTGGCGGTGATGAACAATTGATTGCCGGCGAGCGTCGCGCCGAATATGCCCGGCGACGGCGGCTTCAGCATCCCGACAAAATCGATGTTGAGAATGTCATAACCGCCGCCACCGTCGACCTTCGCATCCCCGTCGGCACCGAAGAGATTGAAAATGTCATTCCCGGGCCCGCCGACATAGTCCGTCATCATCCATTCTCCAATCCACCCCATCGGCGGCGTCCGCCTACCGCGATCGCAGTCGCGCAAGCCGTATCCAACTATATGTTTTCCATTTCATTTCCATGGATTGTGCGGGCCGCATCCTCCACCTGCTTGCCCGCCCCCGCCCCGCCCGCTATCGCGCCGCCCCATGACAGCGCATAAATCCGGCGATCCCACCACCTTGAACCGCCTCTACGGCCGCCAGTCGGGGCCAAAGCTGCGTAAGGGGCAGCAGGAACTGGTCGATACGCTCCTGCCCGCCATTTCAGTGCCGGAAGAGGGCGAGGTCACTGCCGCCGCCCTGTTCGGCTATGACCGCCCGCTCCATTTCGAGATCGGCTTCGGCGGCGGCGAGCATCTCGCCTGGCGTGCCGACCTGCTGCCCGATCATGGCTTCATCGGCGCGGAGCCGTTCCTGAACGGCGTGGTCCAGGCGCTGGGGCATGTGCGCGACCAGCATCTCGGCAATGTCCGCCTCCACATGGGCGACGCGCTCCAGGTGCTCTCTCGCATCCCAGACGGGGCGCTGAGTTTCGTCTATTTGCTTCACCCCGATCCCTGGCCCAAGGCGCGCCATGCCAAGCGGCGGATGATGAACCCCGGCCCGGTCGCTATGATCGCGCGCAAGCTGAAGCCCGGCGGCGAGTTTCGCTTCGGCACCGACCACCCGGTCTATCTCCGCTGGGCGCTGATGGTGATGAACGGCCGCCCGGATTTCGAGTGGCTGGCGAGCGAGCCCAGCGACTTCCAGAACCGCCCCGGGGGCTGGCCCGAAACCCGTTATGAGGCAAAAGCCCGCCGGCTGGGGCACGAAGTCTGGTACTTCAGATACCGGCGGATTTAAGCCAAAGCGAGAATCAGCAAAGTCATTATTTTTCTGATGGTTACACCGCCAATTCTGCGAGGCGGTATCCGGTGATATCCGTTGCGGTGATTGTACGGTGATTACAAATGTGGTACCTGAGGTATTGCAATGGCGACCGGAAAAATCACCAAACGAACCCTGGACTCGCTTCTTGGAAGCGGCGTTACCGGCTATCTGTGGGATGAGGATCTGAAGGGCTTCGGGCTTCGGACAAGCTCGACCGGCGCCGCCTCGTACATCCTGCAGTACCGAATGGGCGGACGGGAATCGAAAACTAAGCGCTATACGATCGGCGGACATGGCTCCCCATGGACGCCCGCGACCGCCCGGGAGGAAGCTGGCCGGTTGCTTCGCCTCGTTGCCCAGGGGATCGATCCTGTTGAGGCGGATCAGCAGCGGCGGCGGGAGGCGGTCGACCTCGCCTTTTCGAACTATGCAGACCATTTCTCGAAATCGTGCACCGGCAAGGGTTGGACCACGCTGGTTGTTCGGTCGCTTCGTCTCCACGCAAAGCCAGTCCTGAAGGACAAGCCGCTTCCCAAGATAGTGCGCAGCGACATCGTCTCGGTTCTTGATCGCATGTCCGCGGATCAGGTCGCAAACCGCCGCAACGTGTTTGCTGTGTTGCGCCGGCTGTTCAAATGGGCGGTAAGTCGTGGCGACATTGACCGCAGTCCGATGGAGGGAATGGAAACGCCCCCTGCGGTCACCGCGCGCGAGCGTTGGCTCAGCGATGGAGAACTCGGGCGAATTTGGAAACAGGCCCCGCATACGCATCGGTGCTTTGGGCCGATCGTGCGCCTGTTGATCGTGACGGGGCAGCGCCGCGAAGAAGTGACAAGCCTGGTCTGGGAAGAGCTCGACCGTGAAGAGCGCGAATGGCGCCTGCCTGGCGTCCGCGCCAAGAACGGCGAGCCGAATATCGTGCCTCTGAACGATCTGGCGATTGCCGAACTGGACAAGGTCGCCAAAGGCGAGAGTTGGCCGCGGCGGGGTCGCGTGTTCCCGACTTCCAGTGGTGCGGGCTTCACGGCCTATTCGAAGGGCAAGACGAAGCTAGATAAACTGGTAGCAGCGGATGGCGGTGACGCCCTCCCACCTTGGCGACTGCACGACCTGAGGCGAACGCTTGCGACCGGTTTCCAGCGTTTAGGCGTTCGGTTCGAAGTTACCGAGGCGGTCCTCAACCACGTCGGCGCTTCGCGATCGGGCGTTGCTGGAATCTATCAGAGACACGACTGGAGAGAAGAGAAGCGCGAGGCGCTGCGCGTCTGGAATGACCACATCGCATTGATATTAAAGTCGCAAGATTCGACCCCCCGCGTGCCGGCAAAGAAGATTGCCGCTTAAGCTCAGGCATGCATCGTCACCCGTCGGCGGGTGTCTCGAGCATGAGCTTGAGGTCAATGAAGTCCTTAAGCGCGAGCTGATATTGCACCTCCGCCGCAAAATCCGCCGCGTCCTTGCTGAAATATGATGTGGTCAAGGTCATCGCCGCGGTCACGCGCTCATGCTGGGCAACCCCGTAGAGTGCACGAACGACACCGACATCGACCGGGTTATCGGGCGCGTAGCGTTTGCATTCGACGATGTAGAGGAAAGATCCGAAGCCGTCAGCTTTGGCTAGATAGAGGTCCTTACCGCCATCGCGCGTCTGGGGTGTAATGGTCACCTTATAGCCTTGGCGATGGAAGAGCTCGGCCGAGAGCTCTTCAAATTCGCGCGGCGTCAGGGCGTGAGCTAGCGTCGGATCGCCCTTCACTGCTTTGAGCAGTTCGTCGCTGACGAAGCGGACGTCGGAAATGATCGTCTTCTCTTCGTGGCCGCCGCGGGCAAGCGGACGGCCATAAGGATCAACCAAGCCGGGCACGGCGAGCGGATTGAGCAGGTTAGCGAGCGCATCGAAGTCGCGCACCCCGCCAGACAGCCAGCGTTGCGCCAAGATATTCGCCAAGCGCGGCACACCTTGCGATGCCGCCCACAGCTTACCGAGTATATCGGACGATAAGCGCTCCCCGAGTTGCGCTTCAAGCAGGGCCCCCATCTCGGTGAAATTCAGCGGCAGCACGTGGACCGCGTGGCCCACATTGAGGGGCTTGGTGGTGGCTACGATGGTCGCGAAACGCCAGGGTCCGGTGCCGAGCCTGTTGATGCCCTCCAGGAGATCACCACGGTCCATCCGCTCACCTTCGTCGATGACAAGAAGGTTGCGGCCGGGAGAGGCTCGAAATCTATCGGCGATGACATCGATAGCTTCCATCAGCGGGAAAGATTCGTTCCCGCCGAAATACTCAATCGTGCCGTCGAAGAGGTTCGGTCGCTCGTTCGCTAGCGACTTCAGCAAGGTCGTTTTGCCCGAGCCATGGGCGCCAACCAGCTCGATGATGCGATCGCCGTTGCTGAGGGCAGCAAGCAAATTCTGCATGACCGGCCCGTTCCGGACATAGCCGGGCAACAGTGGTTGCCGCCATTGTTCTTCGAGCGCGCTGGTCATCGCGGCAGCATAAATCATCCGTTTCCGGTGAGATCAACTTGAACCGCGCGCCGATCGGGCGAGAATAATCGACGACGTCAGGCCGCCCCGATATTGGTCGTCGGCAGTGGGAACAATGAACGGCGGTCGCGGTGGTCGAGAAGTCACAGTTACGGGATTTTGAGCAGCAGCTCGATAAGGCACTAGGCGCGCTGCCGAGCCTGCGGTGGTCGAGCACAAGCGCGCTCGGCCTAGCGTCAGAGATTTACGAGATCGGCGCTTTCAAAAAGGGCCCGGGTGGCGCGGAGTGGATCGAGCGCGGTTATGCGATCCTGGCGAGCCATTTCGTCGCGGGCAAGGACGGCTATGAGGCCGAGATTTCGCAGGAAGCCGATGTCCGACAGATTATGGACGATCTCGCCTTCACGCAGCATTACTACATGCTCCGCGAGTATCTCTATTATTCCTACAATGTGCCGGGATCGATGGACTGGACGTTCGATGACGGCAAGGTCGAGATCCGCTTTGCGGACCGTTCGATCCCGCGCCAGTTCTTCACCGTGCACAATGATCAGCTGCTCGGGTCGGAGCACCACTTCCGCGATTTCCACCATTCCGATCAAATCTTGCGGCTGCTCGAGGATGAGCCGGAGGGTGTGGCGACCGCGAACATGCTGGCCGCCGATCCGCTGATGCAGGAGGAAGTCGACCTCAAGCTCGCCGCGTATTTCTCGCTGATCGCGCCCGACAGCCCGATCGATCTTGGCGGCTACAGCTACCAACAGTTTATGAGCGTTTACCGGCTGCTACTTAAGAAGGCGCTGTACCATCGCTACCTTGCGCGCGCCCAGGACGCGGCCGGCGCGATCTACATGCCCGAACAAGATTTGCTTGAGGGCATAAACGAGGAGCTGGGCGTGTCGCCAGACATCGGGCGGCGCATTCTAAAGGATATGGTCTTCGACCGGGATGCCACGGTGGATCGTGTCGATGCGACCTATTTCTCACTCATGCGCGAAGGCGATGGAGATGGGCGTGTCGTCATGCGGCCTCACCATTTCGCAATAGCGGAGGGCCTGGTGAACATTCTCCGGGTAATCGCCCAGCGACGCCCGAACACCTTCCTAGAGCAGGTCAGCAACGAGATCGGCAGCGCCTTCGTCCGGCGCGTGCAGGCAAGCTGGGAGGCGCAAGGATTCATCTGCCACAGTGAGGTGTCTCTCCGGGAGTTCGACGCGACGCTGCCGGACGTCGATCTCATGGTGATCTCGGTTGAGCCGACGCTTGGCTATGTCATCTTTGTCTGCGAGCTGAAATGCCCGGTCCCGCCGCGCTGGGCGAAAGATCAGCTGAAAGTGCTCAACAAGGACAGTGTGTCGAAGGCCTTTCGGCAGGTCGAGGCGCTCCAGCGCTTCATCCGGACCGAAGACGGCGTTCGCTTTCTGTCGCGGATGCTGCCCAAGGAAGGCCATCCACGCTTCGATAGTTTTGTCGTCGCGCTCGATCATTTGGTGATCACCTCGGACAATGCGGGCATGTTCTTCGGCGCGGAAAGCACCAAGGTGATCAATTTCCGCACCCTTGAGCGATTACTCCGGCGATCGGACGGCGATATGGCTTTGATCCAGCATGTCCTGGCAACCTATGCCGAACATGCCGACGCCGCGCTGGTGACCACCATGGTCGAGTTCCCGCTTGGGCCGCTGACCGTCGCCTACGAAGGCGTGACACACGGTCCCTTGCTCGAATTCCCCCAAGGCCATTGGCGTAGCGACCCCGAACTGGAATCGAAGATCGATGCCTATGTCGACGAGGGCCTGCATCCGCATGACGTACTCGAGCTACGGCCACCAGACATGGTGGTGGTCGATCACCGCAGGAGTGGTGGCGAGGCGAAAGACGAGAGGGCATGACAACGCCAAACATTCCCGAGACGACTCCTGATGCCGAGACAGGCATCAAGCTGCGCATCCTCGTCGACACGTGCGTCTGGCTCGATGTCGCAAAGGACTATCGCCAGCGAGCGACGATCGCCGCGCTTCAGCAGATGGTGGAGAGCGACGCGGTTGAGTTGATCCTTCCCAGGCAGGTCGTCGAGGAATTTGCACGGAACAAAGACCGGATTGTCGGCGAGGCGCGCCGAAGCCTGTCTTCGACGATCCGTCGCGTCAAAGACGCGCTGACGGCGCTTGGCGGCGAGGATCGCAAGGCAACGCTGGCTCAACTGGATGATGCCGACCACCAGATCACGACGCTGGGCAGCGCCGTGAACGACTCGATCGGAAAGGTCGAAGCGCTCTTCGCCTCGGCGAAGATCATCGAAACTTCGGACACCGCGAAGCTTCTCGCGGCGGAACGCGCCCTGAAGAAGCAGGCGCCTTTCCATAAGACCAAGAACAGCATGGGGGACGCGATTCTCGTTGAGCTATATGCGGAGGCGCTCGCCGGGAGGCAGGACAGTGAGGCCCTCGCTTTCGTCACGCATAATAAGCAGGACTTCAGCGACATGGGGGTGGATGAGCGCCGCCCCCATCCGGATCTGGCCGGTCTGTTCGACTGCACCAGGTCAATCTACGCGCTGAACCTGGCTGAGCTTCTCAACGATTTCGCACCAGAGTGGATGGAGGATCTCAAGTTTGACTATGAATGGCAGCAGGAGCCGCGCCGGCTTTCGGAAATTCTCGAGGCCGAGCATCTGCTTTTTCGCCAGATCTGGTACAACCGGCACTGGAATACGCGGATCGCGATCGAGGAGGGGCGCGAGAAGGTCGTCGCCGAGAAGGATTATTCTCGATCTCCCTATAAGCCCGGCGAAATCCTCGACAGCGTATGGGCACGCGCGCTGGAAGCTGCGAAGCGGACCGAGGATGAAGTCGGCCTCGATAATTTGGGTCCCTGGTCCGATTTCGAATGGGGCATGCTCAACGGGAAGCTGAGCGCGCTGCGCTGGGTCCTCGGAGACGAATGGGACATGCTCGACACATGATCTGCGTGGCGGAGGATTGAGACGGATGTACGGCTTTCCTCCTGGCGCGATCTGGCCCGCCGAAGATGAGGACTCGATCCAGATCCGCGAAGTCTACTCGCGCTACGGCTTGGCGATGTATCAAGCGCAGGTGCTGGAGCATGGTATGGTCAACGCGGTCATCGTCGCGCGGATGCTCCCCACGATGCGCGAGCATAGCGATCGATCGGCTTGGGAGGATGCTTTCGACCGCGCTTATGATGTGGAGCTGGCCAAGACGTTCGGCAACATGCTGCGGGCCTTGGAGCCACTTGCCCTCCCCGATGATCTGATGGTTCGGCTACGAGCGGCAAAGATCGAGCGCGACCACCTCGCGCATCGTTTTTTTCGCGAGCATGACGAGGATTTTCTAGGCAAGGCCGGCCGGACACGCATGATCGCCGAATGCGAGGCGATCATCGAACGGCTGTCGGTCATCGACACGGAGCTTGAGGCCCTCATGCAGCCACTGCGCGAGCGCTATGGCATCACCGCTGAGTGGATCGAGGGGCACATGGCCGCTGCCATCGCGGCGGCCGAGGCCGCGCCGAGGGCCTAACCGAGCGCCAGGTGCGCTAAAGCGCCATGGCCGTCTGCACCGCGCGTTTTCCCGCCAATCTCCTCGACCGTGAAGGTGCGCGCCGGGGGCGTGGCCAACAAATCGATCTCGGGAATTTTTGCGTCGAGCCAATCCTTCACCTGCCTTCGCAGAATGAGCGCACCGTGCCGCTCCTGATAGTTCGACACCTCAGGATTTGCGGCGACGGTGATGATCCGGAAGGACAGCGGCCAATCGCCCATCGCTTGTTCCCAGACGCCAGCGAGATAGAAGAAATTCCCATCGTCGAGCTTCACGCGGTAGCGCTTTTCCCCGACCTTCATCTGAAATTCCGATGCTGGGATCAGACAACGATGGCTCGGGAACGTCTTGCCCTCGGAGCGCACGAACCTAAACTGGACGCCATCGCTGAACCGTGGATTGGATCCCCAGCGCGCTTTAATCAGTTGGGGTCGTCCCGGTTCATCCGGTTTGTACCGCACGATCGGCCGGAGATTGTCTTCCGGCGCGTCGGCTTCAAACGGGGTCGCGGTTGCGTCCATTGTTTGGAACATAATAAGAACGAAGATGAGTCGCAAGTCTGAGGAGTTTGGTGTGCGACATGTGCAACGACTACCGCCTCGAAGTTGAGATCGCCTCGATCATGGAAGATTTCAATGATTTGGAGATTGCGATCGAGACGCCCGAGGGCATCCCTAACCTTGCTCCGCGGGCGGACATCAAGATCACCGACACGGCTCCGATCGTGCGCAGCGGTGCGGGCCGCCTGAGAGGCGAGCTTGTGCAGCGTCGATGGAGTTGGCCCGCGCCGAACAAAAAACCGGTCTACAATTTCCGATCCGAGGGCCGCGAGTTCACCAGTGGCCGCTGCTTGATCATCGCCGACGGCTTCTACGAATTTACGATCCCCGACGATCCGAAAAAGAAGCGCAAGGACAAATGGCTGTTCACGAAAATGGGTGAGCCCTGGTTCTGCATTGCCGGCATCTGGCGCAGCAACCCGGATGTCGGCGAAGCCTTCACCATGCTGACGATGGACCCAGGGCCCGACATCGCACCATTCCATGATCGCCAGATCGCGATCCTTGATCGTGCTGACTGGGCCGATTGGCTGGACCCGTCGGTTTCGGCCAAGGACGTTCTCAAGGCCCTCCCGGCGGGCAGCCTCGCCGTCGAGCAGGTCGGATAATCGCAGAGGAAAAGCCGGCCGCCGCCTGAGCAGAACCCTTAGCCCTCCTACATCCGTTGAGCGCAGATATCAGGAGGCGATAATGGCCAAGCTCAGCACCGAAGCCCGCGACGACCTGTCCATGGGCTCATTCGCATTTCCAAAGCAGCGCAAGGAGCCGCTCGAAAATGCGAGCCACGTCCGCAACGCGGTCGCACGCTTCAACCAGGTGAAGGATGTGAGCGACGATGAACGCGACGAAGCCTGGAAGCGGATCAAGGCGGCGGCAAAAAAACACGGCGTCGAAATTAGCGAGAAATCCTGGCGCGAGGTCGGCAAGAGCTAGCTCAGTAGCCCCATAAGGGATTCACAAGCCTTGACGAATCTCCAGACTCATCGGAACATAACGCGAACGAATGAGTCGATGTTGCCCGATGTCCGCCCAACCCTCGTCCTTCGATCGGCCGTCCGCCGATCGGCTAGCCGCGCTTCGCGCGCAGCTCGCGCAGGCCCAAAGCCAGCGCGGGCCGGTGCTGGCGTTCGGGATTGAGGCGCTCGATGATCGGCTTGGGTCCGGCGGCATAGACGGCGCCGGCCTTCACGAAATCACCGCTGCCTCGCCGACGCTCGGTGACGATGCCGCCGCGACCCTGTTCGTAGCAGGCCTTGCCGCCCGGTTCGCCACGGTGTCCGGCGCCAATGTCGCCTGGGCACTCACCCGCTTCGATCTCTATGCGCCGGGTCTCGAGCAGGCCGGCCTTCCGGCCGCGAAGCTGCTCTACCTCCAGGGCAAGAACGAGACGATGGCGCTGGCGCTCGCCGAGGACTCGCTTCGCGACGGTAGCTTCGCCGCCGTGGTTGCCGAGGTGAAGGTCGCCGACCAGACCGCAACGCGGCGGCTGCAGCTGGCGGCGGCCGATGGCCGAACGCCAATGCTGCTGCTCCGGCGCTGGGCGAGGTCCAATCGCGATCCGCTGGAGCGTCCGTCCGCGGCGATGACCCGCTGGCGGATCGCCTGCGCGCCGTCCGTGCCTTTGCCTGCGCCGGGGGTCGGCCGCGCCTGCTGGTCGGTCGAGCTGGTGCGGCAGCGGAACGGCAATCCATTCTCTCTCATGGTCGAGGCTTGCGATGATACGGGTCGCCTCGCTCTACCTGCCCCAGCTCGCCATCGAGCGGCTACGGCGGTCGGAGCGGCCAGCCAGGCCGCTTGAACCGCGCGCTCCTGCAGCGCCGCTCCCTTCGCCTCTCGACGATGACCCCGGTGCCTGCTCCGTTCCGCGCGGTGGCGGCTGGCGACCGGGCGCGCGCTGGGCCCGTGACGCCGGGCTGACCAAGGCGCAGGTCATCGGCCAGATAGCGCAGCTGCCGGCCCATCAGCGGCCGCCGATGCGTATGCTCGGGCGCCGCTCCGAACCCGTCGAACACCCCTTCAAGGCGATGCCGCCCGACGAAGGCGCGCGCTCGGCGGCGCCGATACCTGTCATGGCTTTCCGACATGACCGGCCGACGGTCCTGATCGAACGGATCGGGCAGCGCGACCTGATCCGCTCCGCCTGTCCGGTCGCGCTGTCGCTGGGCCTGACGCCGGGGATGGTGGCAGCCCATGCGCGGGCGCTGGTTTCCGATCTCGACGTACGGGACGCCGATCCGGCCGGCGACCAGGAGTGGCTTGATCGCTTGGCGCTCCATGGCGTGACCCATTGGACGCCGACCGCGAGCGTGTCGGGAGGCGATGGCCTGTGGCTCGACCTTTCCGGCACGACCCATCTGTTCGGCGGCGAGGAGCGCTTCTGCCGCCGACTGCTCCGCTTCCTCCAGCGGCTGGGCTTTACGGCCCGCGTCGCGATCGCGGGCACGCCCGGCGCAGCGCATGCGCTCGCCCGCTATAGCGGCCGGGACATCCTCATTCTCGAATCCGGAACCGAGGCGACGGCCCTTGCCGAGCTGCCGGTTGCCGCGCTTCGGCTCGAGCCCTCGGCGCTAACGGCGGCAGCACGCTTCGGTCTGGAAAGGGTGGCCGATCTTGTCCGCCTCCCGCGCGGGCCGATGGCAAAGCGGCTCGGGCTCAACGCGGTAACCCGTCTCGACCAGGCGCTTGGCCATGTTGCCGAGCCGATCACACCGGTCGTGCCGTTCGAGGCACCTGAGGTGACGCGTCGTCTCCTCGAGCCGATCGGCACGCCCGAGAGCATCACACAGGTGATCTCGGATCTCGTCGATGACCTGATCGGCGTGCTTCGGCAGCGTGGCCTTGGTGTTCGCACCGCGCTGCTCGTGGCCGACAGGGTCGACGGCGAGGCGCAGCGGATCGGGATTGGAGCGTCGCGGGCAACGCGCGACGCCAAGCACCTGAAGCGCATGTTCGGCCTGAAACTCGATCGGATCGAGCCAGGCCTTGGCATCGAGGCGATGCACCTCACCGTGCCGCACAGCGAGCCGCTCGGCGCCAGCACGGCGGGATCGCTTGTAAGGTCCGACGAAGCAGCCATGGACCTCGCGCCGGCGATCGACCAGCTTGTCGGCCGTGCGGGCGAGGACGCCGTGTTCCGGGTCGCTCCCAACGAAAGTGACGTTCCAGAGCGCGCGATCCGCCGTGTCGGCCCATTGGACGAACCGGCTTGCTGGCCGAGATGGAAGCGCCCGGTCCGCATGCTGCGCCGGCCTGAGCATCTGACCCATGTCGTGGCGCTGCTTCCCGACCATCCCCCACGGCGCTTCACCTGGCGCGGGCAGGCGTATCGGGTGACCGCCGGTGATGGTCCCGAGCGCATCCACGGCGAATGGTGGCGGACCGACAGCGAGCTATGGGCTGTGCGGGACTATTTCCGCGTCGAGGTGGAAAGCGGCGAGCGGTTCTGGCTGTTCCGGCGCGGCGATGGCGTCGAGCCCGAGACCGGCGATCTCAGCTGGTACATCCATGGGATGTTCGGCTGATGGCCTATGTCGAACTTCAGGTTATGAGCCATTTCTCGTTCCTGCGCGGCGCGAGCTCGCCCGAGGAGCTGTTCGCGGCGGCAGCGCTCCAAGGTCACGGCGCGCTGGGGCTCGCCGACCGGGGCAGCGTTGCCGGCGTGGTGCGCGGCTGGGACGGCCAGAAGACCACAGGCGTGCGCATGATCCCCGGTGCCCGCGTCCATGCGACCGACGGCCATGACCTGCTTCTCTATCCGCAGGACCGTGCCGCCTGGAGCCGACTGACCCGGCTGCTGTCGATCGGCAAGGCGCGCGGCGGCAAGGGATTCTGTATCCTCGATTGGGCCGACATCGTCCATCATGCTGAAGGGATGGTCGGCATCCTGCTCCCCGATCTTCCGAACGAAACGACCGAGCGCCAGCTCACCGACGTGGCGGCGGCTTTTGGCGCACGCGGATATTGCGCGCTGTCGTTCCGACGCCGGCCCGACGATGCGATCCGGCTCCATCAACTTGCCACACTGGCTGGCCGGCATGGCGTGCGGGCCGTCGCGACGGGTGACGTGCTCTACCACAGCCCGGAGGTGCGACCGCTTCAGGACGTGGTGACGGCGATCCGCGAGAAAACCACCGTGGATGCGCTTGGCTATCGGCGCGAGCGCTTCATGGACCGTCATCTGAAGGCACCTGCGGAGATGGAGCGGCGCTTCCGGGCATTTCCCGACGCGATCCAGGCCAGCGTCGACATCGCGCGCGCCTGCACCTTCGACCTGGGGGAGATCCAGTACCAATACCCGTACGAGCAGGTGATGGTCGGCCGCACGGCGCAGGAAGCGCTGGCGGAAATGACCGAAGCGGCGGCGGTGGCAAAATTCCCGGACGGGGTGCCGCAGCGCTATCGCGACCAGATTGGGCATGAGCTGCGGCTGATCGAGCAGCTCGGCTACGCCCCCTATTTTCTGACGGTGAATGCGATCGTCGCCGAGAGCCGCCGGCGAGGGATTCTTTGCCAGGGCCGCGGCTCCGCTGCGAATAGCTGCGTCTGTTATCTGCTCGGCATAACGTCGATCGATCCGATCCAGCATGAGCTGCTGTTCGAGCGCTTCGTCTCGGGCGAGCGCAAGGAGCCGCCCGACATCGACGTCGATTTCGAGCATGAGCGACGCGAGGAGATCATCCAGTGGATCTACGAGACCTATGGGCGTGATCGATCGGCGCTGACCGCCGTCGTCACGCGCTACCGCACGCGCGGTGCGGTGGCCGAAGTCGGCAAGGCGCTCGGCCTACCGCGCGATCTCACCAAGATGCTGACCGGCCTGGTGTGGGGCTGGTCGATGGACGGGATCAGCGACGAGCAGATCGAGAGCCTCAATCTCAATGCCCAGGATCACCGGCTCAAGCTGACGCTCCGCCTCGCGCGCCAGCTGATCGGCACGCCCCGCCACCTGTCGCAGCATCCCGGCGGGTTCGTGCTGACCCAGGACCGGCTCGACGATCTCGTGCCAATCGAGCCCGCGCGCATGGAAGATCGGCAGATCATCGAATGGGATAAAGACGATATCGACGCGCTCAAGTTCATGAAGGTCGACGTGCTGGGCTTGGGCATGCTCGGCTGCATGAACCGCGCCTTCAACCTGCTACGCCAAGAGAAGGGCTTGCATGTTGGCATGGCCGACCTGCAGGACGATGATCCCGAGGTCTACAAGATGATCCAGCGCGCCGACACGCTCGGCGTCTTCCAGATCGAGAGCCGCGCGCAGATGTCGATGCTCCCGCGCATGAAACCCAAGGAATTCTACGATCTGGTGATTGAGGTGGCGATCGTGCGCCCCGGACCGATCCAGGGCGACATGGTCCATCCCTATCTCCGCCGCCGCGAGGGCAAGGAGAAGCCCGAATATCCCAAGCCCGAACTCCGTGCGGTGCTGGAGAACACACTGGGCGTGCCGCTCTTTCAGGAACAGGCGATGAAGGTGGCGATCGTCGGAGCCGGGTTCACCCCGGTCGAGGCCGATCAGCTCCGCCGCGCGATGGCGACGTTCAAGCTGACCGGCGGCGTCAGCCATTTCTACGACAAGCTGGTCAATGGCATGATCGACCGCGGCTATCCCAAGGATTTTGCCGAACGAACCTTCAAGCAGATCGAGGGCTTCGGGAGCTACGGCTTCCCGGAAAGCCATGCCGCGAGCTTCGCCAAGATCGCTTATGCGAGCTGCTGGGTGAAGCATCATCATCCCGACGTCTTCTGCGCCGCGCTGCTCAATGCCCAGCCGATGGGCTTCTATGCCCCCGCGCAGATCGTTCAGGATGCCCGCAAGCATGGTGTCGAGGTGCGGCCGGTCTCGATCAACCACAGCCATTGGGATTGCACGCTGGAGCCGACAGAGGGGCGCTTCATGGCTGTCCGCCTCGGCTTCCGGCAGGTGCGCGGGCTCGCCAATATCCACGGGGCGCAGATCGCGGTGGCGCGGGGTGGCACGCCTTATGCCAGCGTCGAGGAAGTGTGGCGCCGCGCCGACGTGCCGCGCGTGGCGATCGAGCGACTGGCCGAAGCCGACGCATTCCACTGCATCGCAGAAGACCGTCGCCAGGGCCTGTGGAAGGTAAAGGGGCTCGGCGAGGCCCCGCTTCCCTTGTTCGCCGCCGCGGATGCGCGCGAGGCGAGCTTCTCACCGGAGGGCATGGAACCGACGGTGACGCTGGCGCCGTTGACTGCCGGGCGCGAGGTCGTCGAGGATTATCGCTCGCTGCAGCTGTCGCTCCGCGGCCATCCGATAAGCTTCCTGCGTGGCGAGCTCGACGCGATGCGGATTGTCCGCTGCGCCGATCTCGCGACCATCCGCGACGGGCGCAATGTCGAGGTCGCGGGCGTCATCCTTGTTCGCCAGCGCCCCGGCTCGGCCAAGGGCGTGCTGTTCATCACGATCGAGGATGAGACCGGGATCGCCAACGGCATCCTCTGGCCCGACAGCTTCGAGATCTACCGGCGTCAGGTCATGTCCGCATCGATGATCGCGATGCGGGGCCGGCTGCAGAAGGAAGGTGAGGTGATCCACATCATTTGCGACCGCATCACCGATCATGACGACATGCTCCGCTCGATTGGTCGGACGAACTTCGCTGTCGCACCGGGGCGCGGCGATGGCGCCCACAATGGCGGCGGACCCGACCCGCGAGATCCGAGCTTCCCGCGCGGACGCACGCTGGCGTCGCCTCCATTCGGCACGGTCCAGGAACAAGAGGAAATCCTCCGCATCCGCAGCCATGACTTCCATTGAGGCGAGCGCCCGTGTGACCGGGACCATCGAACGCGCGGTCAGTGTCCTGCGCGAGGCTACGGCCATCAAGGGCAAGGTGCAGACCCGCGGTGTCGCACTGGCGCTCTGGGTACTGCGCGGCCGCTGTCCCGACGAATGGCTGGTCGCCTTCTGGGAGGCGGCCGGGTCGGATCACGAGATCGGCCGAAGCCAGGGCCTGCACGCCGCCTATAACGGCATCGTGCGCCAGCTCCGCACCAACGGCGCTCTCGCAGAAGAGCCCGCGAGGATGAAATGACCCCACCGACTTCCTATGTCAGCACCTTAACAAGCACTTCCGCGGGAACGAGCACGCATGGCCAATGGCTGGGCGCCCGACGGCGCCGTTCAGGAACAGATCGAAGACAGCGTGAAGGACGCGCTGGCCAGCGCGCGTGCGCGCATGCCGTCCGGCGACGGCCTGGCCGAGTGCGAAGAGTGCGGCGAGCCGATCCTGGAAGCACGCCGGCGCGCGCTGCCCGGCGCGCGCACCTGCGTGGCCTGCCAGTCGGCGCGCGACAAGCGCCCGACCTATTCCGGGATCAACCGGCGCGGCAGCAAGGACAGCCAGCTGCGCTGAGCCCACGTCCATGAACCGCTTGCACCTTATCGCCGCGGCGAGCGTCCTCGCCTGCGGCTGGTCCGCTCCTGCGCTCGCCGATCCGTGCGAGGGCGCCTTGCCCGCCAAGGGCACCACCTTCGCCGGGGTCGTCCGCTATGTTGGCGATGGCGACGGCCTTTGCGTGGGTCCTGCCGGACGGCCCGATCGCTGGATCGAAGTCCGGCTCGCGGACTTCTATGCGCCTGAACTGCACGAAGCCGGCGGCCGCGAAGCCAAGCGGCGGCTGGAACGACTGGCCATGGGCAAGCCCCTGGTCTGCCGCGCGGGGCGGCGCAGCTATGACCGGGTGGTCGCCGCCTGCAAGCTGGGCGGTCGCCCGCTTGGCATGCTGTTGCGCCAAGCCGGCGGGATCGAAGGCGGACGGGCTTGGCGGCCACGATCATGATGGCTGACCTGTTCGATGCCCCGCTCGTTCCGGGCCTGGCCATGCGGCCGGAGATCATCTCCGCCGAGGAAGAGGCCTCCCTCATCGCCGAGATCGATGCCGAGGCCCTCAGCCCGTTCCGGTTTCAACAATGGACCGGAAAGCGGCTGACGCGGTCATTCGGCTGGAGCTATGATTTCGAGAGCGGCCGGTTCGCGCCAACCGATCCGCTCCCGGACTGGCTCGAGGCGGTGAAAGTGCGGGCCGCCGCTTTCGCGGGTCTCGCGCCCGATCAGCTCGTCCAGGCCTTGTTGATCCGCTACGATCCCGGCGCCGGGATCGGCTGGCACAAGGACCGGCCGGTGTTCGAACATGTCGTCGGCATCTCACTCGGTAACGCCGCGACGCTGCGCTTGCGCCAGCGGACTGCCGGCAGGTTCGCGCGCGCGAAAGCCGAGCTCGCACCACGGTCAATCTATCATCTGGCCGGCGAGGTTCGTCACCAATGGGAGCACAGCATCGCCCCGATGGAGGTGCCGCGCTGGTCGATTACGTTCCGCAGCCTCAGCGATCGCGGCGCGTCGAAATCGTTGTATCACAGCGACTTGTCGGATTGAATTTCACGGCTGGGATCCCACATCCGCATTATCGTTCAACAATGGAAAGGAGGTGGTCGAATGTCTCATTGTCCCACGCCGACTGCGGCGACTGAAGTGAGCATGGCCTCCAGCGCGGGGGTCCGGCTCTTCTGAGCTGGCCGCGAAGGCAAGACAATGGAAGGGCCGTCCCGCGAGGGGCGGCCCTTCGCTTTTGGGTTGGTGGCCATACGGCGCACCTTCTATCCAGATCAGGATGACCGACTCCGCCAACCGTTCAGCAGCCCGCTCCATCCTGGCGTCGCCACGGCCACGGACAGTGAGTGGCTGACTAACCACTAAGCCCTTGCAAGGGCTCTCTTTACATCCGCGACAAGATCATCGGGGTGCTCGATACCAATCGAGAGCCGGATGGTGCTGTCGAGCACGCCGATGCGTCTGCGAAGGTCAGCGGGAACACCGGAATGGGTCATACTCGCTGGGTGGCTGGCCAGCGACTCCGTGCCGCCGAGACTGACTGCGAGCTTCATAATCTCGAGTGCGTTCAAGAAGCGATAAGCCGCTTGCTGCCCGCCGATGATGTCGAAGGAGAACGTCGATCCTGCTCCGGAGCACTGGCGTGCGAACACTCTTGCCTCAGGCGTGTCTTCCGCCAGATGCGGCAAATAGTGCAGGCGCGCGACCTTGGGATGATCGCTCAGGAATTTCGCGACAATCGCCGCGTTGTTATTGGACTTCTCCATTCGGATCGACAGTGTTTCGAGCGACCGCCCAAGCATCCAGCAACTGTGCGGATCAAGCTGCGTACCAATGGAACTGCGGAGGGCTCGCACCAGCCGGATGTGATCAGCCGAGCCAATAGCGGCGCCGGCGATGAGGTCCGAATGCCCACCTACGTATTTGGTGAGCGAGTAAAGAACGATGTCGGCGCCGTGCTGAAGCGGCTTTTGGAAAATGGGCCCCAGCAGCGTATTGTCACACGCAATGATGGGACGATAACCCTGATCGGCCGCAATCCGTTCGGCTTGCGCGGCGATCAGCGCGATATCAACAAGGCTGTTGGTCGGGTTGGCGGGGCTCTCGATGAGCACTATGGCGACACGCCCTTTGCTCATCGCTGCATCCATGGCGGACGCGACGGCGGCTTCATCAACGCCGCTGGCGAAGCCTACAGCCTCGATCCCGAACGCAGCCAGCGTTTTTGACAGCAAGGTTTCGGTACCCCCGTAAAGCGGCTGCGAATGGACGATGACGTCGCCGGGTCGCGCGAACGCCAGGATCGTCGTCGCGATCGCCGACATGCCCGAGGAGAAGAGAGCACACGCCTGGGCTCGCTCGTAGAGCGCCAGCCGGTCCTCGACGATCTCGCTGTTGGGATGATTAAAGCGCGAATAGACAAGGCCTGCGGCCTGCCCATCAGGCGGCGCGCGGCGGCCAAAGGCGAAGTCGAAGAAGTCGCGGCCGTCCTCGGCCGTCTTAAAAACGAAGGTAGACGTCAAGAATACCGGCGGCTTGACCGCGCCCTCAGACATGGCTGGGTCGAAGCCATAGTTCAGCATCTGAGTTTCGGGACTGAGCTCATGCTCATCAAGGTGCGTTTTATAATGATTTGGCATGGGCTGCTCCTGCTGCCGGGCTTCGGCAATTTTTAGCGCAATACAGCCGCCACGTGCTTGCGAATTTCGGCAAATTTGACGATGGAGTAGCAACATCATAGCTTGATTGGCTTAAAATGGCTTCTAAAATTGCCGATGCTGTTGATCGTCGGATCTTGGCTGCACTCGTGGCTGACGCAAGGATCAGCAACAACGACCTTGCCGAACGCGTGGGAATCACCCCGTCGCCCTGCCTCAGGCGCGTGCGACGTTTGGAAGAGCTCGGCTTTATCCGGGGCTACACGGCACGCATCGATCCGGCTGTTGACGGCTGGACCATGGCGGCGATGGTCATCGTGCGGCTCAATCGCCAGCATGCCGATGAGATCGCGATGTTCGAGGATGCTGTACGGTCTTGGACCGAAGTATCCGAATGCCATCTCGTGGCTGGCTCGCCTGACTATATTCTGAAGGTGATGAGCGCGAGTCTCGACACCTACCAGCGCTTCCTCAACGAAAAGATGGCGGGGCTCAAATGCGTCGCCACAATCGAGACGTGCTTCATTATGAAGACCATCAAGGATCAGCGCACCTGATTGCGCGGACGCTCACGCGAGGGGCGACTCGCCTTCGCTAAGCGGCCAGGTCACCGTTCTCATCGAAGTGTCCGTCGAGGCAGAAGGTCAACCGCTGAACGGAGTTGGGCGTCCCTGAACATGCTCACCATCCTAAAGATATCCAGCCCTCGCCGATCTTACGAACGCTGTAGAAGGCTGTTGTAAGCCGCCGAATTTGGCATTCTTTACCTGTCTCCGACGCCGCTTGTGCGGCTCTCGATCCACGGAGACAGGCTCAAGTGACCCAGCCATCGGCCATCGTTCACGCACGCGGCACCGCGATGCTGCAGAGCGCGCTCGGCCCGGCGATCGCGGCCTGGCTCGATGACGCAAATGTCGCCGAGATCATGCTCAATGCCGATGGGCGGCTGTGGGTTGATCACCTCGACAGCGGCATCACGGCGACCGATGAGAGACTGAGCCCGCTCCAGGCTGAGCGCATCATCCGGCTTGTCGCCCACCATGTCGGTGCTGAGGTCCACAGGGGCGCTCCGCGTGTCTCGGCCGAGTTGCCGGAAGGCGGCGAGCGGTTCGAGGGGCTGCTGCCACCGGTCGTGACCGAGCCGGTGTTCTCGATCCGCCGGCCGGCAAGCCTGCCGTTGGCGCTCGCCGACTATGTCGCGGCCGGCACGATGACGGCGACCGCGGCGGCGTACCTCGCGCAGGCGGTCCAGACGCGCGCTAACATTCTGGTGGCCGGCGGCACCTCGACCGGCAAGACGACGCTCACCAACGCGCTGCTCGGCGTCGCATCGGGCGGGAGCGATCGGATCATCCTGATCGAAGACACGCGCGAATTGCGCTGCGACGCGGCCAATGTCGTGGCGCTCCGCACCGCGCCCGGCGTCACCATGACCGACCTGGTGCGCTCCAGTCTTCGCCTCCGCCCTGATCGAATCCCAATCGGCGAGGTGCGCGGGCCCGAGGCGCTCGATCTTCTGAAAGCCTGGGGCACCGGCCATCCCGGCGGGATCGGCACCATCCACGCCGGTACCGCGACGGCCGCGCTCCACCGCCTCGAACAGCTAATCCTCGAAGCCATTGCCCATGTCCCGCGCGCGCTGATCGCGGAGACGATCGACGTGATCGCGGTGCTCACCGGCCGCGGCGCCGAACGCCGGCTGTCCGAGCTCGTCCGCGTCGAGGGCCTCGCGCCTGAAGGCACCTACCGCCTCCTTCCCCTCCTCACAAAAGCCGGAGATCCATCATGATCGTCACTCGTCCTTCGTTGTCCGCTCGGATCGGCAATGCGCGGGCGCGCCTCCTCGATTTGGCCCGCAAGGCGCTCGTCAGCCTAACTCTGGCGCTCGCGCTTACCACCGCTCCTCCCGCCTGGGCGGGCGGATCGGGCATGCCGTGGGAAACCCCGCTCCAGTCGATCGTCGACTCGGTGCAGGGTCCGGTCGCCAAGGTGATCGGCGTGATCATCATCGTGATCACTGGCCTGACCCTGGCGTTCGGCGACACGTCGGGCGGCTTCCGCAAGCTGATCCAGATCGTGTTCGGCCTGTCGGTCGCCTTCGCCGCCTCATCCTTCTTCCTGAGCTTCTTCAGCTTCGGCGGCGGGGCGCTCGTCTGATGCAGGAGGATCTGCCCGGCTTCGCGGCGCCCGTACATCGGGCGCTGGCCGAGCCGATCCTGCTCGCTGGCGCGCCGCGCGCCCTCGCGATCGTCAACGGCACGCTCGCCGCCGCGATCGGCATTGGCCTGCGGCTCTGGATCGCTGGCATCGTGATGGCGGTGGTCGGTCACGGCCTCGCGGTTTTCAGCGCCCGCCGCGACCCGCAGATCCTCCCCGTCGCGCGCCGCCACATCGCGCTTCCCACCCTTTTCGAAAGCTAAGCTCCATGATGTTTCTGCGCGAACATGCCCGCCGCGCCTCGCGGCTCTCGGACTTCCTGCCTTGGGCGGCGTTGATCGCGCCCGGCATCATCCTCAACAAGGATGGCAGCTTCATGCGGATCGCCCGCTTTCGCGGTCCCGATCTCGACAGCGCCACCCAGGCCGAGCTGATCGCCACCTCGGCCCGGCTCAACAGCGCGCTCAAGCGGCTCGGCACCGGCTGGGCGATCTATGTCGAGGCGCAACGCAAGGAGTCGCCGGGCTATCCCGGTTCGGACGGTTTCGTGGACCCGGTCTCGGCGCTGATCGACGAGGAACGGCGCGACCAGTTCGAAGGCGGGGACGTCACTCAGCCAAACTTCACCAGCGCCTATTACCTGACCCTGCAGTGGCTACCCCCGGCCGACGACACGTCGAAGGCGTCGGCGCTGTTCTATGAGGGCGGCGCAGCTGGTGTCGCCACCGCCGCCGATCATCTCGACGACTTCGAGTGCGATACCGGCCGCCTCCTCGACATGATCGAGGGCGTGATGCCCGAAGCCGCCTGGCTCTCGGACGCCGAAACGCTGACCTACCTTCATTCGACGATCTCGACGCACGATCAGCGCATTGCCGTACCCGAGACGCCGATGCACTTAGACGCTCTGCTCTCGGATGAAGTGCTGGTCGGGGGACTCGCACCTCAGCTTGGGCCCAAGCATCTGCGGACCCTTTCGGTCACCGGCTTTCCGGCTGTGACGGTGCCGGGCATGCTCGACGAGCTCAACCGGCTCGGCTTCGCCTATCGCTGGACCACCCGCGCGATCTGCCTCGACAAGGTGTCGGCCCAACGGATGCTCGGCCGCATTCGCCGGTTGTGGTTCTCCAAACGCAAGAGCTTGGGCGCGATCATCAAGGAGGTGCTGACCAACGAGGCGAGCGTGCTGGTCGATACCGACGCCGCCAACAAGTCGGCCGAAGCCGACGCGGCCCTGCAGGATCTTGGCGCCGACATAGCGGGCTATGCTTACGTCACGACCACTATAACCGTGCTCGGTGACAGTCCACGCGATGCTGATCTGCGGCTCCAGGCGATCGAGAAGATCGTGCGCGGTCGCGACTTCGCCTGCATCGCCGAGGGGCTGAACGCGATCGAGGCGTGGCTCGGATCTCTACCGGGCAACCCTTATGCGAATGTCCGCCAGCCGCCGGTTTCGACGCTGAACCTCGCCCACATCATGCCGGTGTCCGCCGTCTGGGCCGGCCCGGATCGCGATGACCATTTCAACGCGCCGCCGCTGTTCCATGCGCGGACGCAAGGATCGACGCCGTTCCGCCTGTCGCTGCATGTCGGCGACGTCGGCCACACGCTCGTCGTCGGCCCGACCGGATCGGGTAAGAGCGTGCTGCTGGCCTTCATAGCGCTGCAGTTCCGCCGCTACCGGGAATCGCAGGTCTTCGCCTTCGATCATGGCGGCTCGATCCGTGCGGCGACGCTCGGTGTCGGCGGCGAGTGGCACGATCTTGGCGGCGCACTTGGCGGCACGGCCGCGCCGGTTTCGCTGCAGCCGCTCGCGCGGATCGACGAGCTCGACGAGCGTGCCTGGGCGGCCGACTGGCTGGCGGCGATCCTCGCCCGCGAAGAGTTCGCGATCACGCCCGAGGTGAAGGATCATCTCTGGACGGCGCTGGGCAGCCTCGCGGACGCGCCCGTCGAGCAGCGGACGCTCACCGGCCTTGCCGTGCTGATCCAGGCGTCGGGCCTGAAGCGGGCACTCGCGCCCTACACGCTCGCCGGACCCTATGGCCGGTTGCTCGATGGCGATGTCGAGCATTTCGGCGAGAGTGATGCTCAGGCGTTCGAAACCGAAGGTCTGGTCGGAACGACTGCGGCCCCGGCGGTGCTCGCCTATCTCTTCCACCGCATCAGCCGCCGCCTCGATGGCCGGCCGACGCTGATCCTGATCGACGAGGGCTGGCTCGCACTCGACGATCCGTTGTTCGGCCGCCAGCTCAAGGAATGGCTGAAGACGCTCCGCAAGAAGAATGCGAGCGTCGTGTTCGCGACGCAGAGCCTGGCCGACATCGAGGGCTCGGCGATCGCGCCCGCCATCATCGAGAGCTGCCCGACGCGGCTGTTCCTTGCAAACGAGCGGGCGCTCGAGCCGCAGATCGCCGGCGTCTATCGCCGGTTCGGGCTCAACGATCGCCAGATCGAGATTATCGCCTCGGCGACGCCTAAGCGCGATTACTACTGCCAGTCCTCGCTCGGCAACCGGCTGTTCGATCTCGGGCTAGGCCCCATCGCATTGGCCTTCGCCGCCGCCTCGTCCCGGTCAGACCTGAACGCGATCGGCGCGCTAGTCGAGCGCCATGGCGCGCACGGCTTCGCCGCTGCCTGGCTGCGGCACCGCGGCCTGTCCTGGGCCGCCGACCTTCTCACCGCTCCCACCCTCGAACCGCAGGAGGCGTTCGCATGACCCGTTCTCATATCACTCATCTGGCGCTGGGTGCGGCCGCGCTCGCGCTGGCCGTCGCCACGCCAGCCCGCGCCCAGTTCGGCGGGATCGTCTACGATCCCACCAACTACGCGCAGAACGTGCTGACGGCGGCGCGCAGCCTCCAGCAGATCAACAACCAGATCACCCAGATCCAGAATCAGGCGCAGAGCCTGATCAACCAGGCGCGCAACCTTACCAGCCTGCCGACGTCGGTGTTGTCGACGATCCAACAGGATATCGGTCGGACGCGGGCGCTGATCACCCAGGCCCAGCAGATCGCCTATCGCGTCGAGAATATCGATCAGGTGTTCAGCCAGCGCTATCCGTCAGGATCGCTCGCCGGGACGCCATCGGGCACGATGGTGACCAACGCGCAGACGCGCTGGACCGATGCGCTGGCGGCGTATCAGGATTCACTGCGCACCGGCGCCACCGTTACCGGCAATCTCGACGGGACGGCCTCGCAGACGAACACGCTGGTGACGGCGAGCCAGGGTGCGACTGGCGCGCTCCAGGCGGCGCAAGCCGGCAATCAGCTGATCGCGCTGCAAACGCGTCAGCTGGCCGACCTGACGGCGATGCTGGCGGCGCAGGCCCGCGCAAACGCGATCCAGTCCGCGCGCGCGGCTGCCGACGAGGCGCAGGGCCGTGAGGAGGCGCGGCGATTCTCGCAGCCGGGCACCGGCTATGTCGCCCAGAGCGTGGCGCTCTTCCATGACTGAGGAGGAGGCACCACGCCACGAGTCGCGGCTGCCGGGTTGGCCAGCATGGGCGCTCGGCGCGGTCGGCGTCGGCACGATCGCCGGCATGATCGGGCTGATCGCGCTGCGCGATCCCGCGCCGTCGGCACCGCGTTTCGCCGTAGTCGCGGAGGACGCGCCACCCGCACAGTCTGCGAGCGGCGATCCACTGATGGCGGAGCTATTGCGCTGCCGGCCGCTGCCGGCCGGCAGCACCGATGCGGCGTGCGAGCAGGCCTGGGAGGTCAACCGGCGGCGCTTTCTCGGCGAGACCCGCAGCTATGTGCCCCCGCGCGCAGCTGCCCCGTCGCCGGCGCCCGCCACTCCAATCGTGGAGCGCTGAGCGATGGAAAGCACCGGCGTCATCGATCGGTTTCTCGATACCTTCGCGCGCTACATCGATAGTGGGTTCGGTCTGATCCACGGCGACGTCGCCTTTCTGGCGAGTTCGCTGATCGTGATCGACGTGACGCTGGCTTTCCTGTTCTGGACGTGGGGCGAAGGCGACGACATCGCCGCCCGGCTGGTAAGAAAGACGCTGCAGGTCGGCTTCTTTGCCTTCCTGATCTCCAACTGGAACAGTCTCGCCAAAATCGTTTTTCTGAGCTTCTCCGGCATCGGTTTGAAAGCGGCCGGGTCTGGCAGCGCCGACGATCTTCTGCACCCTGGTAAGATCGCCGCGACCGGCATCGATGCGGCGCGACCACTCTACGATCAGGCGACAGCGCTGGCCGGCCCGGTCGGCATCTTTACAAATTTTGCGCAGATTGCGGTTCTGCTGCTCGCCTTCGCAATCGTGCTGCTCGCGTTCTTCATCATCGCGATCCAGCTGTTCGTGACGCTGATCGAGTTCAAGCTGACGACGCTCGCCGGCTTCGTGCTGGTGCCGTTCGGTCTGTTCGGGCGCACGGCCTTCCTCGCCGAACGCGTGCTCGGCAACGTCATGGCGACCGGCGTCAAAGTGCTCGTGCTCGCCGTCATCATCGGCATCGGCTCGACCATCTTCCACGAGTTCGTGCTCGACTTTGGCGGAACGCCGCCGACGCTCGAACAGGTCGCCAGCCTCGCGCTCGCCGCGCTTACTCTTCTCGGCCTCGCCATCTTCGGCCCCGGCATCGCCTCCGGCCTGATCTCGGGTGGCCCGCAGCTCGGTGCGGGCGCTGCGGTCGCCACCGGCGCGACCGTCGCCGGGATCGGCGCGGCCGCGACCATGGGCGTGGCAGGCGCTGCTGGCCTCGCTGGCCGGGCGGGCTCTGCCGCCGCCTCAACCCTCTCCCGGTCCGCTGGCTCGCCCCCCGCTGGCGGATCCTCGTCGGCGCCACCCGCTCCCCCGGCGCCAACGGGCGGCGCTCCGACGGTTCCCCCGCCGTCCGGAGCGCCGGGAGGTGGCGGCAGCGCTGGCGGCACCAGCAGCGGTGGTTCGAATACCACCGACTCGGATGCCGAACCGGCATCTGGCGGCCGCGAGAGCAGCTCGGCGCAGACGGCCAGCTCTCCTGCCGCGGCGCAGGCAGCGGCTCCCGCCTGGGCCAAGCAGCTGCGTCGCCGGCAAGCAATGGTCCAGGGCGCAACGCTCGCCGCCCGCACCCTGCGGTCCGCTGACCATCACGGCGGATCTGCTCACATCTCGCTGGAGGATCGCTCATGAACCCGTTTCGTCGCCCCTCATCGCGCTTCGGGCGCGAGCCCGTGCCCGAGACTCCTTATCAGCGTGCTGGTCAGGCATGGGACGACCGTATCGGCTCGGCTCGCGTGCAGGCGAACAGCTGGCGGTTGATGGCGTTTGGCGCGACCGCACTGCTGTCGCTGTCGGTCGTCGACAATCTGCGCCTGCGCTTCGGCTCGCATATCGTCCCGTATGTGGTCGAGGTCGATCGCCTAGGAGCAGCACGTGCCGTTTCGCCGGCGACGGCGGACTACCGCCCGACCGATCCGCAGATCGCATGGCATCTCGCGCGCTTTATCGAGAATGTCCGGTCCCGGCCTGCCGATCCGATCGTGCTGCGCCAGAACCTTGCTGCCGCCTACGACTTCACGACCGAACAGGGTGCCGCGGCACTCAACGACTACGCCCGCGCGGATGACCCGTTCGCCGATTTGGCCGACCGTCAAATCTCTGTCGACGTGAAGAATGTCGTGCGCGCCTCCGGCGACAGCTTCCGCGTCGCCTGGGACGAACGTCGCTACGAGCACGGCCAGCTCGCCGCGACCGTCCATTGGTCGGCGATCCTGACCGTTGTGATCCGCACCCCGAGCGACGCGGCGACGCTCAGCCGCAATCCGCTCGGCCTCTACGTCCACGCGATCAGCTGGTCGCAAGATCTCGGAGAATGACCATGCGCACCGTTCCCATCGTGATGCCGCTTCTTCTGCTCACGACGGCACCAGCATTCGCTCAGGCTGCACCGTCATCGGCTCGGCCGGTCGCCGCTGCGACCGAAGCGGCGCGGGTCAGCCCGCGTGCCGCAGGATGGCAAGGCGCGACGCAGCTGTTCGTCTATGCGCCGGGCGGGCTCTATCAGGTCTACGCCGCGGTCGGCCAGGTCACCGATATCGTCCTCCAGGAGGGCGAGACCCTGTCCGACACGGGCGCCGTCGCGGCCGGCGACACCGTGCGCTGGGTGATTGGCGAGGCGGCGAGCGGCAGCGGGACGGGCCGGCGCACGCATATTCTCGTGAAGCCGACCGACCCCGGCCTCAGGACCAACCTTGTCATCAACACCGACAAGCGGACGTACCATGTCGAGCTGCGTTCCACGTCGGCGACCTATATGGCGAGTGTTGGCTGGTCCTATCCTCAGGATGAACTCATCGCAGTGCGGGCAAGGATCGAAGCAGCAGCGGCGGTTGCCAATACGCAGGTCCAGACGGGGATCGATCCAGCGAAGCTCGATTTCGCGTACCGATTGTCTGGCGCAAACCCGCCGTGGAAACCGGTCGAGGTGTTCGATGACGGGGCCAAAACCTATCTGCTGTTCCCCGAGAGGATCGCGCAGACCGAGCTCCCGCCGTTGTTCCTGATCGGGGAGAAGAACAAGGCGGAGCTCGTCAATTACCGCGTGTCCGGCCGCTATATCGTGGTCGACCGTCTGTTCTCGGTGGCAGAGCTCCGGCTCGGCACGAAGCGCCAGCAGATCGTCCGCATCGAGCGGACGGGCCGCCGGGGGCAGCGGCTATGAGCACCGCTGACGATCTTGCCAGGGATCCAGCTGCCCGGCAGCCGATCGCGACGCGGGCGCCGGCTCCGACGCCACGGCGACTGTCGCGCAAGGCGCTGGTGACGATGACTGGGGTCAGCGCGCTCGGAGTGGCCGCCGCGCTCGGCTACAGTTTGACCCGTAGCCATCGAACCGACGCACCGCAGGAGACATTCTCCATCGAGCGCCGCAACACCGGTGCGCTGGCGGACGCTCCGAAGAATTATAGCGATCTGTCGCGTACCGCAGCGGCGGGCATTGGCGCGCCGCCCGTTCCGTCGCAGCCGATGACGCCGCCTGCGGGCGGCTCCGTTAGCGGTGTATCGAGTGCCACGAATAATGACCTTGCAGCCGAACGGCAGCGGCGCCGTCAGAGCCAGGAGAGCGCGCGTGGGAGCAAGCTGTTTGCTCCGATGGCAGAAGGCGCGCGAAACGCAACCGCGACATCGACGGCTGAGACATCACCCGCTCTTTCCGGACAAATACCAGGGACAGCGCCAGCGACACCGACGGGCGGGGACGCCCAAGAGCGGAAGGCGGCATTCGTGACGAACAGCAAGCGCGAGCCGACCGTGAACAGTGGAAGGCTGACTGCCCCCGCTGGACGATTTGTCGTCTCGGCCGGCTCTACGATCGCCGCCGCACTGATCACGGGGCTTTCCTCCGATCTTCCCGGCCAGGTCGTGGCGCAGGTGACGGAGGATGTGTTCGACAGCGCAAGCGGTCAGACTCGGCTTATCCCGCAGGGTACAAGGCTGATCGGCGCGTATGACGCGCGTGTCTCCTACGGACAGTCGCGGGCGCTTGTCGTATGGACGAGGATGATCTTTCCGGATGGCCGCTCGATCGATCTCGACCGAATGATCGGCACGGACGCTGGCGGCCAGTCGGGCTTTACCGATCGTGTGAATAAGCACACGGGCAAGCTTCTGATGGCGGGCTTACTGTCGACCCTGTTCGGTGTGGGCGCCAACGCCGCGACCGCCGGCGGGGACAATGCCGATATCGCGTTCGCGATACGTGAGAGCGCCGGTCGGTCCGTTGAGAGCGCGGGAGACAAGATCATCAGCCGTCAGCTTGATGTGCAGCCCACAATCACGATCCGGCCGGGCGCGAGAGTTCGGCTATTGATCAGTCGAGATTTGATTTTGCCCGTGCTCAATGAGCCTGGGTCGCGGCTATAATTCCCAATTTGGAATTTTCTTCTGCCGCCATGTGCAAGGCTTCGATCGCGTGGTCGAGGTAGATAACGACCATTTCTTCCGTCGGCCAATTCAGGAGCCCTCGTGCCAGACTGATCAGGCGCTCCACCTCAGCGTGGCGGCGGCACTGTGCACGTGGTGGTATGGACATGGTCGGTCTCGTTCATCTGCTCTGAGTGTCACACCATAACGAATCGGAACGATCGTTCCTAGAACGATCGTTCCGACGGTGTGATTCACTGAACAATGGATCTCAAGGACGTCCTTTCGACCAATTTGCGCAGGATTCGTAACGAGACCGGGCGTACTCAGGAAGAAATGGCCCATCTTTTGGGCATCTCCGCGCGCTATTTGGGATCGATAGAGAGGAATAAGGTATCGCCGAGCGTCACGTTGCTAGGCACGTTTGCCCAGTCGCTCAACGTGGACCCCTGCAGCCTGATCAGTCCGAAGCACGTGAAGCGCTGACAAATCCCCGGCGTTGCGCGTTGCGGCGCACAGAAGCGAGGAGATGGTGGCGCAACGGATTGCGGTCTTGGTGTGGCCAAAGTGCCTCGATCCAAAGCGCCGCATTTTCTTCTTCGATTGGGAGATGGCGCACGCCGGGGTGAGGCAGTGTGGCTGACGCGAGCAGAAGCGTCGCGCGTAACCCGCGCCGGACAAACTCCACGAGTGTACCTCGCGAGACATCATGAAGATCGCAATCGAAGGGCAGGTCACCCATTCGTGCCGCGAGCGCTCGATAGTCGGTAAGGTCACCTTGATTGGATTTGAGCATAAGAGGCACAAGAGAGAGATCGGACCACCGGACATTCGCCGCAGCAGAGAGGACATGTTGTTCCGGTAGGGCGACCACGAGTGGTTCTTGCCAAAGCCTCTCCTGGACGTTTGCGCTTGCGCCTATCTCCGGGTGGAGGGGCGAAAAAATGATATCCAGACTGCGCTCATTCAGCTGGCGGTAGAGTTCGCCCGGTGTACCTTCCACAAAGCGGAGCGCCACGCCCGGCTTGGCTTGGCTCATCTCGGCGATGGCGTCACCTACAGGGCCATACGCGAGCGCGGGATGAAAACCGATGTTGAGCGACCCGCTCTGGCTGCGAGACGTTGCGATTGCGCGCTCGATCTGTTGATCGACGGTAAAGAGCAACAGCTTAGCTTTGGGCAGGATTGCGCGGCCGACCGGCGTAAGCGAAACAGGAGAGCCGCGGCGCCTCTCAAATAGATCGCCGCCATAGATTTCTTCTAGGCGCGCGATGGTCTGACTGACCGCAGGTTGCGAGACGCCCAAGTGGCGCGCAGCCTCAGCAAAACTGCGGGTTTCTGCAACCTTTAAGAATACCTCAAGCTGATTGAAGTCCGGCCGAGTGGAACTATTTCGCCGGGGAGCTTTGCCATCGATGTGCAGATGAGCATTTGCCACTTTCGGACTAACTCTTAAGCTCGATCACGCGTCATCCGTCCCTTTGTAAAGAGCGCCGGCTCGCCGCATGCCCGCGCTTAGCCGATTCTCGGCTTCATTGCTTGCGATGAGACGGACGCGGTTGGGAGCATCTTTAGCGAGTGCCTAATTCTGATTGATCCATTCCGATATCAGGTCGGCGATTTGGAGATTGTTTTTATCCTGCATGAGCATGTGACTGTTGCCGTTTATACCTATAGCAGGCGGGTGAAGCATTTTAGCGTTCCCGCCCACGGCGTTGACTCGGGCAATGAAAGTCTCGCAATCCTTGAAAAAGGGGAGCCAATTCGGACCGACGCTCTGCGGCACTTCCAGATGATCGCCGAACACAACCAAGATTGGCAATTTTGCAAGTCGGCGGATTTGCTCGTCGGAATAGCCGGACGAATTGCATCCTGGCGGCTCCACGGCGATCAGGCTCCTAATTCCCCGCGGGTCAAGGAGCGCAGTTTCGAAGGGAAACCGCCCTGCCTGCGAGTGGCCAAGCAAGATCACGTTCTCCAACTTGCGGGAGAGCTTCGATAGCGCCGTGTAGTTCGGATCGTCGAATGGGAAACTTTGCGCAAGGTCAGGAACCGCCTGCATCGCGAACGATTCTGCGGCCTCCACGGGAAATTGCGTGTCGTCGAACTTGACGCCTGCCTTTGGTCCAGCGCGGAAGCGAACCCAAGCAATGTCGGTCGCTACGCGTCGTAGCAATGGCTGCGACCCGGGCTGTGACAAGCCTGCGCGAACATCGTTGAAAGGCGCCTGATTGAAGCCCGAGCGTCCTCGCCCGACCTGATCAACGAGGTAGCTGGGATAACCCTTACGAGCAAAATACTCGTACCAACCCATGCGTCCATCTGGCGTCGTCTCGAAGCTCGCACCGGTTAGAGTGGCTCCGTGCACCATGACGATAGGTGGCTTCGTGTCGCCATGCGGCACCATGTACTGCACGTACATTTGATCGATCGCGATCGGGCCGCCGTCGTAGAGGCCTACCTGGGTAGTGGTTTGCACGATCGTTCGTCCGCCGACAAAGAAACTGCCGGTCGCATCTAAAATAAGTGGGTTGGTTGCATGCGCATCGGTGTCATTTTGCGCTTTGGTGGCCTCGGTCACGGAAAACACCCCTACGAAAATCATCACATACAGCATGATGAAGCGGAAATCGTCGCGCGACATCTTGGACTCCATAGGGCGCCTGGAGAAGGTACGAAAAATCCGAAGTCAGCGGCGAGCAGTGCTGATAGCTTGAGTCCAAGATTGGGAAGATCGATATCTCATCATTTGAGCTTGCCCTGTCGCCGAGCGATAGATTCCGGCCCGAAGAAGGTCAGCATGGCGGTGTACAACGCAGCCGCACGACCCGGTCCATTATGGATCCGCTCCGGCAGAATACGTGCGTGCAGATCCAGTGAGGGGTAGCGGCGAAGTGTCAGTATTTCGGCCATGCGCGCCATACTGCTTGCCGCACCAAGACCAGATATTGATCCGCCTTGGGTGATTTCTCCTTCTCCCGCACTCAAGAATAGCCCAGCCACAAGATCCTTGTGGGAGGTAGCATAACGATCTTCGCTGATGAAAAGAGCGCCGTCGTCGGCATTTACTCCAGGACTTGCGCAGATGTAGTGGGAGAAGGCGGAGGGAGTTGCAAACAACGCGTGCAAACAAAACGTTCCGCCGAGTGAAAATCCAAATAGAACGTTCGTGTCCCCAACGCGATATCGGGCGGCAATCACACTGCGTATATTGCCGCTGAGAAACTCTAGGAACCGATCGGCATTCCATGCCCCCCCTAGGCCTGGATTCTTGATCTGGCTAAACTGCTGAGTGAACTTAGCGCCCGACGTCGTCGTGTATAGCGCGCCTCCAGGACCAGTATACCTGTACGCAGAGGGACCAGAGTCGGTAAAATCATAAGAGCGTCTGGAAAGAAATTGCGCTTGGTATGTTCTTGGCACTCCGACGCCCACGATGATAAACTCTGGAATTTGTCCCGAGGCAGAGTTTAGGGTTTGTACCGCTTCATCAAACTGGACGCTCCCGTCGGTTACCCATAGCACGGGATAAGACTTCTTGGATGTCGCATAAGATGGCGGGAGAGCCACGCGGATTTCGTAGTCCCAAGAGCTGTTGGTGGGACGTAATAGAAATGGGGGCTCGATCTCGGCATCCGAGTCGGAGCTTCGAACCAGCGAGGGCGCGGCGGCCTGGACCGTTTGGTCAGTTGTTAGAACCCGCGCATGAGCCGCGCTCATCGCACCGCCATAGATACTGACTATCAGCGCGCAAATCCCGGCTCGGTGTGCGGAGAAAGGTTTCGTATTCATTCGGTCCGCCTTTCGGTGCGGGATCCGCCTTCGCCATCGCGCATGGCGAATGTCGACGCCGACCATGGCGCGGCCTGCCGAGGCAGGCCTATGGCAGACCTATGGGTCGATTTCCCGGCACTTGGAGCATCTGGATCATTGCGAAGGAAGCGCGCGAAAACCCTTTGCCCGCTCAGCGGGAACGGCGAGGCAGAAGCAACTATCATCGCGCCAACGGCAGGTCGATGTAGCTCTGGCCCGGACCTGACACTACGACTTTCTGGGTCGCCTTCACATAGTCCGCCGGCTTGGCGAAAAATATGTTGGGCACGAACGTCTGCGGGTTCCGATCGAACACAGGAAACCAGCTTGATTGCACTTGAACCATGATACGATGTCCCGGCAGAAAGACATGATTGGCGTGTGGGAGAGCGAAGCGATAGGCTAGAGGGGCGTTTGCCTTGAGCGGTTTGGGCTCGCTGACCGACTCTCGATATCGACCGCGGAAAATCTCCATCGCTATGCCTAGCTGGTAGCCTCCCATGGCCCGATTGAGCGGAGTCTGATCAGGATAGACATCGATCAGCTTGACCACCCAGTCGCTGTCCGTGCCGCTCGTCGAGGCCGTCAGATGCACGACGGGTTCGCCCGCGATAGTTACAGGCTTAGTGAGGACGTCGGTGGTGAAGGTGAGGACGTCTGGACGGGCCGCGGAGTTGCGTTGGTCAGAGGTGAGCCAAGGCTTCCAGGACTCGTGGAACTCATCGTGGACGGGTCGCGGAAGGAAATTCACGGGGTGAGCGGGATCGGAGATGTAATCCTCCGTTTTTGCGCCGCCGTCTGTTGCCGAAAAGCCCAGCTTCAAACCCGGCTGCAAAAAGAGCTTTGTCGTTGCCGGTGCCGCAGGCCAAGAGGGTAGTCGTTGCCACTCGTTGGTCCCGGATTGAAAGGCTGTGACTGGCGCCACGTCCATCGGTTCATCCTTGAGATAGTGGTTGAGAAACGGCGCCAGGACATGGAAGCGCCACCACTTGGCCGTGTCGTGGTCCCAAACGATATTGCCGGTGTGGCTACCATCACCGCTCTCTTGTCCATGGGTCCATGGGCCGAGCGTCAGGTAGACCATGTTGCCGGCTGTATCCTTCGGCTTTAGCGCGTTGTAGACGGTCATCGCGCCATAGGCATCGTCCCCATCCCATAGGCCGTGGACGACCATCATCGGCACGGTCAAAGGTTGATCGGCTAAGACCTTAACAAGGTTCTGAGACTGCCAAACGCTATCGTATGCGGGATGCTGGCTAAGTTTTCGCCACAGTCCGATCTGGTCCATGCCATGCTGCCGGCCCCATTCGCCCACTGAGCCCGCGCGTAGATAGGCGTCGTAGAGGTCTTCCTGATTCCAGTTAAATTGCGACGACCCATTCCGCGTGGCTTCCAGATTCCACGTTAGCGGCATTATCATTTGACGGAAGGCGCCATTGTTGAACAGCCCGCTTGCGCGCCAAGTGTCCGCCGTCCCGTCAATATCAACTACGACTTTAAGCGCCGGGTGCGGATGGTCCAAAGCAACCAGTGTCCCGTGCCCATCGTAAGAGACCCCGATCATACCGATGCGCCCATTGCTTTCGGGCACGTTCTTCGACAACCAGTCGATTGTTTCGTAGGCGTCGGAAGCGTCAGCAGCATTATTATGCAGCACAAAAGCGCCACCCGAGCCGTTCATTCCGCGAATATCTTGGATGACGCGAATATATCCCTGAGAAACGATGAGGTCCGGCATGTTGCGATAGCCGTCGAGAACCATCGCCAAATTTCCGCTATTGGCATACCTAGTAGATGCTTCAGCGTTGTAGGGCGAGCGAGTAAGCAGAATTGGCGCATCTTTTGCGCCTTTGGGAATTAGAATTATCGTATGAAGTTTCACGCCGTCGCGCATTGGGATGTCGACCACGCGACGCTCGTAGTTCCAACCCTCTGTCACGGGCTTGAGGACGGCAGGCCGTTCATCGTCGGCAGTTTGCGCAGAGGCGAAACCACCCGAACATGCTCCAAAAATCGTTGCGAAAATCGCGGTAAGCTCTGCAAACTTGCGCCCGCTTTGATTGCGCCTTTTAGCTCCTGGCATGCTCCAGTTCCCCTATTGTTTGGCGTTCGCAAGACGCGCAATGCCTACTTTGGAAACCGGAACTATGATGGACTGCAGGCCTTCGTTCCAAGACAGAAATCCAGAGCGGCTATTCTCCTGAGTTATAGGCTTGAAGGTTGTCTATCGATTCGGCGGGCGGGAACGACGGCTTGCCAGGCATCGCCGCGAGAGATGATTGACGCAGCCACTTTCAAGCCACAATCCCGGAGGCGGCGGCATGCCGGCCCATTCCACTCTCACGTGAGGAGGCGCGGCTATGTGCCCCCCGCGAAGTCGAGTTCGACGAAGATGCAATATATAACCCTATAGAATAGGATCCTCGGATTTCGGCCTTGGTGTGACATATTTTGGTCCATTATGTTTCAGGTTGGAGGGCGCCAAATGCGTCTCGGAACCTGGAAAAGGGGGGCAATGAGCATGTCAAAGCAGTTAATAAGCAGCCGCAACGGGGGGCTTTTCTCCAGCGTCTCGGTCCTTGCCGCAATTATTGCAACTTCGCTGTCGGCTTCGGCTCAGGCGCAGTCGGCTCAAGCTGCCGGTACGACGTCAAGTTCAGCTGATGAAACTACGACCGGCGAGATTGTCGTCACGGCGCAGAAGAAGACGGAGCGTCTGCAAGACGTGCCTGCGGCGGTTTCGGTGATTTCCGCTCAGTCGCTCACCGAGTCGAACAAGACACGGTTCCAAGACTATTTTGCTCAGTTGCCGAGCGTAAGCCTCACGCAGACGTATCAGCAGACGCCCGGCATCGCAATTCGTGGCATTGGACAGATCGGCGGCAATCCGCTGGTTGGCGTTATCGTTGACGACGTGCCATTCAATGCCTCGGGCGGTGCCGGCCTTTATGGAACGATTATCCCGAACATCGATCCGAGTGACCTGCAGAGCGTCGAAGTTCTGCGCGGACCTCAGGGCACGCTCTATGGCGCCAGCAGCATGGGCGGTCTTGTCAAGTTCACGACCAACCAACCATCTACGAGCGCGTTGAGTGCTCACATGGAGGCTGGGCTAACGACCACGAAGAACGCCAAATCCGCCGGTTACACGTTTCGGGCGGGCGCCAACGTCCCGCTATCCGACCAGTTGGCGATCCGCTTCAGCGGATTTTCGCGGGAAGACCCAGGATATATCGACAACGTCGTGACTGGGGAAAAGGGTGTCAACCTGACGCGGGCAGACGGGGGGCGAGCGGCGATCCTGTGGAGGCCGTCGGACGCCTTCTCCGTGCAGTTGAGCGCTCTCGTCGATCACACTCGGTCGAACGGGTCGGCGAATTCCAATGCGGGCCTCGACCGCCTTCAGCAGAACAATGCTCCAAAGGGCGGTTCGTTCGATGACCTGCATCAGGTCTACAGCGGCACTATCAAAGGGAAGCTAGGCGGCATTAATATCACTTCGGTTACCG
This sequence comes from Sphingobium agrisoli, assembly GCF_041877245.1. NCBI lineage: Bacteria > Pseudomonadati > Pseudomonadota > Alphaproteobacteria > Sphingomonadales > Sphingobiaceae > Sphingobium > Sphingobium agrisoli. The sequence continues at coordinate 705,761 of NZ_JBHDJI010000001.1, forward strand.
GCTACATTTCCAGTGTGAACGATCATTCCGCCGACTACTCCCCCTTTTACGGCGCCATCACGAATACGGGCATACCGTCCAAGGGGTTTCCCGGGTTCGGCTCGCCCTATGTTATTTCGTTCAACCATCGGGTCTTACATAAATTCAGCCAAGAGCTGCGACTGGACGGTAAGATCGGCGACAGCATCGACTGGCTCGTCGGCGGGTTCTACGACCACGAAACCGGCGGCCGCTTCCAGGATGCTGATCCAACCAATGCCTTCGGCGCGCCCATCGGCAACTGGATTACTATCCAGATCCCGACAAAGTATCGCGAGTATGCTGCTTTCGCCGATGTAACCGCCCACTTCGGAGAGCGGTTCAAGATCCAGGTCGGAGCTCGCGAGAGTCACAATGACCAAACATTGAGCCAGGTTACCTCGGGTATCCAGAACACCCTCCTGGGGGGGCAGACAAGTCTGACGGTCATCGCGCCACCAGTCTCTTCCCACGAAAATGCGTTCACTTATCTCGTGACGCCGCAATTCAATTTCGACCGAAACAATATGATCTATGCTCGACTGGCGACCGGATATCGACCGGGTGGCCCCAACTTCAATGCGTCCGTCCTAGGACTGCCCCCAACGGTGGCCAGTGATAAGACGAAGAACTACGAAGTTGGTGCGAAAGGTGATTTATTCGACAAGCTCCTTAGCTATGATATCTCCCTCTATGATATTGAATGGACCGACATTCAGCAGAATGTGAGTGCGCCCAACGGCTTCGGCTATTTGGCGAACGGCGGCAAGGCGCGGAGCAAGGGCATTGAAGCCAATCTTGCGGTGCGGCCGACCCGTGGTCTTACACTTTCGGGATGGTTCTCCGTAGCGGACGCAAAAATCCTGACGGTTCCCTCGAATAGCACATTGGGCGCTCATCCGGGCGACAGGATTCCGCTCACCCCGAAATTCTCGGGCAACTTTTCGATCTCTCAAGCCTTCGAGCTTGGGAATGACATAGACGGCTCTGTTGGCGCCTCCTTGACCTATGTAGGCGAAAGGAAGGGGCCGTTCGGGAGCAATCCAGTGCAAGCAGTCTATCCCGACTATACGACGGTCGATTTGCATGCGGGCCTGAACCGCGGACCGTTCAGCCTTAGTGTTTACCTGAATAACCTGACCGATTCGAAGGGTGTAATTGGCGGCGGCGTCAATACGTTCCTGCCCAAGCAGATATTTTACATCCAGCCGAGAAATGCAGGTTTCACGATCGGGTGGAAATTCCGCTAAAGTAGGTTGTACTTCAAATCTCGGCTAGGTTCGCTTGTCGTACGGCGGACCCGGTCGAGAGGGGGCATTGCTTGGCAACGTTCATTCTAGTTCATGGTGCACTCCACGGGGGGTGGTGCTGGGAAAAGGTGGTTGGCCGTTTGATTGCGGCCAACCATCGCGTGTTAGCACCAGATCTCCCGGGAACCGGCGAGAGATGGGTTCCTGCTGGAGATGTCACCCTCTCGATGACCGGGACGTTCATCGCGGACCTGGCGGTCCGGCAAGATGACAAGGCCATACTGGTTGGCCATAGCCTCGGGGGTATAACAATTTGTGATGCCGCTGAGCGGGCACCAGAGGCCATAAAGGGCCTTATATTCGTAGCGGCGGTGCTTCTGCCGAATGGATCGGCAGCGGCCGATCTTTTCCAGGGCGCGCCGTTGCCGGACGGCCTCAAGCTCAGCGCTGACGGTCTGACGTTAACGGATGACCCGATCCACGCGCGCCACCGCTACTACAGCGGATGCCATGAAGATGATGTCGAGATAGCGCTTGCACGCCTCGCCCCACAGCCAGCTCGGCCGATGAGTGAGAAGCTCAGCTTATCGCAGGATCGCTTCGGTAGTTTGCCACGTGCGTACGTTGAATGCCTTCGCGACAACGCCCTGCCAATCGAGATGCAGAGACTCCAGCAGGAGTGCCTGCCCTGCGATCCGGTGTTTGCAATGGATACTGGGCATTCGCCGTTCCTCCAGGCACCTGATTTGCTCACCTCGCATCTGATCGCAGCGGCCGAGGCTTTCGGCGACAGATAGCGGCCGGCGCAGAGACTGTTGCCGAACGGTGGCGAGTGAAACTGAACTATCATCCGTTCGAGGGAGATCGACTTGGAAGTGATATCGGGAAAGGCGGTTCGCTCAACGCTCGCAGATTTAGCAGACCCTCGAGCCGCTGCACTGATCATCGTCGACCTTCAGAATGATTTCTGCGCGGCAAACGGCCTTTGGCATCAGCGGGGACATAGTCTCACCGGTATCACCTCCGTTGTGGCAAATACTGCCGACCTCGTCGCGCATGCGCGCCATGCGGGCGTGAAGATCATCTTCATTCAAATGGTGATGCTGCCGAATGCGGCGAGCCTGTCGCCCGCCTACCTTCGATTTATAGCCACCAAGACCGGCCTGGCACCGGATCAGATGGGTTGCGAGCTGGGCTCATGGGGCGCTGAGATTATCGCCGCGTTGGCTCCGGAGCCGGGCGATATCATCGTGCAAAAGTGGCGGTCGAGTGCCTTTTTGGGGACCAACTTAGAGCTAATCCTGCGAGGCGCAGGCGTGGAGACGGTCATCGTGTGCGGCGCCGCGACCTACGCGTGCGTCGAAAGCACGATCCGGGATGCCTTCAATAAGGACTTCTACGTGATCGAAGTTGAGGATTGCGTCGGCGGATTCAACCAGGATCTGCACGAAGCATCGCTTCAGATCATGCGTTCCCGCATTGACGTGATCCCTCGCAAGATGTTGATCGATGTCTGGCAGGGGCTTGGTGTCGACCCCGATTGACCCAATCCCGAGCCCGGCATCGAGTCGGCCCCGTCTCTCTTGTTTCGGCTGCGCGCATTCTACGAACCTCGCCCATTAATTGATCATATTCCCTGTCAGCTCGAGGCGACTCTCAATGCGTTTGCCTCTCATGAGCGGACACAGCCGCTGCCGTGGTTTTGAAGGCAGCTCGCTTCCCAAACGTGTTAGCCACGGTGACAAAGCTCGATGCCGCCTGAGCAGTCCGTCCGCTGTGAGCCGACACGCCCGCTGTGGCGGGGCGCCAAAGGGAAGCGTCGGGTGGATGCACCGACGACGTTTCCCAAACCAGGATGAAATTGCGATCCGGCCGATCGATCACGATCGGCGCTGGTGCGCGATTATATAACCCTGTAGAATACAATCCCCGCAAATCGGACTTTGAAAGTATTATCTCCGTTCCTCATATTTCGATTTTGCGGCCGTCTCGGAGCGTGAAGGAAAATGTGAAAGGAACCGCGGGTGCCGGGGAGTCGCGCATGGAGCGTAGCCAAGTCTTAATTCGTGCGCTTGTCCCGGTCGCGGCAGCCGTCGGCAGCATTGCGGCTTCGGCGGCAGCCGCGCAGGCATTTCTTGATCCGGCCGGAGCGCCAACAGCGAGGGCCATGAACGATTCCACCATGGTCGTCCGCAGTCGGTTAACATTGGGCAATTCGAGTTCCGCTGACGGCGTCCCAACAAAGAACATCGAAGGCGACGCCCATCGAGATCGGGCGAGCCGAGAATGACGATCCACCATAGCGCAACACGATTTTTCGTGCCGGGCTCATACGACCTAGAAGGATAGAACAGAAATGTATCGCATTGGGGTAGATGTAGGCGGGACTTTTACCGACTTTACGATAGCGAACGCGACGACGGGCGAAAACCTGTACTTCAAGCTCTCATCGACTCCAGCTGATCCTTCAGACGCCATCGTCGACGGAATAGCCCAAGCGCTGGAATTGTTCGGCATTGAGCCTTCGGCAATCTCCTATATCGGCCATGGCACCACCGTAGCCACCAACATGATCATTGAACGCCGCGGCGTGCCCACGGGGCTTGTCACGACAAAGGGTTTTCGCGACGTCCTTGCCATCGGTCGGCAAACTCGGCCTGCGCTCTACGATATGGCGATCCGTAAGCCCGATCCCTTGGTCGAGCGCTACCGCCGCCGCGAAGTCAATGAGAGGCTCAACGCTAAGGGCGAATGCCTCCACCCCCTCGACGAGACAGAGCTGGAAGCGGTTCTCGATGAGCTGGCGGAAACCGGCGTCGAGGCCATCGCGATCTCGTTCTTGCACTCTTACAAGAACCCGGAGCATGAAGAAGCTGCCGCACGGATCGCGGCGCGCAAGCTGCCCGGCGTTTACATCAGCACCTCTTCGAGCGTGCTGCCCGAGTTCCGGGAGTATGAGCGCACCTCCACGACGGTGCTCAATGCCTATGTCGGCCCAAGGATGGCCGCTTACTTTGATCGCCTGAGCCACAAGATCAGCGAACTGGGCATATCCATCGCGCCAATGATCATTCATTCCAATGGCGGCCTGCTGTCGATCGAGAGTGCCAAGCGCCTTCCGGTGACCACCTGCCTCTCCGGTCCTGCAGCCGGAGTCATGGGGGCCGCCGTGGTTGGCGCCACAGCGGGTTTTCCCGATCTCGTCACCTTCGACGTCGGCGGAACCAGCACGGACGTATCGCTGATCGTTGGCGGCAAACCAAAGCTGGCAACGAGCCGCGATGTCGCCGGCTATCCGGTCAAGCTGCCAATGATCGACATCCATGTCATTGGGGCCGGCGGCGGGAGCATCGCGCACGTCGACGAAGCCAACGCAATGAAGCTTGGACCGCGTAGCGCCGGTGCTTCGCCGGGTCCTGTCGCTTATTCTCGCGGCGGCGTGGAGCCGACGCTGACCGATGCGAACATCTGCCTCAATCGCCTCAATCCCGTCGCCTTGCTCGACGGTCGGATGCCGGTCGATCGTGCGGCCGCCGTTGCGAGCCTCGAGGAGAAAATCGCGCGGCCGCTCGGCATCTCGGTTGAGGACGCCGCCTTCGGCATGATCCAGGTGGCTGCCGCCAACATGAGCCGGGCGATCCGCGCCGTGACGACCGAGCAGGGCCATAATGTCAGCGAGCTAGCGCTTTTCGCCTTCGGTGGTGCTGGCCCACTCCATGCTGCTGAGGTGGCACGCGAGTCCGGTATCGGGCGCATCGTCGTCCCACAGGAGCCAGGTACGATGTGTGCGCGTGGCGTGCTATTATCGGACATCAGCCTGGACTTCGTGCGCATGCAGTTGACGAAGGTGACGGCCGAGAGCTGGGCGGTCGCCTGTTCCGCACTCCGCGAGATGGCCGCAGAAGGCGACGCCTGGCTGGCGTCGGAAAATGTCGAGCAAGGGTTCCGCAGCTTCCAGCTTGCGGTCGACGCCCATTACGCCGGCCAGAGCCATGAGATCCGGATCCCGCTAGAGGCAATTGATGAGGCGGGGCTGAAAGAATTTCTCGAAAGCTTCGCCGCAGTCCATCGGGCCACCTACGGCTACGATCATCCCGATCAGCCGGTCTTCATCGTCAGTTGTCGCCTAAGGGCGGTGGGTCTTGTGCCAAAGGTGCTCGAACCGTCGCATGTTGGCGGAACCAGCGTCTCAGAGGCGATGGTGGCCGAGCGCAGCGTCTATTATGGTGCTGCCGAGGGATGGCTACCAACGCCGATCTACCGCCGGTCGGCTCTCCCCATCGGCGAGGCGGTGCCTGGCCCCGCGATCATCGAAGAGATGAGTTCGACCACCGTCATCCTGGCGGGCCAGAGCGCCGCGATAGATGCCTTCGGCAACATCATCATCACCAATTGAGCGAGAAGCAGCATGGCCGACATCAATGACAAGACGGGCCGCGAGGAAGAGCGGCATTTCGATGCCATTGCGATGGAAATTTTCAGCAACCGGATGCTCTCCATCACAGAGAACATGGCGCTCAACATGATGCGCTCCTCCTATTCTTCGCAGATCAAGGAGCGCCGGGATTTCTCGGTCGGGATCTTTGATGCGCAGGGTGGCCTCATCGCACAAGGCACGCACATTCCCATCCACCTTGGGTCGCTGCTGGGCGCGGTGGAAGCGCTGCTGGATCGCTACCAGATCGGCGACATGGCCGAAGGCGACGCCTTCATCTGCAACGATCCATATCTTGCGGGCGGCACACACATTCCAGACGTCTCGATTGTCACCCCTGTCTTCATCGACGGGGTGGTCGTCGCATTCGCGGCAAACATTGGTCATCATTCCGACCTCGGCGGCGCGGTGCCCGGCTCTATTTCGCCGGGTGCCGGCTCGATCTTCGAGGAAGGGCTACGGATTCCCATCATCCGGATAGCTCGCGCCGGCCAAATCGACGAGGACCTACTCAACCTTATTGCCAGCAATTCACGCCTTTCTGAAGAGCGGCGCCTGGATCTCAAGGTCCAGATCGCGGTCAATACTCGCGGGGGAGAGGAAGCGCGCGCGCTGTTCCTGCGGATGGGACTCGACCATGCCAAAGCCGCAATTCGCGACGTTTTTGCATACACCTCGGAGCGCCTACGGCGCAGGGTTGCAGCGTTACCGGCCGGCAAGCATAGCTTCACGACGTGGCTGGACGACGATGGGAGCGGAAGCGACCCGGTCCCAATCGTCGCCACGGTCACACTTGGCGGCGACACTTTGCATGTGGATTTCGACGGGACGGGGCCGCAGGCGAAGGGCGCCTTCAATGTACCCCACAGCGCACTGCGGGCCACGGTCTATTATTGCGTCAAGGCATTGCTTGATCCGGAGTTGATGCCCAACAGCGGAATGTTCACCTCCGTGACGATCGCCGCGCCGGAGGGCTCGATCGTGAACCCGCGGTTCCCGGCAGCGTGCGGCGTGCGAAGCAACACCTGCCAGAAGATCGCAGGCGCAGTCTTCGGCGCCTTTCGGAGCGTTCTTCCCGAAGATCGCCTGTTCGCCTCCAGCAACGACCTTCTGCCATCGATCATGCTCTCCGGATCGCAGCCCGAAACTGGGCGCTTTTATGTGGTCGCCGAGACGATCGGAGGTGGCGGCGGTGCGCGTTTCGACGCCGATGGCATGGACGCTATCCATGTTCACATCACGAACAGTTTAAACCTTCCAACCGAAGCGCTGGAGAACGAATTTCCGCTACTTTGTGAGGAATATGGCCTTGCCATCGACTCCGGGGGAGCAGGCCGGCAACGTGGCGGCCTCGGCATCGCCCGTCAAATTCGTGCTCTCGAGAATGGAACGACCTTCTCCGCACGCTCGGATAGCTACATCCATGGCGCTGAGGGCATTGCAGGAGGCCTGATGGGCGGGCTCAGCGCCGTGACGTTCAACGCTGGGAGACAGGACGAGAAGGCGCTTCCGACGAAAGTCGCCAATTTTGTGCTCAATGCCGGGGAGAGCATACGCATCGAAACGCCCGGTGGTGGCGGTTTTGGTGCTTGCGCAGATCGCTCGCCTGCACAGATCGCGGCAGACTTGCGCGATGGCGTCGTCACGCTGACGGCTGCCGAGCGTGACTATGGAGTCGAGCGTGTTCGTACCGCGATCGAAGCATCCGGTCAGCGCTCAATCAATCCTTGAGCAGGGTCATGACGGCCGAAATCTCAATAATCCAACCCAAAAAGGTTCGCCGCAATGACCGTTGAAACATCACGCCGGGCGAGGTTTGAGGCCGAATTTGAAGGAGAGAACCGATTGCCGCGTGGAACGAGTTTCCGCTGGGTCATACTCGCGCTGGTATGCTTCATCTACATGCTGGTGGCTGCCGATCGAGCAAACCTCGGCGTAGCACTCCCGGCTATGAAGGCGGAATTCCACATCAGCAATGCTGAGGCTGGCCTGTTCGCAACTCTCATGTTCATCTGTTTCGCTGCGTCTCAAATTCCGTCCAGCATACTCGTGCGCCGCTTCGAGCCACGCTACCTGATGGCGCTAGGGCTCGTCGTGGCGGCGATTGCCTCCTACATGATTGGCACGAGCGTCGGCCCGTCCGACGTCAAGATCTATCGGTCGCTATTGGGCATTGCCGAAGCGATGATTTCGGTGTGCTCAATGACTGCCATCAACCAATGGTTTTCGGTGCGAGAGCGCGGAACAGCAACGGGATTTTACTGGGGGGCGTCAAAGCTCGGCCCTGTGCTCTGCCCTCCGCTTGCGGTGGTCATCATGCAGGCGTTCGGATGGCGGGGTATATTTCAGATCTTCGCGGTCCCCGTCCTCGGTGCAGCAATCGTCTGGTATCTTTTCATGCGGAGCCGCCCCGAAGACTCCAGATTTGTTTCGGCTGCTGAACTTGCGCTTATTCGCGATCCGCAGGTTCACAAGGAGGTCAGGCCAGGCAAGCATAAACAGAGGTCGCAGGTGCCGGCTTGGCTCGACAGGGTCATCCGCCTCAAGCGGGTCCCGCTCATCGACACGTTCGGAGGTGTCTTCCGGTCGTGGAACCTCATCGGCAATACCTTTGCCACGGTTTTCATGATCGGCATTTTCAACGTCTTCTTGGCCTGGATCCCTTCGTACCTGCTCAATGCCAAGCATTTCGCGCTTGGCACGGCTGGTTTGCTGTCGTCGACGCTCTTCGCCGGTGCGGTTGCGGGAAACTTCGCGGGCGGATGGATCTCCGACAGCTTGCTGGGGTTGCGGCGTAAGCCTCTCATGATGTTCGGGGCACTCTTCACCGCCGCCGCCATTATCTGCCTGATCTATTCCCCGCCAAGCGTGACCTTTACAGGCGCTCTGCTGCTATTTGCGGGCTTCGCGGTCGGATTGGGGTATCCGCATTTTACGACATATCCAATGAGCCTCACGACGCGGGAGATCTACCCCATCGCTTATGGCATCTGCAGCACTGGTGCCGCACTGGGTGCTGCGTGCTTCCCCTTTATCGCAGGAGTCATCCTCGACTCTTCGAGTTGGGATCACGTCTTCGTGTTCCTCTCACTCTCGTCGCTTATTTGCTTGGCGTTCCTTGCTACTATCGCCGAGCCTGTTGTCAGCGAAGAGTAGACTACTCGGTACCACCCTCGCCGCTCCCTGCACCTTTGGATGTCAGGGGGCGGCGAGGCACTCGCCGTATGGGCAGCCCCCCGGATTGAACTGTCCGGCCGAAATTATTCGCAGTCGGCCGCACCGACACTGTCATCGGCAGGAGTAGCCATCCCGCCCATTAGCCGCTGTGGTGCAAGACCCGCGATATCGACCCGACTGCGGCCCTCGAGGAGGAGTTCGGCGGCTGCAACGCCTAAAGCCGGTACCAGCTGAAACCCGTGTCCGCTGAAGCCGAAGAGATGTAGGAGTCCAGGCCCTGAGGGCGACAGACCCGCAATGGCCACATCGTCGCTGGTCTTGGCTTCAAGCCCCGCCCACGTGCGCACGATGCGCAAGCGGTCTACCCCAGGGAACAATTGCGTGGCCGCCGCGGCCGACTTTGCGAGCAACCGTACATCTACGGCTGAGGACTCCTTTGTAAGATCAGCCCGTCCCTGCTGTCCCCCGCCGATCAGAAGAGTTCCCTGGTTGCTCTGCTTGAATGAGAGCTTACGCTTCATTGAGATCACTGTGGGCCGGATGAAGGGCGCGACACGCTCCGTGACTATCATCATCGACGCCTTGGTCCCGATCGGGATTTCGTCTCCTGCCATCGCCGCGATTTCGCCTGCCCATGCGCCTGCTGCATTTACTAGAAGCGGCGCCTCCCATTGACGCTGGCCAGCCGTGAGCTTCCAGGTATTTTGGCTGCGAACAAGTGCGGTCACACCAACGCCCTCATGCACTGCAACACCAGCGTCGACTGCGGCTCGTAAATACGCAGACAATGTCCGGTGGGGATCGGCTGCGCCGTCACGTGGTGCAAAAGCGCCTCCCAGGTAAACCGATGCAAGGCACGGCACAATCGAACGAATTGCGTCGGCGTCTATGATCTCTTCATTGGTGAAGCCATCTTGGTGCAGTCGCCCGACCCTATCGCGCAAGGATTGGAGCTCGGCATCGGTCTCGGCGACCTGAAGTTGCCCGTACGCGTGAAATCCACAGTCGTCGCCAACTATATCGACCATGTGGTGCCACATCTCCATAGCTTCCAAGGAGATTGGCAGTTCTGCTCGGGCGCGACTGAGGGTCCGCACACCCGCTGCAGAGGCACCAGAGGAGTGACGGCCTATTCGAGACCGCTCCAGCAGGATGACGCGGGCGCCGCGGCGAGCGACTTGGAGCGCAGCCGACAAGCCATGCAGGCCTCCGCCAACGACCAGGACATCTGCGGTTGCGGTCACGAATTAGTCTCCAGACTGGCAAGTTCGCCAAGAGTGAGGGGCTTCAAGGGGGCGCGGACGCGCAGGAAACCGATATCCGAACGGCTTCCTCCATGAGCTTCTTGTACGAGTCTCGCGAGACTAAGACCGCACTGGCGCCCTTGGCACGGTCCCATGCCCGCCCTGGTAGCGATCTTCACGCCGTCAGGCCCTAAATGGGGCCGGGCGTGAAGAGCTTCACGGATCTTCCCAGCGCTCACTTCCTCACAGCGACAGACCATTGTGTCATCTGAAAGGGCCAGTTCGGAGGGCGGATAAAGCGTATCGATTAGTCGACGAAAGCCGCTAGCGGCAGCCAGTTCGCGACGCAGCGGAATGGCGGCAGTTTCTGCAGCCATGTGTGACATGGTGCCCGCGGCACGGGCTATACCGATTGCGGCTAGCCGGCCCGATATAGTAGCGGCGCGCGCGCCCGCAATTGTTGCCCCATCACCGGCAACAAAGATGTTCGGGATGGAGCTACCCCCGAAGTCGTCTAGTAAAGGTTCAAAGCTTTGCTGCATCGAATTCCATCGATGGGCGCAACCTGCTGCCATGGTGGTATGTACCGCCGGCACGACCCCGTCATGCACGAAGAGAAGGTCAGTATCGACCTCGCGTTCTGTCCCGTCTCTCGTTCTGAAGCGGATGCCCTCTATCCGGTCTGTGCCTAATGCCTCGAGCGATCCAACATTACGGATGACGCGCAGCCGGCTCATCGCCGCAAGCCAGCCTATCCCCCTCGCCAAGTCTCGCCAGCCATATGGCAGAGCGCGGGGGATAAGGGGGAGCGCGGCGACGCGGCGGTGTCGAGGCGCGGTGTCCAATATGCCAGCCACTGCCCCTCCAGCGGCGACGAGTTGTCGAGCGTAGAGAAGTAGCAGCGGCCCTGTTCCCGCGAGCCAGACAGGTCTGTCGGGCACTTGAGCGGCGGTCTTTAAGAGGATCTGGGCGGCGCCTACTGTCATAACGCCAGGCAGCTGCCACCCGGAGAAAGGCATGGGGCGTTCCTGGGCGCCGGTCGCGAGGAGAACGAAATTAGGCTCGATCATCCTTGCGCGGCCCTCGTGGGTCAAGAAAACCCGCGTTCCGGAATCGATCTGCCAAACCTCCGTTGCGCTTAGATATTCACCTCCTACGGCGCGAAAGCGGGCGACAAGTTCGGCTCCCGATTTATCTTCCCGCCCATGGAGCTCCCGCTTCTCGATGGCGGCAAAGATCCGGCCGCCCGGCGCTGGTTGGTCATCCAACACGATAACCGCCAAACCCCGTTCTTGGAGTTCGAGGGCAGCTGACATCCCGGCCGGCCCCGCCCCAATTACCATAACGGTGGTCATCAGTTCCCTGCTTTCACTGGAATAGGACGCTCGGTTTGACGACGCACAACCATTCCCTCTCGCACGCCCTTCATGCAGGCGCGCATTGAAGTCTCGCCGTCGATCTCCACCAAGCAGTCAAAGCATGCACCCATCATGCAGTAGGGTGCACGCGCTGCGCCTGTCACCGGCGTGTTGCGGGAGGTAAAGGGGGCAACCCGCAGCAGGACGGCAGCCACCGGCTCGCCCTCCTCCGCGTTCAGCAATGCGCCGTCGACCGATAGACGAACTTGATTTCCCCCCGACCCTCTGGGTTCGATTTTGCGAAACATACATGCCCCTGAGACGGATGATCGCCTGAAAGATTGTCGGAACGGCCCAATCGGTCAAAGGCCGGATTTCGGGGAGGATATTCCCGAGGGTTATAGGCCCGCCTCATAGCGACGCGATGGATGGGGAGCTGCAAGTGCGGGCGCGCCGCACCTGCGGGGCTCACCCTCAAAACCGTGTATGAACGCGGCTGCTGAGTTGTCGCATCTAGACGCCATGCACCCTGCCGTCATAGGATATGCAAAATGCGGTTACGAATCCGCAGCACTATTTGTGGGGGTTATGAGTGCCCAGGCACATCAACTTGCGCCAAATTGAAGCGTTCAAAGCCGTTATCGAGAACGGAACGGTAAGCCGCGCTTCAGAAATCCTGAATGTCTCACAGCCGGCCTTGAGCAAGCTTATCGCGCACCTGGAGTTTGACACGGCCCTGAGGCTCTTCGATCGCGTGAAGGGCCGGCTGGCGCCAACAGAGCACGGCATGCGGCTTTACGACGAGGTGGGCCGGATTTTCTCCGGCGTGCGCCAAGTTGAAAATGCGGTGGAGGCAATAAGAAGAGAGGAGCAAGGGCGCCTTGCGATAGGCGTACTACCCGCGTTGGCGAACACGTTCATTCAAAAGGTGACCACCGGCTTCTTGCAGGCGCGCGGTAATGTCTTTTGCTCGGTTCAGGCAGTTGGATCGCAATGGATCGTGGAGTGGCTCGTTTCCCGTAAACTCGACGTGGGCCTCGTCAGTGCGCGTGTCGACAATCCTTATCTTACAATGGAGCCCGTCCTCGAGCAGCCCCTGGTATGCATCATGCCGCCTGACCATGCCTTAGCCGCGAAGACGCATATCGAGCCACAGGATCTAATCGGGACTCCTTTTATTGCCTTCGATTCAGACATCTATGTTGCGCACCTCGTTGCGACGACACTTGAGCGCTATAAGGTGGAGCCGCAGATCGTCCTCGTCACGAATGCGGCGCCCACTGTTTGCGAGTTCGTAGCCGCCGGGCTTGGCGTTTCGTTGATCCATCCACTGATGGTCAGCGGGCTCGAACACCGTGTTGCAGTTCGCCGCTTCCAGCCGGAGATCCCTTACAATTTCCAGCTTTGTCGCAGCGCGGACAGTCGAAATGCACACATCGTAGAAGCTTTTGTCGAAGAACTTCGAGAACGAGCCAACGAGGCCGCCCATTCGTTGCTTGTGGAGCATGAAGCCGCGCCGGACGTGAGCGCGCTGCCGAAGCTCTTGCCCACCAAGCGGGGAACTCGAAAGAGGAAAAGCTGAGGCTCCAGGCAGACCTTCTATAACTCCTGCGAAAGGGATCACCCTAAAGTCGACTTGGACTAACGTCTCCTGTGACCGTTACACCTAGTCAGCAGGGGCCTTTCGGTCCCAGAGATAGGGCGCGGGGAATGACCGAGATTACACGGATTGTGACGAATCCCAGACGCGGACGCGCCGTCGCTGTCAACGGGCTGCTATTTCTCGGTGGACAGGTGGCAGACGATCGCACGGTTGGCATTCACGAGCAGACTGTTCAGGCGCTCGCGAAAATCGACAAAATTCTTGCGGAGGCCGGCACCGACAAGCGCCGTCTCATCTCGGTCCAGATTTGGCTGCGCGACATCGCTCGCGACTTTGCAGCGATGAATACCGCGTGGGATGCTTGGATCGATCCTGAGGCGGCGCCAGCCCGTGCAACTTGCCAGTGTGAAATGGGCGCACCGGATGTTTTAGTGGAGATCATCGCGATTGCGGCACTACCGGATGATATCCGTTAGGCCTGATACAGGCTAACATCGCTCTTTCCCTGCCTCGCTATAACTTGAGCGAATGGAATCGCGAAGTATGGTCTTTGAAGGCGGGCGCCCTGCAATCCAACTGCGCTGATGATCTGGCACAGGTAAGACGCGAGTTTTATGCCGGCAGGAATATTGAACGGGGCTGCGAAGTGAGCTCTAGAGATGATATGCTTCGCGCGTTAGGTGCGCTTGAGGCCACACTCCGACAATCGGCGGAACTGGCGGACAACGAGCAGGCGGATAATCGCGCCGCCGGCATCAAACTGCGCCGATTGATCGCCGAACAACTTTCTGCTGTTAACGCAGCAGGTGAGCGGGCATTCACTGAATTCCATCAACTCGGAGAGTTTCGTCGGGAGATCGCCAAGACGAGATCAGCGCTTGCGTTGCACCAAGCTTCGTGGCCGATCGTTGCAATTAGGCGTGATGACCCGGAGTATATGGCGTCCCTACTCGCCCTTCGAGAGACAAACCGCAAATTTCTTGCCTGGATACGGGACAGTCTCGGGAAGGCAAACTAGCGCCGCGAGTTGTTCGTCCGTCAGATGTGAATTGGCTTGCCCTTCACCGCCATCGCCGCCTCCTTCATCGCCTCGCTGTGCGTCGGATGCGCATGGCAGGTGTAGGCAATGTCCTCTGACGTCGCGCCGAACTCCATCGCCTGCGCGGCCTGGGCGATCATCGTGCCGGCGACGCTGGCGATGCACCACACACCTAGGACGCGGTCGGTCTTCGCATCGGCGATCACCTTTATGAAGCCGTCGGGCTCGTGGTTGGTCTTGGCGCGGCTATTGGCCATCATCGGAAACTTGCCGACCGAGACCTCGCCGCGCTCCTTCGCGGCCTCTTCGGTGAGGCCGACGCCAGCGATCTCGGGCCAAGTGTAGATTACCGACGGGATCACGTCGTGGTTCACGATGCCGGTCCGGCCAGCAATGTTCTCGGCCACCGCGATGCCCTCGTCCTCAGCCTTGTGGGCGAGCATCGGCCCGGGGACGACGTCGCCGATTGCCCAGATGCCGGGCACCGAGGTGCGGAAGTCATGGTCGATGTCGATCTGGCCGCGCTGGTTGGTCGACAGACCCGCCCGATCGAGCGCGAGGCTTTCGGTGTTCGGCCGACGGCCAATCGACACGAGCACGCAATCCGCCGCGATCGTCTCGGCCGCGCCGCCCTCGGCGGGTTCGACGGTGAGCGTGGCCTTGTCGCCCTCGACGGTCACGCCGGTGATTTTGGTCGACAGCTTGAATTCAATCCCCTGCTTCCTGAAGATCGTGTTGGCTTCCTTGCGCACCTCGCCGTCGAAGCCGGGCAGGATCTGGTCGAGGAACTCGACACACGTGACCTTGGCGCCGAGCCGGCGCCACACGCTGCCGAGCTCGAGCCCGATGACGCCGCCGCCGATGACGACGAGATGCTGCGGCACCTGGGGCAGCTCGAGCGCGCCGGTGCTGTCGACAACGACCTTCTGATCGATCGTCACGCCGGGCAGCAGGGTGACCGACGAGCCGGTGGCAATGACGATGTTCTTCGAGCGCACCTCGCGGTCGCCGACCTTGACCGAGTCCCTGCCGGTGAAGGCGGCGTAACCCTTGAGCCATTCAACCTTGTTCTTCTTCAACAGGAACTCGATGCCGCTGGTGAGCTGCTTGACGGCCGCCTTACGCTGGCCGTGCATCGCCTCGAGATCGAGCTCGGGGGTGACCTTGATGCCCAGCTTGGACATCGTCCCGTTGGCCGCCACGTCGAAATATTCCGAGGCATGAAGCATCGCCTTGGACGGAACGCAGCCGACATTGAGGCAGGTTCCGCCGAGCGTCTCGCGCCCCTCGACGCAGGCAGTCCTCAGCCCGAGCTGCGATGCACGGATCGCCGCAACATACCCGCCCGGGCCGCCACCGATTACCAAGACGTCGAAATCATAGTCAGCCATCTTTGCTCTCAGCCTCTTCTTGGTCGTTGGTAGTCGGCGAACGAGCGCGCCACTCGCCCAGCGGCTGGAAGTCGCCGCTCAGTCGCGGGCGATCGGGTTCGGCCGCCGTGAGAGGCTCGCACAGCACCAGCGATTTGAGACTGCGTGCTGCGAGCGCTTGATATTCGAGCGTCCCGCGAAGCTTCCAGGCCTTCTCGTCGTCGGTGACAGCGCGAACCTCCCGGGCAGGTGACCCCGCCCAGAGCGTGCCTGGTTGGCATTTCGTGCCTGCCTTGATGAAGCTGTGGGCGGCGACAATACAGTCGGGCCCGACGATCGCGTTGTCCATCACGACAGCGTTCATTCCGATCAAAGCATTGTCCCCCACGGTGCACCCATGAAGGATCGCCCCGTGTCCGACATGACCATTGGCCTCGACGGAAACGACCCGCCCCGGAAAGCTATGGACGGTGCAATTGTCCTGAATATTGGCGCCAGGACCAATTTCGATCCGACCGAAATCTCCACGGAGCGAGGCATTGGGTCCGACATAGCAACCTTCCGCAATTTTCACGTCGCCGATCAGGACCGCGCTTGGATGAACATAGGCATCGGGGGCCACGACTGGCCGCAGGCCTTCGAAGGCGTAGGTCGGCATCGTTCAGGCTTTGGGAAGCGGCCGCGGCCGCCCGTCGTCGTCGACCGCAACGAAGGTGAACGCGGCTTCGGTCACCTTCTCGGCCAAAGCTGTGTGCCGCGGGCGGCGCCACGCCTCCACGTTGATGCGCATCGATGTGCGACCGGTGCTCTCCAACGACGCGTAAACCGAAACTTCGTCTCCAACCTTCACAGGCCGAAGAAACGTCATGGACTCGGCCGAGATAGTCACAGCGCGCCCCTCCGCCCGACGAGCCGCTACGCTTCCGGCCGCCAAGTCCATCTGGCACATCAACCAACCGCCAAAGATGTCGCCGAGTGGATTGGTGTCGGCCGGCATGGCGATCACGCGCACGGCGGCTGCGTCGTGTGGTGGCTGTAGGTCCGGCTTCACCGATCCGCCACCACCAAGAGTGTCACTAGGCCAGCCGCAAATCTTTGCAGGTCGGTAGCCGCTTCGCGGTTCTCGCGCGACGACATCGCCTGCGCGAAAGTCGCCGAGTTCTCGAAGCCCATTTCCGCCATGAGAAAGTAGCCTGGCTCACCAACAAAACTCTGGGTTACGCGCGAGATACGGAGGCTACGCAGATGCGGGATGGCTTTCACGAGCGGGGTGTGGATCTTGTCGTAGTGCTCGAAAAATTCCGCTACATCAGCCGGCTTGCGATAGAGCGCGATAAGGCGAACCGCGCCTCCGGCCTGATCGACTTCAATCATGGCTGGGCCACTCCTCGATGATCTGGACGAATTTGGAGAGCCAGAGGTTGGTCTGGTGGCCGTCGACAACGCGGTGGTCGATTGTCAGGGACACGTAGCAAAGCGGCCGGACCTGAATGGTGTCGACGCCATCAATCTCGCGCACCACGACGCGCTTCTCGAGCTTCCCGACTCCGAGGATCGCCGACTGAGGTTGGGCGATGATAATCGGGGAGGCGAAGAGCGATCCCGACACGCCATGGTTCGACAGGGTGAAGGTGCCGCCACGCATGTCGGCCGGAGTAAGCTTTCCGTCGCGCGCTCGGGTCGTCAGATCGGTCAACCGTTTGGCCAGACCAAGAAGCGAAAGCTCCTGGACCTGGCTGACGACGGGTACCACCAGCCCCTTGTCCCCGAGCGCCGTGCCGACGCCGATGTTGACGTCATCATAAAGATCGAGGCGGTCATCATACCAGCGACTGTTGATGGCAGGCGCCACCTTCATCGCTTGGGCCGCGGCGGCGAGGATATAGGCTGTGAAAGTGAGGTTCACGCCGCTCTTCTGAAACTCGGCTTTATGCTTGGCCCTGTGCGCCATGATACGGCTAAAGTCGGCCTCAAACACAGCCGTCACATGGGGGGCCACCGTCACCGAATTCAGCATGTTTTGGGCGATCGCCAAGCGCATCCGGTCATGCGGAACACTGCGGACGCCGCCGGCAGCGGTCGGCGAGGATGCAGTGGGCTCCGGAACCGGCACGCCGGGAACAGCCACAAGCGGTGTTTCTGCGGCCGGCCGGGATCGGGGGCTCTGGCGCTCGGCTACATGACGGTCAACGTCGGCACGGGTGATGCGACCGCCGCGACCAGTTCCAGCCAATTCCGCAACATCCACGTCATGCTGGAGCACAGCGCGCCGAACCGCCGGTGAGAGATGCGGAGCATCCTTCGTCTTCAGCGCCGGTGAGGCGATTGTCGACGGCCCAGGCGAAGCGGCCGAGTCAGGCTCTTTCGCGGTCTTGGCAGCATCGCTCCTAAGCCTGCCCAGTATGGCGCCTGGCAGAGCCTCGGCGTCGGTGTCGAGAAGGATTGCCTCGAGGATGCCGTCGCCGGGAGATGGCACCTCCTGAGTCACCTTGTCGGTTTCCAGCTCGACAAGCGGATCATTGAGCGAGACACGATCACCTGGCTGTTTCAACCAGCTGCGGACGATCGCCTTGGTCCCTTCTTGTTCAAAGGGGACGAGAATATCGGTCACGTCCATCCCCCTCAAAAACCCGTCAGTTCGTCGATCTTGGCGCGAATGCGTTCGACCGATGGCACCGCCCACTCGAGCAGCACGGGGTTATGGGGGCTCGGGATGTCCGGCATCGTGAGGCGCGCGACGGGCGCGTCGAGGTCCATGAACGCTTCATCGGCAACAACCGCGGCGATTTCCGCGCCAAAGCCGGCTGTCTTCAGATCCTCGTGCACGATGAGGCAGCGCCGCGTGCGCCGGACGGAGGCGAGCACCGCATCTTTGTCCCACGGCATCAGCGTGCGCAGGTCGATCACGTCGGCGGAGCGGCCTTCGGCCGCTTCCTCGCAACGCGGAACCATCGCACCCCAAGTGACGATGGTGATGTCGTCGCCGGCGACGGTGGTCTTCGCCTTTCCGAACGGCAGCGCGAAATCGTCACCCGGATACGCACGACGCGCCCAGGCATAATCGAGCATCGCACGGTGCTCGAAGAAGAGAACCGGATCGTTACCGCGGAGCGAGGTGCGCAGCAGGCCAACGGCGTCTTCCGCATTCGACGGCACCGCGACTTTCCAGCCCGGATTGTGGACGAAGGCGACTTCGTTGGTCTGACTGTGCCAGGGGTCTCCACATTTGAAAAAGCCGCCGGGGACCCGCAGCACCATTGGGGCCGCGAAGCGGTTGTTGGTCCGCCAGCGCATCGTTCCGCAGTCGTTGATCTGCTCTGTCGCCGGCTCGGCATATTTGCGGAACTGAATTTCCGGCACCGGCATCAAGCCGGCAAGCGCCATGCCGACGGCGCGGCCGACGATACCTTCCTCGGAAAGGCTCGTGTCGAACACGCGGTCGAAGCCGAACTTTTCCTGCAAGCCTAGGGTCACCGCATGGACTCCGCCCTTAGGCCCGATATCCTCGCCGAACAGCACGACGCGCGGATTGTGTTCCAGTTCGTGCTCGAGCGTGCGCCGGATCGCAGTCACCATATTGATCCGCTGGCCCTCGGGCTTCGGAACGTCGGTTGTCGGTGGAGGGACATAACCGTGATTCCACTGGCCCCCCTCGATCTGAAGCGCGCCTTCCTCGAAGAAGACATTGTTGAGCACCGACTCGGGCTCGGCGATGCCGCGTGCTTCGGCGCGCTCGCGTGCCGCTTCGGCATCGCTTTCGGCGCGCTGCTCGATCTCCGCCCACTCCTGGTCACTGAGGACGGCGGGGACGAGATAGGATTTGAGCTTCGGTAGCGGATCGCGCTCCCATTCTGATGCCACGAACTCCTGCGATTTGTACGTCTGGGTATCCTGAAAGCTGTGGCCCTGCAGGCGAGGCACAGTCAGGCGCAGCAGAGCGGGTGCTCGCTGCTCGCGCACATGGGTGATCGCCTCGTCCACGAGCTGCGCCGCCTCGGCGGGATCAGTACCGTCGCCGGCGAATATCGTGAGTCCGCTCCAGCTGGCGAGGTTGGCGGCAATGTTGCCGCCCGGCGTCTGGAAGGTCGATGGCACCGAAATGCCAAAGCCATTGTCCTCGATATAGAATAGCATCGGCAGCTTCTGGGTGGTCGCGACCGTCAGCGCCGCCCAGAAGCCGTTGGACGCAACCGAGCCGTCGCCGCCCAGCACGACCGCAAGCGCTTTCTCGTAGGCTGGGTCTTTGAGGACGGTGCGGTGATACTCGATTGCCTGCGCCCAGCCAGCGGTCGGCGTATATTGCGCACCTACCCCGCCGCACATGGGCAGAGCCGAAGCTCCGTGGGGATTGGGATAGTTGAAGACCACGCCGATATCGCGGCCATCAGAGTAGCCGCCGGCGCGACCCATTGCCGAACCGAGCGCATCGGCGATGTCGACGCCAAGCGCGAGCAACATGGGCCGCGAGCGATAGTAGCCGCACGTCGCATCCGCCGGGTCATCCAAGCGGCAGCCGAGCAGGACCTGACCGAGGTCGTGTCCGCGCGCCGAGAACTGGTAGAGAACCTTCTTTTCGGGAACGAGGCGCGTCTCCTCCATCTTGTCGAGCGCCCGGGAGAGGGAGACAAGGTAGGCGACCCGCGGCCAGTCGACCGATGTATCGGGGGCGTTGCGCAGCTGTGGCTTAAGAGCGGTCTGTGCCATGATTTTCCTGCTGGATCAGCGAAGGGCCGCGAGTGCGGCGACAAAAGGGGGGACGGTTTCCGGCGTGAGGCCGGCGATATTGATGCGCCCCGACGCGGGCATGTAGATGCCGTGCTGGTCCCTCAACCGCGCGACTTCCTCAGCGCTGAGCGGCAGCGTTGAGAACATGCCCTGTTGCGTCGCGAGGGGAGCGAGCGCGGGATCGGCGTTGGCGAGTAGATGTCGGATTTGCTGAATGCGCTCGCGCATTTCGGCGAGTTCCGCCCGCCAGTCCGCCGAGAGGTCTGGATCTTCGAGAATGACCCGGACGATCGCAGCGCCGTGGTCGGGCGGCATCGACCAGTTGGCGCGCGTCAACGCGAGGAGATTTGACTGGATGATCCGCGCCTGCTCGGGCGACTTGGCGACCGTGTAGAGGGCGCCGACGCGCTCACGATAGAGGCCGAAATTCTTATCGCAGCTATAGGCAACGAGGCCTTCGCCGACAATTTCGAGGGTCTGACGGGCGCCTGCGGCATCCTCGTCGAGTCCCTCGCCAAGACCTTGGTAGGCGAGGTCGATCAAAGGAAGGACGCCGCGGTCGCGGAGTAGCGTCGCGATCGCGCGCCACTGGTCGACAGTGAAGTCAGCGCCTGTAGGATTGTGGCAGCAGCCGTGCAGCAAAGCGACATCGCCCGGAGCCGCGCCCTTTAGGGCGTCCAGCGTCTGGTCGATCGTCAACCGTTGACTGGTTACATCATAGTGATCGTAGGCGGCGATCTTGAGGCCCGCCGCCTTCAGGATCGGCAGATGGTTCGGCCATGTGGGATTGCCGACCCAAATGCGCGCGCCGGGCCGCCCACGAGCGAGGAGTTCGGCGGCAACGCGCAGCGCTCCAGTTCCGCCAGGAGTCTGCAGACCCGATAGGCGAGCATCAAATGCCCGGTCCCCGAAGATGATCGGCTTCAAGGCTTCGAAATAACCGATATCTCCTTCCGGCCCGAGATAAGCCTTGCTTTGTTGCTGCTCGAGCAGGCGCCGTTCGGCTTCCTTGACCGCGCGCAACACCGGCGTGTGGCCCGCGAGGTCGCGATAGACGCCGACACCAACGTCAATTTTTCCAGCCCGAGGATCGCTCCGGAACGCGCCGATTAGCGCGAGAAGCGCGTCGGCAGGCTGAAGAGCGAGCGCGCCGAATATCTCTCCGTCGGCACGTTCGAGGACTTGATCGTCTTGCATGGTGAACACCCTCTTTCGAGGGAATCATTTATATCATTGTTCTGCTAAATGCTTTTCAATTGACTCGCAATTTTGCTATAACGTGATTGAAAGTCCTCGAGGATGGCACAAATGATGGATGATAATTATCAGACGCGGAAACTGGATCAGCTCGACCGGAGGATCTTGCGGACGGTGCAGCGCCATGGTGACATCAGCCAGGCCGATCTCGCGGAGCGGGTGGCCACCTCACCAGCCTCCTGCTGGCGCCGTTTGAAGGCGCTCGAAGACGATGGAGTGCTCCGCGAAACGGTTCGTCTGGTCGACCCGGTCAAGGTCGGGAAAGGGCTGGACGTGATCTGCCAGGTGCGGATGAAGTCGCACGCGACTGATGCCCGCGCGCATTTCGAGGAGTTCGCCCTCGGCCACGACAAGGTTATGGAATGCTATTCGATGTCGGGCGAATGGGATTATCTCGTGCGCGTTATCGTCCGCGATGTCCGCGAGTATGAAGAGTTCCTGATGCGGGAGTTGCTTGTTCAGGACAGCGTCGCGACCTCCGCCTCGCACTTTGCGCTGAAGCGGGTAAAGTCGACGACAGCGGTTCCTGTCTGATCCCCATCGAGGGGCAGGCGCGTCAGCGATCCGACGGGGAGCTATGTCCTGCTCCATCGCTCAGTGGGCAACCTGTGCATCAAGCCAGATTTCGGCATCGTGCCGATCCTTGCTGCGACGCACGTCGATCCCAGTGAAGATCCGGTCCAGTTGGCGGCCGGCGAGCGCGCTAGCATTGACGAGCGCAAATGCGGCCTTCGTCGGCGATTGGGCGGCAAGGTCACGAAGGGCCTGCACCACGTCCTGCGATTGAATCTTTGCGGCGGAGACATCGTAGAGGAGCTGGTGAGGGCCGCGCTGTTGGGGCAGCAGGTCGTGCGCGCGTTGCAAGTCCTGTTCGAAGCGCCTCACGTCATCGATAGTGGCAAACCCCGTCAAAGTGACGGTAATGCGGTTCCTTTCCGGATCAGCCTCAACCTCGAATGCCATCCCTTGCCCTCGCAGGGTTCACTTGCCCTTGGGCTAAGCAAATAGCACCGAGAAACCTTGCTGAATAGACTGACCGTCCGGTCAGACAATAAATGCTTTGCCGCCAGTCGGTGCGGCATGCCGAAAGTGATCAGGATTTGCTCGCGGCGAAGGTCATATCAACGACCATGCTGGCGAGCCGGTCGGCTGAGACAGGCCCCTTCTCATTGAACCAGGTGTGCGTCCAGTTGATCATGCCGAAAACGAGCATGGTCCTGACCCGCGCCTCGGCCGCGCTATCGCTCGCGAAAATCTCGCCGACCAGCCGCTGCACGGTGCCGATGATCATCCTCTGCTTTGCGACGACGACGTCGCGCTCTGTCGCTGGCAGATTCTCCAATTCGTTGAGCAGAACCTTCTGACGGTCGGCCGCGCCTACATAATGCTTCATGAAGGCGTGGATCAGCGCGTCCAGCTTCTCCTTGGGCGCAAGTTTCTCGCCGACGACAG
The DNA here is from genome assembly GCF_041877245.1 of Sphingobium agrisoli. Lineage (NCBI taxonomy): Bacteria > Pseudomonadati > Pseudomonadota > Alphaproteobacteria > Sphingomonadales > Sphingobiaceae > Sphingobium > Sphingobium agrisoli. The sequence goes on from NZ_JBHDJI010000001.1 coordinate 728,689, forward strand.
CTTCAACATCGGCCACGAGCTGGTCGATGTGTGAAAGCATAACGGCGTTCAGGACCTCCTCTTTCGATCCGTAATAATGGTAGAGGAGCGACTTCGACATGGCGCAGGCTTTCGCCAGCTCGGATATCGACGTGCCGAGAAATCCCTTCTTGGCAAACAGCGCGGCGGCCTTTTCGACGATCGCTTCGCGGCGTTGCTCGTAGTCGGCGGCCTGCGTCCTTGCCATCATGCTCTTTCAAATGTGATCCAGTTACCTCTCGAGTATCATTCCCTCACCTCAGATCAACAGGTCTGAGCCCTCGCGCAGGTCAGACACGCGTACAGCCTTACCGGAAGAGCGCGAGAGCGATCCTGTCTCAAGGATCGAGACATCGACACTGATCCCAATCAGTTCCTTGATCCTGTCGCCCAGGAGCAGGGCCTGACGGGCGGCTTCTTCGGGGAGAGCGCCAATGCGGGGTTCGACTTCGATCACCGCCTCGTCCATGCGGTTTGGGCGCGAGACCCTGACCATGAAGTGCGGGCTGAGCGCGGGATATCCCAGCAAGATCTCCTCTATCTGACTGGGAAAGACGTTGACGCCACGAATGATGAGCATGTCGTCGGATCGGGTGGCGATCTTTGCAATTCGTCGCATCGGCGTCCGGTCGCCGGGGAGAAGACGTGTCAGATCACGCGTGCGGTAGCGCAGAATCGGCAGCGCCCGGCGCGTCAGGGACGTCAGTACAAGTTCTCCTTCCTCCCCATCGGCGAGCAGCTCGCCGGTTTCCGGGTCGATGATCTCCGGATAGAAATGATCTTCCCAGATCGTCGGTCCGCTGCCTCCGCCGGCAAATTCGGCCGCGACGCCAGGGCCCATCAGCTCGGAAAGACCGTAAATATCGCTGGCCTGGATGGCGAATGCACGCTCGATCTCGCCGCGCATCGCATCGGTCCACGGCTCGGCTCCGAATATCCCGTAGCGGAGCGAGGATGTGGGGGGATCGATCCCCTGGCGGCGATATTCGTCGAGCAGCGCGAGCATGTAGCTCGGCGTGACCATGATGATGTCGGGTGCGAAATCCTGGATAAGGCGCACCTGCTTTTCTGTCTGGCCGCCCGACATTGGGATCACCGTACATCCGAGCGCCTCGGCGCCATAATGGGCACCGAGCCCGCCGGTGAAGAGACCATAGCCGTAGGCGATATGGATCTTCATGCCTGGACGGCCACCGCCGGCATGAATCGAACGGGCAACGAGCGAGGCCCAGGTCCGAAGATCCTCAGCGGTGTAACCCACCACCGTGGGCTTGCCGGTGGTGCCTGAAGAGGCATGAACCCGCGCCACCTTTTCCATAGGAACGGCGAACATCCCGAAGGGATAATGATTCCTGAGGTCGGCCTTAGTCGTGAAAGGCACGCGCGCGAGATCGGCCGGTGAGCGCACATCGTCAGGCTTCAGGCCGAGCCCGTCGAAGGCGCGGCGATAGTGAACGGAATTCTCGTACGCGTGAGCGACGGTCCAGCGCAGACGATCGATTTGGGCAGCGCGAAGCGTGGCGGGTGTCGGGGGGCCGTAATCGACGTCCGACACCTGCATTGCCATCAGAGAGCGTTCATCGTCAGCAGGTCGTAGGTGGCGCAAAGTTCGTCGGCAGAGTCGGTGATCGACACCGCCCAGCGCACCTCGCCATATTCGTCGTTGCGCTGGGTCTTCGACTTAACGGTGAGCGAGACCTTGATCGACTCACCGGGCGACACCGGCTTCACGAAGCGCAAGCCCTCGAGGCCGTAATTTGCCAGGACGGGGCCGGGAGCGGGATCGACGAACAAGCCGGCGGCAAAGGAGAGCAACAAATATCCATGCGCTACCCTGCCGGGAAAGAACGGATTCGCCGCAGCCGCTTCTTCGTCCATGTGCGCATAGAAGGTGTCGCCGGTGAAATGCGCGAAATGCTCGATTTCCTCGAGCGTCACCGTCCGGGGCGCGGTCCGCAGCGTGTAGCCGATCGCAAGTTCGCCGAACCGCTGGCGGAACGGATGGATCGTCGCCTCGGGCTGCGGCGCGCCGGGCAGCCACTGCCCGACGATCGTCGACAAGGTTCGCGGGCTGCCCTGCAGCGCCGAGCGCTGCATATAATGCTTTACGCCGCGGATGCCTCCCATTTCCTCGCCGCCACCGGCGCGGCCCGGCCCCCCGTGGATCAGCATTGGCAGAGGCGAGCCATGACCGGTCGACTCCTTTGCGCAATCGCGGTCGATGAGGACAATGCGGCCATGAAAGGCTCCGGCGCCCAGCACCAACTCGCGGGCGACCTGCGGGTCATAGGTGAAGAAAGAGAGCGCGAGGCTGCCTTTGCCCCGGTTGGCGAGCGCTATTGCGTCGTTCAAATCCTTGTAGGGCATCAGCGTTGAAACAGGGCCGAAGGCCTCGACATCGTGAACGAGGTCCGCGCTCCACGGATCATCGGCGCGGAACAGCAAAGGCGAGATGAAGGCGCCATCGGCCGACGATCCTCCGGTCACCGCCACAGTGTCGATGTCTCCGAAGGTAAGTTGGGCCTGGGTGGCAAGCGTGCGCGCCTTTGCGCGAACATCGTCCAATTGGCTTGCACTGGCGAGTGCGCCCATCGTTACGCCCTCAGCCTGTGGATCGCCGACGACGACCTTCGCCAGCCGCGCTTTGAGTGCCTCCTCTGCGGCATTGAGATAGGCCGCCGGAACGAATGCACGGCGGATGGCGGTGCATTTCTGGCCGGCCTTAACCGTCATCTCGCGCACGACCTCCTTGATGAAGAGGTCGAACTCAGGGGTGCCGGGTCCCGCATCAGGACCGAGGACGGAAGCATTGAGCGAATCCCGTTCGGCGACGAAGCGGACGGACTCGCGTGCGATGACCGGATGTCCTTGCAGCTTGACCGCCGTATCGGCTGAGCCCGTGAATGAAACGACGTCCTGACAGGTCAGATGATCGAACAGGTCGCCGGTCGAACCCATGATCAGTTGGAGAGCACCGGGCGGCAGCACACCCGCTTCGATCATGATGCGGAACGCGGCCTCCGCGACATAGCCGGTAGAGGAAGCCGGCTTGACGATCGCGGGCGCGCCGGCAAGCAGCGTCGGCCCGAGCTTCTCCAGCATGCCCCACACGGGGAAGTTGAAGGCATTGATGTGAACGGCGGCGCCTTGCAACGATGTATAGACGTGCTGGCCGACGAACGTGCCGGCCTTGCCGATGGGTTCCAAGGCGCCGTCGATGAGGATCGTGTCGTCGGGAAGCTCGCGACGGCCTTTTGATGACGTGGTGAATAGCGTGCCAGCACCACCCTCGATGTCGATCCAGCTATCGGTGCGCGTGGCCCCAGTCGCCCACGAGAGAGCGTAGAGTTCTTCCTTGCGGGCGATGATGGCGGTTGCGAGCGCCTTGATCATCCGAGCACGCTCGTGAAAGGTCATGCGGCGAAGCGCCGGACCACCCGCGGTCCGGGCATGATCCAACATCGCCTTGAAATCGAGGCCGTCACTTCCGGTCCGTGCGACGATTTCGCCGGTCACGGCGGAGCGCAGATCCGTGAGGTTATTCTGAGCCTCTATCCACGCATCGCGGGCATAATTCTTGAGCGTAGTCGGCATGGTCAGTTCCCTTAAAGTCCTAGGCGTCAGCGGCCGGTGAAGGCGGGTGTGCGCTTGGCGATGAAGGCGGCAACGCCTTCCTGATAATCATGGCTGAAGCCGAGCTCGCGCATCGCATCGCGTTCGGCGTCGAGCTCTTCGTCGAGCGATCTCAGCGTCGCGGCGCGGATCAACTGCTTCGTCCGCGCGAGGCCACGGGTGGGCCCGGCGGCGAACTTGCGTGCGAGCACGTCGACCTCGCTTGCAAGCGCCTCATCGTCGACGCATTTCCAAATCAGGCCCCATGCCTCGGCCTTTTCGGCAGGCAGCGGCTCGCCGGTGAGGGCTAGGCCGAGTGCACGCGCCTGACCAACGAGGCGAGGAAGAACCCACGTCCCGCCCGAGTCTGGAATGAGGCCGATATTGGCGAAGGACTGAATGAACTTGGCGCTGCGAGCGGCGATGACGATGTCGCACGCGAGCGCGATGTTGGCACCGGCACCGGCTGCCACGCCGTTAACGGCTGCCACGACAGGCTTGGGCAGGCTAGTCAGCCGGCGGATCAACGGCGCATAATAAAGTTCGACCGACGTGCCCAAGTCGACAGCCTCACCTCCGGGGGCAACCGCCCGATCCGAAAGATCCTGACCCGCGCAGAAGCCGCGGCCCGCCCCTGTCAGCACCACGGCACGAACGGCTTCGTCGCGCTCGATCTGATCGAGCGCGGACGTGACTTCGCCGTGCATCGCTACCGTGAAGCTATTGAGACGGTCAGGCCGGTTGAGGGTGAGGGTCGCAACCCCGTCGGTGACATCGAATTGAATTGTCTCAAACGCCACTCGCCTCTCCCCGGCATCTGACTTCGATTAATAGAATGACCGGTCATACAATTATTGGCAAGCGGGATTTTGGACGCTACCCGATAGAACCATGGAGATTCGCACCCACGACATGATCGCCGTCGTCGGCGCCGGCACTATGGGCATGGGAATTGCTCACGTGGCCGCCGCCGCCGGCCATCCGGTCGCCGTCCTCGATACGAGCGATGCCGCCCTGCAAAGGGCCCGAGCGGCGACAACCGCCTATTTCGACGGTGCGGTCGCGAAGGGACGGATGAGCGAGGCCGAGCGTGGGGAAATTGAGCGCCGGATTCGCTGGTCGACCGAGCTTCCGCTCGCAGCGCAGGCGGCGCTGGTTGTCGAAGCTATCGTCGAAGATCTCGAGGTCAAACGCCGACTATTCGGTTCGCTCGCCCGGGTGGTCAAATTCAACACGCTGCTGGCTAGCAACACCTCGTCGCTCAGCATCGGCGCGATCGCCGAGCAACTCCATATTCGCGGGCGTTTTCTTGGCCTGCATTTCTTCAACCCGGTCCCGGCGATGAAGCTGGTCGAGGTGGTTGCCGGTCCGGAGACGGACCCCGCGATCATCGATGCGGCGATGACGCTGATGCGGGCGTGGGGCAAGCAGCCAGTCCGCGTGCGAGACGTGCCTGGCTTCATCGTCAACCGGGTTGCGCGGCCCTATTATGCCGAAGGCTTTCTCGCGCTCAGTGGAGGCATCGATGCGGCGACGATCGATGTCGCGCTTTGCGAGGCGGGCGGATTCCGGATGGGACCGCTCGCCCTGGCGGACCTGATCGGGCATGACGTCAACTATGCCGTCGCTTCTTCGGTGTTCGAAGCCGGAGTGGGCCTGCCCCGTTTTCGGCCGCAGCCGGCGCAGCGTGCTTTGGTTGAGAAGCAATGGTTGGGCCGGAAGTCCGGGCGCGGCGTCTACGATTATTCGCAACCGATGCCGCAAATTGCCTATGTCGAGACGCGCAGCGGCGAGTTCTGTGTCCAGGCCGCGGATGATCCCGGACTGCTGCAGCCGCTCGTGACATCAGCGGTGGCGGCCGGGCATTGCTTTTCGAACGGCGCCTCGCTGGATCGCGAGGTCATCGCGGTCGATGATATTCGCATTGGTCTCGGTGATGGCCGGTCGCTGTCGCGCCGGGCAGACGTCGATGTCCTGATCGATCATGCGCGTGATCTCGGTGTCGCGAACACGTTGGTGATCAGCGCGCGCTCGCAAATGGTCGCACAGGTTGCCGCAGACTTCCTCCGCACGGTCGGCAAGAACGTTCTCGTCATTCCTGACAGGCCGGGGCAGTTGGTGCTCCGCTCCCTCGCGCAGATCGCGAACGCTGCCGCCGATACAGTCGCGGACCAGATCGCCTCGCCCGAGGACGTTGAAACGGCGATGCTCTTCGGCGCGAACCATCCGGAAGGGCCCCTTTCCTGGGCGCGACGGGTGGGATTTGACCGGGTGCGCGTCGCGCTGGACAATATCGCCGATGAAACCGGCGACGTGCTGTACGAGCCGTCGGGCTTGTTCGGCCAGTCATGATGCCGGAGGATCTGGCCAGAACCGTTGCTGAGCGACTGATCTCACTCGAAGGCACGGCAGCGGCATGGAACCTGGTGCTGGAAGAGGCGCGCGAGGGCTATGCCCGTGTCAGCATGGCGGTGCGCGCGGACATGCTCAACGGGCACCGAACCGCGCACGGCGGAATGATCTTCGCGATCGCAGACACCGCTTTTGCTTATGCCTGCAATAGCCGGAACCAGGCTACGGTGGCACAGCAGGCGTCGATCCTCTTCCTGGCCCCCGCGCATGAAGGCGACGTGCTCATCGCCGAGGCGCGTGAGGACGCGCTCGCCGGGCGTGCCGGCGCCTATTCCGCAACCGTCAGAACCCGCGAGGGGCGCCCGATCGCACATTTTCAGGGTCTCTCCCGAACCATCGGCGGAACGATCCTTCCTGCTGAGGAGAAAGCATAATGGCTGAGGCCTTCATCTGTGACGCCATCCGCACCCCGATCGGCCGCTACGGCGGCGCGCTCGCGAGCGTGCGGCCGGACGATCTCGCCGCGTTCCCCTTGCGCGCGCTCAAAGGCCGCAACCCTGGGGTCGATTGGGACGCGCTCGACGATATCCTGCTGGGATGCGCCAATCAGGCCGGTGAAGACAATCGCAATGTCGCGCGCATGGCGGCCTTGCTGGCGGGGCTCGGGACGACCGCGCCCGGTTCGACCATCAACCGGCTGTGCGGATCGGGAATGGACGCCGTTTCCTATGCCGCACGGGCAATAAGGGCGGGCGAAGCGGATCTCATCGTCGCCGGTGGCGTCGAAAGCATGTCGCGCGCGCCCTTCGTGATGCCGAAGGCCGAAAGCGCGTTTTCGCGCACAAACACGGTCTACGACACGACGATTGGCTGGCGCTTCGTCAACGCCCGCCTGAAAGCCGAATTCGGGATCGACTCGATGCCCGAGACCGCTGAAAATGTGGCTCAGGATTTCAGCATCAGCCGCGAGGATCAGGACCGGTTCGCAGTCGAGAGCCAGCGCCGGGCCGCCGCCGCCCAGGCGTCGGGCCGGTTCGAAGCCGAAATCGTGGCGGTTTCGATTCCGCAGAAAAAGGGTGCCCCGCTCACCGTAGAGCGTGACGAGCATCCGCGCGAAACCAGCCTTGAAGCGCTTTCCAGGCTCAAGCCGATCGTAAGAGCCGATGGCACCGTTACGGCCGGGAATGCGTCAGGGGTCAATGATGGTGCCGCGGCGATTATCGTCGCGGGCGAGGACGCCGTGCGCAAGCATGGCCTGACGCCCCGCGCGCGGGTCTTGGGGGGAGCCGTCGTCGGGGTCGAGCCGCGCATCATGGGGATTGGTCCGGCTCCGGCTTCGGAAAAGCTGATGAGGCGTCTGAGCCTCAACATAGCTGACTTCGATGTCGTCGAGCTCAACGAGGCGTTCGCCAGTCAAGGCCTGGCCGTGCTGCGCCGTCTCGGCCTCGCGGACGATGCGGCGCACGTGAATCCCAATGGCGGCGCAATTGCGCTCGGCCATCCATTGGGCATGTCCGGTGCGCGGCTCGTGCTGACCGCAACCGAGGAACTGCAGCGCCGCTCGGCCGAACGGGCGCTCTGCACGATGTGCATTGGCGTGGGGCAAGGCATAGCAATTGCCCTGGAGCGCGTTTGATCAATTAATTGACCGTCCGTTCGGACTATTATACACGAAGGGCCTGAATCGCAGGAGTGCGCATGTACACGACCGAGTTCGCAAAGTCCGACCCCAAGGCGCCCGTCCCGATCTCGAAGGACGATCCGGCACTGATCGCTGCTTTCGAAGGGCGGGTCGCGGCCGACGAATTCATCGAGCCGAAGGACTGGATGCCGGAGGCTTATCGCAGGACGCTTGTTCGTCAGATCTCACAGCATGCGCATAGCGAGATTGTCGGCATGCTGCCCGAAGGCAATTGGCTGACGCGCGCACCATCGCTCCGTCGCAAGGCAATCCTGCTCGCCAAGATTCAGGACGAGGGCGGGCACGGTCTCTACCTTTATTGCGCAGCGGAGACGCTCGGTACGAGCCGCGAGGAAATGATCGAGGCGCTGCACGCGGGTAAGGCCAAGTACAGCACTATCTTCAATTACCCCACTCTGACGTGGGCGGATATCGGCGCAATCGGCTGGCTGGTCGATGGCGCGGCGATCATGAACCAGGTGCCGCTGCAGCGAACGTCATACGGGCCGTATGCCCGCGCGATGGTCCGCGTCTGCAAGGAGGAGAGCTTTCATCAGCGCCAAGGCTACGAGATCATGATGGTGATGGCCAACGGCACGGCGGAGCAGAAGGCGATGGCTCAGGACGCTCTCAATCGTTGGTGGTGGCCGTCGCTCATGATGTTCGGGCCTCCAGACGATAACTCACCCAATTCGGCGCAAAGCTTCCGGTGGCGGATCAAGCGCGACAGCAATGACGAGCTGCGCCAGAAGTTCGTCGATATCACCGTGCCGCAGGCCGAATATCTCGGTCTCACCGTCCCTGACCCCGATCTGCGCTGGAACGAAGCCAAGGGAGGTTATGATTTCGGCGCTGTGGATTGGGAAGAGTTCTACGCCGTCGTCCGCGGCGAAGGTCCCGTCGCCAAGGAGCGAATGAGGGCGCGCCGCGAGGCTTGGGATAATGGCGCGTGGGTTCGCGAAGCGGCCGATGCCCACGAGGCCAAACGCCGCGCGCGCATGGCCGCCTGACAAATAACTAAGACGAGGACGTGAAATGAGCCGTGACTGGCCTCTCTGGGAAGTGTTCATCCGATCCAAGGGTGGGCTTAGCCACAAGCATGTCGGCTCGGTGCATGCGCCAGATGCCGAGCTGGCGGTGCGCCATGCCCGCGATACTTATACACGCCGGCTGGAAGGCGTGAGCATCTGGGTGGTTCGCTCGGCGGACATCACCGCCTCGGATCCGGCGCAAGCGGGAGAGATGTTCGAGCCGGCCGAAAGCAAGGTCTATCGCCACCCGACCTTCTACGACATTCCGGACGCCGTGGGGCATATGTAATGGCCCCGTCCCTTCCCACGATCGACCGCGAGGACGAAGCCAAGGCCGTTGCGGCACCGCATGGCGGAAGCTTTGATCCCGGCGTCTCGGCAGACCATTTGCCGGCGCTGTTCGACTATCTGCTCAGGCTGGGGGATGATAGCCTCGTCCTGGGCCAGCGCCTGACCGAATGGTGCGGCCACGCTCCGGCGCTCGAGATTGACCTAAGCCTCGCCAATATTGGACTCGATTTAATCGGCCAGGCGACGCTCTTCCTCAATCTTGCCGGAGAGGTGGAGGGGAAAGGCCGTGACGGCGACGCCCTCGCATTTCACCGCGATGTCCTCGCCTTTCGCAACTGTCTGCTCGTGGAGCAGCCCAATGGTGATTTCGCGCAGACGATCGCGCGGCAGTTTCTGTTCTCGACCTATAGCCAGGCCTATCTCGACGCCCTGACCGGGTCGGCTCTTCCGGCCATCGCGGAGATCGCCGCCAAGGCAGTCAAGGAAGTCCGGTACCATGCCGAGCTCAGTGCCGACTGGGTTGTCCGGCTGGGCGATGGGACTGAAGAAAGCCGCCGACGCATGATCGACGGGCTCGATTGGTTCTGGCGGTTCGTCGATGAGATGTTCGAGGACGACGGCGTGGAAGCGCCGCTGGTGGCGGCCGGAATTGCGCCGAAGCGGGGCGACCTACGCAGCGCCTTTGATGCCAGGGTCGGCGAGGTGCTGCGGCAGGCTACACTATCACTTCCAGAGTATCCACGTGCGGTGAAGGGTGGCCGCGTTGGTCACCACAGCGAGCATCTCGGGCATCTGCTTGCGACCATGCAGTTCTTGCCGCGCACCTATCCCGACGCGATGTGGTGACGGCGATGGTCGCGCTTGATGCCGTCGCGTCGGACCTCATTTTGGCAGTGCTTGATGCGGTGCCCGATCCGGAAATTCCGGCCGTGACGGTGACCGATCTTGGGATCGTTCGCGGTGTTCGCAGTGATCCGCCAGCGGTGCTGGTGACCCCGACCTACACGGGCTGCCCGGCGACCCTTGCGATCGAGGCATCGATTCGAGCAGCGCTCGATCAAGCTGGGTTCGCCCAAGTCAGGATCGAGACCGTTTTATCCCCGCCTTGGTCGACCGACTGGATCACCGAACGGGGACGCGAGCGGTTGGAGAATTACGGGATTGCCCCCCCGCCCAAGGGGATCGCCGCGCGCCATATACGAGGGGATGAGCCGGTTGGCTGCCCCCGCTGCGGGTCTTTTCATACCCAGGAAGTCAGTCGTTTCGGCTCGACGCCATGCAAGGCGCTCTGGCGCTGCGAGGACTGCCTCGAGCCATTCGACCGCTTCAAGTGCCATTAAAGGAAGCATCGTGTCCGCAGGATTTCACCCGCTCACCATTGTCGATGTCCGCCGCGAGACCGCTGACGCAATTTCGGTGACGCTCGCCCCTCCTCCCGGCTTGGCCGACACCTTCACCTTCACGCCTGGCCAGCACCTGACGTTCCGCGCGGACATCGATGGTGAGGACGTGCGCCGCAATTATTCGATCTGCGTAGCGCCGGGCGCTGCCCTGAAGGTCGGCATCAAGCGCGTGGACGGCGGGCTCTTTTCGTCCTGGGCCATGAATAGCCTCGCGCCCGGAAGGACGATCGATACGATGGAGCCGCGCGGGCATTTCACCTGGTCATTCAGCGGCGATCAGGCGCGCAGCTATCTTTGCTTTGCCGGCGGGTCCGGAATCACGCCGATCCTCTCGTTGCTCGAGGCCGGCCTCGCCACAGAGCGGCAGAGCCGCTTCACGCTCCTCTACGGCAACCGCACGTCCAATTCGGTGATGTTCCTGGAGGAGCTTGCCCAACTGAAGGATCGCTATCTCGACCGCCTGCAGATCTATCATTTCCTGACAGCAGAGGCGGACGACATCGAGTTGTTCAACGGAAGGCTCGACGAAAAGCGTATCGCAGAGCTGCTCTCATCGCTGATCGATCCAAAAGCCATCGACGTCGCATTCATCTGCGGACCCGCAGCGATGATGGAGACTGCGGAACGGGCAATGCTCGATGCCGGTGTTCCGGCCGATCATGTCCTGGTTGAACGCTTCACCGCGGGCCGTCCAACGACCGCGGACGAACAGGCCGAGCGCGCCGTTGCGGCGCAAGCCGAAGGCTTGATGATGCAGGTCACGATCGACGGCCGCCGCCGTTCGGTCGCGTTCCACGCCGACAAGGGCAGCATCCTCGAGAGCGCGCGCGAGGCAGGTCTGCCGGCGCCGTTCGCCTGCAAGGCAGGCGTGTGCGCCACGTGTCGGGCGAAGCTGGTCGGCGGTGAGGTCCGCATGAAGGCGAACTATGGCCTGTCACCGGAGGAAGTGGCGCAAGGCTACATCCTGACCTGCCAGGCCGTGCCGCTCGGCGAAGGCGTGGTTCTCGATTATGACGCCTGAGCTGATCCGGGAGACCCCGGCAGAAGGCGTCCTGCTGCTCAGCCTAAATCGGCCAGAAAAGCGCAATGCCTTGGCAACACCGCTGTTGGTGGCGATCGCCAATGCGCTGGATGAAGCGGATCGGGACGACCATATCCGCGCGATCGTGCTGTCGGGCAATGACAAGGTGTTTGCAGCGGGGGCCGATCTTGACGAACTCGCGCAGTCGACCGGCGCCGACACGATCGAAAATCCCCGCTTTCTGGCATGGGCGCGCATCCGGGCCTGTGCCAAGCCGATGATCGCCGCCGTCGAAGGGTGGTGTCTCGGCGCCGGCCTAGAACTGATCCTGCGAACGGATCTAGTCATAGCTGGGAGCGGCGCCCGATTCGGCCAGCCCGAAACCAACCTCGGGATCATGCCCGGAGCCGGTGGCACCAGCATATTGCCGCGCCTCGTGGGGCGATCTCTCGCTATGGAGATGGTACTAACGGGTGAGCCCATCAGCGCTGATCGCGCTCTGTCTGCTGGTCTGGTAGCACGCGTGGTACCCGACGCTACGGCTCTGAAGTCGGCCCTTGAGCTTGCCTCCAAGCTGGCGAGCCGCGCGCCGCGTGCGTTGCGCAAGGCGAAGGCCAGTATCATCGAGGCGGAAGACCTGGCACTTCGCGATCACCTTCTCGGCGAGCGCGTTGCATTCGTAGGTTTGCTGAGCAGTCCGGAAAAGGAGGAGGGTATCGCCGCTTTCCGGGAAAGACGAAGCCCGCACTGGCAATGAGCCGCGGCAGGCTCCTCGATCGGCGCCACAGCCTCGGTGGCATCGGTGATGGGGCGCCGCCGGTTCAACCGGATAACGAAAAGTCCTCCCACGGTGGTAATCGCTCGATCATTCTCGTCGGGCTGATGGGTGTCGGAAAGACCACGGTGGGCCAGCTTCTCGCAGATCGGCTCCGAAGGCCATTCGTGGATACCGACCATGAGATCGAACGCGTCACGAGAATGTCGATCTCCGATCTGTTCGATCGATATGGCGAGACAGCATTTAGAGACGGCGAACGGCGCGTTATCGAGCGCCTGATAGATGGCATTCCAAAGGTGATCGCCACGGGCGGCGGGGAATTCATGAATGAGCAGACCCGCGCATTGATTCTGGAACGTGGTCGAGCCATCTGGTTGGACGCCGATCTTGATGTCTTGGTGGCTCGTACTGGCAGACGGCTTGGTCAACGGCCGTTGTTGCGCGGCCGGGATCCACGTCGGACGCTCGCCGAACTCGCGATCGTTCGGAACCCGATCTACGCGCTCGCACATGTTCATGTCAGCAATCAGACGGGGTGCCACCGTACGGCGGTCAAGGCGATCCTCGAAGGCATCGGCGAGCGTTGGCTTCGAGGTCTAGAAGGTACTCGCCGGCTCGAACGGAGCTACGCGGCCCGGATGGATCTGATAGCCAAATCGCACACGCCGCCACTCGGGGGCAGTCGCGCGCTTCACAAAGCCCTCCCGGTTTGGAAGCTGCATGATTTCGCTCGCGAGTGTCACCTCTTCGACCGTCCGCTTGCTCTGCATCGATGTTGAGCGGGACGTGTAGCGGCCTCGTGTGCGCGATCGGCTGACATCGTCACGCTCGACTTCGCGGCTGCCAATCAGACTTGAGGCGAGTTCAGCGGTTCCGCCGCCCTCGCTGAGACCGGAGCGAAGAAGAAGCAGATTCCCGCAGTTCTCGATGATCGTGTGTGCTCCCTCGCCATAGACGGCTTTGACCTGCGCCGACGATTGGAAGCCAATCGCCACACACCCGCCGAACTTCCTGAGCCGAGCCTGTGCATCCTTGAGCCCCTCGATCCGTCCGAGCGCGTCCAGCTCGTCGACGTGGAACCAGATTCGCCGGTCGCGATCGGGGGCGAGCGACAGCGTCTCGAGTATGGCAATGTTCATCCAACAGGAGATTAGCCCGCGCAACGCCGCCACTTGGTTGGCGGTGTAGGGAAGCCAAAGCGACCCCGCTCCGGATCGCACCCATTTGCGGATGGAGAACGGCGCCCCATCCAATTCCGCGATAAAGCGGAGATTCCCCACGGCAGGCGCTAACGTTCCCAGAATGCTGGCCAGCATCTTTTCACCCCCTTGCTCGAAGTAGCGGGCGGCTGCCGTGCCCTGGCACAGCAGCTTCAGCTCGGTGACCGATCCCGAGGCGAGCATCGTGATGAGGTCGCTGGTCGTGCCGAGGCTGAGCCGGCCGAAATTCTCCAACGCCGCCGCGAGCAGTTGCTGAGCATAGCTGATCCACTGGTCATGCTCACCAATGCCCAGGTGGGGCAGCACCGATTGTGCGAGAAAAGCATGGTCGCCCGGCCGCTCAATCTCGCCAAGCAGGTCCCAGCGTGCGCAGCGCCGATCGAATGGGTTCAGGATAATATCGCCCGGCTCGAAGAAGGCGCTCATCGCCGCACCGTCGGGATCGGCCACGACTTGGCGGTCACCGCGGCGGATCGCGTCGGCCATGAGCCCACGCAGCGCCGTAGACTTACCCGAGCCGGTCGCGCCGATCGCCGCGACATGCATGGACTCATCTTCGCGGCTCAATGGTACGCCCGCGAGGGTCACGCCGCCAGTAAGCCGGGCGCGCAGCCTTCCACCGCGCCCGCCTCTGAAAACACCGACGCGCGTACCGCGTAGATGCGTTACCTTGCGCGGGCTGGCGGCGAGCCGGGCAGCGATGGCACCGCCGAGGAACCCGAAAGCCGCCGGCATCATCACCGCGAGCGGCCAGCTGTCGGCGCGGAAGCTCGTATAGAGCCAATAGCCCAGCACGCTGCCACCCAGCCAACCGATTGGCGCGTGCACGAGCGGCCAGAAAGTCCGGCGATCCACGCCCTGCACGATTGCCGCCGCGATCACACCGGGCATCGCGGCGATCGCGAACCAAAGATGGTAGCCGTGGACGGCAAGCCAAGCCCAGCGCTGCTCAAGCCATGGTTCGAGCGCGTGCCGATGCGCCCAATGCTCTCGCGCAAGGTCGGCAAGCGCGAAGCGTCCATCGGAAGGAACAAGATGACGGACCAACGGCCAGCATGCCGCGATCGCGGCCAATGCCGACAGGAACGCGATCTGTTGAACGACCGGCTCAGAACTGCCCCGGCCACCACTCGACCCGGCCGCGCCGCTCACCGCTCCGCTCCATAATCCTGATCGCGTGAAATGCTCGGCGCCTTCTTCGCCGCTGCCAACGCCTCGCGCATCGACTCGGCTGTTTGGCGAGGCGCGCGCTCACGGGCCGCCATCATGGCACGCAGCGTCTTCGCCTGTTCGCTGTTCGCCGGATCGGCACCACGGCTGGTGTCGGCACCCTTGCCTTGCGTCGCGGATGTGACGCGCACGGCGGGCTGATCCTTCACCGGTTCGCGGGCGGCTCCGCCGCTGCGCTCGGTGGCGCGATCCGTCGCTTCGCGGTCGGAATTGGGCATTGCCATACGCTCTTCACCGGCGCGACCGAACACGCGCGATACTAGCGCTGCCAATCCTCGCCGCTGCTCGCGCGGTGCGGTGGAACCGCCGTCGTCGCCGGCGCGTGCGGCGGTCGTACCCTGCGGTCGGGCCGGAGGCGAGGACGCCGACCGGTCATAGTCGAGCGCCATATCCTTCGGTCGTTCGCGTGCTAGCGTGCGGCGGAGCGCGGCTTCATCCGCGAAATCATCGCGACCATAATGAAGCGCCGTGCCTTCGCGGTGGCGGCTGAGCGCAACATAGGAGGCGTGCGCGTCGAGCCCCGGCGTCGCCAGCACATGGGTGCGATCAACGGTCATGCCCTGCGTTTTATGGACTGTCGCCGCGTAGCCATGGTCGACATGGGAATAGGTCTTGAGGTCGACGCTGATGCGACGCCCGTCGTCGAGCCGCACCGCGAGCCGATCGCGCTCGACCTTCTCGACCTGACCCACCGTGCCGTTCTTCACCCCGAGGTCGCGTTCGTTCTTCAAGAACAGGATTCGGTCGTTGTCGGCAAACTCTCGCAGACCGCGTTCGGTGCGGATGGCAACGTCGGTGCCGAGCTCGCCTTGCGCATGGAGCCGCTCGCGCGCGGCACGATTGAGCATGTGAACCTCCTGATTGGTGTGGGTGAGGATGATGCGGCTGGCGGCTGGCGCTGCGCGGCGTTCGGCATCCCAGCGATCGATCAGGGCTGCGCGCGCCATATCTCTTGTCGCGGCGGCATGAACCATGCCGGCGTTCGAATAAGCGGAGATCGCCTCAACGGTTCGGCCGATGGCAAAGGCGCGGGTCGCCTCGCGCATCCACTCGGCGGTCTGCCGACGCACCTCGCCGATCTCGGCGGCGCCATGGCGCTCGGCGAGCAGCCGGAACGCTGCGCCGGCCTCGATCGCTTGAAGCTGCTGGACGTCGCCGACCATCACCACCTTGGCGCCGGCACCCGCCGCTTCGGCGAGCACGCGCTGGAGTTGGCGTGTGCCGATCATGCCGGCTTCGTCCACGACCAGCACATCTCGCGATGTGAGCCGGTCGCGGTCGCGCGCCCAGCTATGCTCCAAGCTGGCGATGGTGCGCGACGCGATGCCCGATCCGCCTTCCAGATTCTCCGCCGCGATGCCCGACAGCGCGGCGCCGCGCACGGTGTAGCCGGCGGCCTCCCATGCCTCGCGTGCGACGCCGAGCATCGCGGATTTGCCGGCGCCGGCATAGCCGACGACCAGCGCGAGTCCGGGCTTGCGCAAGACATGGTCGAGAGCGTTGCGCTGCTCGGTCCCGAGCCGCATGCCGCGTGCCTCGCTGCTTTCGACAGCTCGCCCGACATCGCCCCGGGAGACCGCATGACTGCGCGGAGAGGCAAGGCGCTCGGCGTCGCGCACTAGCGCTTCCTCCGCGCTCATCATGCTGGTCGTTGTGAAGCGTTCGACGCCATTTCCGTCTCGGCCGAGCGCGAGCACGGTTTCATGGTTGCGCATGGCGGCGAGCACGCGGTCGAACTGCTCCTTCCCGTCCGAATGGCGATGCGCGAACATGGCCAGGTCGCGTACGGTGAACGTCGCCTGTTGGCGGGTCAGGGTCTCCAGGCCAATGCGCGGATCCGCGATAATCGCAGCGCCGTTGTCGCGCGCGATTTCGCGGTGGTTCGCGGCGCGTTCGGCATCCTCGCCCTTTGCTTCGCGGCGCGCGGCGGCAGCGCCGATCTTGTGCTGCGGTTCGAGCTCGATCCCTTGCGCGTCATAACTGCGATGGTCGATCCTCGATTCGATGCCGAGTTGCGCCAGGCGTTCATTGACATGGGCGGCCCAATTCTCGCGCCATTGCTGGAGCAACGCGGTCGCGTTCCACTCGCGTACCTTCGGGCCGAATCCGCTGGGCCCAACCTCGCGCATGGTGAGCATGACGTGTGCGTGCGGCTTAGCCTCGCCATCGGCGCCGATGTCCCAATGCACATTGAGATCGGCGACCATGCCCCGTTCGACGAATTCGCGGGCAACGAACTCGCGGGCGAGCGCGATGCCCTGCTCCCGCGTCATCTCGCGGGGGATCGCGAATTCCACCTCGCGGGCGAACTGCGCGTCCTTGCGCTTTTCGGTCGCTTCGACCTCGTTCCAAAGCGCTTCGCGGTCGCGCAGCCGCTCGGGCGCGCCGTCCGGCAGCATCACTTCGGAATGGACGACACCGGCCTTGTTGGTGAAGTCGTGATGGCGGCCGAGCCGCTCGTCATGCAGGCGCGACGCGGAGCGGTAGGCCGCCGACGCCACCGCGCTGCGGCCGGTGCCGCGCCCCATGACCTTGGCCGAGAAGTGATAGATCGCCATCGCGGCAACCCATCTACGCCTGATCCCGCGACGTCGGTACGACGTATAAGCGCGCTCTCCTACGCTAGAGCGCTCCGGAGAGATTTGCAGCGTTGAACAGGGCCTCAGACCGCCCAGCTATACCGCATAGACAGCGCAAATGGAGATGCGACGATGCGAAAGGTACGGGATTTCGACGCCGAGCTGAAGGCGCTCAACGACAGGGCCAAGCTGCTCAAGCAACGCAAGATTCAGCAATTCGGCGAACTGATCGAGGCGACCGGCGCTGATGCGCTCGAGCCCGATCTCCTTGCCGGCGCCTTGCTCGCGGTCGTCGCAGAAACGGACAAGGCGCTCATGACGAAGTGGAGCGCGCGAGGGGCGCAATTCTTTCGCGAAACAAGCCGGCGATCCTCGCGCCGTGCTGGTGGCAATGATGCAAGCGGCAAGGCGACTGAGACAGGCACGGAACCGGCTTGATGCGGCACGGGCGCGGGTCGACACGCGAGCCTGGGTTGTGGCCAGACGCGAACGCACAAAGCGTCTGATCGAGCTCGGCGGGCTCGTGCAGAAAGCCGGTCTCGTCGCGCTCGCGGACGATGACCGGGCGATGCTGTACGGCGCGTTCCTCGATCTCGCGATACGCCTCCAGGGCGATGACGCAGCACAGGCAAAGCTGCTGTACCGGCGACGCGGTGCCCGCGCGTTTGCGACCGAGGCGGAGGAAGCGACGCAGGCGAAATCGCGCGGGCCGGAAAGAGTGCAGAAGGACGAAGGATGATCGTGCGAACCATCCGAGCGTCCGTGTCGAGAATCGCCGGCGGTGCACGCATGATCCGATCTCAGCTGTCGAACAGTGGCGGGCGCGGGGCCGGCCATCCGCCCATCTCCATTTCGGCGGCAAGATCGCGATCACTGAACCGACGCACGGCGGATGCAGCGACAAACTGAACGCCAAGCGCGAGGCGTACGACATCGTATCGCGAAAGGCCCGCAGGCTTGTACCGGCTGGCGACATAGGGCGGCAGCCGACCAATTAGTTCCTTGACGCGGGCATCATCACGGTGCGGCAATTCGGTCGCGAGGCGGTCAGCAAGCTTTCGGAGATTATGTCCTTCTCCGCCCTTCTGCGGCGAGAAGCTGTCTGAGTCGGCGCCATTCCGCACTAGAGCCGCTTTCAGCGATAATTCCGCGACCATGCAGATCGGCTGGATGATCGAGTCGACGCTGAATGCCGTTGGCAGGTTGTTGGCGGCATCGGCGAGGTTGGAGGTCGTCATTTGCCACAGGTCGAGATCGGCGCTTTGGCCGCCGCGCATGTCGTCCAGGCCGTAGGTAAGGTCGTGAAGATCGCCGACAGCGAAATGCGTTTCCGCTGCGATGCGCAGATCCTCGCGGCACCACAACCACCACTGCTTCTCGTCGTCAAAGCCGAGCGTGCGCCAGACCTGAAGAGCGCACTGGCCAAAGCCAACGGGCATAGTGATCTTGCGGACCTGATCGACGACGGCGGCAAGGCCGATTCCCATACCCGGCCAGGAATCGTCCACCTCGGGCATCATGGCGCGATACGCGTCCATAATCTCCTGCACTTCCGGGTTGCCGCCGACGCCCATAGAGAAGGCCGAACCGAGAATTTCAGTCGCCGCGCGGAACGGCCGCTGGTGCATGTGCACGCCCGCTTTCGCATATTTGAGATCGAGCGCCCGCAAGGTCTCGAGAGTCCATTTTTTCATCGGTGCAGCAAATAGCCTGAAGGGCCTCATTGTGAAGCAGCAGACTCGTTTTCCGCCTCGCGAAACGTCGCGAGCGGGAACAGCCGATCGCGACGCGTGGACTTGCCGGGGGGGCCGCTCGGCTGCGATATTTCCGCCCGATCGGACGCGATAGCGCGCGACAGGAACAGTTGCGCCTCCTGCCATCGGGGCGCAGCGGTCGGCACAGCGCCTCGTGTCACGGGCGATCCGATGCGCGCCGCATACGCGATCGTTTCAGCAGGCAGCGGCGTCGATCCGGAGATGTAGCGTTCGTAGCGACCGGGGCCAGCGTTATACGCTGCAATCGCGCCTGCAGCGCCGTAGCGGCTGACGAGTTCGGCTAGATACATCGCGCCGCCGATCATGTTCATGCGCGCATCGAACGGATCGGGTCCGAGACGGTAGTGCGCGGTGAGATAGGCCCAAGTCGCGGGCATGATCTGCATGCAGCCCTTCGCGCCTTTCGGCGACACGACCCGGGGACGACCGCCCGACTCCGCCATCATCACACGCAGCACGACTTCGATCGACAAGCCCGATCGAGTGGCGGCTTCCGGTGCATGGAGCGCGCAGCCGTTCGCGGCCAACGACGAAGCCGGCTTCGCGGCTACCGAGGCCGTTGCTGCGAGCAGTGCGAGCGCGCCAGCGGCGTTCCTGAACACCCCGCTCATGACCAAGTCCAGACCGGCGCGGCTCCACCGATGATCTGCCCCGCATCGACGGGACCAAAGTAGCGGCTGTCGAAAGAGTCGGAGTGTAATGGCGCGATCAGGAACAGTTGGTCGCGCGTCAGCCGACGGCAGCCCGACCAGGATGGCAAGGGACGGCCGATGCGATCGCGCGGGAGCGCGGTGGCGGCCGCCCAGCCATTGATGGTCACGCGCAGCTGGAGACGGCAGATGGTCGCGCCGCCCATTGCCGCGATCGGCTTCAGCAGCGGCACATTCGCTTCGACATAGCGACGCTCGGCCATGAAGCGGGCGAGTGCGGGCGAAGGTCGCACCGCGACCATGTCGCCGACGCGCAACGCCGTGGCCGGGACGATGCGATACAGCCCAAGCGGCACGCTCGCCGACGCGTTCCAGATGAGACGCAGATGGGAATGGTGGATCGCCGGGAGGGCTAGGCCCGCGATCGCCGCCGTACTGGCGGCGAACAGAGAAAGCCGAGCGAAGCGACGACGCGTTCGGCTGCTTTTGACATCAGACTTCGGCTGATGATGCGGAGCGCTGACCATTAGTCGTGCTCCGGCAGATGTTCGAGTCGGCGCACGGCCGGAGCGACCGAACCGTTGTTCGGATCCGACGTCGATGCGCATGCGCCGCGGTCCGCCCAGGCACGTAGGTCCTCGAGAGTGTAGACGACACGGCCGCCGATTTTCCGATAGGCGGGGCCGGTGCCGTAGGTGCGGTGCTTTTCGAGTGTGCGCGCCGAGAGGCCGACATAATGGGCGGCCTCCTTAGTGCGCAGATAACGTGTGTCCTTGATGACGTCGGGCATGACCGGGCTCCTTGAGCAAAGGAAGCGAGGCGCGTGCCAAGCGCCTCGCGAACCCGGTCATGATCGGCGAGAAAAGAAGGCTCGTGGTGGCCGGAACGAGGGGGCATGGATTCCGACCACATCGATCAGGCAGCCGCTGCTAGGATGGTGGCCGTGATCCGAGGAGCAGACGATAGCCCCCAGCAACCATCTGGGCAGCGGCATCGACAAGGCGCCGCAGATCGGAGCGGATCGAGCTCGATCGCCAATCTTCGGGTGAGCGGTCGAGAAGCCGGCCGGCGACATCGCGTAAGCTGGCACCGCCCTGTACAAGGTCATGGACGTAGAGCATCGCGGCATGGCGATGCGCCTGCGCATAAGCGGCAGCACGGATGGGAACGCCGTGCCCGATGGAGCGACGAAAGGTCGCAGCTGCCTGCACGCGGCTCGCGTGGCTCGCATCCGGGTGAAGGTAGATGCCGAAGCTTCCCCCGCTCGCCGGGGCGAGCCCCGACGGAAGCCAGAGCTGCAGTTCGGCTGCGCCGCGGCGGCGGATCAGTAGATGCGTTCCCCCCGGAGAGCCTATCCGGATCACACGGTCACCCCAGCGTTCGAATGCGAAGCGCAGGTCGCCGATCGCCCTTGCCCAAGGCACCGGCCGCACGATCGTCACGACGGATGCATCAACCTCCGGACGCCAGGCGATTGGTGGTTCGTCGATTGCGGACGTACTTGGATCGGGTGCGAAAGGTGAGGCCCCAATGGGACCACCTCCCTGCCAACGGATGCTTCGACATTTGGACAACCCGCCGAGCGGAACGGCTGACGAGCGCTTCCGCGCTTTGGCTGGCGCGCCGCGCAGAAACATTGGCGGCATGCCAAATGTCGCGGAACTCGGCGTTACGACGTAACCATTCCCAAGCGAAGCCCCGCGCGTTCAATGCGGTCATTGCCTGATACTCGGCGGGTAAGCGTAAGCGGCTATATCCTGGCATCGTGAAACTCCTCGATGCCCCCTGCGGGGATAACCTAGGTTCAGATTGCTGCGCTGCGCAACGATGTCGCAGCTTATTTGCGAATAAGTCGCAACTTATCGCAAGTGGTTAATAACTATATTCAAAATGGACCAAACGAAAACCCCGCCCGGTCAATCCGGGCGGGGTTTTACGATCGGCTCAGTCGCCGTTGCGGCGGGACGGGCGCGACCAGATGAGGTTGAAGGTCTCGCCGTCCTCATCGTCGAAGAGGTTGGCGTAGATTGGAGCGGTGAAGCTCGGATCGTCGAGCTTGAGGCCCAGATAATCGCGGCCCTCGTTGGACTGCTTGGTCCAGGCGGCGCCGATCTCTGCTCGGCCGACCATCACCCGATGCGAGGGGGCATTGTCGTTGGCGCGGTTGGCGTCGGGAACGATGCGGACGCCTTTGGCCTGGACGCTGAGGGTGACGATGTCGCCGACGAACTCGTTGTTGGCGGTCTTCTTGAAGGTGCCGATGGTAGCCATATTAAGTCTCCAGTCTTGATCCACGAGGCCCGTGCCCATCACGGTCTCGATGGCTTGGGACATGACCGGGGCTGCCGCGGCCGCAGTCGTCAGACCTGAAGCGTCAGCGGAAGACGGCGGTGGGGCGCTTTTTTGTCCCGCGCGGAATGACGGCGCAGCCGGCAGGGGAAAAAAGTGACCCAGAGCCGTTGCGGCCATGAGCGGCAGAGGCGAAGCCGGTCCCGGTCATCAAAGCCATGAAGAGAGGCCGTTTAGGCACTGGCCTGGATCCGCCAGCAGGAGACGTGGCGTCTATCTCTAGGCCCTTCCAGAAGCCCGGCATGGCCATCGTGGTTTCGGATAGTCGTGCGTGCAGACAGGAGGGACGGTTCTTCCTGACCAAGGGTCTGGCAATGCCCCTTTGGGCGGTAGCGACGGCGGAACTGACCGGCCCCAACTGGCCTGTGTCGAGCCACGCCGCCCTATCGGGCATGCGTCGCCGACGGACGCCCCCCCTCCTATCCGTCCACCTCCGATGAATCAGGTAAGGCCGCGGCAAATCGCCCTGCCGCTTCCCGGTCGTCAAATGCGCCCATGGCGTGAAAAGCCCCGCCCGGGTCGACCGGACGGGGCGTGTTTGGAGACGTTGGGATTGAAGTTTAGACCGCAGGCTTTAGCATTCGTTGCGCCGCGAGAGCTGCGCACCCTGCTGCGGCGATGACGCCGAAGACGACACCAGTGGAACCCATGAGGGCGGCCAAAGCGTGCGCGATGGAATAACCGACAAGCGCTGCTGGAATCGCGAAGATCAGCGCAAGCGCGATCCTTCCCTGCGGATTGGTGAGCTTGAGTGCGGCAAACCGGCTCGCGGCGATTACGGCTATGAAGGCGAGTGTTCCAATCAGGAAGGCTATAAACGGCGAATAGCCGATTTGGCTGGCGCCAAAGCCGGCGGCTACGCCAAGCGCGATCGGCAGCGCCAACGTCGCGCCCGCGAATAGCTGGTAGATGAGATATCCGACCCCGGTGAGGGTCAAGGGAAGCACGATCGGCATGGCGTCACATCCTTGTTGCAAGGGGTTGGACGCGCTTCCACCAGCCGCCACAGCGCGCATCGAATATAGCGGGAATTGCCCGGAGACGAAAGCGTCCCCGGGTGCGATCGATGGGCCGGCTCGCATCTACTGGGCGAATACATCATATTCTCGGACGATATGGTCGGCGTCGCCGTCGTAATCGGCGCTTGCCATTGCGGTATAGCCGTCGTCCGTTTCAATCAGGATGATGATCACCTTGAGCGTGCAGGCGAGGTTCCAGGCGTAGCGTTGGGCGGCTTCGAGGCTCATGATCGACTCCTGTCGTTCGGAGCGGAGCCACTCCCCGCTCGACAGGCGCTGACGCATCCGGGCACGCGACCGCGATCACCGCGCTGGGACGAAGGCCCAAGCGGCCGCATGCGAAGCATAGCGGACCCCTTGAGGGTTGATCGTGGAAGGTCGCGGGTACGGAAAGGACTAGCGCCTCAAAGAGCGGGAAGTGGTTTCGCTCAATGGACAGGATCTGCCCGAAGATCGCTTCGCGGTGGACATTCCGGTCCGAGCCTCGACTGAGCGCCGAAGGACTCCGAAACGTCGAATGACATGTTGCGTGGGAACGGGGTAAGCATATCATCGATGAGGTGAGCGATTCTGAGCCCGAGCCTCTCGTGCAAATGAACTTTGCGCCGGACTTGCCGCATTTCGGCAAGCATTTCGATCACCATGGCCGATCGGGGATGCGGACGTTTCGCATCGATGTGCAGGATTTTACGCACGACGGTCTCGTCCTGATCGGCGGCACGATCATTCGTGGCAGCGAGACCTTTCAAACGGGAATTGTCCGGGACTGTACCGGCCAGCAGATCTCGATGATCATGACGGAAAGCGAATATATGCGGCTTTCCAACGGGCCATTGCCTTAGTTCGGGTGTTGGACCGACGCCCGTTCGGGTCGGGCGTCAGCCCGACCGTTTGCGAAAGTCCCACAGGCGAATACCCATCTTGCGCGCCTTGTCGGCAAGATTGTCCTGGATACCAGTGCCCGGAAAGATGATCACGCCCTTGGGCATCGCGTCCAGCATCGCATCGTTGCGCTTGAACGGGGCTGCTTTCTTGTGGCGCTCCCAATCGGGCTTGTAGGGCTTTTGTGGGACGTTGCGATCACGGGCCCAGCAGGCGGCAATTCGTTCGGCACCGGTTGGCGTCGCTCCATGCAGCAGGATCATCTCCGGCAGTTGGGCGTGGAGCTTGTCGAGTGTCGCATAGATCAACTGGTGGTCGTTGAAGTCGGCGCCGCCGGTGAATGCGATCCTGACCCCATCAGGGTTTAGGACGCGGGCATCCTGATACGCACGCCTGCCAATGTGCTTGCGGCTGTCGAGCACCGCTGACGTCAGCATCTTGCGGTTGACCACCGGACCGGAGCGCGGGAGCCAAGCTTTGCGGATGTGGATGCGGAACTGTTCTGCAGCGGCATCGCGGTAGAATTCCATGGTGTCGCGCCGCTCGATCATCGTGATGCCCTCGGCGATCCGGCGTTCCAGCTCGACCGATTTGACCTCGCTGCCGTCCTGCTCGCGCTGCAGGCGCTTCTGCTCGCGCTCATTGTCGTCGAGCTCGCGCTCGATCCGTTCACCGGCACGGTGGAAGACATTGACGAAGCCCCAGGCGAGATTTTCTAGATCGGGTTCGATCCGCGTGTCGATCAGCGGCGATACCAGTGCGTCGAAGATGTCGGCGATGGCGCCGCCGGCAATACGGCCGTCGGGCAAGGGGCGATGATCGGGTTCGTCCTCGAACGGGCGATGGCCGTAAAGCTGCATTTCCTGGAGAAGGTAGGCAGTTGAACCGGGCTGCGGGTCAGAGGAATCGTTGTCGGTAGTCATGCAAGCCTCCGTCGCTTGGGTGACCGCGCCACTCGCGGCCTTCCTGGCGACGACAAGGCGGCGGACGGCCCGGGCCTGCACCGCGCCCATCGGGGCGCGGCCGGAGCGGCAGCGGAGGATGGCAACGCCAAGGCTATTTTGGTTCGCGCTGCAAAGGGGCGTCCGCCCCGGCGGAAAATAGCCGCAGGCGATGCCATTGTTGACCCGGGCCGTTTGCAGCAGTCGCCCTCTGATGGAAGGCCGGGCGCGGCCCTCCACGCGGATAGGGGATGCACTGCCGATGTCGGTCGCAAACGCTGACGCCCGGGTCAGATCACCGACAGCAGGCGATCGGTATCCTCGGTCCGGAGTTGAAGGCGCACGTTCGACGCCAGTCCCTCGCGGCCAAAAGCCAACAGGTCGCTGTTAAAGTCGTCGAGCTTGGGTTCGAGCGGCACAATCTCGATTGCGGCCTGATCGGCTCGCTCGGTCAACGTCGCTAACGCGACCGTGCCGGCAGGGTCATCGTCACGCGCGACATAGAGGCGCTGAAGCCCGACCGGAAAGCGAGTGGCGGCGAGATGGGCTGCCGAAAGGGCGGCAATCGCGGACGTGGAGGGCATGACCTGCCGCAGCGAAAGCAGGGTTTCGATACCCTCGCCAGCCAGCATGATCGGTCCTGCACCGCCGAACCGCACGCCCATGCCGAGGAGATCGCCCATCGCCCGGCGCGGGGTGGCGATCGGTGCCTTGCCGGTGCCGTCGAGTGCGAGCCATGTGCGGTGGCAACCGGTGATGGTGCCATCATCATCGGTGACGGCGGCGATCAGTGCCGGGAACGCATTAGCCGTGCCGGGTGCGTCATCGTCGGATGGGCGATACCAGCAGCGCGGATGGAATCGCAGCCAGCGTTCGCTGCGAATGCCGATGACGCCCCGTGCGCGAAGATAGCGCTGGGCGAGCGTGCCGGCGAGCGGACGCGAAGCGGCGAACAGGCGCTGCGCCGCTTTGCGCGAGCCTGAGGGCGCGGTAGGCTCGTTGGGGTCGAATGTCTGCGTCTCTCGCGGCAGTGCCAGAAAGCGCCGGGCTTCATCGAGCGTGTCGGCCAATAGGTGGTGTCCGCAACGCGACCGGATCAGGTCGAGCAGATCGCCATGCTCACCGGTGGCGGCGTCGGTCCATTTGCCGGCGGCGCCCTTGCCGCGTTCGCCGCCCTTCAGACGGACATAGAGGCTGCGCCCCTTGGAGCCTTGGATGTCGCCGGCGATCCAGTAGCGCCCTTCTCGATGACCGGCTGCCAGATAGTGACGGCAGACAGCTTCCGCGTTGCGCGCAAGCTGCCGGGAAAGGTCCGAGGCGGTGCCGGCCATAAGCCTCTCCGATGAAAAGGGGGCCTGCCGATGCGACAGGCCCCGGATGAGAGGGAGCTATTCCGCCGCGATGGCGAAATGCTCGTCGCCCTCGCCGCCATCCTGCTCCGATGCAGCTTCGGCTTCCACGGCCGTTTCGCCGTCGATCGCCGCCGGTTCTTCGACCGGTTCGACGGCGGGGGTGCGGAGCGGCTCGGCGAGCCAGCCGCTGTCCGCAAGCACGCGCTCGGCCTCCTTGGCCATGTCGGGCTTCTTCATGCCCGTCATGCGCGCGGCGACCTCGATGCCCTTGGCCTCCTCGACGGCAGCGAGGATGCGGACCTTGGTTACCCGGCCAAGGTAATTGTCGACCGTGGCGGTCCAGCCGGCGGCGACCATGTCAAGATCGGCCGCACGGGCAAGCACATGGCTGTGCTCAATCCGGCCGGAGACGGTGCGCGCCGAGACCCTGCCCTCATTGTAGCGATTGGCCGGCTCCCACACCGCATTGATGCCGAACGACGCACAATGGGCGAAGAGCGCCGCCTGATCTTCGGCGCCAAACGCGACCAACACATCCCACAGCTCCGTCGGCTGATCGGGAAGCCGTTCGGACCAGTTCGCATGCCGTGCGTCGATCGCCTGCGCGACGGCGCTGTCGTTGAGCTCCGGCGCATGGGTGCCGAGGCTGCCGCCCCGCACCGAGATTTCGACGCAGCTCGCCGCGCTCGAGTAATGATAGAAAGTGTCAAGCACGATGGCGTGGAGAACCGCGGCGAATGCGACCTGCGGGTGGCTGGCGACCGCATTGCGCAGCGCGAGCGTGCGATGCGTGGTCAGTTCGGTGACCAGACGGTCGGGCAGCGGACGCAGTAGATCGTCCTGTTCGTCCTCATCGGCGCCCTCGACAGCGCCAGGTGCACCACCGACGGAAACGATCGCGGGACCTGCGTCGGCGTCGTCGGCGCGATGCCCTCTATCGTCGAGCGGGATGGTGCCATCGTCGGCGCTTTCCACCGGCTCCTCGGCAGGTTCATCCTCGGGTCGAATGTAGCCGCGCTCGACATAGAGCGAGCCGTCGCTGTCGATGCTGACGAACACGCCAGCGCGGGCCATTTCGGTTGCTTGGTAGACCAGCGGGCGAGAGACGATCGCGCTGATCTCCTCGTCGATCGCGGTGACGCGGGCGTCGACCTCGTCCGGCACTTCGGCCGCGCCCGACCATTCCTCTTCGAGTGCATCTGCTTCCTCGCGAAGGGCAGCCAGCCGAGCTTCGTCGGCGTCGGTCATCTCGGGCTGGTCGCCATCGATGACGCGCATGCCGTCGTCATAGTCGTAGGGAAAATCGACCGCGACCGCGACCCACTTCCAGCCCTCCTCACCGATGCGCGCGCCCTCGGCCTTCAGCTTCTCGTCAACCATGCGATCGAGCAAGGCCACGTCCTGCAGCCAGCCGCCCTGATCGTCCTCGAACAGGTCGCGAAGGACATAGCCGCCGGCGACGAGATAGGCGTCGAGACCGACGAAGCGGACCCGCTTGTCCGTGGCGCGCACCGACTGCTCGGTCAGTTTGGAACGGATCATATAAGGCTGCTGGTTGTAGCTCGACTGGAGCATCTCCCAGACCTGCTCCTGCCGCTCATGATCTTCCGAGACTGAGAAGGCCATCAGCTGTTCGAGTGTCATGCCGTCGTCGGCATAGACCTCGTGCAGCTTGGGAGACACGGACGCGAGGCGCAGCCGCTGCTTCACGACGGCGGGCGTCACCATGAAGGTGGCCGCGATCGTCTCGATATCGGTGCCCTGGGTCACGAGCTGCTGCATCGCGCGGAACTGGTCGAGCGGATGCAGCGCTTCGCGATGGACATTCTCGGCGAGCGAATCTTCCTCGGCGGAGATCTGGTCATCGTCGCGCACGATGCAGGGCACCGGCTCGGTCTTGGCCATCCGGCGCTGCTTCACCAGCTTTTCCAGCGCGCGGAAGCGGCGACCGCCGGCCGGGACCTCGAACAGGCCGGTTTCGGCGCCGTCGGCATCGCGCTGCGCCCGCACGGTCAGGCTCTGGAGCAGGCCGCGGCGAGCGATGTCGGTGGCGAGGGCGTCGATGGACACGCCCGCCTTGACGCGCCGGACATTGGCCTGGCTCAGCACCAGCTGGTTGAACGGGATGTCCCGCGAACCGCTGAGGACGATCTTCACATGCTTGGTCATGGGTCTTCTCCATGACGGGCGGCCGGGAGACTCTCTCTCGACCCTCAACCCGTCATGGAGCCGGCGCAGCCCTCTCCCTCTAGGAGGGTGAGAGCCGCGCCAACGCTCCGGACTTGGGTCAGTGATCAGGAGGCAGGCCGGTTGGGGGTGATCCCCGGAACAGCGCCTCGGTCCAGAGGATCGATCCGGTCAGGCGGGACCATGCCGCCCAGACCGAAAGCGGCACGCCAGATGAGAAGTTCTGATCGATCTCGATCCCCATGCCGAACGGCAGTCGGATCGCGGAGAGCTCGCTCAGCGACCAGGGACCGATCTCTGGGCAGCCAAAGCCAAGGTCAGCCAGGCCCCAGAGCACATCGTCATCCTCGGCGAGTTCGGTGGCGAGCCAGGTCTGTGCCCCCAGCGGATTGAAGAATTTGACCAGCGGCGCCGGGTCGGGCTCGGGGATTTCGCGCTCGACCGCCGCTCGGCGATTGATGTGATTGGCCCGCAGCGCATAGCGGACGATCGGTGGCAGAACGATCATGTGACCGCTCCTTTCGATATGAGGTGGATATCGCTGATCAGGTGGCGGCGAGCAGCTTGGCGGCCTTGCCCTCAAGCTCGAGGCGCGTGTCCTGATACGGCTTGTCACGCGCGACTGCGGTGATGCCCTGGACGAAGTCGAAGATCGACGCCGGGGGATGGCCTTCCTCGTCAAGGACGGCGGTGATGATCCGGTCGGTGTCACCTTTTGAGAAGCCGCGCTTGCGCAGAAAGGACTGCCGATCCTCGTCGGTGCGAGCGACCAGCCGTTCGCGTGCCGCCTTGATGCCTGCCATGAAGGGCGCGGGCGACGATGTCGCGAAATTCTCCAGCGCCGGCGCCGCCTCATGCGCGAATCGGTTGGCGGCGAACTTGCTGTGCCGGATACTGATCTCCTCGAAGCCCTCGGCGCCCCAGATGTTGCGGTTCATGCAGACCGCCCGGAGATAGAATGAGGCGATGCCGAGCGTTTTGGAGCCCACTTCGCTGTTCGATGCGTAGAAGCCGCGGAAAAAGAGATCGGGATCGCCGTTAGGCAGACGGCCTGCCTCGATCGGATGGGCATCGTCGACCAGGAACAGGAAGACGTCGCGGTCACTCGCATAGAGCGTGGTCGTATCCTTGGTCACCTCGACAAACGGGTTGTGGGTCATGGTCGACCAGTCGAGCAGGCCGGGCACTTTCCAGCGCGTGTCGCCGGTGCCGTCGCCGGCGATCTTCATGACCGCGGCGACGAGTTCATGATCCCAGATGCGGCCGTAGTCCGGCCCGGTGACGGCGCGCAATTCGATCCGACCATCGTCGGTCTCCAGGGTTTTCATGAGTTCGGCGCGATGCGAGAGCAGGCCGTGCTGCATGTTGATGCCGGCAAGTGGCGCGGGCAGCTGTCGGAGGTAACCAGCAGGTGCGCCGACAAGGCTGCAGAGCTGGCCGAACGACCAATGGGTCGGCATGACCGGCTCGTCGCGGCCGGGCATAAGTAGCGCCAGACGCTCTGCGTCGTCGCGGCTCGCCTCAACCCGGACGTCACGGGTCTCAACGGTTCGTGCGGTGGCACGCTCGGCCCGGGCTTTGACGGCGGCGAGGAGCGACGACAACGAAAGGAACCGCTCATCGTCGGGCCGCGAAAACCACTCGGAGGAAACGCGGCCGATGCGCTGGCCGCGTGAGATGTCGACCTTATAGCCCGCCGAAACCGGCCTGGGCGTGTCGGATTGCGTGAGGATCGTCGCCATGGGAAGTCTCCGCGACGGGCACCGAGAGCCTCTCTCTCAGCCTTTACCCGTCACGGGATTTGCCGAGATTCTCTCACTCTCAGGGGCGTTGCGGGGGCGGAGCCGCCCGCAGAAGGGGTTCGCGGCGATCGCGGCGCCGCGTCAGGGGAAGGCATTCCCCTTCAGCGTCGTCTAGTCCTTCGGCTTCTTCTTGCGGCGCTTGGGCTTTGCGTCCCACCGAGCTTCAACCTCCCGCTGAAAATCGACATAGCCTTTCCAGGCCCGCTCGTTGGTCCGCAGGATGCTGACCTCGATATAGTCGGCACGCAGCCTTTCGAGGATGGTGGTGAGACCGGCAGCCATTTCGTGACGGCCGGCGTCGATTTCATCCCAGGCCGTCTGGCGGGAGCCCGTCAGCGGCATATCTCCGGGACTGCTGAAGACATGCGATTTTCCGCTGGGCGTCGAATTATACTCGTCGACATGGGCGAGAGCCCGGAGCCACCCGCCATAAAACTTGTCGACTGCCTCGCGCAGCACGGGGTCGTACACGCTGAACAGGCTGTTCTCGGCGACCCCGCGAAAATTCTCGAAGAACCAGATTGCCTTGTCGGTGATCATGTGGGGCAGCTCTTCGATATGCTGCTGGAGGGTGGGGAGATGGAGCGTGTCCATCAGCCAGCGCATATTCTCGACATCGTGATCGTGCTCGATCTTCTCGCGTGACAGCCCCTTGATCTCGGCCGGACGCTTCGGATTCTTGTCGAGAACCGCCTTGAGCGCGATCTCCAGCAGCTTGCTGAGATCGTCGCGTTTCGTCGATGGATCGGTCAGGGCGTAGCTATAGGGGCTCGCTCGGTTCTGGGCGAAGTCGAAGGGGAGATCGGCCGGGAAATTGCCGATCGCCGTGTTGAACAGCAGGATGATGCGGTCCCAACCCAGCGTCGCCACGGCATAGCCGAGCTCGTAGCCCACATTTGGGTTAGGGCATGGCCGCTGCGCATCCGGCGCGGTGACGGTGGTGATGTCGGCGATGAAGATCGACGCCGCGTCGATCTTCTCGACGATCTTGTCGTAGATCTTCGGACTGCCGCTGGTATCGCGGGTCGCCTCGTCGGGGACCAGCTTCAGTTTGGGGTTGGCCGTCTCCAGGCGCTTGCAGGCCCCGGCCAGCGCTTTGCGGATCGCATTGAGGTTGGTCTTCTTGGGCGAGTCGCTCTGCCACGAATAGAAGACGTGAACGGCGGTCTTTTTCTTTGCCATGAGGCTAGTCTTCCAGACGATGGCGAATGCGTGCTTTTGGCATGTCGGCGAGCGGTCGCCGCTCCCTGTTCGGGCCGCCTGCCGCTTTCCAGAGTCGCGCGCGGCGACGTGCAGCGGTCAGCGAAAGGTCCATGAGGTGCGCGACCGCGAGCGGTGACTTCCCCATGTCGTAGAGGAGATAGCATGTCTCGACGCCGCGCGGGGTGAGGCGCTGGCTTGTGCCGTAGCGATTCTCGGGCCAGCGCGGATCGAACAGGCCGGTGAGTTCGCTGCCCTGGAGCGACAATTCGGCGTTGAGCTGGGCAATATCGCCGCGTCGTTGGCGCATCAGGGCTCGAATGCGGCGTTCGAGGGCTTTGAGGTCCGCGCTGAGCACGCGCTCGGTACTCTCGAAGAACATGCCGCGCATGTCGATTTCGAGGACATAGTGATGGGCTGCCATGCGCTCCGACAACAGACGGCGAGCGGCGCGCAACTGATCGAGCGCTTCATAGTCGTGGGTCTGTCGGTCGGGGTAATAGTCAAGCCATTCCCGCACGGTCCGATCGGTGGTGAGGTCCGCGGTCACATGATCGAGGTGATGCGCGATGCCGTTGCGCCGAGCGATCAGACCGACCATGTGTCGCCGCTCGTCGTCGGTCAGAATGCCGTCTTCCACGAGATGGTCGAAGGCGCGCTTCTGCTTTTTGCCCTCCTGGGATGGCCCGCTTCCTCCGGCTTGCTGCGTTGCGCTTTGTCCGCGCCAGCGCAGCTGCGCGGCAACGCCATTGATGACGTCGCGCTTCAGTTCCTCGGCATAATAGAGGATCAGGATCATCTGGAGCGCGCGGTGTCGAATGAGGCATCGCTCCAACTCCGGCGCTCGCGAACCCATCGGATCGGTATAGTGCCGCTTGCGCCCGACATCGGACGCCTGATCCTCGCTGTTCGCCTCCGTCGTCACTTCTTCGGACCGAAATTTGCCGCAAAATAGTCGATCACTTCAGCCGCCTGGGTGCCACGCCGAAACTGCTTCTGTTCCGCGAAATCGACACTTGGAATCAGGTGAATGAATTGATCCTCGGCATAGAGCGGCATCAGTTTCTCCGGGTCCAAGCCGTCAGCGCGCAGACCTGTCATGACGTTTGCGGCCTCCAGCGCCGCGCCGATCATGACATCGGCCAATTGGACGGCCGGGCTCGCCTTGGAGTCGACCTGGACAACCTCGGTCAGCTTGAGCGGGAATTTGAAGCTGGCGATCTCCGATTGGCGGAGCTCGATCTCCCCCTCATGGTCGATGAAGCGGCACAGGAGGTCGTGATAGGTGGCGAGGTTTTTCGACTGATCGTGCTCGACCCGATAGGGGCCGTCGCTCATCACCTCCATGCGGGTAATGAGCGATTGCAGGACGACCAATGCCGCGTCGGTGCTCACGCCTTCGGTTGCAATCGCCGACAAACATTCGGGGGCGGCATATTGGGCGAGCGGCCCGAGAGCCTCGGGAAACTCCCGCCACTTGGTCTTTCGTGCCGCCCGAACCAGATCCTTGAGGGCTGCGGGCGTCTTTTCCTTTGTCGCGCGCTGGAACGCGGCGAGCATTGCTTCGAACTCGGACTCGCCGAGCAGTGTCGGACCTGCTGTCGCGAGCAGCGAGGCCATTCCGTAATTCTGTCCGTCCTCGTAGAAATTGCAGCCGCGTTCAAAGTACCACGGCTCGACGGCATAGTCGCAGAACATGAGGATCAGCAGGAACCGCTTG
Source organism: Sphingobium agrisoli (assembly GCF_041877245.1). NCBI lineage: Bacteria > Pseudomonadati > Pseudomonadota > Alphaproteobacteria > Sphingomonadales > Sphingobiaceae > Sphingobium > Sphingobium agrisoli. The sequence goes on from NZ_JBHDJI010000001.1 coordinate 761,782, forward strand.
TCGCAGACATATGTCACGGATTTATGCGCGCGCAGCAGTTCAGTGAGGAGCGCGAGCAGGCGCGGATGGTTGCCGGGACGGCGCGAGAGCGCGCGATATTTCAGCTCGCTCGCCTGCAGTCGCGGGAAATACTCCTTGATCAGGCGTGCGGCCTCGTCATCCTCGATCGCAATGGCGGTCGCACCCTGGAACCGTTGGTCGCGGTTCAGGAGATCGAAGCCGGTGTAGCCGCTCTCGTCGATCCGGAAGCATTCCATGGCTCAGAAGGGAATCACGCCGGCGCGATGGAGGGCAAGAACCTCTTCGCGGTCGACAAAGCCATGCTCATGGATGGCGCGATGCTCCGGAAAACTGGCGAAGAGAGCGTGACGCTCAACGCCGAGGATCGGTCGCCGCCCCGGAAACTGGTGGGCGGTGAGATCGTATAGCGATCCTGCCGCCCGCACCCAGAAGTGATGCTCATGCAGGCGCGGCTTCGTGCCTCGAATGATCGTGACGTCCGGGAGCCCATATTTGTCTTCGAGCAGATAGCTGAAGATCATCGACACGCTTTCGCAGCAATTGCGCGGATAAGAGTGGCTGAATGGGAATTCGAACGCGTCGGTAGCGCGGTTTTCGGTCAGGAAGTCGATCAGGACGCTCGCCGACCGGCTGATTTGTGCCTTCAGGCCGACGTCTTCTGAAGGGCGCTTGACACGCCCAATCGCGGCCCCTGGTGCTGCGGGACTATTCGGCAAGGCTGGCACCGCGCCCGTTCAGTGCGATCCGGCACGCGCTGCGTGCCGCAACAGGTAGACACTGACGGCGGAAGCGAGGGTCACGACCAGCTCGGCCTCTTCGAAGCTGGGCTCGCGCCCTTCCTGGATGTGGCGCCCCTGCTCTGATGCGAACCCCCAGAGGCGGTGGAGCGCGCCGTCGAGCGGCTGCGGGATGGTGAGCCGCTTGATGATCTGGCCCAGGGTATCGGTGCTCCCATCGACCTCCCGCGCAACGCATTCGAGAGCCGCCATTGCGTGCTGGATCGCGCCGGTGACATCGGCGGAAGGGCGACGCGAAATGTCCTTGAGCGCTTCGTGAACTTCGTTAGCCGCGGTTGGGCTTCCGGCCTGCTGCATGGTGGCGACAGCATCGCGGGTCGCCAGGGTAAAGGCTTCCGACCCGCGGAAGACGATGCGTCCTTCCTCCATCTGCCAGCCGACGCCGTGTTCCCGAAAGAACTGGGTCAGGCGACGCGAATATTCGGCCTGCTTGGTGCCGGTATAATCGTCGCGGGCAATCTCGGCGTAGATGCGCTCGGCAATGTCGTAGACCTTGTACCAGGGCGCGTCGTCGATCAGCCGATGGACCTCGTTCTCGATATTGCCCGGCGACCAATTGTTGAGATCGGGACGCTTGAGCAGCACCTCGCAGACCGTGTCGCGCATGCCGCCCGGCCCCATGCCCGCGGCATAGCCCAACATCAGGACAGCGGCTCGAACCTCCTCCGGGGCGTCCTCCCGGGTGGTGATTTCGACGTCGGCGCCGTGATAGCCATGGCGTTCCGAGAATGAAGCTGAGTCTGTCATAGGGCAGCGATGTTATGGCACTCTTAGCCGCGATACAATTCCTTGGTCATTGCGCGTAAACACCAAGGAATTATATCATCGCCTATGGAAACTGCGAGTCACCGCGATCGGGCCCTTGAGGTCGCACGCCAGTGCGGCATTGCGCGAGGCCGCGACTTCGATGCGGCCGGTGTCACGAGGGCAACGGTGCAGCGGCTGCGCGAGCAGGGTATTCTGCAGCAGATCGGGCGCGGTCTCTACAAACTCGCGGATGCGTCGATCGAAAGCAGCACCAGTCTGGCGGAAGCAGCCCGGATCCAGCCCAAAGGCGTGATCTGCCTCCTGTCGGCACTGCAATATCACGAGCTGACCACGCAGACGCCGCACATGGTCTGGATGATGCTGGGACAGAAAGATTGGGCACCGGTGAACGCATCGGTCGCGCTCAAGATCGTGCGCGCCAGCGGTGAAGCGCTCACGGCCGGTGTCGAGACCCATATGATCGATGGGGTGCCGGTTCCGATCACCGACCCGGCAAAGACGGTCGCCGACTGCTTCAAGCATCGGAACAAGATCGGTATCGATGTGGCGGTCGAGGCGCTGCGCGACTTTATGAAGACCCGCTCCCGCCGCGATCTCAATCAGATCTACCGCTATGCGCAGATGGATCGCGTTCAAGCGGTGATGCGGCCGTATCTCGAGGCGATGGTGTGAGCCTGGCACCGAAGAATGTCGCGATCTCGGTCCGCGACCGCCTCGTTGCGCGGGCGCGCAGCCGGCGGGAAAACGCGCAGCTGCTGATGACGCGCTATGTCATCGAGCGATTGCTCTATCGGTTGAGCCGTTCGCCGTATCGAGACCGTTTCATCCTGAAGGGCGCAATGCTTTTCAGCCTGTGGGCCGACGCGCCGTACCGCGCGACCGGCGATCTCGATCTGCTCGGGGCCGGCGAGAATGCGCCGGACAAGCTGGCCTCGGTGTTTCAGGAAATCCTCGCCGTTGAGGTCGAGGATGATGGAATCCTGTTCCGGCCGGACACGCTGAAGGCTGCTGCTGCGCGCGCCGAGGATGAATATGCCGGCGTCCGGATCGACTTTCTCGCCGAACTCGCGGGCGCACGCCTGCCGGTGCACATCGACATTGGTTATGGCGATGCGGTTACCCCAGCGCCTATCGACATACGCTATCCCTCGATGCTCGATCAGCCGATGGCGGAGTTGCTCGCCTATCCGCCGGAAACGGTCGTTGCGGAGAAATTCCAGGCGATGGTGGCGCTCGATATGATCAACACCCGCCTGAAGGACTTCTACGATCTTTGGGCCATCGCCAATACGTTCGAATTCAACGGCACAGTGCTGGCGCGCGCGATCGCCGCGACCTTCGAGCGGCGCCAGACGAAAATGCCGGAGCAAGTCCCGGCTGCGTTGACCGCAGCCTATGCCGACGAGAGGCAGGGCCAGTGGGCCGCCTTTCTCAGGCGCACCGAAATTGCGCTGGCGCCAGAGCCGTTTCCGGTTGTTCAGGCGCAGATCGAGCGGTTGGTGATGCCGCCAGCCGCAGCCCTGGCTGGCGGCGCGGCCTTTGAGGGGCGCTGGCGTCCCGGCGGCCCGTGGGAGATATGATCATGGAGGTTGTCAAGGCAACGCCCGCCGATCTCGCCGCGGTCCTCACGTGGCTCAAGCGAGAATATGAGGAGGACGGCGAAGGCTTCTGGTGCAACCGCCGGATCATCGAGAGCGCTCTTGAGCATGGCGATCTCTGGGTCATTCGGTGCGACGATGAGCCCGTCGCCGTGCAGGTGGGCGACTATGCGCCTGACATTGTCAGTGTCCGCAAGGACTGCCGCCGACAGGGGCTGGGGGATGCGCTATTCGCGGCATCATTGCAGCGGGCGATGGACGACAATGTGAATGTCCTGTCGATCGAATGTTCGCCGCGAAGCTCGTGGACCTTCTGGCAGCGCCATGGTTTCGAACGGTTCGGTGACCTGAGGGAGTGGGGCACGATCACCGCACGGCGTATCCTATCACGGTCGTTCGACCTGCCTGCCGACCTGCCCACCGCCGACGTCGTGATCGGCTTCTATCCGGAGGCGGCAACCTACGGGAGCGGCCCCGTTCCGCCGATCGCGTCCCATCGTGTTCGCGGTGGGCGCATCGATGATGGCGCGATCATGCTAGAGCGCCGGGTCATCGGTCTTTGCGATGACGAGCCGGAGGGAAAAGATCTTGCCGTCAAGATCGAGGTCGATGGTGAGGTTCGCTGCTTCTGCAAGGCGAAATATGAGGAAGCCGAGGAAGCTGGCGTGACACGGGATTGGAAAGGCGGAGCATTCTATATCGATGCGGTTGAGCCCGCTGACGGGTGATCGCAAGGCCGGCATGCTCAACTTTCCGTCGCGCTTTCACACTGGGATGTCTGCGGACGCAGTGATCTGCGCGGCGTAAATCGAGATTATGACGCACCTAGTCCACGTCGCGCTTCATTATGGCTACGTCACTTTGGATCGCGTCGTAGATGCCCATGTTCATCGCGAGGAAACTGCCGTCACTGAGCCGATCTAGCTCAACGAAACCAGCTCTTTCAAAAATTAGCCAAATGTTCCGTTCGCCGCGTTTCAGCAACAGCTGAAGTGCGACAAGACGCCGACGCATCAACTGGCATCCAAGCTCGTCCAAATCGCCCGGCCAAGCGCCCTCGTGGAAGAGGCGATGGACAAAGTAATCACGCTTATCTTTGATCCATTTCAGATAAGCGATGTCGGCATCGTCGATTTCGTGGCGCTCGAGAATCTTGATCAATGATCCCAAGGTGGAACCCTCAAGCAAAGCTTCTTTTGCCACCGATCGCTCCCAAGCACCCTGATCCGGTCCGAGCGCCTTCTGCAACTTGACCCGGTCGCACATGTGCATTGCCGAGATGAGCATGCTTTCGAACTTGCCAACAGCAAGATAGGCTCCGGCCATTTCTTGGCAGTAGAGGAAGCGAGCAACATCGAGGTCAGACATTGATTGAATGATCGCCGATAGCTCCTTCTTGCCGACTGCGGTCTTGAACACTCTGGCCTCGATTATTCCGTGATCCGCAACGCTATCATGCTGCCGGGCATCTAACGATCCCGATCAGACCGGTTGGCGAGCTACACGGCATCCGTTTTTGACAGCGAACCGGACCCCGTCGCCACGGTCGTGAATACGACGAACATCTCGCCGATGAGCAAATAGGCCGATGTTACCTGTGAATTGGCCCGGCAGACTTTGGTTAGCCACAAGAGACGGGAGAAATTTGGTCAAACGTGAGGCATCGTCGGGGGGCGTTAGCTGCAGATTATGGTCCACAGAGCGGCTTTATCTCGCAATTCCAGTGCCTTATCAAATCTCACAACGGTGCGTCGACGAATATCACGGTGAAATACGTCGAACTATTGCAAAAATGGGGGGCCATGATTACCTTGAAATTCGTGATGGAGACGACTCGTGGCTGACAGTGAAAAGAGGACGAATTTTGTGCGCTTGGCGGAAGGGCGCACACAGATTGCGTTGGACGCGATCCGCAAGTTGGGGAATCTTTCGAACCGTCGCGCCTACGAATTTAGCGACGCCGATATCCGGAAGATCAGCAAAGCGCTGAAGGAGGCGGTGTCCGACCTCGAGAAGCGCTTCGGATCGTCCAATGAGCCTTCGGACAGCTTCAAGCTCTAAACAGGGATGAGACCATGCGGCCGGAACACCTCGGAATTGGTGACAAGACGTTCCTGATCAACCGGCTGATTCAGCAGGCGCCTATCAACACGCTCATCCGCGAATTCTTCAAGAACGCCGACGAGAATGCAGCGCTCGCGCCCGAAGGCAATCGGCGCGTCGAGATTTTCCCCACGGTGATCGACGGCGTGCGGAAGCTGACCTTCTGGAACACCGGCGTCGGGATGAGCGCGGCCGAGCTGCGGCGCGCGACCGACCTGAGTTCATCGGTCAACAAGATGATGGCGCTCGACGGAAACTTTGGCATCGGCGCAAAGGTATCAGGGCTCGCCGCGTCGCCTGATGGGATCCGCTATCGGTCCTGCAAGGACGGAGAAGTCAACGAGGTCACGATCGGATGGGACGAGGAGGAACAGACCTATGTTCGCTTCTCCGTGCAACTGGCTGATGGCCAGACCGATACGATCTATGATGTCACTTCAGTCGTCCAGGCGGCGGGGACAGCCACCGATTTCGACTGGACGGAAGTGGTGCTGTTTGGCGAAAGCCTTGACCACGATACGGTTGCCGAGCCGATCGGCACAGGCGTGTCGGTTGACCGCAGCTTCATTGCCACCTCCATTTTTAGGCGTTTCGTGTCATTCTCGCCGGGTGTGCAAGTGCGCATCGACGTCTCGATGACTAAAGGTGGCGGCAAGGACGAAACAGGTAAGTTCCGCCAACTCCGCACGCTCGACGAAATTCTCGATCGGCTTCCGCGTCATGAAGACGTCATCGATGTGGAGACGGGCATAGCCGTTCGTTACATCCATGACCCCAAGCACGAAGGATCAAGCCATACCTACAGTGCTCGGGCCAACGCAGCGACCGGATCAACGACATTCCTGGCTCTGGTTTACCGCGATGAACGGTATGACTTTCGCACGCAGAAAGTATGGTCGTCGGTCGCACCCACGTTCGGGATACCATTCGGATCGAAGGTATTGACGGTTGAAATCCGGCTGCCGGATGATGCGGCATTTCCAAACCAGTACCGCGATGCCCTTACGTGGCGCCACGATCGATCGCCGCTTACTGCCGATCAACATGCCTATCTGGTCCGGCAGCTCATGCCCGACTGGGTGAAGGAGGTCATCAGGTCGGAATCCCCCGACAGCGCCGATGATCTGAACGATCTTCAATCCGACCTTCAGTCACTGCTCGACGAGCTTCGCGTGCCGACCAATGTCGTTAAGAAGAGCCCGGAACAGATCACTCGGTCTGAAGCCAATGACGCCGGGCTTGCCGAGCCTGAACCGACGACGCTCCAGTCTGAGGAAGACGAGGAGAAAGTCCTAGGGATCAGGCCGGCGGTAAAACCGAGTGAGCCCCGGGCATCGACATCGCGCGTGCGAATGGCGCCTGAAGGCGCGACCGCGTCGAAGCTTGCGCGGGCGCTTGAGCGCGCTCCTGAGATCAAAATTCTCACCGAAGCCGACGAGATTGCCGATCGCGAGATGAAAGGCCGAGCCGCCCGCTTCTACCCGGAGGTACAAACGCTGTTCGTGAACGGTCTGTATCCGGTCGTCGCCAAGATGGCGGACGAACTGTCAAACGAGTTTTCTGATGCCGAAGATCCGGACGAAGCACGCGCAACCGCATTGCAGGCGTCCCAGCGCACTCTGGCTTTCAGAGTTGGGAAGGCCACCTGTTTCGCTCTGGCAAAGCGCATGCTCGACGACTGGTCGACCGAAGATCTTGAACGCGCGACGTCGCCAGAATCTCTATCGATGGCGGCCGACGATTATCGTCAAAGTCTGGCGTCAGCGCGCAAATGGATCAAAGACCGCGTGCGAATGGCCAGTGTCAGTGCATTGGGATAACCGGCATGCGCAACCATTCGTTTCAGTCGCAGATTGCCCAGTGTGAGCGATGACGGCCGACCACTGTCTATGTCTGATTGTGACTCAGGAAATCGTCGACGCCGCGGCCAACTCGCCGCTGCGGCGGGTGGTTTCCATTGTAACGCCTCGCTCACTAACCTCGGCCGGCGATCTGCTACACAAGTATCTCATGATGAAGCGCGCCTAGCGCCGGAAGGGTTTCTGTGAGGATCGCTCATCTCGAGATCAGGAATTACCGCGGAATCCGATCCCTCGACTGGTCGCCATCGCCGGGCATGAACTGCCTCATTGGACCAGGGGATTCGACCAAAACAACGATCCTTGATGCGATCGACCTCGCGCTCAATCCGCGTAGCAATTACCTCGGCGACGATACCGACTTCCATAATCTCGATTTCACCGCCGCCGCCACGATCACAGTGACCCTGGTCGGCATTCCAGCTGAGTTTTGCGCAGACAATCGCTATGGCCTTCATTTGCGGGGCTGGGATCCCACAACCGCTACCCTCATCGACGAGCCTGGCGAAACCGACGCCGGCTTTGTCGACGCGCTCTCGATCCGCGTCGAACTTGATCCCGCTACACTCGAGGGGCGTTGGTCGATTTTCAACGACCGGCTCAGCGGCACCGACGACCCGCCCTCGTTGCGCTTCACCGATGCCCGCGAACTGGCGACCACGCGTCTTGGACCGTACGCCGAACGCCACCTTGGTTGGGGACGCCATTCGATTCTGAACCGCATCGGCGATGGCGCCCGTATGACCGAACAGCTCGCCGCAGCCAGTCGCGCTGCGCGCGCCGCCTTTCGCCTCAGCAACAAGGATGTCTTCGCTATCCCGACGGAGCGTGCCGAGAGCTTGGGTAAGCACTTTTCGGTTAGAGTCCGCAAAGGGCTGACCGCCGAGCTCGATCTCCAGAGCGCCTCGATCACGGCGGGCGGTGTCACGCTGCACGATGGCGATTTGCCGCTCCGTACGCTCGGCACCGGCTCCTCCAGGCTCATTATCTCCGCGCTCCAGCATAATGCGCGCGGCTCGCATATCGCGCTGGTCGACGAGATCGAGCACGGCCTCGAGCCGCACCGGATTACCCGCCTGCTGAAGTATCTGCTCGCACCGCCGCCAACCGGCATCGCCCCCGCTACTGCCGCTGCGCCGCAGATATTCCTGACCACCCATTCCGAAGTCGTCCTGCGCGAACTCAGCGCGCCCAATATCCACGCCGTGCGCTGTGACGATGGCGATACTGTGGTGCGCTCGGTCAAGGGCACGACCCAAGACGGCGCCGCCCAACGCTATCTACGCAGTTCTCCCGAAGCCTTTCTCGCGCGTCGTATCTTGGTCGGCGAAGGCCGGACCGAATGCGGATTGCTCCGCGGGCTCGACGCGCTCTGGATCGCTGCTGGCTCCGATTCCTTCGCATGGAGCGGCACGGTCGCGATCGACGGGCGCGGCGTGCCCGAGGCGGTCATGCTGACCAAGCACCTTCAGGAACTCGGATATCAATGTCTGGCATTGCTCGATACCGACGAGCCACCATCCCCTGCCGATATCTCCGCCGCTGAGGCCGCCGGCGCGGTGATGCTGCTTTGGCCCGATGCCTGCTCGACCGAAGAGCGCATCTTTCTCGACGTCCCATGGGACATCGTACGGGACCTGATTGCCTATGCGGCGTCCTGTCACACCGCGGAAAGCATATTGACGCGCATCAACGCGCAGTGCACGCTCGCGGGCACCACACCTCTTCCCGATCTCACCTTGCCGGTAGGTTTCGACACGCCTGCCTTTCGCCGCATTCTCGGTGTGACCGCCAAGGCGAAGAATAAGCCTTGGTTCAAGTCGATCGATCACGGCGAAGCGATTGCAGCGATCGTCCAGCCCTGTCTCCATCAAATTCCGATGACGCCTTTGGCAAGCGGCCTTCAGCGTATCCGCGACTGGATCGATGGCTGAAGCTGATGATGCAGATCTAGCCGCCATTGTCTGTGCGACTCGCGCAGGCAGCGTTGTCGCGGCCGCCGGCTGCGGCAAGACCGAGCAGATCGTTAATGCTGTCGAACATAGCGAGGGCCGGCGTCTTATCCTGACTCACACCCATGCCGGAGTCGATGCGCTGCGCCGTCGACTTCGCGACCGCAAGGTGTCTACCAACCGATACGCGATCGACACCATCGCTGGCTGGTGCCTACGCTATTCCGCATCCTACCCACTACGCTCCGGGCTAACCGTGACGGAACCTAAGGGTGAGCAGGCTTGGTCGGCGGTCTACGCGGCGGCGCTGAAACTGCTAGCGAGTGGAGCCATCGAACGTGTGCTGCGCGCCTCCTATTGCGGGGTCCTGGTCGACGAATATCAGGATTGCAGTCACCGCCAGCACGAGATTGTCACGGCCATCTCAAAGGTTCTGCCCACATGCGTGTTCGGAGATCCGCTACAGGCGATCTTCGATTTCAACGGCCAGGCGCCGGTCGATTGGAATGCGGCGGTCTTTCCGCACTTCCCCCTCATCCGGACACTTACGAAGGCCCACCGGTGGCATCGTCACGGCAATTCGGCGCTCGCCACATGGCTTGAAGCGATTAGACCGGTGCTCGAAAGTGGCAGCAACGTTGCGCTGGACAAGCGCCCAGCCTGCGTGTCGTGGGAGTGGCTCCCGGACCAGGATGGCCCTCGCCAAAACAAGATCATCAACGCGTGCCTCAAGGCCATGGGCAACGATGGCAACCTAGTCGTCATCGCGGATTCGGTGAATGAAGGCGCGAGAGCCGCGATCGCGCGCTCGCTTGGAAAGCAGCGTTTCTCCACAATCGAGCCCGTGGAGTGCAAGGCGATCTTCGGTGCGACCCGGAAACTTGCCACGACCAACGGCCCCAAGCGACTCGAAGCCACGCTGGATCTGCTCGAGAAGTGCATGTCGGGCATCGGCCGGGCCGACTTCAAAAAGGCCGTTGCGGCACGAAAGCTCGGCCGCAAGCTCGGCGAAACGCGCTTTGGAACCCTGATCGGGCTGGCGCTCGCGCTCGAGCAGGATGCGAGCAACGCGTCGTGTCTCGCACTGATCGACGGTTTTGCCGGTCTGCCCGCATGCCATATCTATCGCCGCGAGATGCTGTCGGCGGTGCGTTCTGCGCTCAAGCTGATCATGTCTGGCGAAGACATCAGTCTCGCCGAGGCGGTTTGGCGCGTCCAGAATCAACTTCGGCACGCTGGCCGGCGCGTGCCCTATTATAGTGTGGGCAGCACCTTGCTGGTCAAAGGGCTGGAATTTGCGAATGTCGTTATCGTCCACTCGCCCAGCCTGAGCAACAAGGATTGGTACGTGGCGCTCACCCGCGCCACCCATCGGATCACGATCCTCTCGCCGGACAGAAGTATCCGACTTCCCAGCTAAATTTGCCCGGCACTTAATCGCGCTAATGTCAGCGGCGACTATGATGTGGCGCAACCAGCGCGCAAGGCTGCTGCCAAGCCCGTCGATCAGTCGAACGGTAGTTCCGTGAAATCGGTGCCCTGAACGACAGGTCCATCATCTTCGATCGTCAAATCGACCGCGATCTGCTGGTTGTCGGAACCAGACTTGTCGGCGATCTGGATCACAAGCGTGGCCGTGCGCCGCGGTGTCCGCCGATCGACGAACCGGATGAACCTCTCACAATCCGAAGAGGTGAGCAGATCCTGGATATGGTTCCAGTCAATGTCCGAGAGTGACCGCTGAATACGCCCCTGGCGGACCGCTTCGACAATGAGGCTGGCACACAGCCGCAGCGCGCCTTGGGATGGACGCGCGGCGGGTTCGAAGAGCTGACGGCTCAATACCTTCCACACCCACAGGGTCCCTGGCTCGATGAGGGCGATATCTTCGATCGCGGCGTGGAAAAATTGCCCGCGATTGCCAATGAGAAGCTGCTCCCGACGCGCTTGGACATGGATCACCAGCAGGGGCGCACGGGTCAGGCCGGGAGCGGCCGCCTCGGGATCTTCCGCAGGCACGTCCCGGGCGTGATCAACGATGACGACACCGAACCGCCGCTGGTCATCTTCGAGGTCGAATGCCCGGCCATGATCTTGACCGATGCGCCACCCGCGCAGTTCGAACAGGCGCATGATCCCTTGCCGCTGGCTATCGGCATAGTGGGACGGTTCGTTTTGCGCGATCCGCTCGACCAGCAAGAGCAGTGCGGCGCGCCGCGCCTCGATATGGACCGGCTCACTCTCGTCGATCTGGAACAGGTGCGAGAGCGCGGCGACAAAATCCTGGTGGTCGGCTCGGCTGACCGCCCCTTGCGAATAGAGGCGAGCAACCCCACCGAAAACGGCGCCAGCCTTCAGCGCGCGCGCCGCGAGACGGCAGGCCGGTTCGATTGACGTCTGGTTCGACCAGAGGGGTTCACGCACCAGCATGTTGTGCTGCGCTTTGAATAGGCGGTGGACATCGAAGAATGGGCCGCCGTCCATTTCGCGCTGTACGATTTCGAGAAGGGGCCGGATGGGCGTCACGGGATCGCGGCCCCTCACCGTACTGGTGGCATAAGGGGCGAAGAAGGTAACCGTCGGCAGGTTGGTTTGCGCTTGGAATTCGAGGTCGCGCAGGAGCGGCGCGGCCGACGTGGAGAGCGAGACGATCACCGCAGCATGTTCGCCCATTCGCATGCCGGCTTCGACCAGCTGCGGCCAATCGGGCTGAGCGCCGAGAAGTATGGTCAGTTTGGGAACGCGACGAATGCGAAGCGCCGGGTGGAAGCGGCTCTCGTCCACGACCTCGAAGCCCTGGCTGGTCCACTCATCATAGGAGACTTGGCCTTCGCGGATCCGGCCGACAAGGACGACGGTCGTACCCTCTGCCTTGATTTGTGGCGGGCCAGCGCGCCTCGGAGGGTGTGTCGCCATGACCCGGACGCCATCCGGGAAAAGGTCCGGATACCGTGCGACCAGCTGGTCGTAGGCATCCTGAAAGCCCCGCTGCTCCGCTTCGCCGATTGCGCCTTCAAGAAACACGAGGAGTTCACCATCCGCCAAGCGCGCTCGCAAACGCGGCGTCGTGGAGCTTGTTTCTCCAGCCGGACCATCGATCACCGTCGTGCGATGCGGCGGCAGTCCCAGCGCTGGCAGCATGCGCGCCAGCGCCGGCTCGAGGATGGAGCGGTCGCGCCAACGATTGGCGGCGGTCGGTCCCATCTCGGCATAGGCGCGATAGGCTCTGACATAGACTGCCGGCTTGAATTCGTCGAAGTCGAGCGTGTCGACGATGTCGAAAAGCTGGAGAGGCTTGTCGGCGAGTTTCGGATCATCGACCCGCGTGCGCATCCTCTCTCGAAACGTGGACCAGAGCGCGACGAGTGGCGGCTCGTCGGGGAAAAGGAAGCCCCAAAGGGGTTCGCCGCCGATCTGTAAGACAGGCTCTTCGTTCAAGCTGACAAAATCGCGATCGGGCCACGCGACCTCCGCGAAACCGATGAGTCGCGCGGGCGCGGCCAATACCTGCACGAAGCTGCGATTGTCCCCGCCGATGCCGGCCAGCAGCGGCTGCAGAAATCCCGGCGCGGGTGCGGTGGGGTTGAAGACCGCGACGGCGCGCGCTTGCGATGGGGCCCTCGCTACAGCCACGTCTGGTCCTCCAGGAAGCGCTCGACCTCGCTGAAGATGCGACCCGCCACCTCGGCCGGGTTGAACATTCTGGGGACGCGATACCCGCGCGGTTCCGCGCCCCAGTCGGCAACCATCGCCTTCACCTTGGGATCGTCGAAAATCTGATTGGGGCCGATGACGGCCAGGACCTGTCCGTCGAGAAGGAGCGTGTCGGCGAGCTGCACCTCGATCGCCGAGCAGCGATCGTCGAATTGCTCCGACAGCCCGCCGGTGATCAACTGGTAGTAGGACCGGACGATGTGCTGGGTGACCGGAAACGTCCGAGGCTGCACCGGCTCCATCATCCAATAGTCTTCGAGGCTGTCGTAGAACGCGCCGATGATCTTCAGGGGATGGTCGGTCGGCAAAATCTCGAAATCCGCCAATGTCAGACTGTCATGGAACGCGCCGCTGTACCGGCCAAAGCCGCCGCTATCGAACGGAAGGATACGATGGGCATGCGCGGCCACATCATCGCGCAGGATCAGGCATATTCGCGCGTAATCGAGATTGGTGGTCGCGCCGCCGCTCCATGCGCGCCGATAGGCTGGGCGGCCGTAGAAAAGATAGACCAACGGTTCACCAAACACGTCACAAAGGCGCGGTTCGAGCTTTCGGGACGCGACGAGGCCGGAAAGCCTCGCGCAGTCGGTGACATGCGTCAGGCCGAGTTGGCCGGTTAGCGGCGTTGCTCCATGGATAAAGTCTCGGAACTGGGTGTCGGCCATGATCAAGACCTAACGGGGTCCGATCGCTCGTGCCAGTGTGGCGCGGCGCTCGCCGGGGATAAGGTCGGTGAACTGGCCATCAGGGTCTGGCGCCCTGTAGATCGCTCAGATAACCGTCAGTACCGGAGAAATAGCCAGCCACACCGTTGATGACATCCGCGAGGGTCGGCAGATAAAGATCCTCATAGGTGATCGGGATCGGCTGGCCGTGCGTGTCGACGGGGTAGCGATAGGAATAAGAGCCGGGGTCGATCTTGGCGAATTCGGCGACGACCTCTGAAACTATGGGATCGGCGTCGTCCGGATCGCTCGTGCCGTAGCGTTGCAGCAACTCCGCGAAGATCTGCCAGAGCCGGGCGAGATCGTGCGATTTCCATATCGGTTCGATGCCGACGGTGTGGCCGTAGGTCGCGATAACATATTTGAGCGATAGCTCGATGAACTGACGATAGTTGAAGATGATCGGGCAGACGAGATAGTCGCGCTCCGCCGGATTGCTCGTTGCATGCTCGACCATGAGATCGGCGGCCTTCTTGTAGCCGTCAGTCATCAGCACGAGCCGCGTGAATTCGTCCTTGGCGATGTTGGCGTTAGCCATGGCATCGGCTGCGGCGACGAATGGGACGTCCCCGGCCGTTGGCCAGCGAAACTCGCTTTCCAGGATTTCCTCGAACTTGAATCGCTTCATATTGCGCCCCCATCACACATTCACCGCCAGCGGCGCAGACCGCCAGCTTCATGCACCGAGGTGAAGGGCCAGGGCCTTCCTGATCTGCGCGGCCTCGATCATGTTAACGCGACTGCTCCTATTCCCGCGCACGATGATGCCGGCAAAGCCGAGTTCAGGCTGCCCGGCTTTGATCCCGTGGATGAAGAATACCGGCGCACCGCTCATCCCGTCCGGGTCATCGGGGATAGGGTCTTGGTTGTTCGCGGGCTCCAACGCAACCGTGCCGGCGGCATCCCACACGGTCGGCGCCGCTGGCTTGAAATAGAGCTTCCACCAGCGTGACACGACATCGACGCCGAGCAACTGCCAATTATCGTCAAATGTGGTGTCATAGGACGTGTCGACGGCTGGATAGCCGATTGAGAAGATTGCATCGACCAAGGCAGGATCGACCGTCCGCAGATCACGAGCGGACTCGAGGTCAAAGGAGAGGAAGTGCGGCGCAAGGTCGCGCCCAAGATTTCGAGGCGAATATTCCGCTATCATGATATCGGCCAAGTCGGCATATGCGGGGTCGGACGACGGATCGAGAACGCCTTGGCTCACCTCGTTCGGATTGATCCCGACCCGACGGCCGTTCGCCTCCTCGACTACTAGAATGATCTGGTCTGATGTGCGCTTTGCATTCGTAAGCTGATGCCGGGTGCACAACAGCAGGTTGTGACCCCGGTGTCGGAACAGGAGGCATGAGCCGGAAAACGAGATGTCGTGATCATATCCGTCATTGTGGAAGACCAGCGGTCGACAGAAGCGCTGCAGGCTTTCGACGACCTTGGGCACGGGAAGATAGAGCCCGTTGACCGGAATGCTTAGTTTGGCGTGGGCTTTCGTTAGGGCATCGGTGAGGGACATACCTCGCCATAGTCGATCGGGCGGACCAAGTCAGCGGATCGACCAGACCCTCGACAATCCTGCTGGCGACGGACACAAGCACGTCGTGCAGCGATGTGAATCACATCTCGTGACGGCGAGGTCCCCGCCCGAACGCGCGCTGCCGCGCGATAGCGCTTCGGAAACGGTGATTGTACGGTGATTACATGGCAGAAATTAGCGGTCATCAAGAGCGGATTTTATCGTGTTATTTCAATTGTTTATTGCCACTTGATAACTAAGGTCTGGTACTTCCGCTACCGGCGGATTTAGGCGGGATCGCGCTTCAGAGCCGGTATCGCAGCGCAGGACCGTCACCAACCTGATGCTTTGAGGCGGTCGCCGCCCGACAATCGAAGAATTTCGGACTCTTGATCAACCCATGTGATCCAGCCTTATCAAATAACCATAAAAGCCAGGCGGCGGCTCGTTGCCATCGGACAATAGCAGTCCGTCCCACTGCGCAAGCCCGGCACAGTCTTGCGTAGCTATGGCGACACGAACATCACCGCCTGACAGGCCGGGCTGGTAAGGTGCGATCCGTGCAAGCCATCTGCCGCGCCTTGTCATTATGTTGAGGTCACGCACGTCTTTGCCAAAAGGCGTTCCGACGACGGCAGCTTCGCCAGCGAATGCATGACGATCGCCTGCCCCAAGCACAATTGGTTGCGCGGCGCCATCGATGTCCAACCGCAATTGTCCCTCCAGAACGGTCAATATGCGATCGACGCCTTTGAAGGGGGAGAATGCGCCGACAGCGCTGACATCGGCAATACTTACTCGCCATTCAAATTCATCCATGCCCGCGCCAGGCGGAAAAACAGCGACCTCTCGCGTGATGCCGCCGCCATTTTTCCAAGGCTGTGCAACCCGATCGGCCGCGCGCAGGATCGTGACGTCGCTCACCCCAATATGCCCGGCAGGTCCAGCCCCTTGTCGCGCGCGCAATCGAGTGCGACATCATAACCCGCGTCGGCATGGCGCATCACGCCCGTCGCCGGATCGTTCCACAGAACACGCTCCAGCCGCGTCGCTGCTTCGGATGTACCGTCAGCGACGATGACCATGCCCGAATGCTGCGAATAGCCCATGCCGACGCCGCCACCATGGTGGAGCGATACCCAAGTGGCTCCACTCGCCGTGTTGAGCAAGGCATTGAGCAACGGCCAGTCACTTACCGCATCCGATCCGTCGCGCATGGCTTCTGTTTCGCGATTGGGCGAAGCGACCGACCCGGAGTCGAGATGGTCGCGGCCAATGACGACGGGCGCCTTTAGCTCACCGCTCGCCACCATCTCGTTGAAAGCCAGCCCCAGACGATGTCTGTCACCCAGACCGACCCAGCAGATGCGCGCAGGCAGCCCCTGAAACTGGATTTTCTCCCGCGCCATGTCGATCCAGCGATGGAGATGCGCGTCATGCGGAATCAGTTCCTTAACCTTCGCATCGGTCTTGTAGATATCTTCCGGATCCCCCGACAGTGCGGCCCAGCGAAACGGACCGATGCCACGGCAGAAGAGCGGACGGATATAGGCGGGCACGAAGCCGGGAAATGCGAAAGCGTCTGCCACACCATGGTCCTTTGCGACCTGCCGGATATTGTTGCCATAATCGACGGTCGGAACGCCTGCCGCCTGGAAATCGAGCATCGCCTGCACATGTTGGGCCATGGAAGCCTTTGCCGCGGCAGCGACGCCGACGGGGTCTTGTTCGCGCGAGGCAATCCAGCGGTCAACGCTCCAGCCTGCGGGCAGATAGCCATTGACCGGATCATGTGCGCTGGTCTGGTCGGTCAGCAGATCGGGCCGAATGCCGCGCGCGAACATCTCCGGCAGCAATTCGGCGGCGTTGCCGAGCAGCCCTACCGACACGGGCTTCTTCTCCGCATTGGCCTGATCGATGATGGCCATGGCCTCGTCGATCGTTGCGGCGCTCGTGTCGAGATAACCGGTGCGCAGGCGCATATCGATCCGGCTTTGCTGGCACTCGATAGCGATACAGGACGCGCCCGCCATGACGGCGGCGAGCGGTTGCGCACCGCCCATGCCACCCAGCCCCGCGGTCAGCAGCCACTTGCCCGACAGATCGCCGTCATAATGCCGACGCCCCATTTCCACGAATGTTTCGTAGGTGCCCTGAACGATGCCTTGCGTCCCGATATATATCCATGAACCGGCTGTCATCTGGCCGTACATCGCCAGTCCCTTGCGATCCAGCTCGTCGAAATGCTCCCAATTCGCCCATTGGGGCACGAGGTTGGAATTGGCGATCAGCACGCGGGGCGCGTCCTTGTGGGTTTTGAAAACGCCCACCGGCTTGCCCGACTGGACGAGCAGCGTCTCATCATTCTCAAGCCGCTTCAGCGTTTCGACAATCTTGTCATAGCTTTCCCAATCGCGCGCAGCGCGGCCAATGCCGCCATATACGACAAGTTCTTCCGGTCGCTCGGCAACATCGGGATGCAAATTGTTCATGAGCATCCGCAACGGGGCTTCGGTCAGCCAGCTTTTTGCGTTCAAATTCGTGCCAGTTGCGGCTTTGATAACGCGGCTGTTATCGAAACGGGTCATTAATAAATCCTCGTCAATTTGCATCATGTGCGAAAGCCAGACAGGCCTTCAGAACATCGGTTAAAATGTCGGTGAGAGGCGCGGCGCGCTCTAGCGCGAATGGCGGCGGCCAATTGGTTTCATCGGGTTCCGAAGGTTCATCCAGATAGCTCCGGATCGCCAGCTCCATCTGGATGGCATGTATGCCATTGCCCGGTATGCCGTAGTGGCGTGTTGTCCAGCCGCCCTTGAACCGGCCATTCAGCACATAGGACTGGCCGCTCGCCGCGCAGACAGATTCCACCATTTTTGAAAGGGTGGGCGCACAGCTCGCGTCGCCATTCGTGCCGATGTTGAAACATGGCAGGTCGCCGTCAAACAGACGCGGAATATGGCTGCGGATCGAGTGGGCGTCATATAGCACAATGTTCGGATGGATGGATCGCAGCCGGATAATTTCGTCGGCCAGCACCTTGTGATAAGGCGTGAACCAGTTGCAGCGGCGGCGAGCGATCTCCTCCTCGTCGGGGAGGCCAGACCCATAGAGCGGCTCACCGTCGAACGTCGTGGTCGGGCACAGGTCCGTCGTGGCCTGTCCGGGATAGAGTGAAGCACCGGAGGGGTCGCGGTTGACATCAATCACGCTTCGGGAAATCGATGTCCTTACGGTCGTCGCGCCCCATTCACGGGCGAAGCCGTAGAGTTGGTCGATCCACCAGTCGGCATCGCGCCGCGCCAGCCACTCCGAACGAAATTGGCCGCCAACGTCCGCAAGATCGGTGCCGGTGTGAGGAAAGGCGACAATGAGGGGGGCGTCCCCTTGATGAATCTCAAGCCATTTCATTGCACCACCCCTGGTAGCGCCATGCCGACCGCTCGCACGATCATTCCGGATCGCACCAGCGCGTTAACCGTTTCCATGTCGGGATGAAAATGCCGGTCTTCGTCAAGATGCGGCACCTCGGCCCGCAGGCAGGATCGCCCCGCCTCCAGCGCGACCGAAGATTTTAGCGGTGCATGAAAATCGCATCCCTGTGCGGCGGCCAGCAACTCGATGCCGATGACAGCCTCTGCATTGGCGACCATGTCCAGCAGTCGCCGCGCGCCGTGCGCCGCCATCGATACATGATCCTCCTGATTGGCCGAGGTCGGGATGGAGTCGACGCTCGCCGGATAAGCGCGTTGCTTGTTCTCGCTGACCAGCGCCGCCGCCGTCACCTGCGGGATCATGAAGCCGGAATTGAGCCCCGGCTTGGGCGTCAGAAACGCCGGCAGGCCGGACAAGGCGGGATCGACCAGCATCGCGATGCGGCGTTCTGCCATCGATCCGATCTCGCACACGGCCATCGCGATCATATCCGCCGCGAAGGCGACCGGCTCAGCGTGGAAGTTGCCTCCAGACAGCGCCTCATCCGTTTCGGGGAAAATCAGCGGATTGTCCGACACGCCATTGGCTTCCGTCTCCAGCATCGCAGCAGCGGAGCGCAGCACGTCCAACGCCGCTCCCATCACCTGCGGCTGACAACGCAGGCAATAGGGGTCCTGCACGCGCGGATCATCGTCCCGGTGCGAGGCGCGAATGGCCGAACCGGCCATCAGCGAACGCAGCGCGTCTCCCACCGCGATCTGCCCGGCGTGGCGGCGCAATTGATGGATGCGCGGGTCGAACGGCGCGTCGGTGCCTTTGGCCGCTTCGGTGGAGAGTGCGCCGGTCACAAGCGCGGTGCGAAAGAGGTTGTCCGCGTCGAACAGCCCCGCAAGCGCGTTGGCAGTGGAAAATTGCGTACCGTTCAATAAAGCCAGGCCCTCCTTCGGGCCCAGTTCCATCGGTGCCAGACCCGCGCTTTTCAGAGCAACAGGAGCAGGCAGTCGCTCTCCATCGACGAAAATCTCGCCCACGCCGATCATTGTTGCCGCCATATGCGCCAGCGGCGCCAGGTCGCCGCTTGCCCCGACAGAACCCTGGCAGGGCACAACAGGCGTCAAGCCCCGCGCGAGCATCGCTTCCAGCATTGCAACCGTTTCCGGCCGTACGCCCGAAGCCCCCTGCGCCAGACTGGCGAGTTTCAACGCCATCATCAGACGGATGACGGAAACCGGGCTTGGCGCGCCTGTCCCCGCCGCGTGGCTCAAGACGATATTGCGCTGCAACCGTGTGAGTTCTGCATCACCGATGCGGACGCTCGCCAATTTACCAAAGCCGGTATTGATGCCGTATATCGGCTGACCCTTCGCCAATATGCGCGCGACGGCATCCGCCGCTGCGGCAATACGCGGTGCGGAAGCAGTGTCCAGCTTCGCCGGAGCACCATGATAGATGGCGCGCCATTGCGAAAGACTGACTTCACCGGGGACGAGTATGACAGCGTTCATTGACCACTCCAGACACGGGCATGGAGCGGATTGAACCCCATGCGATAAACCAGCTCGGCGGGGCTTTCGATGTCCCATATCGCCAGGTCACAGCGCTTGCCGATTTCCAGCGTACCAACCTGCTCCTGCCAGCCCAGCGCCCGCGCGGCGTTGCGCGTGACCCCAGCGAGGCATTCCTCAACCGTGAGGTGGAACAGGGTCGCGCCCATATTCATGGTGTGCAGCATGGACGTCAGCGGGGACGTGCCGGGGTTGCAATCTGTTGCCAGCGCGATCGGGACGCCAGCGTCACGCAGTGCCTGAACGGGCGGCAGTTTCGTCTCGCGCATGAAGTAGAAGGCCCCGGGCAACAGGGTCGCGACGGTGCCCGCCGCCTTCATCGCCGCTATTCCATCGCTATCGAGATACTCGAGGTGGTCGGCGGACAACGCGCCATATTGCGCAGCCAGTGCGGCGCCGTGCAGGTTGGAAAGCTGTTCTGCGTGCAGCTTGACTGGCAGACCATGTTGCTGAGCCGCCTTAAACACTTTCTCTGTCTGCACACGAGAAAAGCCTATACCCTCACAGAAAATATCGACCGCATCGGCGAGGCCTTCGCCAGCGATTGCCGGCAGCCACTCGCGGCACAGCAAATCGATATAGCCGTCGGCATCGCCCGCAAATTCTGGTGGTAGCGCGTGTGCGCCCAGAAAAGTGGTGCTGACATGGATCGGACGCTCCTCGCCGATCCGGCGCGCGACCCGCAGCATTTTCATTTCCGCTTCGAGGTTCAGGCCATAGCCGGATTTGACCTCGATACCGGCCACCCCCTCGGCGATCAGCGCATCGACGCGCTCCAGCGCGGAGGCCAGCAGTTCGTCATCGCTCGCCATACGCGTCGCATTCATGGTGGAAAGAATGCCGCCGCCCGCCCGCGCAATGTCCTCATAGGATGCGCCTGCCAGACGCATTTCCCACTCGGTTGCGCGATTTCCTCCATGGATAATGTGCGTGTGGCAGTCGATCAGCCCCGGCGTGATCCACCGCCCGTCGCAGGACACGATGTCAATAGCATCAAGGCCCGCAGCGCCCGCTTCCGGCCCTGCATAGACG
Organism: Sphingobium agrisoli; assembly: GCF_041877245.1. Taxonomy (NCBI): domain Bacteria; kingdom Pseudomonadati; phylum Pseudomonadota; class Alphaproteobacteria; order Sphingomonadales; family Sphingobiaceae; genus Sphingobium; species Sphingobium agrisoli. The sequence continues at coordinate 782,876 of NZ_JBHDJI010000001.1, forward strand.
ATCCGGCCATCAATGGCCGCAACCAACCCGCGGTCGACTATGCCCAATCCTGCCCCAGCCAAGGTCGCCAGCGTCGCATCTTTCCAGATCATGTCGCAGCGCATCCGAATCTCGCCCATCTCTATCCTGCAGTCGGTTATTGCATCAGCTGCTCAATAATGTATAGACATTAATGTACCGACGGAGACGATGAATGCAAGCCGAACTTGGCAGCCCGGTCCGCACGTTATTTTTCGACCGAGCGCTTTTGCCCGGCGGATGGGCGGAAAATGTCCGTCTGGGCATCCGGTCGGGAACGTTTGCCTCCATCGAAGCAAATTGCGCGCCGCTTCCCGACGATGAACGTCATGCGTGCGCCCTGCCCGGCATGCCCAATGTGCACAGCCACGCCTTTCAACGTGCCATGGCGGGAATGGCTGAACAGCGCGGCTCAACCGACGATAGCTTCTGGACATGGCGCGAGATCATGTATCGCTTCCTTGACCGGATGAGCCCGGACGATGTTCGCGCGGTCGCAGCCTTGGCCTACATGGAAATGCTGGAAACTGGCTTCACCCGCGTCGGCGAATTCCATTATCTCCACCATGATCTGAACGGGCAACGCTACGCCGCAATAGGCGAGATGAGCGGTGCCATCATCGCCGCAGCAACCGACAGCGGTATGGGCATGACGTTGCTACCTGTGCTTTATTCCCATTCCGGCTTCGGGGCTCTGCCCCACACCCAGGGCCAACGCCGCTTCGTAAATGACCTGGACCAGTTTGGCCGGTTGGTTGACGAAGCGAGCCGTCTGGCCAAGGCGTTGCCCGATGCCATTGTGGGCTTGGCACCGCACAGTTTGCGCGCCGTATCGCCGGAGCAGCTTGCGCGTTTGACAGACATGACGGTTGATGGCCCTATCCACATTCACATTGCCGAACAGACGAAGGAAGTGGACGACTGTATCGATTGGATCGGGCAGCGCCCGGTCGAATGGCTGCTATCCCACGTCAACGTCGATGCGCGTTGGTGCCTCGTTCATGCCACACATATGACCGCACAAGAGGTTCGCGCCTTGGCGCAATCAGGTGCGGTCGCTGGCCTGTGTCCGATCACCGAAGCGAATCTGGGTGATGGCCTGTTTCCGGCTCCCGACTATATGGCAGCAGGAGGGCGCTATGGCATCGGATCGGACTCAAATGTTCTCATCGACCCGACCGAAGAGTTGCGCCTGCTCGAATATGGCCAGCGTTTGTCTCTACGCGGCCGCAATGTCATGGCGAGCGCAGCGGGGCATTCGACCGGGAGCATGCTTTACACCCAAGCCCTGACCGGCGGCGCGGCGGCACTCGGGGTAAAAGGTGGCATAGCCGAGGGCGCGGCCGCTGATATTGTGAGCCTCGACATGCAACACCCGTCCTTGCTGGGAAGGGAAGAAACGCTGCTGGACGCGTTCATCTTTGCGGCCGGGCGTAGCGCGGTTGACTGCGTCTGGCGCTATGGGGAAAAGGTTGTCACCGCAGGCAAGCACAATAAACGACACGATATTCGCCGAGCCTATGCACGCACCTTGCGAACACTGACGGCGTGACCCGCTCTATTTGACGCGCATGAGTGCCGCCGGATTCATATCACGGCAGCGATTTCATCGAGGACAGCCCGGTCGTATCTCGCCACAGGGTCGCGCATTGATGATCGACGTCAATGCTCGCTGAGGAAAGTTGCTGTGGTTTGGGTGGCTCCAATGAGAGGTAGCGTGCCTTTTCCACCGTCATCATGGGCCATTTGGCCAAGCCTGGTCCATTCGGATTGCCGCTTTTGGCGAAATTTGTCCAATATCCCACCATCGCGTTCGAAAGACGCTTCTGATCGGGCGACAGCGATTTGCGTTCGCCAACCGCACCTGTGTAATTTTTGAAGATATACTGCATTTCCAGAGTGTGTGCGGCACCATATGGGAAAGATGCCGCCGGGAACGGAAATGGTGCCTGCCTATCGTTAAATTCGAAACCCCATACTTTCGTGTGCTCTGCCAACGCTTCGTTGAGTGCTAGCATCGGGCACATGAACAACCCATCCGTCACCGCACGAGCTGAAGCGGCGCCTGCGGACCCACCGAACATAGCCGGTGGATAATGAGGCACCGCTTTGGAAGCGAAATCGCCGAGCGTCCCTCCCAAATGGCTCTCCAGTTCCGCCGCGGTCAGAGGGCGGCCTTTGGCTCGTTCCCACAGCCCCTCTACCCATGTCCATTCGTCATTATTCGATCCGTTGATGACCGGCACACGATTGAAGTCGCCGGAGAGAATCTTCCGGGTCACGGACTGGTTCACGATTGTGCCATCGACGACCACCCCGAAAGAATAACTGGGCAGCTTCCCAACAACATCGGCAAGCTGTGCGGCCGAGAGCGATCGCAAACAGGACGCATCGTTGACATCGGAGCACCCGGTCATGGCAGCTACATTCTTTCCGACGTCCTGCGCCTGGGTGAGCGGCAATCCATCATAAAATGGCGCGAATGACCCGTACCAGAGTGATCCGCTCTGCACGATCGCCTTGTGAAACAGACCTGCGGACCGTGGCGAAGCGATATGATTGAATACGTTGGCTCCCCCGGACGATTCGCCAATAAGCGTGATGTTTTCCGGATCGCCGCCAAAAGCCGCGATGTTCCTGCGAACCCAGGCAAGTGCGAACTGCTGGTCCATAAGTCCGTAATTGCCAAAATCATGTCCCTCACGATTCAGCGCCGGATGAGCGAGGAAGCCCATGATATTCAGCCGATAGTTGAACGAAACGAAAATCACATCGCCTTCTTCTACCAGCGGAGTGGGATCATAATCATTCGACCGGCCCTGCCTCAGCCCGCCCCCGTGGATCCAGACCATGACGGCGCGTTTCCTCTTCTGGGAGGACGCCCCCTTGGGGGTGAAGACATTCAGATAGAGGCAATCCTCGTTCGTGATCGGCTTGGAAAAACCCTCGGGCGCTACCTGAAGGCACCAGTCCGCAAAATGATCGGCATTGCGGGGCGATATCCATCGCGCAGGGACGATCGGCGGTCTCCAGCGGAGATTGCCAACGGGTGCAGCGGCATAGGGTATACCCAGATAGGTCTCTACATTGCCTTCGCGGACTCCGACGACCGGCCCCTCGGATGTTTGTATCGCGGCCGTCCTCATTACAGGCGCAACGGCACGAGGCGCGTGCGGGCTGGCATAAGACATGGCGCCCCCCGCCAAAGCCGGGACGATCGCCATTCCAAGCAGCCATCGAAGTTTGCCAGTGCGAATCATTGAACCCCTTCCGCTCAGCCAAATTGGGATCAACCCCGGTCTTTTTCGCAGTTTTGCCGACGCTCATCACGCCAGGTTACTAAATACCCTAGATCCATCAATGTCTATACATATGTATCTGAGGCCGTGCCGACAGAGAATTTTCGCTGTGGGCATACGGAAGTAGTCCATCCCTGCCCTCATGCTGGATGACGCCTTGTCAGCAGTTGACGGATTGTTATTGTATAGACATAATGGCTTTGACGAGCAAAAGGGCGGCACCTGGTGAACAAAGCAGAAAGTCAGATTCTGGTTGTCGATGCTGCCACGGTGGCTGAAGCGCTCTCGCCTGCCGAGTGGATTGAGGTGGTCGAACAATCCCTGCGCGGCGTTTCAGGCGGAGCGGTCAGGCAGGATGTCAGGCAAATCCTTCCGCTTCCCGATGTTCAGGATCGCGGACGGGTTTTGTCGATGATGTTCGGGGCTGTTCGCGAACCGGCCTGCTTCGGGGCCAAGGTAATTTCTGTTTTTCCGGATAATTTTGGTCGCGGGCTGGACTCGCACCGCGGCGCTGTATTGTTGTTTGACGCTGATGATGGCGCATTGGTGGCATTGCTTCACGGTGGGGAAATCACGGCTGCGCGCACCGCGGCGGCAAGCGCCGTTGCGACGCGAGCGCTCGCTCGCCAGGATTCCCAAATACTTACGATATTGGGCTATGGCGAACAGGCGTTGCGACATGTTGACGCCATTAAGATGGTACGCCCGATTGAAGAAGTCCGCTGCTGGGGTCGGGACCCCGTCAAAGCCACAGCGTTTTCGGAAGCGGTCGCTGCCAGATATGCCGTGCGCGCCTTTTCTACGCCGGCCGTGGCCGATGCTGTAGCCGGATCGGATATTGTCTGTACGACAACAGCGGCCAAAACGCCCATCATGTTCGGTGACATGCTGGAACCGGGAATGCATCTCAACATCGTCGGATCAAGCACGGCGGACTATCGGGAAATCGACACCGCGGCGGTTGTCCGCTCGTCGCTATGGGTGGACTATCGCGCCATGATCGACGTAAGCGCAGGCGAATACTTACATGCGCTGGCTGACGGCGCGATCGATACTACCCATATTATCGGCGAGATTGGTTCTGCACTGAATGGCGCCGTGCGTGGGCGCGAGAATGCTCACGAAATCACCATGTTCAAGTCGCTGGGCATGCCCGCCGAAGATCTTTATCCTGCACAGAGGATATACGAAGTTGCTTGCGCAAAAGGTCTTGGCACGCGGGTGAAGCTGTAACCATGTGCGTAAAGGCTGCCGAAACCGCCAGGAGCCCTCGGAGATGACTGCACAGCCACTCATCATTCCCAGTCGAAGCGGCTATCTCAACACCGCTCTGACCGGCCTGCCCGGCCCCGCAGCGGTTGAGGCCGCGCGCGGAGTTCTGGATGCATGGGCGAGCGGCACGCTGAATTGGGGCGATGCAGTAGATCAACTCGACGTGGCACGACGAGCATTCGCTGCGTTCGTAGGGGTTGGCACGGAACGCATCGGAGTCGGCCACACGGTTGCGGCAACTTTATCGGGAGTCGCCGCTAATCTCCCTGAAAATGCAGTGTTGCTGGCGCCTGCAGGTGAGCATAATTCGAACATCTATCCCTATCTGCATCATGCACCGCGCGGCGTGCGTCTGGAGTTCGCTCCGCTTGAACATTTGGCCGATGCGCTGCGTCCCTATCACGCGGCAGTGGCGTTCGGCTTGGTTCAATCGGCTGATGGCCGCATCGCCGATCTGCCCGCCATCTCTGCGGCCGCGCAAAAAGTCGGCGCGCTGACCCTCGTTGACGTGACCCAAGCCTGTGGCTGGTTCCATTTTGATCCCGACCTATGCGATGTGTTCATTAGCGCCTGCTACAAATGGCTTATGACGCCCAACGGTCCGGCATTCATCGGCCTCAGCCCGCGCGCCATGGAGCATGTGCGCGCGGGACATCGGTCCTGGGTTGGCAATCTTGAGGTACACGCCGCGCCGTACGGACCGGGGGGACAATCTGCCCCTGATGCGCGACGCTTCGACGTTGTGCCCAACTTCATTGCTATCGCTGCTGCGGTACAATCGCTCAATATGCTGGCCGACATAGGCATTGCGCGGATTGAGAAACATAATCTCGCGCTCGTGCACCGCTTTTGCGAAGCGCTAGACCTGCCCCCGCACCGTTCCTCGATTATCTCTATCGATGCCGGATCTATCGGGTCTCTCCCTGAAGATATCAGCTTTACGCTCAGGGGAGGAAAAGCCCGCTTTTCCTTCCATCTTTACAACGACGAGGAGGACGTCGCAGCGGCGGTGGATTTCGTCCGCATGGCCAACGCTCGTTGAAGAAACGATGCCTTCATGCCACGCCTCCTTGCCCAGCCAGGGAAATCCGAGGCTGAAAACTCTAGCTCGAAACGATCCAGCTTGCATGTGGCAGAGCACTTCGCGTCGGCCTCTACTCAGAATCGGTCACATTCCAGAAGAGCACGTCGAGATCCATCGGCTCGATGGGGATCTTCCATACTGAAGCGAGCCCTTTTCAGGGGCGAAATTGAGTTTCGATGCTGAACTCACTCCCCGGATAAACGTTGCGGACATAAGTGATCTTTGCTTCTACGCGCCAAGTCCAGCGCTCGACAACTATACAAGCGCTTTCCTGGCGGATACCTAGCATATCGGCTATTTCGGTGTCGGCATTGATGGCAGAAATGCGGTGGTGCGCGTCGCTCCAAGGAACATGGCCGAAAAGCCATGAACTGGGCGGTTCGCGATCGAACTGAGCACTGCGCGCTTCAGGCGCTTGTGACAGGTTGATGATCCTGTCCTCCAGGCAATAGGCTTTCCCATCAACAAAATGCGTACATTTTAGCGCGAGAACCTGGCCACTTGTAATATTGAGGTGGGATCGGTCGCTAGCTGTAGCTTCGCGGACAACGCGCTCAGCGAGGTCGAAGTCATATTTGCGTCCCTCGCTCATCATTTGCGACCGAAGATCTGGAAGATCGAAAAATGCACGGTGGGATTTTGGTGCCGAAACGAATGAACCGGCACGCTTGCGCCGCTCGATCAATCCACGCTCGACAAGCGTGCTCAGCGCCTTGTTGATCGTCATGCGCGAGCAATCGTACTGCTTCATCAGTTCGTGCTCGTAGGGAATGCGGTGGCCCGGCGCCCACGCTCCCGACATTACCTTCGTTTCAATATCCTGCCGGATACGATCATGCAGAGAAAGCTCGTCTCGCACGTCCTCAATTTTGTCTAGTCTATTTATGGTTGCCACCACGAACGGATCCGATTCTTTCCAGCCATGCACAGGCAGCCTCTTATCATAGGGGATGTCTTTGCGGCTAGTTTTGATGGCCTCTTGCAAAATCGACACCGCTTTAAGCCGTGAAGAAACGCGCAAAATCATGTTTCATCATACTGATTTTGAGCCGTTTTTATGAACACCGCGCCTCTCAGCCTGTACAAACTCGTATCCAAGACCCACCCCCCATTACCTCGCCAATCGAGCGCAATTTTAACCATTGACAGAATGCAGATTCATGTCATGCATATGTCTATACATAAAAGACGTGCAGGAGGAACTTTACCGAATTGCGTGACCCTCGGCGAAAGGCGGGGTGCGTAACGCGGATGGCAGTTGAAGAGGGAGCACACGACATGAATATGGGGGTATTTAAAGCCGGGCTGGTGGCGTTAATGACCAGCACCGCCTTCACGGGCGTAGCATTCGCGCAAGAACAAGCCGACGCTGAAAAGGCCAAAGAAACTGGAGAAATCGTTGTAACCGGCACGCGCGTCATCCGCGACGGATATCAAGCTCCCGTTCCGGTGACTGTACTCGGCGCGGATGCCCTAGCCGCAAAGGCGCCGAGCAACATCGCCAACGTCGTGAACGAACTGCCGGCATTCGCGGGCAGCGTGACACCAGCAACCGCAACGCAGGCGCTAAGCGCAGGCGGCGTCGGCATCAATGCTCTCAATCTCCGAAATCTTGGCGCCAACCGCACGCTGGTTCTGCTTGATGGACAGCGCGTCGGCGCGGCAACCATCAATGGTTGGGTCGACGTCAATCAGTTCCCGCAAAATCTCGTCAAACGCGTCGACGTGGTGACTGGTGGCGCGTCGGCCGACTGGGGCTCGGACGCCATTGCCGGTGTCGTCAATTTCGTACTCGACAAGGAATATACTGGCATCAAAGGTGGCGCGCAGGGCGGTATCACAACCTATGGCGACAACGAAAGCTACAATCTTTCGCTCGCAGCCGGAACCACTTTTGGCGGCGGCCGCGGCCATATCCTATTCAGTACCGAATATGCCTACACCGCCGGCGTCATAGGTCAAGGCGGTCGAGACTGGTACAATGGCGCCAAAATTTTCAACAACCCAGCCTATGTGGCAGGAAATGGTCAACCGAGGCTGATCAACAGCCCGGCGGTTGGCTTCAACAATGCGACGCCAGGCGGCATCATCACATCGGGCCCGTTGCGCGGCACCTATTTTGGTGAAGGCGGGGTGCCCGCACAGTTCAACTACGGCTTGATCAGCGGCAACTTCATGCAGGGTGCCCAGTGGCAATATGCCGACTTTTCGACGACCGCCAGCCTTGCTCCGAAATCCAAGCGGGGCAATCTATTCGGCAGAATCAGCTATGATCTGACAGACCACATCGAGGTGTTCGCGCAGGGTTCCTACACAAAGTCCAAGTCGCGAGGCTCGGTCGGTAATCAGTGGAATTACGGCAACATCACGATCCAGCCCGACAACGCCTTCATCCCAGCCAGCATCGCCAGCCGGGTGACCAGCAGTTTCAGCCTTGGAAGCTTCAATCAGGATCTCGGATACATCGTTGCGCGTACGGACCGTTCGTCATGGCGCGGCGTACTGGGGGCCAGCGGCGACTTCAAATTGGGCGACCGCAACTGGACGTGGGACATCTACGGTCAGCAAACGGTCAATGACTTCGACTTTGAAGCAAGTGTAACAAATACCGCCAGATACAGGGGCGCGATCGACGCCGTGCGTAATGCCAACGGGGTCATCGTCTGCCGCTCGACTCTGACCAACCCAAATGACGGTTGCGTCCCCTATAATATCTTCGGCACTGGGGTGGTAGATCCGAACGCGCGCAACTATGTCCTTGGCAAACCATGGGGCAAGAACAAGCTCACTGAAAAAGTCGTTTCGGCAACCTTGAAGGGCGACCCTTTCTCGACCTGGGCGGGCGATGTTTCGGTCGCGGCCGGACTGGAATATCGTAAGGAATCCATTACGGGTGATTCCGATCCGCTTGCCAAGGTCAACTCCTATTTCGCGGCAAATTACAAGCCAACTATCGGCGCGTACAACGTGAAGGAAGGGTTCCTGGCTGCCGTCGTTCCGTTGCTCAAGGACAGTTCACTCGGCAAGTCTCTGAACTTCGAAGGCGCGGTACGGATAGCCGATTACAGCACGTCGGGTAGCGTCACGACGTGGAAAGCCGGGTTGAATTACACTCCGATTGAGGACATCACATTCCGCGTCATTCGTTCTCGCGATATTCGGGCACCCAATCTGGGTGAAGTCTTTGCGTCGAACGTGACATCAACCGGAACACCAACCGATCCGGCAAATGGCGGAGTAGCCAACACCGTCTTCATCGTTACCCGCGGCAATCCAGATTTGAAGCCGGAAATCGCCAACAATCTGGGCCTTGGCGTCGTGTTCCGTCCGCGCTTCCTGCCTGGCTTCGCGGCATCGGTCGATTATTACAACATCGACATTAAGGGTTCGATCGCCACGGTCGCTGTGCAGGACGTCGTCAATCAGTGCTTCGCTGGCAATACTGCTCTTTGCCCGTCCGTGATCCGCAATTCGGCCGGATTCATTTCGGAAATTCGGGTCCAACCGGTCAACCTGGCAAAACAACTCGCCCGGGGTATCGACTTTGAAACCAGCTATCGACTTTCGCTTAATGACGTGTCTTCCAAGCTGGGGGGCAACGTTACCCTACGTGCGCTGGCGACACGCTTCATCAAGAACAGGTTCGATAACGGCGTGACCGCTATCGAATATGCCGGCACAAACAGCGCGAACGGCAATACTGCTGGGCTGATCCCTTCGACGCCGAAATGGCGGTACAACCTGACCGCAGGCTGGGACAACGGGCAGGCGGCGGTCGGCTTTACCATGCGGGGCATAAGCAGCGGCGTCTACAGCAACGAGTATCTCGAGTGCGCGTCCGCGTGCCCGACTTCGACCGCTGCTGCCACGACCATCAACGACAACCATGTGCCGGGCGCGACCTACTTCGATGCCAATGCCAGCTATGAGTTTGCTGGAGGGTTCGAGCTTTACGGCGCGGTGGACAATATTGCCAACAAGGCACCGGCTCAGGCTGCTTTGGGAACATTCGTCGGTGCTGCACCGCTGAGCATTAACCCGGCGCTTTACGATGTGCTGGGCCGTACCTTCCGTCTGGGTGTCCGGTTCAAGATGTAATCACCTGACCGGCAATGCTATCGGCCGCCGCTCTTTCCCACGGAGCGGCGGCTTTTTTTACGGCGTGCCTGTTACCCGATGCCTACGGCACTCGCAGATGACCCTGGTCAAACGAAGAGCGCCGCTGAACCGGACACACGGTTCAGCGGCGTTCGTGTCGATGTTGAGGCTCGCGGTGTAGCGATACCCTATGCAGGCGGAGGCTGCTTAAATGCTCTCGCAGGTCGGTAGGGCGCCATCAACGCTTCGGTTTTGCCACCGACGACTTCGTTGGCCATGTACGCTCCGAGAAGCGCGGCAAGTGTCATGCCGCTATGGGTGACGCAGACCGAAACGCCGGGAACGCCGGGAATCTGCCCAAAGATTGGCCTGTCATCAACAGGATATGGTCGCAACCCCAGCGTCATATGATCATATTCGGCATTTTTGATTGCTGGGACATATTTGGCCAATTTCGATAGGATGCGCTCCCCGTGCATCTGGTCGATGCCCGGCGGAAATTCCATCGGATGATCGAGTATGCCTGCCTCGTGAACTGGGATCTTCGGCGGACCGGAAGAATCCAGGCCCACGAACGATCCGTCAGCCGCCTGCCTCCATTCCAGCAAAGTCGGACCATCATAAACATGCTTCGTGATAATTGGCATGCGCTTGGAATGGACAAGTGCTCCAGGCCTATAGAGCAGCGGCGCCTTGTACCCGATAGGAGCTAGCAGGGCTGGGACGTCTACTCCCGCGGCAACGATGACATGATCAAATTTTTCTCTCCCGTCGGCCGTTATAAGTGTTACCCCCTCCGAACCGTTGGTGGCAGGGTCAATGGCGCTCACCAGGCGCGGATATAGGATCTTGGCTCCTGCAGATGTTGCTGCCGCCAAAAAACGATTTGTCGCATGCACCGGATCGACATGCCCCCCCGACGGCGAATAGAGCCCTTCTACCAGATGGCCCGGGTCGATCTCAGGTGCCCTTTGCTTCAGCGCCGCCATGTCGAGATGCTCGAAGGGAAAACCATATTTGGTCAATCCCTTATCCTGTGTCGCAAAACGGCCCTTGTCTTCAGGCTTGTCAGTGAAGGCCACATAGCCGCCCCAAATGACATTCATGCCGAGCGGCTTGTCCAGTTGCTGCCAGTGCTTAATCGCCTCCAGCCGTAAACCCGTATAGGTCTCGTCGTCATGGAAGGCGTTGATCCACGCGAATGATTTGGAAGTCGCGCCTGCTGCTGGGGCCGCTTTTTCCAGCAGTGTCACATTGGCCCCTGCCCGCGCACAGAACATTGCAATTGAAGCGCCGACGATACCCCCTCCGATAATCGCGATCCGGAGTTTGCTGCCCGCGCTCCCCGTAGCTCTACTGTCGCAACTCATCAAAAGTGACGAGAGTCCAGCGCCCGCGGCGAGTCCTAGAAACGTTCGCCGCTCCATCAGCTTATACCTGCCTGCTTATGTTCGCACATCATTCTGCCTCCTTTTTGGCCGCAATCCTGTGTCAGCTTCCGCAATCCGGGGATGAGGGGCGACCCATACCTGCTCCGGCTATTCCCGCCTCGCGACAGCGCGCGCATGGATAACAAATTATCTCAAAAATATGTATAGACATATAAAGAAAAATCGGAATACTGCAATAGCTTCAAAGTTGCATGAACGTGGCTAGATTGGGCTGGACGGCCAAAGGGCGATTGGAGAAAGACATGTTGAGAACCATCGGAATCTTTATGGCTTCGTTTGCCGCGCTGGCGACGACTGGAAATGCGGTCGGCAAACCCCCTGTCCAGTTTTTTCAGATGCCCGGCACGACAAAGCCATTCTCGCATGCCGTGCGCGTGGGGGATCGGGTCTATGTTTCTGGTGCTGTCGGTTATGCGGCCGACGGCTCCTTGCCGACCGACTTTGCGATCGAGACAGCCAACGCAATGGACAAGATTGCTGCCGAACTGAAGATGGCGGGCGCCACCATGGACGATGTCTATAAATGCGATGTCGCCCTCACAAACATGGATCAGTGGGCTGCCTTTAACGAGGTGTACAAGACATATTTCAAGCCAGGGCGATATCCGGTGCGTAAGGCCACCGGTGTCTCATCGCTGAGAGGTCCCGGTGTCGAGGTGCAGTGCGAAGCCTATGTCGGAAAAGGGAAATAATTCTCCCGGCAACGCGACCTAACGTTGCGGTCGAATGGACCTCGTCGACGGTGTGCGTGCCGATGCCGATGATCGGCATGTCGAACGCAACCCGCACTGCTCCGACCAGCTTCGCCTTCGGACTGGGGGCGCGCTATTCGGGCATGGCCGTCACAAAATTCCAAGGAAATCACCCAGGATCTGACCGGCAACGCCATCGCCGGGCGCGGCGGCGATCCCGATGATATCGGCGATGTCCGCCTTCCTATGCAGCCGCGACGCTGGCTATCTGATTAAAAGGCATATCCTGATGGACGGCGGCCTTTATCCTGGCCGCTTTTGACAGCGCTTGGCGATCGCACCGTCGCGCTGAGCGACGCCTATTTCTGCAACACGTCGCGACGCATCGGCGCGAGCTTTGCGAGGAAGCGGTTCTGCGCCTGGAAGTCGACACCCTCCGCCTGCATCGCTGCCTGCAACCGCTCGACCAACCGGTTCATGTCCGCTTTCTGGACGCCCATATCCTTGTGCGCGCTCGCCATGTCGCGGCCGGTATAGCTGCACCCGGCGTTCAATATGTAGCAGAATTGCTCGAACAGAGTCCGCCTCAGCCGCACCTTGTCCTGATTGGCGAAAATCTCGCCAATCACCGGATCGGTGAAGTTGCCTTCGACGAAATGGGCGACAATCCGGCGGATGCCTTCCTGTCCATGAAAGGCGTCCGCCATGCCCGACCCTATGAAAGGTGTCGCGCCGGCGTTGCGATCATCGACCGTGTAGGGATCGACCGCCTCCTCGCCGGGCATCGCATAGGGTGCGGCCTGAGCCAGGAGGAAGGAGAGAAATATCGACATGGCGGAAATCCCCGGAAATATCAGAAGGCTGCCTGAAGCTGGAGGAATAGTCCGCGTTGCCCCTTGACCGTGGCTATCGAGCCCAGGTCGGCATAGGCGATGGTGGCGGTCAGGCGGCGGTTAAGTGCATAGGCGGCGAAGGCGTCGAACCAGTCATCTTCCCGAGCGATGCCTAGATTGTCGGGCTTGGACCGGAACTCGCCCCCCACCGCGAAGCGGCGCGACAATTGCCAGGCGGCCGATCCCTCGAACTGTACGCCATATTCATCCTTCTTGTCGCCCCCGAAGCCCAATATGCCAAGCTGGTTGGCCTTGGTCAGCCGCACCGTGCCCGACAGCAGGATGGACCGCGACAGGAACAGTCGGCTGACGGAGGCATAATAGTCAATGCCCTCGTCATGCCTGGCGCCGACCGCGCGAACGATCGCGCCATTATTGTTCTTCTTATACTGCACCCCGACCGCCACGGCCGGCATGCGGTCATAGACCAGGTCGCCGGCCAACCCCAGCTTGGCGCCAATCACATCTTGCGAGAATGCGTAATCCTTACCAAGGCCAAGCGCGACGCCGATGTCATTAGTGTTGAAATTCTGGTGCGCGTAGCTGAATTCCAGCCGGTCGCGGATTCCGATCGCCACGCCCGCGCTCTGATAGTCATAATCCTTGACCTCGACCAGCGTCCCATGACCCGACAGGCCGATGCCGTCGCTGGTCTCGTTTCCCGCGATCACCGCCCAGGGCGTAAGGCCGCCGCCGCTCGCCCCTTCCAACGATGAAATGCCGTTGGTCAGCAGCAATTTCCCCCCATTACGGAGCGGTCTCGCCAGCGAATCGGCCGGCGCGAGCACGGTCAATGCGAATGTCATGGCCATTGCCAAAGCTGCGATCTTCATGGCCGCGACCTAGCGCAACAAGGTTAATAGCCAGTTATCCGCGACTTTCTTGAAACGCCCAAGAACCTGCCCCGAACTGCACTAATCTTTTATTCAATGTTCAGGATTATCAGGCGCTACCATGCGCAATATTTCTTTTCTTCCTCTGCCCATCCTTGCCACGGTGATCGGCATTCCTGCCGCCTATGCCGGCGACCTCGACCTTAGGGTCATCGATGCGGCAGGGAAGCCTGTCAGCGACGCCGTGGTGACCGTCCGCCCCGCAGGCGGCGTCCCCGCCGGGCCGATCCGTTTCCCGTGGGGCACGACGATGGTGCAGGAAAATATCGCCTTCGCGCCGCATGTACTGATTGTGCCAGTAGGCGCGATGGTGCGCTTTCCAAATCATGACAAGGTGCGCCACCACGTCTATTCCTTCTCGAAACCAGCGAAGTTCGAGATCAAGCTTTTCGGCAAGGACGAAACGCGCAGCTACGTCTTCAAAAGCGCAGGTGCCGTCGCACTGGGCTGCAACATCCACGATCAGATGAGCGGCTTCATCAAGGTGGTCGATACCCCCTTCGCCGCAAAGAGCAACGCAGCGGGCCAGGTCCGCATCGCGGGCCTCGCCGCAGGGACGGCGCAGGTCACCATCTGGCATCCATTGATGAAGGCGAAAGACAATGAGCAACTGATCCTGGTGCCCATTCCGGGCAGCGGATCGGTCGCCAAAAGCGCCGCCGTGGCGCTGCGCGCGGGCCGCTGATGCGGCTCCTCGTTCTGCATCGGCGATACCGGCGGGCGGTGCTGCGCCTGCATTCGGCCCTGACTCTCAAGATGACCTTGCTCTATGGCGCGATGTTCGTCGCGGTCATGGGCGTCTCGCTCTACGCCACCCGCAGCGCGATCGAACGCTATGCCGATAGCGCCGTCCGCAAGGAGATGACGGCGGGCAGCGCTCTGTTCGACCGGATGACCGCGCTACAATTCCGCCAACTGGCCCAGGCCGGCATTGTGCTCGCCAGCGATTTTGGCTTCCGCGAGGCAGTGGGCACGGGCGACGCGCCGACCATCGGCTCGGCGCTCGACAGCCTCAAGCGCCGCTTTGGCATCGACCACGCGCTGTTCGTCGCGGTCGACGGGTCGATGGCGGGCGACATGCGCGAATTGACCGCCGCCGAAACGACGCAGTTGTACGACGCGCTCGACGCCGGGCGCGAACAGGGCATCGTCCGCTGGGGCAGTCACAGCCATATGGTCGCCGCCGCGCCGGTACGCGCGCCAATGCTGACCGGCTGGGTTGTCTTCGCCAAGAATATGCGGCCGGGTGACCTGCGGCAGATGGCGCGCCTTTCGGCCTCCGACCTGCACCCCCGACTACTGCCGGTCACCGCCCTGCCTGCCGGCTTGCGCGCTACCAAGGGCGCGACGATCGCGACTGATGAGGTGACGCGCGCGGGCCACCATATGCTGGTCCAGGCACGCCCGGTCGAAAATCTGGTGCCCTCCGCGCCGCAGATGCTGGTGCTGGAATATAGCCTCACCCGGGCCATGGCGGCCTATTCGCCGATCCTGACCGCGCTGCTGCTGTTCGGCGTGATAGGTACGATGCTGGCGCTCTGGGGCGCGTTCGTCATGTCGCGCAGCCTCGCCCGGCCGATCGTCGCTCTGGAAAAGGCGGCGCGTCGGGTCAGTTCGGGCGAACATGCCGAGGTGAAGGTCGAGACCCGTGACGAGGTCGGCCGGCTGGCGCGCAGCTTCAACCTGATGGTGAACGCGGTTGAGGCGCGCGAGAGGCAGATCGCGCACATGGCCTTCCATGACGGGCTCACTGGCCTTGCCAACCGCAGCTTGCTGCGCGAGCAGATCGCGCTTGCACTGCAACGGGGCGACGGCCTTGCCCTGTTCTGCCTCGACCTCGACAATTTCAAGTCGGTGAACGACACGCTGGGCCACCCGACCGGGGACGCGCTGCTATGCGAAGTCGCGGCCCGGCTCAACGAAACCTGTCGCGGCGGCTTCGTCGCTCGGCTCGGCGGCGATGAGTTCGCGGTCATCTTGACCGACGGAGCGAGCCAGGCCGACCAGACCGGCCGGGCCATCGTCAACGCCCTCGCCCGCCCCTTCCAGGTCAACGGCCACCGCATCGTCACCGGCGCGAGCGTCGGCATCGCGCTCGCCCCACAGGATGGTGACGACGCCACCAGCCTGCTCAAGAATGCCGACCTTGCCCTCTATCGCGCAAAGCAGGACGGCAAGAATGCGCACCGCTTCTTCGAGGAAGCGATGGACGCCGAAGCGCAGGCGCGCCGGGCGATGGAAATCGACCTCCACGACGCGCTCCGCAATGGCGAACTGGAACTGCATTTCCAGCCGCTCTTCGGCCTGTCGCAAAACCGGGTGACGGCGTTCGAGGCGCTGCTGCGCTGGAACCATCCCACGCGCGGGATGGTCTCACCCATCCAGTTCATTCCCCTGGCGGAGGAAACCGGCCTCATCATCCCGATCGGCGAATGGGTGATTCACGAAGCCTGCCGCATTGCGGCCACTTGGCCCGATCATATCCGCGTCGCGGTGAACGTGTCGCCGGTCCAGTTCCGCAGCAGCACGTTAAACGGCATCGTGCTTCAGGCGCTCGCACGCTCGGGGCTGGCGCCGCAGCGGCTGGAACTGGAGATTACCGAGAGCCTCTTCATCGACAATGTCGAAGCGACCCTTGCCTCGCTCCATTCGCTCCGCGCGCTGGGCGTGCGGGTGGCGCTCGACGATTTCGGGACAGGCTACTCCTCACTTTCCTATCTGCGCAGCTTTCCCTTCGACAAGCTCAAGATCGACCGCAGCTTCATCGTCGACCTGCTGGCGCATGAGGGCGCGACCGCGATCATCCGCGCGATCACGACGCTGGCCGATGCGCTCGGCATCGAAACGACGGCGGAGGGAGTGGAGAATAGCGACCAGCTGGAAATATTGCGCGCCGAGGGATGTGGCCAGATCCAGGGCTATTTCTTCAGCAAGCCAATCCCCGCCAGCCATGTGGGTGCCTTGCTCAGCAAGCTCGATCGGGACCAACTGGCGGCCTGACCGCCATCAGTGATCGCTCGCCCCAAACGCACCGATCCCGGTTTCCGCCCGCACTCTCTGCTCCGCATAACCGGCCTTGTCGATCGCCGCACGTGGCGATCTGTCGAGCAGCGAAATCAGCCAGATGCCCAAGAAACCCGCTGGCACAGAGAAGATCGCCGGTGAACTGTAGGGAAATGGTGCGGCCCCAAGGGCAAAGCTGTTGGTCCACACCGCTGGCGAAAACAGCGTCAGCACGAACGCAGTCATCAGCCCGATGAGGCCGCCCCATGTCGCCCCGCGCGTCGTGCAGCCCGGCCAGAGCAGCGACATGACCAGCACCGGAAAATTGCCCGACGCCGCCAATGCGAACGCCAGGCTGACCATGAAGGCGACATTCTGCTTCTCGAACAACAGGCCGAGCAGCACCGCGAGCACGCCCAGCACCAGCACAGTGACCCGCGACACCCGCAGCTCGGCACGCGAATCACTCTGTCCTTGGCGGATGACCGTCGCATAAAGATCATGGCTTACCGCTGACGCGGCTGACAGCGTCAGCCCAGCCACCACCGCCAATATGGTCGCGAACGCCACGGCGGAGATGAAGCCTAGAAAGGCATCGCCCCCAACCGCATGGGCAAGATGGATCGCAGCCATATTGCCGCCGCCCAGCAGTGCGCCTTCACCGTCGAGATAGCGGCCCTGCGTCCCCACCAGTACGATCGCACCGAAACCGATGATGAAGGTCAATATGTAGAAATAGCCGATCCATCCGGTCGCCCAGAAGACCGACTCGCGCGCCTCCTTCGCATCGGGGACGGTGAAGAAGCGCATCAGGATATGCGGCAATCCCGCCGTTCCCAGCATCAGCGCGAGGCCAAAGGACAGGGCCGAAACGGGATCCTTGATGAAATTTCCCGGCATCATGATCGACTGGCCCCGCTCGACCGCCGTGGCAGCATCCGCGCCGCCCGCGATCGCCGCCTGCGTCTTGACCTCCACCGCCCGCGCGAACAGCGCCTCCAGCGAAAAGCCCGTCTGCACCAGCACCATCACCGCCATGAAGCTTGCACCGCCCAGCAGCATCACCGCCTTGATGATCTGCACCCATGTCGTCGCGCGCATGCCCCCGAATAGCACGTAGAGCATCATCAGCGCGCCCACGACCAGCACCGCAACCGCATAGGGCAGGCCGAACAGCAGCTTGATGAGCTGCCCCGCCCCCACCATCTGCGCGATAAGGTAGAAGGACACGACCAGCAACGTGCTAGCCGCGGCGAAGCTGCGGACCGGCGGCTGGGCAAAGCGATAGGAAGCGACGTCGGCAAACGTGAAGCGGCCGAGATTACGCAACCGCTCCGCCATCAGGAACAGCAGGATCGGCCATCCCACCAGAAAGCCGGTGGAGTAGATGAGGCCGTCATAACCGTCGTTGAAAATCTGCGCCGAAATACCCAGGAACGATGCCGCCGACATATAGTCGCCCGCCATCGCCAGCCCGTTCTGGAACCCGGTGATGCCCCCGCCCGCCGTGTAGAAATCGGACGCCGTGCGCGTGCTTTTGGCAGCCACCTTGGTGATCCAGAGCGTCAGCGCGACGAAGCCAACAAACATGGCGATGGCGACCCAGTTGACTGGCTGCCGCTGCGCCTCGCCCTCCAGCGCGGCGGCCAGAGCCGGCGTCGGCGCGAACAGGAGGGCGAGCGCGACAAACCACGCTCTCATGAGCGATGGTCCGCGAGAATATCGGCCATCGCCTCATCATAATGGCGGTTGGCATGGGCGACATAGAAGCCGGTCAGCAGTATGCCGAGCAGGATCACGCCGATGCCGATCGGAATACCCACCGACGTCACCCCATCGCCGATCGGCCCGCCAAGCAGCGCCTTGTCGAAGGCGATCAGCAGCAGATAGCCGATGTAAACGATGAAGATCAGCGCCGAAAGCAACCAGCCGAGCCGCGCCCGCCGCGCCACAAGCGCCTGGTAACGCGGATCGGCCACCACCGCTGCTATTACCGCCGCGTCCCGCCCGTCCGCCATACCGCCTCCCTTCGCGTCGCTCCACCGCATGATATAGCCCGACAAATGCTTTGCAACGGGATGCGCATAAGGAAGCGGACGCTATTTAAGGCCGCCGCCCATCGCCCGGTAAAGTTCGACCATGTTGCTCGCCCGCGTCAGCCGCGTAGCCAGCAGGCTTTGCTCGGCATTGTAGAGCGCCCGCTGCGAATCCAGCGTGGACAGGAAATTGTCGACCCCGGCGCGGAACCGGGCCTCGGACAGCGTATAGGCAACCCGCGCCGAATCGCGCAGCGACGTCTGCGCCTCGACTTGCAGCGCCATCGTGCCACGCCGGGCGAGCGCGTCGGCGACTTCGCGGAAGCCCGTCTGCACGCTCTTCTCGTAAGTCGCGACCATAGCGTCGTAAGTGGCGCGGGCATATTGCAGATTGCCCTTGCGCCGCCCGAAATCGAAGATCGGCAGGCTCGCCGATGGCGCGACAGACCAGAAATCGCTGCCACCGCCGAACAGGTTGGACAGGCCCTGGCTGACCGTGCCGAGCGCCGCCGTCAGCGAAATTGTGGGGAAGAATGCCGCCCGCGCCGCGCCGATATTGGCGTTCGCGGCGCGCAGATCATGCTCTGCCGCCGCAATGTCAGGACGGCGCAGCAGCACCTCCGAAGGGATATTGGCCGGCAGATTTTCCAGCGTCGCGCTCGCCTGCGGCATCGCATCGGGCAGGTCGCCGGCCGGCACTGTCGTCCCGGCCAGCAGATTGAGCGCATTCTGGTCCTGCGCCACCAACGTCGTCGCCTGAGCGATGTCGGACCGCGCCTGGTCATAGCTGGTCTGCGCCTGCCGCACCTCCAGTTCCGACGCGATCCCCTTGGCGAAGCGGGCGCGGGTCAGTTCCACCGTCTTGCCGAACGCCTGCTCCAGATCGCGGGAGATTCGCAGCCGCTCCTGATCTGCCGCCATGGTAAGCCAGGCATTGGCGGTTTCGGCGATCAGCGCGGTCTGCGCGGCGTTGCGATTTTCGACCGCCGCGAAATATTGCTCCTGCGCTGCTTTACTCAGGTTTCGCACGCGCCCGAACAGGTCGATCTCCCAGGCGGAAATGCCGACCTGCGCCTGATAGACATCGTTATTCAGCCGCTGCGATTGGCCGAACTGGACCAGCGGCTGCTCGCTATACGTGGCCGTGCCGGTCGCGCCAACGGTGGGCAGGAGGTCGGCACGCTGCACCCGATATTGCGCCCTTGCCTGGGCGATATTGGCAACCGCCAGCCGCAGGTCACGATTGTTGGCGAGCGCGGTCTCGATCACCCGCGCCAGCCGCGCGTCGGTGAAGAAATCGCGCCAGGCCGTATCCGCCGGGACGATCGCGCCCCCCGCATCGGCGGCATAGGCCGGCCCTTGCGGCGACGCGACAGGGACAGAACTTGCGGGCCGGACATATTTGGGCGCCAGGTCGCAGCCGGCAAGCGCCAGCGAGAGGGTGAGCGCGCCCAGCGCATGGATGCTGCGCGTCATGATCGTCAAGCCTCCCGCGGCGCGCCGGGGGTCGCCCGGTCGCCTGCCGCCTCATGGTCCTTATGTTCGCGGAACAGCCGTTTCACGACGGTAAAGAAGACCGGCACGAAAAAGATCGCCAGCACCGTCGCCGACAGCATCCCGCCGACCACCGCCCAGCCGATCGCATTTTGCCCGCCTGCGCCGGCACCGGTTGCCACCGCCAGCGGCAGCACGCCGAAGATGAAGGCGAAGCTGGTCATCAGAATCGGCCGCAGCCGCAGCTTGCCCGCCTCCAGCGCCGCCTGCGCCGGCGCCATGCCCTCGCGCATCTTTTCTTCGGCAAATTCGACTATCAGGATCGCGTTCTTCGCCGACACGCCGATCGTGGTGATGAGGCCGACCTGAAGATAGATGTCGTTGTTGAGCCCCACCAGCTTCGCCGCAATCACCGCGCCCAGCACGCCGAGAGGCACCACCAGGATTACCGCGATCGGCACCGACCAGCTTTCGTACAACGCCGCCAGGCACAGGAAAACGATCAGCATCGACAGCGCATAGACATAGGGAGCCTGTCCACCGGACGTCTTTTCCTCATAGGAAATGCCGTTCCATGCGAAGCCGACCCCCGGGGGCAGCTTGCCCGCCATCTCTTCCATCACCTGCATGGCCGTGCCGGTCGACACGCCCGGGGCAGGGCTGCCCTGGATGTTCATCGACGGCACACCGTTGAAGCGCTCCAGCCGCGCCGGCCCTTGAATCCACTCGGTCGTGGCAAAGGCCGACAGCGGAGCCATCGTTCCCGTGCTGCCGCGCACATGATAATTGCCCACTGAGTCGGCGGAGGTGCGAAAGGGCGCGTCGGCCTGCACATAGACTCGCTTCACCCGGTCGCGGTCGATAAAGTCGTTGACATAGGAGCCGCCCAGATTGGTGCTGATCGTGTCGTTGACGTCGGCCTGCGCTACGCCCAGCGCGCCCGCCGCCGCCTGATCGACGTTCAGCTTGAGCTGCGGTGTATCCTCCAGCCCGTTGGGGCGCACCTGCGCTAGCCGCTTGTCCGCCATCGCCATGCCGAGCAGTTGGTTGCGCGCGGCCAACAGCGCGTCATGCCCAAGATTAGCCTGGTCGAGCAGCTGGAAGTCGAAGCCCGACGCGTTGCCCAGTTCCTGAACCGATGGCGGCACGATCGCAAAGGCCATGCCTGCCTTGATCTGCTGGAACGCCATATTGGCGCGCAGCGCGATAGCGGGGACGCCGTTCTTCTCACCCTGGCGATGCTCCCAATCCTTCATCCGCACGAACAGGATGCCGACATTCTGCCCCTGCCCGACGAAACCAAAGCCCGCGATGGTGAAGGTCGCAGCGACATTGTCCTTCTCTTGCGTCGTATAATGCTGCCGCATCCGGGCCAGCGTCCGCTCGGTTTCCTCGATCGTGCTGCCAGCCGGCAGGGATATCTGATTGATGACGATGCCCTGATCCTCCGCTGGCAGGAAGCCGCCCGGCAGCCGCAGGAAGACCAGCGCCATACCAGCCACGATCAGGCCATAAACGATCATGGTCCGCCCCCAGCGCCGCTCCACCTTCTGAACACCCTGGCCGTATCGGGTCACGCCCTTGTCGAAGGTGCGGTTGAACCAGTCGAAAAAGCGCCCGAAGACCGAACCGACCGGACCATGCCAGCTGTGGCCATGTTCGACCGGCCGCAATATCGTGGCGCACAGCGCCGGCGTCAGGATCAGTGCGACGAGCACCGACAGGATCATCGACGATACGATGGTGATCGAAAACTGCCGGAAAATGACGCCGGTCGATCCCGGGAAAAAGGCCATCGGCAGGAACACCGCCGACAGTACGAGGCCGATGCCGATCAGCGCGCCGCTGATTTCGTCCATCGACTTGCGCGCGGCCTCGCGCGGGCTCAGCCCCTCGGTCTGGATCAGACGTTCGACATTCTCCACCACCACGATCGCGTCGTCGACGAGCAGGCCGATCGCCAGCACCATGCCGAACAAAGTCAATGTGTTGATGGTAAACCCGGCCGCGCTCAGCACCGCCAGCGACCCCAGCAGCACCACGGGCACTGCAATCGTCGGAATCAGCGTCGCGCGCCAGTTCTGGAGGAAGATGAACATGACGACGAAAACCAGCAGCACCGCCTCGAACAGTGTTTCGATCACCTGCTCGACCGAGAGCCGCACGAATCGTGAATTGTCGACCGGGAAGTCATATTTGACCCAGACCGGGAAATTCTTCGACAGCTGGTCCACACGTTCCTTGACCGCCGTGACGGTATCAAGCGCGTTCGCGCCCGGCGCCAGCCTTATGCCAAATCCGGCTGCCGGATGCCCGTTGAACTTGGCGCTGAACCCGTAATTCTCCGCCCCCAGTTCAACCCGCGCCACGTCGGACAACAGCACCACTGACCCGTCGGGATTGCTACGCAGGCGGATGTTGCGGAATTCCTCCGGCGTGCGCAGTCGCGACTGCGCCGTCACGGTGGCGTTCAGCGCTTGTCCGGCCGGCGCGGGCGTTCCGCCGATCTGGCCGGCGGACACCTGCGCGTTCTGCGCCCGGATCGCGTTCTTGACGTCGCCCGTCGTCACCTGGAGCGTCGCCATCTTGAACGGGTCGAGCCAGATCCGCATCGCATATTGCGACCCGAACAAAACCGTGTCGCCCACCCCGGTTACACGGCTGATCGGATCCTGCAATGATGACGCGACAAAGTCCGCGGTATCCTGCCCGTCATGGATGCCATCATCGGCATAGACCGCCAGGATCAGGAGGAAGCTCGCCGCCGACTTAGCGACGCGCAGCCCCTGCTGCTGCACTTCCTGCGGCAACAGGGGCGTCGCCTGCGCCAGCTTGTTCTGGACCTGCACCTGCGCAATGTCGGGGTCTGTTCCTTGCTCGAAGGTCAGGGTGATGTTGAGATTGCCCGACCCGTCGCTGGTGGACGAGAAATAGCGTAGATTGTCGATGCCCTTGAGCTGCTGCTCGATGATCTGGGTCGTCGTGCTTGCCAGCGTTTGGGCGTTCGCGCCGGGATAGGTGGTCTGGATCGTCACCGCCGGCGGCGCGATCTCCGGGAACTGCGCCACCGGCAAGGAACGGGTTGCCAGCAATCCGGCCAGCATGATGACGATGGCGATGACCCATGCGAAGATGGGCCGGTCGATGAAATAGCGAGCCATGGCTTATCGCGCCCCGCCCGCTGCGCCATTCTGCCCAGCGGTCACCTGCTTAGGGGCGCCGGCCTTGACCACCGTGCCGGGGCGCAGATTGACCAGCCCCTCGACGATCAGCCGGTCGCCGGCCTTCAGCCCCTTGGTCACGATCCACTTGTCGCCGACCGCGCGATCGACCTCGACCTGGCGCATCTCGACCTTGTTGTCGCGGCCCACAACCAGCGCGGTCGCCCGCCCGCGCGCATCGCGGCTGATACCCTGCTGAGGGACAAGAATGGCGTTGGTCCGCTGCCCTTCAACCAGCCGCGCCCGGACATACATGCCGGGCAGCAGCAGCCCGTCAGGATTGGGAAAGGTCGCGCGCAGCGTAACCGCGCCTGACGACGGATCGACGGTGACCTCGGAAAATTGCAGCCGCCCCTCGATCGGATATTCGCTGCCATTGGGCAGCAGCAACCGGATGCGCGCGCCGCCTGCTTCGCTGACTCCGCCTGCCTTCATCGCCTGTCGCAGGTCGATGAGCTGCGCCGCGGACTGGGAGACATCGACATAGACGCTGTCGGTCCGCTGGATCGTCGCGAGCGCATCCGCCTGCCCTGCCTGCACCAAAGCGCCGGGCGTGAAGAGCGACCGGCCGATCCGGCCGGAAATTGGCGCGCGGATGCGGGTGAAATTCTGGTTCACCTGCGCCGCCTGCAGCGCCCCCCGCTGCGCCGCGACGGTCGCGCGCGCTTGATTGGCAGCGGCCTCCGCATTGTCATATTCCTGCCGGCTGACGGCGTTGATGCCGACCAGATCGCGATAGCGCTGCGCCTGGAGACTGGTCGCGCGGATCGACGCCTGCGCCGTGGCGAGTGTCCCCTGCGCCTGCGCCAGCGCAGCACGATAGGGCGCATCCTCGATTTCATAGAGAAGCTGCCCAGCGCTTACATAGCCGCCTTCGGCAAAGGCTCGGCGACGGATCACGCCGCTGATCTGCGGCCGCACCTCGGCGGTTTCGCGCGCAGCGATCCGGCCCGGCAGTTCGTTAATGAGAGGGGCCGACTCGACCTTCAGCGTGACGACACCGACCGTGGGCGTCGGAGGCGGCGGCGCTTCCTGCTTGCCGCAGGCGCTGAGCGCCAATGCGGAGGCGCACGCCAGCAGGCCGGTGAATGTCCCCTTTTGCATCGTCTAGCTTCCGTTGTGGATTGGATCGACAGAACGGAATGAATGTTCATTCCGCTTGTCGGTCAAAATAGATCGTGGCAGGGGGAATTCAAGTGCCTCAAAAACGCCGGGGACGAAATTTGGTTGCAGTGCACAACGAGAAAGACGGACGACAGCGGATTTTGGCCGCCGCCCGCAGCCTTTTTGGCAGCAACGGCTTCCACCAAACGCCCATGACCGACCTCGCAGGCGCAGCAGACGTGTCGGTGGGGCAAATCTATCGCCTGTTCAAAAGCAAGGAGGATATCATTGCGGCGCTGGTCCGCGATCATGCCGACCAATGGTGCAACGACATGGCCGGGCTGCGTCAGCACCTCGAGGCGGGCAACGTGGATGTCGAGTGCATCTTCGAGCAAGTGTTGCTCCACAGCATTGATGAGGAAGAGGACGGGCTGGCTTTTGACATTTTTGCAGAAGCGTTTCGCAACCCTGCCGTGGGCGACACGATCGGGGACATGTGCGCGCGATTCCGTGAATATATTCGCTACTTCGCCTGTGCCGCCAACGACCAACTGACTGGCGAGGCGCTAGACGCCGCCGAAGAACTGGTCCTCTCCTGCCTGTTCGGGCTTGGCCATCGCAGCCTGTCGCGTCCCAGGCTCGATGTTGCCCAGACAGCCCGGCGGTCCGCGCGGATGATCGTCGCCGCGCTCCGTGCCAGCTGAAACCTATCTCCCGCCACGCCTCCTTTTGCCGCAACCGCGAACAGCCTGCCGCATCCGCCGCAACCGGGATCGTGCCTCCCGCATTGGGACACGACTATTGAACGGAAGGCATCCTCAATGACGAACAGCGGCTGTTTCGACCAAGGATATTTCGCCGAGCGGATAGAGCGCAACCGCGCGCTCGCCGCTCGCGCGACCAACCCGCGCATCCGCGCGCTGCATCTGCATTACGTCCGGCTATATGCGCAGTTGCTGGACGAAGCGCTGGCCGCCTGACGCGGGCGGCGCCTCAGCGCGCCGCTACGCCCTCGGGCAGCACCACCGCCGACCAACTCTTGTCCGGCACCAGATATTTGGCCGCCAGCGCCTGCAGCTGCGCAGGCGTCACGGTCAGCATATCCTGCGACATGCTCTGCATCGCATCGATAAAGCGAGGATCGCGGCTCGATCCCGCCATCTGCTTCATCCAGAAACTGTTGCCCGTGCTTGCCCGCAACAGCAATTGCCTCATCGGCGCGACCGCGCGTTGCAACTCGTCGTCGCTGACCGGCGTCTTGGCGAGGTCGGCTGCGGTCTGCTTCACCACATCGTAAAAATAGGCGATGCGATCGGGCCGCACCTGACTGGTGACAAGGATATAGCCGCCGCTCTCGAACGAAAACGGCCAGTTGTTCTGAACGCTCGGCGAATAGGCCGCGCCTTCGGTCGACCGAAGCTTGTCGAACAACCGGTCATTGAAGATCTGGGTCAATATCTCCAACTGCCGCGCCTCCTTCTGAAGCGTGAAGCCTCCCGCCGTGGGCCAGGCTAGCACAGCCGCCGCCTGCTCCTTGTCACCCTGGTGCCGCAGCACAACCGGCGTTTCCACATGGGCGGGGAAGCGCATCGCCTTGTTCGCGGCCGGCACGGGTCTGTCGGGCCGCGCCGGCAACGCGCCGAAGGTCGCAGCGACCGTGGCAATGGCCTCCTCCGCCTTGACCTGGCCGAAAATCTGCACCTCGATCGGCCCCGACGCAAGCAGCGGTTCCCAGGCCAAGCGGAACGCCTTCGGTGTCAGCGCTTCGATCTCCGCGCGGTCAGGCGTGCGGAAACGCACATCCTTGTCGTGCAGCAGCCAGTTGAGATCGCGCCCGATAACCGCGTCCGGCGATCGCGACAGCGCGTCATAGGCCACAGCCGCGCCCGTCTTCACCCGCGCGATGGGGGCAGGATCCCAGCCGGGCGCCGCCAGCTTCGCCGCAAACAGGCGCAACTGGTCCTTGTAATCGGCCGGCCGGGTTAGCGCCGCCAGCTCGAAGGCGTCATCGTCGATGGTGAAGTCCATACCGATGCGCCGGCCGTTGGTCAGTTCGTCCAGCTCGCCCTGCCCCAGCGTGCCGATCCCGCTCGCCATCAGCGCATAGTTCGCCGCCCATCCGGGCGCTGCCTTGGTCGGTGAGAAAGCCTGCTGTCCATGGCCGAAGCGGACATTGACCCGCACCTTCTCTGTCTCGACGTCATTGGCGAACAGCGTCAGCTTTACCCCGTTGGAAAAAGTGATGCTCTCCATTCCCGGCAGGCCCACTGGCACGCGCGACACGACCGTCCCGGGCGGGCCGAATTTGGGCAGATCATCCATTGTCACCGCCTTGTCGGCGAGGCGCGCATTGGCGGCAGCCTTCACCGGCGCGGCGACGGCGGCGGCGAGCCTCGGCTCGGCTCCCGGCAGCGTCTTGCCGCTCACAAGCAGCGCGCGGAACACACCTGCGGTGAACAGCCGCCGCGTCGAATCGAGGATCTTCTGCGGTGTCATCGCCGGCCGCCCGGCGCGGAAGATATCGACCGCCGCCTGCGGGCTGACCGTCGTCTCGCGAATGTCGACCGCGCTCACCAGATCGCTCGCCTGCTTGGAGCCGGGCTCGGTGTCGGCATTTTCAACTCCGATCGCGAGCGCCGTGTCGAGCTGCGCATATTCGCGGTCGATCTCCGCCTGGCTCGGCGGCGCGGCCTTCGCGTCCTCGATGATAGCGCGGACGTCGCGCAGCGCTTTCTCCCAATCGTCACCGGTCGGTACGATCGTCAGGAAAGTGCCGTCCACCGACCGCGCCACATCCTGCTGGTCGACGCTCGATTGCAGGAAGCTCCCCCCGGCCCGCGCCGCGCGCTCCAGCCGGCGGCTGACGATCTGGAGCGCCAGCATATCGGTCAGCTTGTCCTGATTATAGACGATGGTGTCGGCATGCGGCTTCCATGGCCGCAGCCAGGCCATGGTCAGCCCCAAGGGCGCGCCCGGCTCCACGACGATGCGTGTCGGCGGCTGATGGGGGTCGGGCGCGCCGAAATCGGGCAGCTCCGCGCCGGGTCCGACACCCTTCCAGCTTGAAAAATTATCCTTGATGACCTGCTCGGCCAGGGCCGGGTCGATATCGCCCGCGATCGCGATCACCGCATTTTCAGGGCGATACCAGCGATTGTGGAATGCCTCGACCTTCGCCGCCGTCGCCGCGTTGAGCGTCGCCACCGTGCCGATCGGCGCATGGTCGGCAAGCGGCTGGCCGGAAAAGAAATGCAGCCGGCTCGCCTCCGAAAGCCGCGATTGCGGCCCGTCGCTCTCCCGCTTCTCCGCCAGCACCACCGCGCGCTCGGCCGCCACCGCGCTGTCGACGATATTGGGGTCGGTCATCATGCCGGCCAATATCTTCATGCTTTCGCCGAGGCTCGCCGACGTCGCCTGCGGCAGGTCGAGCGCATAGGTCGTGCCGGTCGGCGTCGTCTGCGCATTGCTGTCGCTGCCGAAGGTAACGCCCAGCCGCTGCCAGATGCGCTTCGATTCGCCATCAGGCACATGGCGCGATCCGCGCATCGACAGATGTTCGATATAATGGGCATAGCCGAGTTCGTCGGGCTTCTCCATCAATGACCCGGCATCGACCCGCAGGCGGATCGACACCTGCCCCGGCGGCACCCCGTTACGCCGCACCGCATAGCGCAACCCGTTGGACAAGGTGCCGAACCGCCACGCCGGATCAATCGGCACATCGCTATTCTCGTAAAGCCAGGGCCTGACCTGCGCCTGCGACGCACCCTGCGCAGCTTGCGGCGCATCGGCCGGCGCGGCAACCAGCGGCGCGCCGGAAAGCAGAAGAGCGATGATGCTGAGCGAAGCGGCCGAACGGCGGGGGGATAAGCGCATAGACGGCAAGCCTAGCGCCCTTTTCCTGAATGACCACTGACAAGTGGGGTGGGTGGTGGGTGGGCGGGGAGAGGGCGGGAATGTGATCGGGGGTTGGTGATGAGGCCAACGACGGCATTAATGCGAAATCATTGGAGGCGAGACTTTTTCGATGTTATTCGCGCGCGTAGAGCAAGAGAAGCAGGCGGCATGAGCAAACAATCTCTAATTTCGAAGTCGTTTCTAGTGGCAGCACTAGCTATTGGTTGCACTCCGGCTTTTGGAGCAAACCATCTTGAATGCATGAACTTGCCGATGGGAGAGGCCGAGCAAACCGTTTTGGATCGTCATCGAGACACCCTCCGCAAAGAGAGCAACCTGTTGGCGGCGGTGCAAGCATCATTACAATTTCGCGCTCAAGTATGCGCGTATCTCAACGAATGGTCATCGGCAGCTACTCGGCTGGCTTTCGAACACAGATGGCTGCAGGTCCAATGGGGAGGTATACCGCCTTCGTTTAGCGCTTCAGAGGAGGAGCGTTTAAGAGTATCGCTTGAACCATTGCGGCCTAAATTGATCGCATTGTTTCGTGTCCAGACAGACGCAATAGCAAAAGGGGAAGAACCGCCACCCCCTCCATTGGAAGATACTATGTTCGAGGATTTTGAAGTACTGCTTAAGCTAGCCAACATTCCGCAAAATACCTCAAATGAACGTCGGCTGGACGGTTGGCTTTATGGAGTTGGCTTTCAAGAAGCAGTCATTGCAGCGTTTACCGGTGCCTGACCCGGAAAACGAAACATCAATCATCCGGCACCCGAAATTGTTTCAGAAGCGTCGTCAACGGATCAAACCGAACTACAACAAGAAAAGACGGACATGCCCTCGCACATCCGCCTTCCCCAAAAATCGCCCCCGCGAGGCACCCCGCCTCAGCGCGGCGCACCCGTCCGCTGCACGGCGCCCTTGTGCGCGCCCACACCGCCGCCGCCGCGGCGACGCCGGCGCGGCGCGCCCGTAGCGCCCTCACCCTCGCTCCGCCGCGCCCGGTCAGGCGCGCCGCGCGCGGCCTTCTGCCCGTCCTGATAACGCCGCTGCCCCTCGGCCCTTTTCGCCTGCTGCGCGGGCGACTGGCTCGGCCCCTTGCGCGGCGCGGCGGGCTTCGGGAGGTTGCGCACCGCCTCCATGAAATTCTCCGGCAGCGGCGCGATGTCGAGCTTCACCCGCGTCGCCTTCTCGATAGCCTTCAGATAGGGCCGCTCGTCGTCCGCCACGAAGCTGATCGCCACGCCCTCCGCCCCGGCGCGCGCGGTGCGGCCGATGCGGTGGACATATTGTTCCGGCACGTTCGGTATCTCGAAGTTGATGACATGGCTGACGCCCGACACGTCGATGCCGCGCGCGGCAATGTCGGTCGCGACCAGCAGCTTGACCTTGCCCTGACGGAACGCCTGGAGCGCGGTGGTCCGCTGGCCTTGGCTCTTGTTGCCATGGATGGCGAAGGCGTCGATGCCCGCACCCTCCAGGAACCGCACCACCCGGTCCGCGCCATGCTTGGTGCGGGTGAAGATCAGCGCGCGGTCGATCTCCTCGGTCTTGAGCACGATATGTAGCAGCGCCTGCTTCTCGGCCTGATTGACGAAGGTCGCCTGCTGCCGCACCCGCTCCGCCGTGGTCGACTGCGGCGCGACGCTCACCTTCACCGGATCGTTCAGGAACTGCCCGGCCAGCGCCTCGATCTCCTTGGGCATGGTCGCCGAGAAGAACAGGTTCTGCCGATCGCGCGGCAACAGCTTGGCGACGCGCTTCAACGGATGGATGAAGCCCATGTCCATCATCTGGTCCGCTTCATCCAGGACGAAGATTTCGGTGTCCTTGATGGTGAAGCAGCGCCGGTCGATGAGGTCCAGCAGCCGGCCCGGCGTCGCGACGACGATGTCGACGCCCTGCGACAGTGCGCGGATCTGCTTGTTGATCGGCACGCCGCCGAACACCGTCTCGACCGACAGCTTCAGGAAGCGGCCATAGTCGCGGAAGCTCTGCGCGATCTGCGCGGCGAGTTCGCGCGTGGGCGAGAGCACCAGCATCCGGCAGCCGAGCTTCGGCGTCGGCTTAGGGTTGCGGGCGAAGTAGTCGAGGCTGGGCAGCGCGAAGGCCGCCGTCTTGCCGGTGCCGGTCTGCGCGATGCCGCACAGGTCGCGGCCTTCCAGCAGGACGGGGATCGCCTTCTGCTGGATCGGCGTGGGGGTGGCGTAATTTTTGGCGGCGAGCGCCTTCAAGATCGGCTCGGAAAGGCCAAGTTCGGTAAATTCCATGGATATGCTCACAAGTCGGCCGGGCGCCGACCTGGTGCGAACGCAAGCCAAGGGCGCGAGGCGGGTTACGAAACGACCCGCGTGAAAAGGGAAGCCTCAAAGCTTGGCGCAGGCTTGTCATTGGCCGGTCCATGCCATCAGGCCGGGACGATCACGCTGCCAATCGCTGGGGACCGATCGAACGGCCATCTGCTGCGCTGCGGCGCATATGGCGCAAGCGCGCCCAAAAAGCAAGCGGCCCGGACATGCCGGGCCGCCCTATCACAATCAACGGACGATCAAAGCGCGATTTCGGCGTGCTTGCCCTTCATCTCCGCGCGTACGTCCCCGCCGAACATCATCTTGAACACGCCCTTCAAGGACAGGTCGGCCAGCCAGATTTCCGCCGTGCCGAGGTCATAGCGGAGCATCAGGAGGCTGGAATCATCGCGCCCGCCGGGATACCAGGCCTCGACCTGCTTGGACCAGTAACGGTCGATCACCGCAGGATCGGTCTCCGGGGTCAGCGTCCCCTTGATGCAGGCGAACAGGTTGTGATCCTTGGCCGAAAATTGCGCCATTGCGGGGCCGCCGGGCGCCAGGCGATTGTCCTTCGACGTGTAGAACCAGAAACAATGATTTGCGTCGGGGTCGAGCTGCGCCGTCATGGGCAGGCTATGCTCGGCGCTGTCGGTCAAGCCCACCATAAGGAAAGGGCTCTGCGTCATCTCTTTCCAGAATCGTTCGCGAATTTCGGCTGTGTCGGTCATCATCCTGTCTCCTTTGCTGCACCTCCCCAATCGCCCGCCGCCCGCGAAGTTCCGCGATGCTTGATCTTCATCCCATTCGTCGCCACATGGCGGCCATGCTGATCGAGACCGAAGCCACGCCGAACCCGGCCACCGTCAAATTCCTCCCCGGCCGCGTGGTCATGGGATCGGGCACGCGCGACTTCGCGTCGCCAGAGGAAGCGGAGGCCTCGCCGCTCGCCGATGCGCTGTTCGGTCTTGGCGATGTCACCGGCGTCTTTTTCGGCGGTGACTTCATCTCGGTGACGATCGCGCCGGGATCGGTATGGTCGGACGTGAAGCCCGACATATTGGCGATCCTTCTCGATCACTTTTCCGCCGACATGCCGCTGTTCGCGGCCGGTTCCGCCGCCGGCATCAGCGTCCCGGCCGACGACGACAGTTTCAGCGACGACCCGGAGGACGCCGAGATCGTGGAGCAGATTCGCGACCTCATCGACACGCGCGTACGCCCCGCGGTCGCCAATGACGGCGGCGACATCGTCTATCGCGGCTTCGACAAGGGCACAGTGTATCTGAAGATGCAGGGCGCTTGCTCGGGCTGCCCCTCCTCCACCGCCACGCTCAAGAATGGGATCGAGCAACTGCTCAAACACTATGTCCCCGAAGTGACCGAAGTTCGCGCTGTCTGACGCATCCCCCCAAGCCATTTGGCAAAGTCCGCCCGATCGATTAACCGCAAGGCGAATCTTGACGGGAGTATCGCTTGCGCCTTCTGGTGATCGACACCGCGACCCAGGCTCTGTCCGTTGCCCTGCTGGAGGATGGCGCGCCAATCGGCCGTTTCCATGAGATTGTCGGGCGCGGCCATGCCGAAGCACTGCTGCCCGCCATTGCCGCTTTGCCCGGCGGCGGCCGGGCGGACGCGATAGCGGTCGATGTCGGCCCCGGCAGCTTCACCGGCGTGCGCATCGGCATCGCTGCCGCCCGGGCGCTCGCGTTGGCTTGGGCGATCCAGGTCCACGGCTATAGCAGCCCATCGCTGATCGCGGCGAAGGCGGCGGCGCACCATTCCGCGGGGCCGATCGCGGTCACCATCACCGGGGGGCATGGCGAACTGTTCTGGCAATGTTTTGAGCACGACGGACTCACCCCCCGCACCGCCATCGTCTCGACCCCCATCGCCGATCTGGCGCTACGGATAGATGCCGACCATTTCTATGGCACCGGCGCGGAGGCACTGGTCACCGCGCGCGGCGCGGGCGCGGCGATCGCCCTGTACCCAGACGCGGCCGATTTTCCGCTGATCGCCGGCCTTCCCGCCCTGCCTCCCAGCCCCATCTACGGCCGGGGCGCGGACGCGATGACTCTGGCGGAGCGCGCCGCCTCATGATGCCCGGCATCGCGCTCGACACCCATCAAGAGGCAGACCGCAACGCGATGGCGGATGCGATGGCGGTCATGGCCCGCGCCTTCGACCCTGCTTTTGGCGAAGCATGGACGCTGCCCCAGCTTTCGAGCGTCATGCAGATGCCCGGCACCTGGCTCACCATTGCCCGCACCGACGCCGCCCCGCTCGGCTTCGCGCTCGTTCGGTCGGTGCTCGATGAATGCGAATTGCTGCTGCTTGCGGTCGATCCGCTCTGGCGCGGCCGAGGCGTCGGCGAAACGCTGCTGCGCGACAGTCTCCGCACCGCCCGCCGCCGAGGCATCATCTCAATGAACCTGGAAGTACGTTCGACGAACAACGCTATAAGTTTATACGAGAAACTCGGTTTCGAATATGTACATCGCCGCCCCGGTTACTATCGCGGCAATGATGGCCAACTTCACGATGCGTTGAGTTTTCGCAAAGATATGCAAATGTAATACAGCAAGCCCTTGCACGTCGCGCCGTGAGGGTCTAGCGGTCCTGTACCGCTCCTGAAATGAATTTCCTCGGGCGGGTCGCACTAGATATAGCCTTCGCAGGAAACGAAAAATGGAAAACGAATCAGCACAGAGCGAACTGCTCATTACTTTGACGTCGGACATTGTTGCCGCCCACGTCTCGAATAACAGCGTCGCTGTCGGCGATGTGTCCTCGCTGATCCAGAATGTGCATTCGGCGCTCTCGGGCCTCAGCCAACCCGCTCCCGTGCCCGAAGTGAAGCCGGAACCCGCCGTGTCGGTCCGCTCCTCCATCAAACCCGACTACATCATCTGCTTGGAAGACGGCAAGAAGCTCAAGATGCTCAAGCGCCATCTGATGACCCATTATCAGATGACGCCGGAAGATTATCGCGCCAAATGGGGCCTGCCCGCCGACTATCCGATGGTCGCCCCCAACTATGCCGAACAGCGCCGCACTCTCGCCAAGAAAATTGGCCTGGGCACCAAGCGCCGCCGCACGCGCGGCGCGAAGTAAGCCCAGCGCATCAGATGATCGTGACTAGGGGCGCGTCGCCGACGCGCCCCTTTCCTGTATGAGTAAAAGGCGCTAGGCTTTGCCTTCCTTCGCCCCGCCAGCAAGCGAGCCTGCATGAACCGCAAAATCGACGTCGAAGCCCTTTGCCATGAAAAAGGGCTGCGCATCACCGAGCAGCGCCGCGTCATCGCGCAGGTCTTGAGCGACGCCACCGATCACCCGGACGTAGAGGAACTGCACCGCCGCTCTGCCGCGATCGACCCGGGCATCTCGATCGCGACGGTGTACCGCACCGTGCGCCTGTTCGAGGAAGCGGGCATATTGGAACGCCATGATTTCGGCGATGGCCGCGCCCGCTATGAGGCGGCGCCCGAAGCGCATCACGACCATCTGATCGACGTCGAAACCGGCAACGTCATCGAATTTGTCGACCCGGAGCTTGAACAGCTGCAAAAGCAGATCGCCGAAAAGCTCGGCTTCCGTCTCGTCGATCACCGCATGGAATTGTACGGCGTCGCGCTCGACCGAAAAAACTGAACTCGCCTTGGAGACACTGCGTCGCCTCAGCCGTATCGGCGCGCTGGTCGCCAGCCTGGCTCTCTGCCTGCCGCTCCATCTCCTCTGGCGGCTCATCCGCCGCCGCTCCCCCTGGCCCCGCCTCTTTCTCGGCATGGCGGCCCGCGCGGTCGGGGCGCGGGTGCGGGTCGAAGGGCAACCCCAAGGCGGCGACATGTTCATCCTCTCCAATCATGTGAGTTGGATCGACATATTGGCTTTGGGCGGGGCGACCGGCGCTGCCTTCGTATCGAAGGACGATGTCGCCGCCTGGCCT
This sequence comes from Sphingobium agrisoli, assembly GCF_041877245.1. Lineage (NCBI taxonomy): Bacteria > Pseudomonadati > Pseudomonadota > Alphaproteobacteria > Sphingomonadales > Sphingobiaceae > Sphingobium > Sphingobium agrisoli. Next base: position 817,571 of record NZ_JBHDJI010000001.1, read on the forward strand.
GCGATCGGCTGGCTCGCGGCGCAGAACAATACACTTTTCGTCTCGCGCGATCGGCGCGGCGCGCTGTCGGGGCAGATCGAGGCGCTGCGCGCCGCCATGCTCGGCCATCAGCCCGTCGCGCTTTTCCCGGAAGGCACGACCGGCGACGGCCGCACCCTTCTGCCGTTCAAGCCCGCTCTGCTCGCCGTCCTCCTGCCCCCGCCCCGCCCGGTGCTGATCCAGCCGGTTCATATCGATTATGGCGACGCCGCTGTGGACATCGCCTGGCTTGGCGAGGAGCCGGCCGGGGCAAACGCAGCGCGAGTGCTGGCGCGACAGGGGTCGCTGCCCGTCACCCTGCGCTTCCTCGAACCTTTCGATCCGGCAACCTGCCCCGACCGCAAGGCCATCGCCGCCCTCGCCCGAGAGCGCATCGCCGCGAGCATGGCGCGCCATCAGCGCCCTTCCGCTGATCGTTCGCCCTCTATATAGCGGGGTCATATGAATCGTAACGACGCCTCCCGCACGCCCGCCAAGACCAGCCCCGCGACCTTCCACGTCAAGAGCTTCGGCTGCCAGATGAACGTCTATGACGGCGAGCGCATGGCCGAAATGCTGGGCATGCAGGGCATGACGGCGGCGGCGGACGGGGAGCAGGCCGACCTCGTCATTCTCAACACCTGCCACATCCGCGAAAAGGCGGTGGACAAGGTCTATTCCGACATCGGCCGCCTGACGCGCGAAGATGGAACCCGCCCGATGATCGCCGTCGCGGGCTGCGTCGCCCAGGCCGAGGGGAGCGAAATCCAGCGCCGCGCACGCAATGTCGATATCGTCGTCGGGCCGCAGGCCTATCACCGCCTGCCCGATCTCATCGGCAAGGCCGGACGCGGAGAGGCCGCCGTCGATACCGATATGCCGCTCGCCTCCAAATTCGGCGCGCTCCCCGCCCGTACCAAGCAGGCCCGGCCCACGGCCTTCCTCACCATCATGGAAGGCTGCGATAAATTCTGCACCTATTGCGTCGTTCCCTACACGCGCGGCGCGGAGATCAGCCGGTCCTGGTCCGCCATTATCGATGAAGCCAAGGCGCTGGTCGATGGCGGCGCGCGCGAAATCACCCTGCTCGGCCAGAACGTCAACGCCTGGACGGGCGAAGACGACAGGGGCCGCGCGCAGGGCATGGACGGTCTCGTCCGCGAACTGGCCAAGATCGACGGCCTCGCGCGCATCCGCTACACCACCAGCCATCCCAACGACATGAGCGACGGCCTGATTGCCGCCCATGGCGAGGTGGACAAGCTCATGCCCTTCCTCCACCTGCCGGTACAGGCAGGCAACGACCGTATCCTCAAGGCCATGAACCGCAGTCACAGCGCGGAATCATACCTGCGGATCATCGAGCGCGTCCGCGCCGCGCGCCCTGACATCGCCATTTCCGGGGACTTCATCGTCGGCTTCCCCAGCGAGACCGAGGCGGAGTTCCAAGACACGCTCGCGATCGTCGAACAGGTCCGATACGCCCAATGCTACAGCTTCAAATATAGCCCGCGTCCCGGCACCCCCGCCGCCGACATGGAAGGCCAGGTCGCGGCGGAGGTCATGGACGACCGCCTCGCCCGGCTTCAGGCGCTGTTGAACCGCCAGCAGGCCGAGTTCAACGCGGCGACCGTCGGCCGCACCACCGACATTTTGCTGGAGCGCAAGGGCCGCTACCCCGGTCAACTCATCGGCAAGTCGCCGTGGCTCCAGTCCGTCGTCGTGACCGCGCCGGAGCTTTCGATCGGCGATTTGGTTGACGTCGATATCATCAGCGCCGGCCCCAACAGCCTGGCCGGCGAAACCGTGAGGAGGAAGGCCGCTTGAACCATCGCACCGTCGTTCCCGCGCAGGCGGGAACCCATCTCCGGACCGTACCGCTAGAGGCTTGGTTTGGGAGATGGATGCCCGCCGCCGTGGGCATGACCGAGCAAGGGAGAGGCTGACCTATGTCGAAAAAGCCCCATCACAGCCCCCGCGCCGACACCGCAGAGCGCGCGCGCCTCGAAGTCACATTTGAAAAGCCGCACCTTTTGGGTGCGCTCTTCGGCCAATATGACCAAAATCTCGTCGCGATCGAAAACCGCCTCGGCGTCTACATTGCCGCGCGCGGCAACAAGCTCCAGATCGAGGGCGAAGCGCAGGCCGCCGCCCGTGCCCGCGATGTCATGACCGGCCTCTATAATCGCATTGTGGCGGGCCAGGAGATCGACAGCGGCGCGGTGGAGGCCGTCATCGCCATGTCGTCCGAACCCACGCTCGACGGCATCATCCGCCACGACGTCGCCGAACCGCCCAGGGTGATGATCCGCACCCGTAAGAAGACCATCGTTCCGCGCAGCGCCACGCAGGTCGCCTATATGGAGGCGCTGACGCGCAACGACATCATCTTCGCGCTCGGCCCGGCGGGCACCGGGAAGACCTATCTCGCCGTCGCCCAGGCGGTCAGCCAGCTCATCACTGGCACCGTCGATCGCCTCATCCTCTCCCGCCCGGCGGTGGAGGCGGGCGAGAAGCTCGGTTTCCTGCCCGGCGACATGAAGGAAAAGGTCGATCCTTATCTTCGCCCGATCTACGACGCGCTGCACGATACCCTGCCCGCCGAACAGGTGGAACGCCGCATCGCCAGCGGCGAAATCGAGATCGCCCCGCTCGCCTTCATGCGCGGCCGCACCCTCGCCAACGCCTTCATCGTGCTCGACGAAGCACAGAACACCACCATCGCCCAGATGAAGATGTTCCTCACCCGCTTCGGCGAAGGCAGCCGCATGGTCATCTGCGGCGACCCCAAGCAGGTCGACCTGCCTCAGCCCGGCATCTCCGGCCTTGCCGACGCGGTCGCGCGGCTCGACGGCGTGGAGGGCATCGCCATGATCCCCTTCGGCATCGCCGACGTGGTCCGCCACCCGGTCGTCGGCCGCATCGTCCAGGCCTATGAGGGGCCGGATGCTTGACCTGATTCATAACCCTTTCGCCCTGAGCCTGTCGAAGGGCTCTGCCGGGCGGAGCGAGGCCACTTCGCCTCCACTCAGTCAGGAGGCTTCGACTTCGCTCAGCCAGAACGGAAGGTTGAAAATATGATCGACGTCGCCCTCCTCCACGATGCCGGCTGGCCGGACGCCGACTGGCAGTTCATCGCCGACCGCGCCGTCGCCGCCGCCATCGCGCACAGCCCCTATGCCTCCTTCGCCGCCGCACCCACCCTCTATGAAATCGCGGTGAAGCTCACCTCGGATGAGGAAGTCCACAGCCTCAACCGCGCCTATCGCGACAAGGACAAGCCGACCAACGTCCTCTCCTTCCCGATGGTCCAGGACGACCTGCTCCAGGCCACCGCCAACACCGACGATGGCGAGGTGCTGCTGGGCGACATCGTGCTGGCCGAAGGGGTATGCGCCGCCGAAGCCGCCGAAAAGGGCATCAGCGTCGCCGATCATGCCACCCATTTGATCGCCCATGGCACTTTTCATTTGCTCGGCTACGACCATATGGACGACAATGAGGCCGAGGCCATGGAAGCGCTGGAGATCGCCGCGCTCGCCAGCCTGGGGCTTGCCGATCCCTATGCGGATCGACCAACAGGGGATTGAACGACATCATGGCTGACGAGGGCGCCGGTTCGAAAGAAACGGACAGTAGCGGCGAAGGCGGCCTATGGAGCGGCATCAAGTCGCTCCTGTTCGGCGAGAATGGCGAAACCAGCCTCCGCAAGGAACTGGAAGAAGCGCTCGACGACTATGACGAGGAAGATCAGGCGCAAAACCCGCCAGCCAAGGGCGACCTGTCCGCGATCGAGCGGCAGATGGTGCGCAATCTCCTCCATTTTTCCGAACATACGGTGGATGATGTCGCAGTGCCCCGCGCCGACATCATCGCGATCGAGGAAAAAGCGAGCTTCGCCGACCTTGCCGCGCTCTTCGCCGAGGCAGGGCATAGTCGCATCCCGGTCTATCGCGAAAATCTCGACACGATCGTCGGCATGATCCACATCCGCGACGCCTTCGCCATCCTGGCAGGCAAGGCGCCGGTGCCCGACACGCTCGAACCGCTGATCCGCCAGCCGCTCTACGTTCCCGAAAGCATGGGCGCGCTCGATCTGCTCGCCGAAATGCGCGCCAAGCGCACCCATCTCGCCATCGTCTTGGACGAATATTCGGGCACCGAAGGGCTTTTGACCTTCGAGGATCTGGTCGAGGAAATCGTCGGCGAGGTCGAGGACGAGCATGACGACGCGCCCGAAGCGATGCTCGTCCCGCTCGACGGTGGCCTGTGGGAAGCCGACGCCCGCGCCGAACTGGACGATGTGGCCGAGGAAATCGACGAACGGCTGGGCGACATTGAGGAGGATGTCGACACGCTCGGCGGCCTCGCCTTCATCCTCGCCGGCCGCGTTCCCGACCCCGGCGAGATATTGCTGCACGAGGAAAGCGGCTGGAAACTCGAAATCGTCGCCAGCGACGGCCGCCGCGTCACCCGCCTTCGCCTGCATCCGCCGGAGGTGAAGGCGGAAGCGGAGGAATAATTCGGCACTCCGGCGAATGCCGGAGCGCAGCCCTGCTATCAAGGGCAGCGCGCAGCAACATTCCCTGACAGTCGCGAAATATTAAGCCCCCGCTGCGATGCTCGCCATTACCTCGGGCGGAACGACACAGGATCATGCGAAGCGAACGGCACCAGATGCGCCCAGGCGGCACGGCGGACATGCTGTTCGCCGCGCCTTGGAGCGCGTCCGAAAAGCTGCTGCTGGCTCTCGTCTGCGTCGCGACCCTGTTCTTCGCCATCGTCACCCCGCCCTTTCAGGCGCCCGACGAGAACCAGCATTATATGAAGGCGCTCGCCCTCACGCAGGGCAAGCTGCTGACCGAGCAGCGCGGCCCCGCGATTGGCGCGGACCTGCCCCGCGCCGCGCTCGACATCCACGCCGCCGATTTCCCGACCGACGTGCCGCCCATCCTGCGCCGCTTCGACACCGAGCAGCTCAAAACCAGCGCGGCCGCCGACGCAGCCCGCCCCGGCGCCGCCTTCGCCGATTTCCCCAATGTTGCAAGCTACGCGCCCAGCCTCTACGCCCCCGGCGCGGCGGGCCTCGCGCTCGGCCGCGCCACCGGCCTGCCCTGGATCGAGGCCCTCTACGCCGGACGTATCGTCAACGCGCTCGCAGGCCTCGCCCTGCTCGCCGCCGCGCTCATGCTGCTTCCCTTCGGCCGTAACGCGCTACTCGCTACCGCGCTGCTGCCAACATTCGCCTATCAGACCGGCTCGCTCTCGCCCGACGCCGTCATCGACGGCCTCGGCTTCCTCGGCCTCGCATTGGCGCTGCGCTGCGGCTTCATGAGCCAAGCCCCGGCCCGTACCGCCGCCCTCTTCGTCACCGCCCCGCTGCTCGCCTTGTGCAAGGGCGTCTATCTCCCCCTCATGGCCGCCGGCCTGCGCTGGCCCACCGGCCGCCGCGATGGCCGCCCATGGCTGATCCTCGCCGCCATGGCGCTCGGCGCCGTCGCCTTCCTCGGCTGGATGCACCTTTCAGGCGGCAGCCAGGCGCTCTACCATATCCAGTCGCGCAAGACCGGCGAGACGATGATGACCGCGCCGCTGCGCGACCAGCTCGCGCTCATCTTCGCCGATCCCGCCGGCTTCGTTCGCATCCTCGTCTCCAGCGTCGCCGAACGCGCGCCCGTCTATGCGCTCCAGATCGTCGGCCGCTTCGGCTGGAACGCGATCCTCCTGCCACTCCTCGCCTATCCGCTTGCGCTGCTGATGCTCGGCGTAGGCGTCGCGAGCGGCTCCGGCGCGCGCTTCGGTCTCGTCCAGCGCCTCTGGTGGCTGGCCGTGGCCGGCGGCGTGGCGCTGCTCATCGAAACCGCCATGTATCTGACCGGAACGCCACTCGGCGCGGATTATATTCAGGGGACACAGGGGCGCTATTTCCTCCCGGTCCTGCCGCTCGTCCTACTCGCCTTGTCGCCCGCCCAGCCGATGCGCGGGGCCCAGCGGCTGCTTGCGGCCACCGCAATCCCGCTAATGCTGATTGCCGCCGCCACCGCCTATGACAGTTTCTGGGTCCACGGCTTCATCACAAGCGACGGGATGCCGCCGCACAACGACCTCCGTCGGGAGCTTCTGCTGCCCTCCCCGCGCTGGTAGCCAGGCTCCGCAAAAAGCCAGCCAGCCCACCCCCTCGATCCACCCGGCGACGACGTCGCTCGGCCAATGGACGCCCAGCCACACCCGGCTGACCCCGATCAGCGCGATCATCGCCGCCGCTGCGACATAACCGCCCCGCCGCCCTGCCAGCATCGCCACCGCGCCAAAGAAGATCATGTTCCCCGCCGCATGGCCGCTCGGGAAACTATAGGTGTGGACGATATCCAGATGCGGCAGCAGGTCCGGCCGGGGCGCGGCGAAAAGCTGCTTCAACCCCAGATTGAGCAACGTGCCCCCGGCGATCGTCGCGCCGAACCACAGCGCCGACCGCCGCCACCCAAACCAGAGCAACGGCAGCAGCACCACCGCGACCAGCGCCAGCCGCCCGGCGGTCCCACCGACCGCCGACGCCAGCCGCATCACCGTCGTCACATGCCCGCCCAGCGCCGTCTCCCGCGCCCGGCCACCCGCTTCCATCAGCCCGACATTGATCGCGTCCAGCCACCCGGCCCGCTGCATCAACGCGATCAGCAGCACGCAGAAAAGCGCGACGGCCAAAGCCCCCGCGCCTTTGTGCAGCGATCTGCGTGGCTCAGATATGGAGCGCGCGCCCATAAGCGGCGAGGACGCTCTCATGCATCGATTCCGAAATGGTCGGATGGGGAAAGACCGTGTGCATCAGCTCTGCCTCAGTCGTCTCCAGCGTCTTGCCGATGGTGTAGCCCTGGATCATCTCGGTCACTTCCGCGCCGATCATGTGCGCGCCCAACAGCTCGCCGGTCTTGGCGTCGAACACCGTCTTGGTGAAGCCTTCCGCCTCGCCCAGCGCGATCGCCTTGCCATTGCCGATGAAGGGGAACATGCCGACCTTCACCTCATAGCCCGCTTCCTTCGCCTTCGCCTCGGTCAGGCCAACCGACGCGATCTGAGGATGGCAGTAGGTGCAGCCCGGAATGTTGCGCGGGTCCATCGCGTGCGGATGCTTGCCCGCGATGGCTTCGGCGGCGATCACGCCCTCATGGCTCGCCTTGTGCGCCAGCCATGGCGGGGCGGTAATGTCGCCGATTGCCCAGATACCGTCCACATTGGTGCGGCACATTTCGTCGGTCTTGAGGAAGCCGCGATCGTCCACCGCGACGCCCAGTTCCTTGAGGCCGATGTCTGCCGTGTTGGGCACGATGCCGATGGCCACGATCATATGGCTGAACTCGGCGGCGCTTTCCTTGCCGGCCTTATCCTTCAGCTTGGCCGACACGCCCTTGTCGCTCACCTTGATATCGCTGACGTTGGCACCGGTCAGGATGGTCATGCCCTGCTTGTTCAATGCCTTTTCGAGGAAGGCGGACACATCCGCATCCTCGACCGGCACGATCCGGTCCATCATTTCGACAACGGTCACATCGGCGCCCATGTCGTTATAGAAGCTCGCAAACTCGATTCCGATCGCGCCCGATCCGATGACCAGCAGCTTGCTCGGCATTTCGGGCGGGGTCATCGCGTGGCGATAGGTCCACACCCGCTTGCCGTCCGCCGGCGTCCCCGGCAGGTCGCGCGCCCGCGCGCCGGTCGCCAGGATGATGTTCTTGGCGGTCAGTTCCTCGGTCTTGCCGTCCTTGGTGACGGACAGCTTGCCCTTCCCGGTCAGCTTGCCCTCGCCCATGTGCACGGCGATCTTGTTCTTCTTCATCAGGTGCGTGACGCCCTGGTTGAGTTGCTTGGCAACCCCGCGCGAACGCTTGACCACCGCCGCGATGTCGGCGCTGATCTTCTCGGCCGCCAAGCCATAATCGCCGGCATGCTGCATATAGTGGAAAATCTCCGCCGACCGCAGCAGCGCCTTGGTCGGGATGCAGCCCCAATTGAGGCAGATGCCGCCCAGATTTTCACGCTCGACGATAGCGGTCTTGAGGCCCAGTTGCGCCGCGCGGATCGCAGCGACATAGCCGCCGGGGCCGGAGCCCAGAACGATGAGATCGTAATTCTCAGCCATATTCTCTTCTCTCTTATCTCATTCCGCCATCGGCGGCACGGAACGGGGCTGGCGATCTTCCCCGATCGCCACAAAGGTAAAGGTCGCCTGGGTCACACGATAGCTGCGGTCGTCATGCCGGGTCCGGCGCCATGCTTCTACGGCGATCTTCATCGACGTGCGCCCAACGGATTTAAGGGTTGCAAAGACCGACACCTCGTCGCCCACGACCACCGGGCGCAGGAAGCTCATCCCCTCGACCGCGATGGTGACCGCGCGGCCGTGACTATGCCGCGCTGCGACCGATCCCGCCGCCGAGTCCATCAGACTCATCAGCCAGCCGCCGAATATGTCCCCATAGGGATTGGTGTCGGCGGGCATCGCGATGACGCGAACGGCCGGACTGGCTTCCGGCGGCTGTTCGTCGACATGCCCCATCAGGCGAGCAGTCCGATCGGGTTCTCGACTAGCTCTTTGAAGACCTGCATCAGCCGCGCGCCGTCCGCACCGTCGATCGCGCGATGGTCGAAGCTGCCGGTCGCGGACATGACGGTCGCGATCTGCACCGCGTCCTCAACGATATAGGGCCGCTTCTCGCCCGCGCCGATCGCCATGATCATGGCCTGAGGCGGGTTGATGACCGCCTCGAACTGCTTGATGCCGAACATCCCCATGTTGGACAGCGACGCCGTACCGCCCTGATATTCCTCCGGCTTCAGCTTTCCGTCCTTGGCGCGGCTCGCCAGATCCTTCATCGCGGTGGAAATGGCGGCGACGCCCTTGCTGTCTGCCTCGGTGATGATCGGCGTGATGAGCCCGCCGGGGATCGAAACCGCCACCGAGATATCGGCGCGCTTGAATTGCAGCATCTGGTCGCCAGCGAACTGCACATTGCATTCGGGCACCTGCACCAGCGCGACGCCGAGCGCCTTGATCAGCAGATCGTTGACCGACAGCTTGACCTTGCGGCTTTCCAGCCCAGCGTTCAGTTCGCCCCGCAGCTTGAGCAGCTTATCCAGCTGGATGTCCACGGTCAGGTAGATATGCGGCACCTGCTGCTTGGACTCGGTGAGGCGGCGCGCGATGGTCTTGCGCATGCCGCTCAGCTTGATGACCTCGTGCGGAATGCCGAAATCCTGAGCTGCATGGACAACGAGGGCAGGGGCGGGCGCAGCGGCCGGTGCGGCAGCGGCGGGCTTCGCACCCTCCAGGTCCGCCTTTACCACCCGGCCGTTCGGGCCGGTCCCCGTGATGCTCGACAGGTCGATGCCCTGCGCCTCTGCCAGCCGGCGCGCGAGGGGGCTCGCCTTGACCCGGCCATCGCTCGCCGACGCGGCCTTGGGGGCCGGCGCAGCATCGGCCTTCGGCGCGGGCGCGGCCGGCTTTTCGGGCACCGGATCAGCCTTGGGCGCAGGCGTCTCCGCCTTCGCGCCGCCACCCGACGCTGCTGCCGTCACGTCCTCGCCCTCTTCGGCGATGATCGCGATCACAGTGCCGACCTTCACCCCTTCGGCCCCTTCGGCGACCAAAATCTTGGCCACCACGCCTTCATCGACCGCCTCGAACTCCATCGTCGCCTTGTCAGTCTCGATCTCGGCCAGCAGATCACCCGACGACACCCTGTCGCCCTCCTTCACCAGCCATTTGGCGAGCGTGCCTTCCTCCATCGTCGGGGAAAGCGCGGGCATCTGGATGTTAGTGCTCATAGGGTTAAGGGCCTTTTCTGGATCATCCGGCTGTTTGCCTCCCATTTCCACCCATTTGCCGGATCGGTCAAGCAACGGCTTGCGGACCCGCGACTTATGCCTCACATTTCACCATAGAGGTTCAACGCGTCCTTCCAGACGGACAATTGGACGCAATGCATGCAAGGGGGGCGGCACCTATGCGGACATATCTGGTCGTCGTGGACGAGTCGCCCGAAGCGGAAACCGCGCTGCGCTTTGCCGCCCGTCGCGCCGCCAAGACCGGCGGCGCGGTCCGCATCCTAGCGCTCATCCCGCCGGCCGAATTCGTTCAGTGGGGCGGCGTGCAGGCGACAATGGAGGATGAGGCGCTGCAACGCGCCGAAGCGCTCGTCACCAGCGCGGCCGGCACCCTGTCCGACGAATCCGGCATCCGTCCCAGCATCACCGTGCGCCAGGGCGAAGCCGTCGTCGTGGTCCGCAAGACGCTGGAAGAAATGGACGATGTCGCGGCCCTCGTGCTCGGCGCGGCCGCCAGCGGCAATCCCGGAAAGCTCGTCAGCCATTTCGCCGGCGCGGATGCGGGCAAGCTGCCCTGCCCCATCATGGTCATCCCCGGCGGCCTCGACGCCGACGCCATCGACCGCCTGAGCTGAAGCGGCAATCGTTCAAGGATCGTCGTCCTGGGCAGAAGGCTCATTTCCGATGCTTCCCCCGCTTCGCCCCCAAATGCCGGATGTTCGCCGGCCGCCCGCGCCGTCCATCGGGCCGCGCGCCCGGCCGCGTGCGATCACGCTTCGCCGGCCCACCGCCGCTACCCGCCGGCGCATCGGGCAGCTCGAAGCGCAGCGATCCGTTGATTGGGTCCGCCTCCGCCAGCCGCAACTCCAGCCGCTGCCCCACCGCATAGCGATCCCCGCTCTCCACGCCCTCCAGCGCCCGCCCCGCCTCGTCGTAGAAGAACCGCTCGGTCCCCAGCGTCGACACAGGCACCAGCCCATCGCCGCCCAGCCCTTCGACCGTCGCAAAGAAGCCGAAATTCTGCACCCCGGTGATCCGCGCCGGCATTACCTCTCCGACATGCACTGACAGATAAGCCGCGACGTAGCGGTCGATCGTCTCACGCTCGGCTTCCATCGCCCGCCGCTCATGGGTCGAGATCGTCTCGCCCACTCGCCCCATATTCTCATAATCCTCTTGGCTGAGCGAGGACTTGGCCGGAATATCGCCCTTCGGCGCGGGCAGTTCCAGCCCGTAGGCGCCCACCAACGCGCGATGCACCAGCAGGTCGGCATAACGCCGGATCGGCGAGGTGAAATGCGCGTAGCTGCCCAGTGCCAGCCCGAAATGCCCCATGTTCGCCGGCGCATAATAGGCTTGCGTCTGGCTGCGCAGGATCATCTCCATGATCTGCGGCTTCTCCTCCGCCTCGCCAATCTTGGCGATCAGCTGGTTGAAGGTCGCCGGCCGCACCACCTGCCCCAGCGCGAAGCTGATGTCGAACGTCGCCAGATAATCCTTGAGCGCCACAAGCTTGTCGCGGCTCGGCGGCTCATGAACGCGATACATCACCGGCGCTTTCTTGGCCTCCAGCGCCTTGGCCGCCGCGACATTCGCCGCGATCATATAATCCTCGATCAGCATATGCGCGTCGAGCCGCTCGCGCACCGCGACGCTGACGATCCGCCCCTTCTCGTCCAGTACCACCCGCCGCTCGGGCAGCTCCAGCGCCAACGGCTCCCGCGCCTCGCGCGCCTTTCGCAGCAGCGCCCAGCACGTCCAGAGGGGCTTGAGGGCCGGCTCCAACAGTGCATTGTCCTTCTCGCCATCGACCGCCGCCTGCGCGTCCTCATAAGCGAGCACCGCCGCCACCCTGATCACTGCGCGCGTGAAACGCCACGCCGTCACCTTGCCCTGCGCGTTGACCGTCAGGTGGCACGCCATCGCGGCCCGGTCCTGCCCCGCGCGCAGCGAGCATATGTCCGACGACAGCTGGTGCGGCAGCATCGGCACCACAAGATCGGGAAAATAGACGCTGTTGCCGCGCTTCCTTGCTTCTTTATCCAGTGCGTTTCCCGGCCGCACATAGTAGCTGACGTCCGCGATGGCGACGATGGCCTTGTACCCGCCCGGATTGGCCGGGTCATCGTCCGAGGCAGCCCACACCGCGTCGTCATGGTCACGCGCATCGACGGGATCGATCGCCACGATCGGCAGATGCCGCAGATCCTCACGCTTCTGCTCGTGCAGCGGCAGCTCCGCCACCGCGACTGCCTCCTCCTCCACCCTTTCAGGAAAGACATGCGGAATGCCATGCTTGTGGATCGCAATCAGGCTGAAGCTGCGCGGCGCGAAGGGATCGCCCAATATCTCCGTCACGCGCGCCGATATGCGCGGCGGGCGGCTATGCGGCTCGGCCAGCACCAGATCGCCCGGCTTCGCCTCGCCCGCGTCGCTGATCGGCGTGTCTTTGCGGACGCGCTTGTCCACGGGGCGCAGCCACAGCTTGCCGTCGGCCAGCCGCTCGACCACGCCCAGCAATTCCTCGCTCGCCTTGGCGAGCTTCTTCATCGGATGCGCGATCCAGCCGCGCCCCGCTTCCTCGGTGCGCGCCAGGATGCGGTCGCCGATCGTCAGCGCCCCCCTCTTCCCCCGCTCCACCACGCGCAGCCGGGGCGCGGGCTGACCCTCCGCCTCCCATCGCTCGGGCGTCGCGATCAGCGTCGTGTCATCGACATCGATGATCCGCAGCACCGTGACCTTTGGCACCCCGCCCATCTTGTGGAAGGCGCGCGCCGGGCCGACATCAATCAGGCCCTCGTCAGCCATGTCTTTTAGCAGCGCCTTGAGCGCGATCTTCTCCTGGCCTTTGAGGCCGAACGCCTTGGCGATCTCGCGTTTGCCGGCGGGCGTGTCGGACGTGGCGATGAAGTCCATCACCGCCTCGCGTGTGGGAAATCCGGCGGGCCGCACTTTTGCGGGCTTCCTGTGTCTCTGGGTCGATGCCATGGCCTAAGCTATAGGCACCCCCCGCCCCCCGCGCCAGTGCGATGGCGGCCGCCGCTAAACGCAGGTTGCGGCAAAAGTCAGCGAAACACCCATTGCCGGTTGAGCAGGAACACCAGCCCCGGCGTAACGAACAGCATTGCCGGTATGGGCGACCATTCGGGCCAGCCCATATGGCTGACGCAGAGCCAGACCCAGGTTGCATTCAGAGCATAGCTGACCAGCGACACGGCTATGAACTTTGCGCCGCGCGCGGCATGGCTCGCCTCGCCGCCGTGGCCGCGAAAGGTGAAGGCGCTGTGGCTGACATAGCCGATCGCCACCGCCGCCAGATAGCCGATGAAATTGGCGAGCTGCACATGCAGCCCCGCGACCGCAGCAAGGCACCAGTAGATCGCCGCCTGGCAGGCGGTTACGAACAGACCCGTCACGCCATAGCGCACCAGTTGCCAGAACAGCGCCCGATGTTCCGCGCTCACCCGTTCGATGAATTTCATGAGCGTCCCCGTTGCGCTTTGACGCGGAGCCTCTAATCGAGCGGCATGACCTTGCATAGCGCGGACAGCGTCTGGAAAAATGCGCTCAGCCGGGGCGTGCTGCTCGCCGACCTCGCTCAGCGGCACTGGAAGTGGCTGACCTTCCTCATCTGGGTTGCGACTTTAGTGGGCTTCGTCTTGACGCGCTGGTCGGCGATCCACTGGCTGGTGCTGGGCGATACCGACGACAATATCCGTTATGTGCAGGTGAAGGACTGGCTGGCGGGGCAAGGCTGGTTCGACCTGCGCCAATATCGCCTTGATCCGCCGGGCGGCGCGAATATCCACTGGTCGCGGCTGGTCGATTTGCCGATCGCATCGCTGATGCTCTTCTTCCGCGCCTTTGTGGACCAGGGGCTGGCGGATCGGCTGGCGCTCGGCCTCGCTCCGCTCTTGCCGCTGCTGTTGCTCATGCTGTCGCTGGGCTTCATCGGCCGGCGGCTCGCAGGGCCGAATGGCTGGCTGCTGGCGGCGCTCGCCCCCTTCGCCACGCAGATGGCGCTCGGCATGTATGCGCCGATGCGCATCGATCATCATGGCTGGCAGCTGGCGCTGGCGCTGACGATGCTCTCCGGCGTTATCGACGAGCGGCGGGTGCGTGGCGGGCTGATGGCCGGGGTCAGCAGCGCGCTGTCCGTCGCGATCGGCATGGAGATGATCGTTTACCTCGCGGCGGGCGGGGCGCTGATCGCGCTGCGCTGGGTGTATCGCCCCGGCGCGGAGTGGCGGATGCTGCCCTATGGGCTTAGCCTAGCGGGGGCGACATCCCTTCTCTATCTCCTCTTAGCCAGTTACGCCAACCGCAAACCTGTGTGCGACGCCCTCTCGCCCATCTGGGTCGCAATATTCAGTGCGGCGGGGGCGGGCATGGTCCTCCTGTCGCTGATCCCCTCGCGCCGCTGGCCTGTTCGGTTGGGCGCGGGTGCTTTGGTGGGTGGCGCGGTCGCCGCCTTCTTCTATGTGAACTGGCCGCAATGCCTCAGCCCCTACCAGATTTCGCCCGAATTGCAGCGGCTCTGGCTCGTCAACATCCGCGAGGCGAAGCCTATTACCGCGCAGGCGCAAAGCCTCGTCGTGCCGCTGTTGGCGATGCCGGTCGCGGGGCTCATCGGCCTCCTCTGGGCGCTGTGCGACGCGCGGCGGGACGGCGAGCGGCTCTGGGCCTGGGCGACCGTCGGCCTGATGATGCTCTTTTCGACCGCGCTGCTTTTCTGGCAGCTGCGTACAGGGCCGGCGGCGCAGCTGCTCGCGATCCCGCCCGCCGCCTGGGCGGCGCACCGCTTGCTGAGCGCGCTCCTCACCGGGACGCGACGGACCCGCATCGCCGCCGCCATCGGCACGGCCCTGATCGCCACCGCCGCCGCCGCCTCACCGCTCTACACGCCGGCGCTCAAACTCTGGCAGCAGGCGACCGGCACCACGCCCAAACCCTGGCGGCCCTCCGCGAAGGCCCGCACCGACGCCATCAACAAGGCGAATGGCCGCTGCCGCACCTTGCCCGCGCTGGAGGTGCTGGACCAGCTGCCGCCCGCCACGATCTTCACCATGGTCGATCTTGGCCCGCGCCTCATCGCCACGACGCATCACAGCGCCGTCGCCGGCCCCTATCATCGCAACGGAGCGGCGATCCTGAACATCCATCACGCCTTCGACGGGCCAGCTGACGGCTTTCGCGCCATCGCGGGCAGGCATGGCGCGACCTATCTGCTGGTTTGCCCCGATTTCCCCGAAGGCACCATCTACCAGGCGCGCAGCCCGCGCGGTTTCTATGCCGACCTGATGCGCGGCCACCGCCCCGCATGGCTGACGCCGGTGACGCTCCGGACCGGCATGACCCTCCCCTATCAGCTCTACCGCATCGACTATTCAGCGCCGCGCCGCGAAAAAGTCCCGCAGCAGCGCTGAGGCATCCACCTCGGCCAATCCGCCATAGACCTCCGGCCGATGCAGGCATTGCGGCTGGGTGAAGAGGCGCGGCCCCTGCTCGATGGCACCGCCTTTGGGATCGCCCGCCGCATAATAGAGCCGCGCTATCCGCGCATGGGAAATAGCTCCCGCGCACATGGCGCAAGGCTCCAACGTGACCCACAGGTCGCATCCGGTCAGGCGAAAGTCGCCAAGTCTCGCCGCCGCCGCCCGCATCGCGACCATCTCGGCATGCGCGGTGGGATCATTGTCGCGGCGATTCCGGTTCTGCCCCTCGCCGATGATCGCGCCGTCCTTAGTCACGACGGCGCCAACTGGCACCTCGCCCTCAGCCTGCGCCGCGCGGGCAAGATCGAGCGCGCGGCGCATCGGCGGGGGTAAAGGAAAAGGCGAGGCCATCGACCCCGCCCTTAGCCCATCGAGCGCCGTCAAGAAAAGATCAGGGCTTCTTCACGTCCACCGTCGGCACCTCGATCGTTTCCTTGCGGGTGCCCACTTCCACCTTCGCGACATCGGCGTCATATTTGGGGAGCTTCCCCTCTTTGATCGCAACTTCGGGCAAGCGCCCGTCCTGGGTCTTTTGCAGGTCGATGAAGCCGGTGGCGATGCCGCCGGCCAGGATCAGCAGGATGATGACCAGCACACCACCGATGACTCGCATATTCCGCCTCCTTCATGGTAAGGCAGGTTAAACGCGCGCGACGCATAACGGTTGCGATTCACCCTCCGGCCTGCTTGACGATCCTCCCGAATCCCGTTATCGGCGCGGCTTTCCGAACGAACCCGTATTTTTCAAAGGTTGATTGACTATGTCGCGCATTTGCGAGCTGACCGGCAAGGGTCGCCAGGTGGGTCACAATGTGTCCCACGCCAACAACAAGACCAAGCGGGTGTTCCTGCCCAACCTGCAGAACGTCTCGCTGATTTCCGAGGCGCTGGAAACCACGGTCAAGCTGCGCGTGTCGACCCACGGCCTGCGTTCGGTCGAACATAATGGCGGTCTCGACAACTGGCTGGTCAAGACCAGCGACGACAAGCTCTCGCTTAAGGCCCGCCGCCTGAAGCGCGACATTGTGAAGAAGAAGGCCGCCGCCGCGGCCTGATCTTCCGATTCGTTTCGGCTTTAAGGAGCGGCCTCTTATCGGGCCGCTTTTTTGTGTGACTGCAACATCCGTAACGCGATCTGGGTCACGGATATTGCACGCACACAAAAAGGCCCGGCGTCCCGGCCGGGCCTTTCGCTGTCATGAGCCTTGCGCGGCGGTCAGTTGCCGACAACCGGCCGCACCGGCTCGGAGCCACGCGCGTCGGCATAGCGCTCCTTGGTCTCAGCACGGGCGATCGCGGCGCTGATGCGCGGCGCGACATTTGCCATCGCCTTCGCCTTGCACATCTGCTGCGCGTAGAGGTCAGATGAGGCGCACACGCTAATGGCTGCGCGGGCCAGCCGGCTGCGGAGTTCCTTCTGCTGGTCGGCCTTGGTCAGGTCCAAGTCGCCATGATAGACTTCCTTCGTGCGGCCATTGGACTGAAAATCCTCGGCGGAAGCCGCGCCGCTGCTGAGGGCCAGAGCGACGCCTGCAAGGGCGGTGACGAACTTGGGCGAAACGAACATGGGGCTTTCTCCTCGATTCTGTGATGCCCGGCGCGCCGCCCGACAGGGGGGCATAGCGGCGCTTTGCCGGGTGCGAACGGACTGAGCCGTCAAGGGTCTTCGGAGCCGGCCCGTCGCCCGTTCGCTTGTCCGGTGTAGTGGCGCTTGGCGTCTGCCGCGCGCACGCTTCGACCGGAAGCGACGCACATCGGCCAACCGACAAAGGGCCGTGAGAACAGGACCAACAGCGTGACCAACGACATCCCACCCGCCGCAAACGACATGCTGCCGTAAGGGAAAGCGCGAATCGGGATGAGGGGGAGGCGCGCCCGCGCGACAATAGAAAACGCCCCCGGCGCAAGGGATTGCCGGGGGCGTATCCAGGCGCTGTCGGGCACACCGGATCGGGTCGAAACTGCTGCATGTCAAACGACGCTCCTTACGGTGAACCGTGGGTGAACGGCCCGGCGCGTCTGTCGGATGTCGCCAGCATAACCGATTCATGCACCCTGCCGCGCGACCTTCGATGATCTGGCCATCCGACACGCCCGGCGGCGGCAAAGGTAGACGAACGACATTCGGCCGCCGACCAACGACATGCGCCGCTTTCCGTAGCGTAACCGGGATTTTCAACCCGGAAGCAGGTCATCTCTCTAGGTTTAGAAGAAGGTCGCCAATATTTTGAATGCTATCGACAGGACGCGTTTCGTCGAAACCGTGGAAGAGGCGTTCGCTTGCCGGTGTCGTCCGTGGAGGAATTGAACGGGTGCCGTCAGGCGCACCTTCCGCCCTACCCCGCCGGCAGCAGCAGGCTCGAATCGCCGTAGCTATAGAAACGATAACCGTCTTCGATGGCGTGCCTGTACGCTTCCTGCATCCGCTCCCGCCCCATCAACGCGCTGACCAGCATGAACAGCGTCGATCTGGGCAGATGGAAATTGGTCATCAGCCCGTCGATCGCCCGGAAGCGATAGCCGGGTGTAATGAAGATGCGGGTTTCGGCGGCAAAGGGGCGGATCACGCCGTCTCCGCCGCACGCGCTTTCGAGCAGGCGCAGCGAGGTGGTGCCGACCGCAATCAGCCGGCCGCCGGCCGCGCGCGCGGCGTTGAGGCGGTCGGCGGTGGCGGCGTCGATGCGGCCCCATTCGGCGTGCATATGGTGGTCGTCAGTATCCTCTGCCTTGACCGGCAGGAAGGTGCCCGCACCGACATGGAGCGTCAACGTCTCGGTTCGGATGCCGGCGTCGGCGATGGCTGACACAAGTTCTGGGGTGAAATGCAGCGCGGCGGTGGGGGCCGCTACCGCGCCATCCTCCCGCGCGAACATCGTCTGATAATCGCTGCGGTCGCGCTCGTCGGTGGGGCGTTTGCTGGCGATATAGGGAGGCAGCGGCATCGTGCCCGCCCGTTCGAGCAGCAGTTCGACCGGCTCCTCGCCTTCGAAATCGAGCGTGACGCCGCCGTCGGTGTCGCGCGGGCCGGCTAGGGCGATGACCCCCGCGCCAAAGTCGATCCGGTCGCCTTCGCGCACCCGCTTGGCGTTCCGCAGAAACGCCTGCCATTGGCGCAGGCCAAGCCGCTTGTGCAGCGTCGCGCCGATCCGCGCGTCGCCCCGCCGCCCTTCGAGCTGGGCCGGAATCACCCTCGTGTCGTTGAAGACCAGCACATCGCCCGCGCGCAGCAGCGAGGGCAGGTCGCGCACGGCATGATCGGTCATCGCGCCCTCACCCGGCACGTGCAGCAGCCGCGCGCTATCGCGCGGCGACGCAGGTCGGAGCGCGATATTCTCAGGCGGCAGGTCGAAGTCGAACAGGTCGACGCGCATGGATAAACGGGCCTTCGTCAAACCGCCGTTCGGATCGAGCGAGGGCGCTACAGGCTTCTCGACGTCGCTCAAAGCGAACGGGAAAGGGGAGAAGCGGCTTACTGTGCTGGGGCAGGCGCGCTGATCGACGGCGCGGCGGGCGCGGGAGCGACAGGCGCGGTGACCGGCGGCTTGCCGTCGCTTTCGATCGACGCCTGGAGGATCACAGTGGGATTTTCCGGCGGCTCGCCCTGAGCGATAGCGTCGACATAATTCATGCCCTCGATCACACGGCCAAAGACGGTATATTTCTTGTCGAGCTGCATGCGGGGCAGGAACACGATGAAGAACTGGCTGTTGGCGCTGTCCTCGCTCTGGGCGCGCGCCATGGAGACGGTGCCGCGCAGATGGGGCATCGGATTGAATTCGGCCTTGAGATCGGGAAGCTGCGATCCCCCGGTGCCGTCGCCCTTCGGATCGCCGCCCTGCGCCATGAAGCCAGGGATGACGCGGTGGAATTTGAGGCCGTTGTAGAAGCCCTGGCGCGTCAGTTCCTTGATCCGTTCAACATGGGCTGGCGCGATGTCGGGGCGGAGCTGGATACGGACGCGGCCGCCACTCGACAGGTCCAAGTCCCAGATATTCTGCGGATCGGCCGGCACGGTCGCGGGCGGCAGCTTGGGCGCGGTCTCTTCGCCGAGCGACTTGGCGTTTTCGGCCGCTCGCACGGCGGCTTCGGCCTTCTTCATCTCCTCGGCATTGTTGCCGCCACCGCCCTGGGCATAGGCCAGCCCCGACGTGGTAAGGGCGACACCGATCGCCACGGTCCTGAGCGCGCGAGTGAAACGCATGGGGGTGATGTTCCTCAAAATCTCTTGCCGGCTTATCGATCGAAGCGGCTCTGATAGCGCGCTGATCGCGATTGGCAACTGAACGAAGGCTTAAAAGCAGCTCAGCCGGCGCCCTTGCGTCCGATCTTCTCGACCCTGGCCTCCACCTCTTCGCGCACTGCCGGGCTGACGAACTTGTGGATCGGCCCGCCATAGAGCGCGATTTCCTTGACCAGGCGCGAGGCGATCGGCTGCAACGACACGTCGGCCATGAGGAAAACGGTCTCGACCCGCCCATTGATCTGCTGGTTCATCCCCGCCATCTGATATTCATATTCGAAGTCGGCGACTGCACGCAGGCCACGGATGATGACGCTCGCCCCCTGCGATTCGGCAAAGTCCATCAGCAGCGAGTTGAAGCCGGTGACGACGATCTCCGTGTCGATGCCGGCGCATTCGCGGCCCACCATGTCCAACCGCTCATCGTCGCTGAACATGGGCGACTTGGAGATGTTGGTCGTGACGCCGATCACCAGCTTGTCGACCAGCTTCGCGCCACGCCGAATGA
The DNA here is from genome assembly GCF_041877245.1 of Sphingobium agrisoli. Classification (NCBI taxonomy): domain Bacteria; kingdom Pseudomonadati; phylum Pseudomonadota; class Alphaproteobacteria; order Sphingomonadales; family Sphingobiaceae; genus Sphingobium; species Sphingobium agrisoli. Next base: position 837,651 of record NZ_JBHDJI010000001.1, read on the forward strand.
TGTCCATATGCCCGAGGGTAATGGGATCGAACGTGCCGGGATAGACACCGATGCGCGGTTTGGTCATGGGCTTTAGCGGTCCCTTTCCACGATATAATCGGCGATGGCGCGCAACAGGTCCGCTTCCGCGCCATGCCCATGCAGATGCGCCTTGGCCTGATCGACCAGCATATGAGCCTGCTCCCGCGCCCGATCGACACCCAGCAGAGAGACAAACGTCTCTTTGCCCGCCGCCGCATCCTTACCCAATGCCTTGCCGGCGAGCGCCGCATCCCCTTCCACGTCGAGCAGATCGTCGGCGATCTGGAAGGCGAGGCCGATATCGCGGGCATAGCCGTGGAGGCGCAGCCGCGCTTCTGCGGGCAGGCGCGCCATGATCGCGGCGGCCTCGACACAGACGGCGATGAGCGCGCCGGTCTTGAGATTCTGGAGTCGGGTGACGGTGGCGAGGTCGAAGCGGGTCTTTTCCGCCTCCAGGTCCATCATCTGCCCGCCCGCCATGCCGACCGGGCCGCTGGCGAGCGCCAGCGCCTTCACCAGTTCGATACGGACGAACGGATCGGGGTGCGTCTCCTCATCCGCCAGGATCTGAAAGGCGAGGTCGTGGAGGCAATCGCCCGCAAGGATCGCCGTCGCTTCGTCAAACGCCTTGTGGACGGTGGGCTTGCCCCGGCGCATGTCGTCATCGTCCATCGCCGGGAGGTCGTCGTGGATCAGCGAATAGACATGAATGCACTCGATCGCGAGGCCGACACGCAGCGCCGAATCGCGCGAAATGTTGAACAGGTCGCTCGCCGCCTGCACCAGCAACGGACGGAGCCGCTTGCCGCCGCCGATGGCGGCATGGCGCATCGCCGCGTAGAGGCGGTCGCGCGGATCGCCCGGCAAGGCGAGCAGGCGGTCGAAGGCGGCGTCAATCTCGCGCGCAACGTCGCTGGCGCGCAGCGTGACCAGCGCGGTTGCCGAAGCGTCCCCCTCCCCCGCCATAGCCGCCTCAGTCCGCGCCGAAGGACTGGGCACCCGTAACCGCGCCCCCGGCATCGACGGTCAGCTTCTGGATGCGCGCCTCGGCCGCCTGCAACCGGTCAGCGCAACGCTTTCGCAGCGCCTCCCCCTTGGCATAGAGCGAGATCGACTCGTCGAGCGGCACATCCCCGCTTTCGAGGCGGCGGACAATCTGTTCGAGCGCGCGCAGCGCTTCCTCGAAGGACAGCGCCTCGACATCGGGGTTGGATTGATCCTCAGCCATGGCGTCCTGCATTGGCCGCGCACACGCTTGCGGTCAAGTCCCGCCGCCCGGACGCGCATTCGGCTACAACTTTGTCATCGTGCTGTCATGACGTCATTTCACAGCCATGGCGGGAAATGGCCGATTTTGCGTTGACGCACGATGTTGCACATGCACATAGAAGGATCGCTATGAAATCTTATCTCCCCCTGATCGCCGTTGCCGGCCTGACCCTGCTGTCGGCCTGCAACAATAATGACCAGCCTGAAGTCGTCGGTGGCCCTGCCGATCCGATGGCGGAACAGCTCGCCAACGCCGCGCCGGTCGAACTGCCGCCCTCGGTGAAGGCCAACAAGCAATATCGTTGCAAAGACAACAGCCTGATCTTCGTCGACTTCATGAGCGACGACAAGACGGCGCTGCTGCGTACCGAAAAGACCGGCGCAGCGACCAAGCTGGCTGCCCCCGAAGCGGGCAAGCCCTATGTCGCCGAAGGCGGCTATGAAGTGTCGGGCCAGGGCGACGACGTGACCATCACCGTGCCGGGCAAGGGCGCGCAGGGCTGCCACGTCTGATCGATCCAGCCTGCTGAAGCATAACCGGCCGGACCTCCCCTAAAGGTCCGGCCTTTTTCTTGGGCGCAGAGGTTGCTTCGGCGGACGCCGTACCGCATCGCGCCATTGCCCTTACCGCCCGCCGCCGCTAAAGGCGCGGGCATGTCCAGCTCCGCGCCCCAAAAGACCCAGGCCATCACCCCGGAAATCGTCGCCGAACACGGCCTTTCCCCGGAAGAATATGACCGCGTATTGAACGCGCTGGGGCGAGAGCCGAACCTCACGGAACTCGGCATCTTCTCCGTCATGTGGTCGGAGCATTGCAGCTACAAGTCGAGCCGGATCCACCTCAAGAAACTGCCGACCACTGGCCCGCAAGTCATCTGTGGCCCCGGCGAAAACGCAGGGGTTGTCGACATCGGCGACGGGCAGGCGGCCATCTTCAAGATGGAGAGCCACAACCACCCGTCCTATATCGAACCCTATCAGGGCGCGGCGACGGGCGTGGGCGGCATTTTGCGCGACGTGTTCACCATGGGCGCGCGGCCGATCGCGAACATGAACGCGCTGCGCTTCGGCCGGCCCGATCATCCGAAGATGAAGCATCTCATCAGCGGCGTGGTCCATGGCATCGGCGGCTACGGCAATTGCGTGGGCGTGCCTACTGTGGGGGGCGAGGTCAACTTTCACCCCGCTTATGACGGCAACATCCTGGTCAACGCCATGACGGTGGGCGTCGCGGACACCGACAAGATCTTTTATTCGGCCGCATCCGGCGTCGGCAACCCGATCGTCTATGTGGGGTCCAAGACCGGCCGCGACGGCATCCATGGCGCGACCATGGCCTCGGCCGATTTCGGCGACGACGCCGACGCCAAGCGCCCGACCGTGCAGGTGGGCGACCCCTTCACCGAGAAGCTGCTGATCGAGGCGTGCCTGGAACTGATGGCGTCCGACGCGATCGTCGCCATTCAGGATATGGGCGCGGCGGGCCTCACCTCCTCCAGCGTCGAGATGGCGTCCAAGGGCGGCGTCGGCATTCACCTCAAGATGGACGACGTGCCGCAGCGCGAGACCGGCATGACCGCCTATGAGATGATGCTGTCGGAAAGCCAGGAGCGGATGCTGATGGTGCTCCAGCCCGGCAAGGAAGGCTTCGCCGAGGCGATCTTCCGCAAATGGGAGCTGGACTTCGCGGTCATCGGGCATGTCACCGATACCGGCCGGATGGTGCTGGAGCATAAGGGCGAGATCGTCTGCGACATTCCGCTCGCTCCATTGGCGGACGACGCGCCGCTCTATGACCGGCCGTCGCTGTCGCGCGAGGATTACAAGGTTTGGGCCAAGGTCGAGCCGCTGGGCGATATTCCCCAAAGCGCGGATGTGGGCGCGGATTTGCTTAAGCTGATGGCCTCGCCCGACATCGCCAGCCGGCGGTGGATCTGGGAGCAGTACGACCATATGGTCGGCGCGGACACGGTGCAGCGCCCCGGCGGCGACGCGGCGGTGGTGCGCGTCCATGACACGCGCAAGGGCATCGCGATCAGCACCGACTGCACGCCGCGCTATTGCTATGCCGACCCCTATGAGGGCGGCAAGCAGGCGATTGCCGAATGCTATCGCAACCTGAGCGCGGTCGGCGCAACGCCTCTCGCCGTTACCAACTGCCTGAACTTCGCCAATCCGCAACGGCCCGAGATTATGGCGCAGCTGACCGGCTGCCTCGATGGCATGGGCGACGCATGCCGTGCGCTCGACTTCCCGATCGTGTCGGGCAACGTCAGCCTCTATAATGAGAGCAAGGCGACGGGCGGCGGCTCGGCGATCCTGCCGACCCCGGCGATCGGCGGCATCGGGTTGCTGGCGGATGTGGATGTGATGGCGACGGTCGCGTTCAAGAATGAAGGCGATGCGATCTGGCTGATCGGCGGCAAAGGCACACATCTCGGCCAGTCGATCTGGCTGCGCGAGATTGCCGGGCGTGAGGCGGGCGATGCACCCAAGGTGGATCTGGCGGCCGAGCGCGCCAATGCCGATCTCGTCCGGTCGCTGGTCGCCGAAGGCAAGGCGACGGCGGTTCATGACATTTCGGACGGTGGTCTGCTGGTCACTCTGGCGGAGATGGCGCTGGCGGGCGACATCGGCGCCGAGGTGACGACCTCCTTCACGATCGCGAGCGCGTTCGGCGAGGATCAGGGTCGCTACATCGTCACGACGGCGCAGGGTATCGACGTGCCGGGCGCGGCGCGGATCGGTACGGTGGGCGGCGATGCCGTCGCCGGCGTGCCGCTAGTCGACCTGCGCGCCGCGCATGAGGGCTTTTTCCCCGCATTGATGGGTAGCGCGCTCTAACGTCCCTCAGGGCCGGCGGTAGATATACTCATGATCGGTCCAGTCGCCGACCGGGAAACCATATTCGCCGACCTTCTCAAAGCCGCGCTTGGCATAGACCGCCTGTGCGCGCGCATTGCCGGACCAGACACCAAGCCAGACCGGGCCGGGATAGGCATCGGCCAGCCACGCTAGCGCCGCGTCCATGAGCGCGCGGCCTACGCCCTGGCCCTGCGCGGCGTTAAGCGCGTAAAGCTGGTAAAGTTCGCCCTGCGCGGCGCTCGCTTCGGCATGGGGCAGCTTGCAGGGACCGACATGCGCGTAGGCGAGCAGGCGGTCATCGGCTTCCGCCACCCAGGTCATATGGGATGGGTCGGCGAGTTCAGCCGCTACGCGCTTTTCGCCGTAGCTTTCCGCTTCGAAGCGCGCCAGGTCGGCGGGCGGATAGGGCACGCCGAAGCCGTCGAGGAAGGTTTCGCGAAAGGCGGCGAGCTTGAGCGCTGCGAGGGGTGCCACGTCTTGTAGTGTCGCGGGACGGATAAGGGGTGCGGCGGTCATGGAACGGGAGATGCCACGCCTTCCATGCTCGCACAATGAGGTGCGACCGCATTGAGCCGTTCGCAGTGCGGCACTGGGCTCCGGCTTTCGCCGGAGCACGGACTTGTATCACGCCGAACCGTGCGCGCGTTTGCGGCGGGTTTCCCAGCCTTTCTTCGCGGCGGCCGAGCGATCCGCTGCGGGGCGGTTCGCGGAGGCCGCGCCGCCTTTGCGGCCGCCCTTGCGTGAAGAGACATGGGTATCGGGCTTGCCGCGACCCGAGCCGGACTTGTTCCCGCCGCCCGATTCCTTGTTCACCGTTGCCCAGGCACGTCGCTCGGCTTCACTTTCAGACACGCCGCGCGCTTCATAGCCCTCCTCGATATGCGCGGCCTTGCGCTTCTGCTTGTCGGTGTAGCTGCTCTTGTCGCCCTGCGGCATGGCGTCTCTCCTTCTCGCCCGCCCGCTCTGACCAACCCCTGATGCTACCTTATGTTCATATCGGTGCGTCATCGTTACGACCCTGGGGAACAGCGGCCTGTCCCTCGCGTTCGGGGGGCATGGAAGAACGCAGTCTGATCGAGCGGCTTGCCCGTCACCTGGCGGGCAACATGCCGGACCAATGGCCCGAGCGGGTCGATGCAGCCGCGAGCATCCTCGCGATCGTCAAGGATAGTGATGCCGCCATGCGTGCGGTCGGCGATCAGGGCGTTTGGGAGCGAATGATCGACGCCGCGCTGCGCGAGCGCTGGTCCGTACCGCAGGCTGCCGCCGAGCCGGGCACGCCGGGTGGCGCGGACGAAGAGGGCGACATGCGCCTTTCCCCCGACGCGATCGGTCATGACCGCGCCGATTGGGTGCATATTCGCAAAGGGCAGGAGGAACGTCGATGAAGGGGCTGTTGAAATTGGCGGTGGTGAGCGGACTTGGCTATTTCGCGGTCAAGGGCTGGCGCGACTGGATGGGATCGCCCGAGCCGCAGGACGATCGCGGGCCGGCCGGTTCTTCAGGCATCGTCCGCGACGCCGGGCCGCAAACGGGCGACACCGACTGGGACGTCGTCGACGAGCAGAGCGACGAGAGCTTTCCGGCGAGCGACCCACCCGGCAATTACTGAGCGGGTCCATTGCTCGCTCGCCGCGCCCCCTCTATGAGGCGGGCCCGAGGGCCGGTCTGCCCGCAACAGGGGAAATTCTATGCCTTCAGGTCTGATCGCGCTGCTCGACGATGTGGCGGGCATCGCCAAATTGGCGGCGTCTTCGCTGGACGATGTCGCGGGCGCGGCGGGCAAGGCCGGGTCGAAAGCCGCAGGCGTGGTGATCGACGACACCGCCGTCACCCCCAATTATGTCATGGGGTTGAGCCCGGAGCGCGAACTGCCGATCATCTGGAAGATCGGCAAGGGATCGCTCCGCAACAAGTTGCTGTTCCTGCTGCCGGCCGCCCTGCTGTTGAGCGCGCTCGCCCCTTGGCTGCTGCCGCCGCTGCTGATGCTGGGCGGGGCGTTCCTGTGCTTCGAGGCAGTCGAGAAGATCATCGAGGCGCTTCAGGGCGGGCATGACGAGGCTGCCGAAGCCGCCGCTACGCTGAGCTCCGCCGAGTTGGAGAAGCAGAAGGTGTCGGGCGCGATCCGCACCGATTTCATCCTGTCCGGCGAAATCATGGCGATTGCGCTCGGCACCGTCGCGGATAAGCCGATCTGGGAACAGGCGGTGGTCTTGGTCGTCGTCGCGCTGCTCATCACGGCGGGAGTCTATGGCGTGGTGGGGTTCATCGTGAAGATGGACGACATCGGCCTGCATCTCGCTAAAAAGCCGGCGACGCGCACGCTGGGTTGCATGCTCGTGCAGGCGATGCCGGCGCTGATGTCGGTGCTGAGTGTGGTCGGCACGGCGGCGATGCTGTGGGTCGGCGGCGGGCTGATCGTTCACGGGCTGCACGAGTTCCATTGGGATCTGATCCCCGGCGCGATCCATCATGTCGCGCAGGGCGCTGCCCATGCCGTGCCTGCGATCGGCGGACTGCTCGACTGGCTGGTCAATGCAACGGGCGCGGCGATCGTCGGGCTGGTGGTCGGCGGGATCGTCGTCGGGGCGCTGCATCTGGTGCCGTCGAAAAAGCATTGAGCAACGCGCATTTTGTCGGACTGGCATTGACGTGACCCACCCGTCCCCCTGGCGGATCGAGGCCGGTGCGCTGATCGCGCTGGCGCTGCCGATGATCGCGGGCAACATCGCCTGGTCAGCCATCGCGGCCAGCGACCTGCTGCTGCTCGGGCGGCGGGGCGCGCAGAGCGTCGCGGCGGGTGCGCTCGCTATCAACCTGTTCCATGCCTTCCTGATCTTCGGCATGGGCCTTGTCACCGCCGCGGCCCCGCTGATCGCAAGCGAACGCGGCCGCAGGCGGCACAGCGTGCGCGACGTGCGCCGCACCGTCCACCAGACTCTACGCGCGGCGCTCTTCTTCGTGCTGCCGGCCTGGGTCATCCTCTACCAGGCCGAAGCGATCCTTCGCGCGATGGGACAGGACGCCGATCTGGCGCGTGGCGCGGGCGAGCTGATGCACGGGCTGCAATGGGCGCTGCTGCCCTTCCTGGGCTTCACCACGCTTCGCAACTTTATCGCGGCGCTGGAGCGGCCGGTCTGGGGCCTCGTCATCATGCTGGCGGCGATCCCGTGCAACGTCCTCGCTGGCTGGGCGCTGATCTTCGGTCATCTGGGGCTGCCGGAACTGGGCCTGTTTGGTGCCGGGCTGGCGAGCAGCCTGTCGTCCGGCTTCCTGTTTCTCGGATTGCTGGCCGTCATACTGACCGACAGGCGCTTTCGCCGTTACCGGCTAATGGGCCGATTCTGGACCCGCGATCGGGAACGGCAGCGGCAGGTGTGGGCATTGGGCCTGCCGATCGCGGTGACGCTGGGGTTCGAGACGACAGTGTTCAACGCCTCGGCTTTCCTGATGGGGCTGATCGGCCGCGATTCGCTGGCGGCGCATGCGGTGGCGATCCAGATCGCCGCGCTCGTCTTCATGGTGCCGATGGGTGTTGGGCAGGCCGCGACGGTGCGGGTCGGCATTGCCTATGGCCGGGGCGACCGGGCGGCGATCGGGCGCGCAGGGTGGCTGGCGCTGATGATCGGGACGGGCTTTGCGCTCTGTGCCGCAGCGCTGCTGGTGCTCGCGCCCCGGATGCTGATCGGCGCCTTCCTAGACCTTCATGATCCCGCCAATGCGCGCACGGCCGCCTTGGCGGTCAGCTTCCTGGGCGTGGCCGCGCTGTTCCAGCTGGCCGATGCGGCGCAAGCGGTCGGCGCGGGGGTGCTGCGCGGGGTGCAGGACACAACGGTGCCGATGATCTTCGCGCTGGTCGGCTATTGGCTGGTGGGGATCGGTGTCGGCACGCTGCTGGCCTTTCCGCTGGGGATGGAGGGCCTTGGCATCTGGCTAGGGCTGGCAAGCGGCCTGGGCGCGGTGGCGATTTTGCTGGTCATCCGCTGGAGCCTGCGCGCGCGGCTGGGGCTGCTGCCGGGCTGAACGGCTCGTCCGCCGAGTGCACGGCGGCGACATGGTGCGGCGCACAAAGCAATTGAAAGAATCACGCAAATCGGTCAGGGAAAGGCGATCATGCAAGCCCCGACCGAGATTTTGCAAGCCATCGCGCTTCAGAAGAGCCTCAAGGTGACCTACAACAAGATGGTGGTCACGCTGGCACCGCACATCCTCTACACCCGCCATGACGAGATGTATGTCGATGCGGTCACCACCGACCGCGACGGGCGGCCTCCGCGCGAACTGAAGCTCGGCACGTTCAAGGTGGCCGGGCTTTCCGACCTTCAGGTCTTGGATGAAGCGTTCGACGGCATGTACGGCCTCTATAATGAAGGCGACGACAAATATAAGGGCGTGACGCTGTTCGCCATCGCGCCGGAGAGCGCGGCGGCCTGATCGGCTATTTCTTGAGCCGATATCCCGTTCTGAACATCCAGCCTATGACGCCGAGGCAGACGGCCAGCATCCCGGCGACGAACAGCAGGCTATATTCGATCGCCACGTCGCCCTGCCCGAAGAATGTCCAGCGGAAGCCGGAGATCAGATAGACGATCGGGTTGAACAGCGTGATGGTGCGCCACGGCTCGGCCAGCATGTGGACCGAATAGAAAGCGCCGCCCAGGAAGGTCATCGGCATGATGAGCAGCAGCGGGATGACCTGCAATTGCTCGAAGCTTTGCGCCCAGATGCCGAGGATGAAGCCGAAGAGGCAGAAGCTGACCGCGATCAGCACCATGAACGCCGCCATCGCGACCGGGTGCGCCACCGGCACATCGACGAAGAGATGCGCGGTCGCAAAGATGATGCTGCCCACGATCAGCGACTTGGTCGCCGCCGCTCCGACATAGGCGATGATCGTTTCGGTGGCAGACACGGGCGCGGACAGGAGTTCATAGATGGTGCCGGTGAATTTGGGCATGTAGATGCCGAAGCTGGCGTTGAAGATGCTTTCGGTGAACATCGACATCATGATGAGGCCGGGCACGATGAAGGCGGCATAGGGGATGCCGTCAATCTCCGTCATGCGCGATCCGATCGCGCCGCCGAAAACCACAAAATAGAGCGACGTGGTGATGACCGGAACCAGCAAGCCGGTCAGCAGCGTGCGGCGGAACCGATGCAGCTCGAACGTGTAGATGGCGGCGATGGCGCGCAGATTCTGGAGGCTCATGCGGCCTTCTCCTGATGGACGAGGCTGACGAATATGTCCTCAAGGCTGCTCTGGCGCGTATTCAGATCCTTGTAGCCGATTCCAAGGTCGCCCAGCCGCCGCAGCAGCGAGGACACGCCGGTGCGCTCCGCCTGCGTGTCAAAGATATATTCGATCTCGTTACCATCGGCGTGGAGGGTGACATTCCATTCGGCCAGCGCGTCGGGGATGGTCTGGATCGGGTCGGCCAGCACGATCGTCAGGGTCTTTTTGCCCAGCTTCTTCATGAGCGCGGTCTTTTCCTCGACCAGCAGCAGTTCGCCCTTGGTGATGACGCCGACGCGGTCGGCCATCTCCTCCGCCTCCTCGATATAGTGGGTGGTGAGGATGATGGTGACGCCGGTTTGGCGCAGCTCACCGATCAGCTTCCACATGTCGCGGCGCAACTCCACGTCCACGCCGGCGGTCGGTTCGTCCAGGAAGAGGACGCGCGGTTCGTGGGAAAGCGCCTTTGCGATCATCACGCGCCGCTTCATGCCGCCCGACAGTTCGAGGATCTTGTTGTGGCGCTTGTCCCAGAGCGAAAGGTCGCGCAGGACTTTCTCGACATAGGCGTCGTTGCGCGGCTTGCCGAAGAGGCCACGGCTGAAGGTCACGGTGTCGATCACGCGCTCGAACTGATCGGTGCTGAGTTCCTGGGGGACGAGCCCGATGGCGGAGCGCGCGCCGCGATAGTCGCGCAGGATGTCGTGCCCCGCGACCGTCACGCTGCCGCCGGTGGGCCGGGCGATGCCGCAGATGATCGAGATCATCGTCGTCTTGCCCGCGCCATTGGGGCCGAGCAGCGCGAAAATCTCACCTTCCTGAATGGCAAGATCGACGCCTTTCAGCGCCTCGAAGCCCGACGCATAGCGTTTCGTCAGGCCGGTGACTTGGATGATGGATGCCATGGATGGCTTTGCCCCCGGTTTGGAGACGCCAAGATAGGGCGCACTGCCCTCAAGACAAGCTATTCGCCCTTGCGAAAGAAACGAAAGACGGTCGCGGGCGGGAAGTTGCGGACGGTCTGGCCGAGCCGTTCGACCTCAAGGTCGAGCGCGTCGAGGATATCGCGGTTGACGGGCGGGCGCATCGAATAGGTGAACTGGACGAAGCGGCCGCCCGGCTTCAACATGCGGAAGGCTTCGGACAAGATGTCGGCATGGACGTGGCGTTCCATTGCCAGCAGCGGCAGCCCGCTCACCACTGTCTGATAGTCGCCCGGCTCGCCGGCGGTGGCGGTCGAAACGATCTGCGCCGGCGTTTCAAGCACGGAAACGGCGGGGAAATGGCGGCGCAAGCCGCGCGCGAAGGCGGGGTTGATCTCCACCACCTCCAGCTTCTCGGGCGGCAGGCCGGTTTCCAGGATGGCGCGGGTGAAGACGCCGGTGCCCCCGCCCAGTTCCAGCACACGGCTGTCGCGCGGATCGATGTCGCGCACCATCAGCTTGGCGAGATGGCGGCTCGACGGCACGACCGACGCGGTCTGGCGCGGCTTCTTCACCCAGGCGGCGAGGAAATCGAGATATTCGGTCGCGCGTGCGCGAAACTCGCTATTGGGCAGGGCCACCGCCCGGCTGCGCTTGTGCCTATGCTGCATGGGCGAAATGCGACCGCTCCGTTTCCATCATCATCCCCTTAGCGGGGCGAATGGGCCGCGTCGATTGACTTTAGCGTATCGACCCTTTCCTGAAGCCAATGCGCCACCGCGCCGATCCGAGCCAGCCGCCGCAGGTCGCCATGCATGACCAGCCAGAAGCTGCGCGTGATCTCCACCCGGTCGGCCATGATCGGCATTAGCGCGGAATCGCGGCGGGCGATGAAATCGGGCAGCACGCCGATCCCCGCCCCTTCCGCGATCATCCGCTGCTGCATGATGATGCTGGTCGATCGCAAATTGGCCTCCAGCCCCGCCTCCACCTCGTCCAGATAGTCGAGTTCGGGGGAGAAGATGAATTCGGGTACATAGCCGACCAGGGTGCAGTCGCGCAGGTCCGCCGGCTTGCCGGGCCGCCCGACCCGCTCCAGATAAGCGGGAGACGTATAGAGGTGCAGGCGATAGTCGCCCAGCCGCCGCACCGTCAGCCGCCCGCGCTGCGGCCGGGCCAGCATCACCGCCATGTCGGCTTCCCGGTTGGACGGATTGAGAAAGCCCGACGCGGTGACGAGGTCGAGCCGGATGCCGGGATGGCGACGGTTGAAATCGCCGATGCCGGGCGCGAGCACCCAGGTGCCGAAGCCTTCGGCGACCGAGAGGCGCACCTGCCCGGTCAGACGCTGCGCGCGGCCCTGAACCTCCTCCATCCCAGCGAGCGCCGCGCTTTCCGCGCCTTCGGCATGGCGCATCAGCGCCTGCCCCCGCGCGGTAAGCGTGCGCTCTCCCGCCGCCGGCTCGAACAGGTCCGCGCCCAGCGCCTTTTCCAGCCGCGCCAGCCGCCGCGCGATGGTTGTCGCGTCGATCCCCAGCGTGCGCGCCGCCGGCGCGACCTTCCGCATACGGGCGACCGCCAGGAACACGCGCAGATCGTCCCAGTCGAACATCAATCGCCCCTGCAAAATTGCAGGAGGTTCATGCACAACTTCGCCGTTGCTGGCAATCGAGCCGGGTTGCTACAAGGATGGCGACAGGAGATCATGCGGGCGCCACCCAGAGGCGGCATGACGGAAGGAGAGCATGACCCAGTTCGACCTCAGCGAAGACCAGCGCGCGATCCAGGAAATGGCGCAGCGCTTCACCGCCGACGCGATCACCCCGCATGCGGCGGAGTGGGACGAGAAGCATATCTTCCCGCGCGACACGATCCGCGCGGCGGCGGAACTGGGCTTCGGCGGCATCTATGTGTCGGAGGAATCGGGCGGCATCGGCCTCGGGCGGCTGGAGGCGGCGCTGATCATGGAGGCGATGGCCTATGGCTGTCCGTCGACCAGCGCCTTCATTTCGATCCACAACATGGCGTCGTGGATGATCGATCGCTTCGGCAGCCAGGCGCTTAAGGACAAATATCTGCCCTCCATGGTGCCGATGGAGCGGATCGGCAGCTATTGCCTGACCGAGGCAGGATCGGGATCGGACGCCGCCGCGCTCAAGACGCGAGCGGTGCGCGAGGGCGATCATTATGTCGTCACCGGGTCCAAGCAGTTCATTTCGGGCGGCGGCGAGAATGAAATCTACGTCGTGATGGTCCGCACGGGCGAGGACGGGCCGAAGGGAATCAGCTGCCTCGTCATCGAAAAGGACATGCCCGGCGTCAGCTTCGGGGCGCAGGAGCGCAAGCTTGGCTGGCATTCGCAGCCGACCGCGCAGGTCAGTTTCGACGGCGTGCGGGTGCCGGTCGAAAATCTGGTCGGCGGCGAAGGCGAAGGCTTTCGCATCGCCATGATGGGCCTCGACGGCGGCCGGCTCAATATCGGCGCCTGCTCGCTGGGCGGCGCGCAGCGCTGCATCGACGAGGCGGTGGCCTATACCAAGGATCGAAAGCAGTTCGGCCAGGCGATCGCCGATTTCCAGAACACGCAGTTCACGCTCGCCGACATGCAGACCGAACTGGAGGCGGCGCGGACTTTGCTCTACGCCGCCGCGGTCAAGGTGACAGAGAATGCGCCCGACAAGACGCGCTTTGCGGCGATGGCGAAGCGGCTTGCGACCGACACGGGTTCGTCGGTCGTGGATCGCGCGCTCCAGCTGTTCGGAGGCTACGGCTACCTCATGGACTATCCGATCGAGCGTTTCTGGCGCGACCTGCGTGTTCATTCGATCCTGGAGGGGACCAATCAGGTCATGCGGATGATCATCGCGCGGGACATGCTGCGGCAATGACCGACCAGCTTCTGACCTTCATCGAGAATGGCGTCGGCCGCATCCGGCTGAACCGACCCAAGGCGATCCATGCGCTGACCCCGGAGATGTGCGCGGCGATCAACGACGCGCTGCTGGCGTGGGCGGACGACCCGTCGGTGGTCGCGGTAATGATCGACCATGCCGAAGGCCGGGGCTTCTGCGCCGGGGGCGACATCGCGCTGATCGCTAATAGCGCCAAGGCGGATTGCGTCGAGGCGGAAGCCTTTTTCCATGTCGAATATCGGATGAACCATCTGCTGTTCGTCTACGGCAAGCCTATCGTCGCCTTTATCGACGGGATCGTCATGGGCGGGGGCGTGGGCCTGTCGCTGCCGGCACGGTTCCGCGTCGCGACCGAGCGGACGAATTTCGCCATGCCAGAAACCGGCATCGGCCTGTTCCCGGACGTGGGCGGCGGATGGTTTTTGCCGCGCCTACCAGGACGGGTCGGCGCGTGGCTGGCGGCGACGGGATCTCGGATCGACGGAGCAGATTGCGTCGCGATCGGCATCGCGACCCACTATATTGCGTCGGACAAGCTGGATGCGCTGAAAGCGCGGATCATGGCCGATCCTACCGGGCTGGCCGAGATATTGGACGAGAATGCCGAGACGCCGCCGCCTTCCAGGCTGGAAGCTGCGCGGGCCGACATCGACCGGCTGTTCGCGTCCGACGAGGCCGAGGAGATCGTCGCCGCGCTGAAGGCAGACGGCGGCGAGTGGGCGACCAAGCAACTGGCGGTGCTCGCAACCAAATCGCCGCAGACGATCAAGGTGGCGCTGCGCCAGCTGGTCGAGGGCGGGAACAAGACCGACTTCGCCGACAATATGGCGATGGAATATGGCGTCGCCTGCGCGGTCATCCGGCGGCCCGACTTCGTCGAGGGGGTACGCGCCGTCATCTTCGACAAGGACAATGCGCCGAGCTGGACTCCGCCGACGCTGGAGGAAGTGAGCGACGCGATGATCGACGCGATCTTCGCCCCCCTGCCCCCGGAAAAGCAATGGACGCCCCTGCCCCGGCCGACCGGCGCACAAGGCTGACGGAATAAGAGAGGAACAGCGGCATGACGCAGACGATCGCCTTCATCGGGCTGGGCAACATGGGCGGGGGCATGGCCGCCAACCTGCTGAAGAACGGCTATGCCGTGCGCGCGTTCGACCTGTCGGAGGAGGCGCTGGCGAAGGCGGAGGGCCATGGCGCAACCCGCGCGGCGAGTGCCGCCGATGCCGCGACCGGGGCAGATGCGGTCGTGACGATGCTGCCGGCGGGCAAGCATGTCGAGGGCGTCTATACCGCCGAGATTTTCGGCGCGACCAAGACTGGCGCGCTGTTCCTGGACTGCTCCACCATCGACGTCGCGACCGCGCGACGGGTGATCGAGGCGGCGACCGCCAAAGGCTTCGAGATGGTCGACGCGCCGGTGTCCGGCGGGATTGCGGCGGCCAATGGCGGGACGCTGACCTTCATGGTCGGCGGCACGGACGCGGCCTTCGCCAAGGCCAGGCCGATCCTGTCGGCCATGGGGAAGGCGGTGATCCATGCGGGCGGCGCGGGCAACGGCCAGGGCGCGAAGATCTGCAACAACATGCTGCTGGGTGCGACGATGGTCGCAACCTGCGAAACCTTCGCCATGGCGAAGAAGCTGGGGCTCGATCCGCAGACCTTCTACGATATCAGCAGCGTATCGTCGGGGCAGAGCTGGTCGATGACGAGCTATTGCCCGGTGCCGGGCGTGGGGCCGCAGACTCCGGCCGACAACGGCTATCAGGGCGGCTTTGCTGTCGGGCTGATGCTGAAAGACCTGAAGCTCGCGACCGAGGCGGCGGCGTCGGTCGGTGCGTCGGTGCCGATGGGCAATGCCGCCGAGGCGCTTTACCAGCTGCTCGCCAACCGGGGCGAGGCTGGCCGCGATTTCTCGCTGATGATCGAGATGCTGGAGGGGAAGTAGGCAGAACGCCGCGCGCAGCCGCCCTGGGCTCCTGCTCTCGCAGGAGCACTGGGTTACGCTCTACTTCCCCCTCCCCGCTTCCGCCGCCGCCAGCACGCGCAGGACGTTGCCAGACCAGATTTTCTGCACGTCCGCCTCGCTATAGCCGGCCTTGAGCAGGGCCGCCGTGATCTTCGGCAGGTCGACCACATCCTCCATGCCCACGACGCCGCCGCCGCCGTCCCAGTCCGCGCCGATACCGACATGGTCCGGCCCGACGACCTTGAGCGCATGGAGCATGTGCGCCATGAAATCGTCGAAGGTCGCCCGGTCGGTGTCGGGATAGAGCCTGTCGATCTCGCGCCGCTTCGCCAGCAGCGCGGCCCGCGCCTCCGCCGACATCTTCGCGTCCTCGCGCATCTGCGCGAAGAGCGCCTGCATGGCCTTCTGTCGTTCGGGGTTGGGCTTGGACGCCCGCAGGTAGGCGCCATAGGCGTTCATCTGAATGACGCCGCCCTTGGCCGCCAGCGCCTTGAGATGATCGTCGTCGATATTGCGGGGATGGTCATAGACCGCCTTGCACCCCGAATGGGTCAGAAGGACCGGCGTCGTGGAGAGCGCCAGCAGATCGTCTAGCACCTGATCCGAGCTGTGCGACGCATCGGGCACGATGCCGAGTCGGTTCATCTCCTTCAATAATTCCTTGCCCAGCGGCGAGAGACCGCCATAGCGCGGTTTTGTTGACGGGTCCGTGCTGCTGTCGGCGAACTGGTTATGCGCGAAATGGGCGAAGCCCACGACGCGAACGCCCATGTCGTAGAAGGTCTTGAGCAGCGACACGTCCTCGCCCAGCGGATAGGCATTCTCGATCGAGAGATAGACGACGCGCTTGCCCGCCGCGGAGATCGGCGCGGCATCGTTCGCGTCCAGCGCCAGCGCGAAATTGGCGGGGTCCGCCGCCACCATCGACCGGATCGACAGGCCGCGCAGGATCGCGAAGTCGCGCGCCTTGCGGAAACCCTCGATCGTCAGCGCCCCTTGAGCGGTGTAGATCGCCCAGAAGCCGCCATCGAGTCCGCCCTTCTTCATGCGCGGCAGATCGACCTGGGTATAGTCGCTATGGACGCCATGCTCCTCCTCGATCGACCAGCCGGGCAGGTCGAGCGAGGCGGGCGTGTCGAGATGGCTGTCGAGCGTCAGCAGGCGCTGGTGCAGTTGGTAATCGTTCTTCGACACCGCCTGCCCCTGCGCCGCGAGCGGGAACAGCGCGGCCAGCGCTGCCCCCAACATCACCATTCGCCGCATCAGATTTCACCCGAAATCGTAAGCTGGAAGGTGCGCGGTGACAGCGGACGGAAGAAGCCGTCGGTCGCCACCGACGACGATATGAAAGACAGCGCGTCCTTGTCGAACAGGTTGTCGACATTGGCGCGCAATTTGATGCCTTTCACCGGACCAAAGCTGATGCCGTCACCAATATCGACATAGGCGCTGAACACTGTCACACCGGGTATGGCCGACGAAATTTGCGGGCCTGCAGCATTTGCCGGGTCGGGCCGCAAATTGGTGAAGCTGGAGTAGCGCTTGCTGGTATATTTGCCCGATATGTTGGCGACCAGCCAGCTAGCGGGCTCCACGGTCACGCCGCCGTTGATGATCCACTTGGCGCTGTCAGGAATATATTTGCCGGCGATCAGGACGGGCGTGGACGCCGGGATGTCGTCCTTGAACTTGGCGTTGTTGTACGTGACGTTGATGTTGCCATAGGCCAGGCCGTTCAGGAAGGACGGCTTGTAGGTGCCGGCAAACTCAACGCCATAGGCGCGCACCCGGCCGACATTCTGGAAGAAGGTTTCCGTCGCCGCGCCGCCGCTGCCCGGCAGGATCGTGGTGATCGACTGGATGCGGTTCTTGAACTTCGTGTAGTAGCCGGCGAGCGAGGCGTAGAGCTGGCCCTGATTGGTGCGGACGCCGATTTCCATGTTGGTCGATCGTTCGGGTGCGGGCTGCGTCACCAGCGCGCCGCCGGGGCGGATGACCGAATAGATGTCGTCCATCCCCTTGGGCAGCGCCATATTTTCCGCATAGGAGGCGAAGACCTGCGTGCGCCCGTCGATCTTGTAGAGCAGGCCCGCCATCGGCAGGAAGAAGTCCTTATAATTGGCGGTATTATAGCTGATCCCATAGCCGGCACGGGCGACACCGCCCACAACGCGGTAATAATCGTCGAAGTCGCGATAGCCGCGATAGCTGTAATCGAGCAGCAGCCCCTTGAAGCCGAAATCGAGGACGAGCGCGTCGTCCGCGAGCTTCAGCGTATCCTTGACGAAGGTCTGGAGCGTGTCGCGCTTCGAGCGATAATCGCGGCGCAGATAGACCAGTTCATCGAGCAGCGGCGCGCCGTCGGGGGCACCGTCGACCGTATTGTAGCGCGCCTGGGTACGGTGATATTTGTCGACCTCCGCCCAGAGACCCGCTTCGACGGTGTTCGCCCCCATTTCCCAGTGCAGCTTGGTCGTGATGCCGTAGCGATCGCCGCCGACGCCCGAGCGGCCGAATTCGATGCCACGCGGGCGCGTGACCGGCAGGCCGACCGCGACCTGGCCGCTATAGCGGCTGAGCGAGTTGGCATAGGTGTCGGGCGACACGCCATAGCCGCCCTTGTCCTCCCAATAGAGGGTGGATTCGGCCCACACGCCCTCCGCAATGCCGGCGTGGAAGGTCGCGCCATACAGCTTGTCCTTCCGCACGTTGATTGCGAGGTTATAGACCTGCGCGTAATTGGGATTGGAATAATAGACCCCCGCGACCGTGGGCACGAAGCCCGGCGTCGTGTTGGGGACATTTTCGATATAGGCGAAGTCGCGTCCGCATGCGCCGGCGACGCTCTTGACCGTGCAATCATATTGCGCGCGGCTGAGAGTGGGCGAGTCATAGTCGAAGAAGTCGTTCGACACGAATTTGAACCGCGCCCAGCTGTCGCCACCAAGGTCGGCGTGAATCTGCCCTTCCCAATGTTCGCGATCGACCGATCCGGGGCCGCGCCACAGGTCGGTGTCCAGCTTGGTGCGGCTGAAATAGGCCTTGAACGGTCCCACCCGGCCGGTGCTGGCGCGAATGAAGGTGCGTTTCATGTTGAAGTCGCCGAAGCTCTGCGAGACGAACAGGCCCATCTCTTCCTGGGGGGCGATGCTGTTATACTGGACGATCGGACCGAGCGTCGAATAGCTGGGCAGCGACACGTCGCCCGCGCCGATCGCGGCCTCCACCACGCCGAGATTCTCGTTGTCGACATAGCGGAAGACGGGGCTGCCGCCGAAGGCGTCGCTGCGGCCAGTGGGGATGCCGTCCACCACGAAGCCGATCTGGTCGAGGTTGAAGGCGCGGGTCTGAACCGAGTTGCCGAACTCGTACAGGCCGAGCGCGCCGTCGGTCTGGACGTTGAAGCCGGGCAGTTGCTCCAGCATCTTGAGGCCCGAAATGCCCGACGGCGCGGACAGCAAAGCCTCGCGGGTTACGGCGACGACGTTGCTCACCTTGTCCTCGCCGATCGCTTCGGACGATTGCGAGATGCGGCGGCCGGTCACGGTGATCAGATCATCCTCGGCAGCGACCGGCTCCTGCGCCTGAGCGGCGCTGAACGCGCTGGCGGCGCAGGCGGCGAGCAGCGCGACGCGCGAGGACAGAGGCAGGATGGATGGTATCGGCATGGGCGGCTCCCTGTTTCACAACGAGCCCTTCAGGCAGCGCGGACGCGCTCCATCCTGTCCCGGCAGCCGCGCCGACATGGCGGGGGCGCATTATAGTTTCTTTGTGAAACGAGAATGGCGCCGGAGTCCGCCACCCGCCAACGAGAAATTCTCAACCGGCGGGGTGGCGGACTTATGGAAGGGTAAGGCTCAGCGGCCCTTCCAGACGCCGGGACGCTTTTCGACGAAGGCCGTCATGCCTTCCTTCTTGTCCTGCGTGGCAGTCAATATCTGGAACAGGCGGCGTTCGGTCAGCAGCCCTTGGGCGAGGCCGGTTTCGAAGGCGATGTTGACCATCTCCTTGTTGATCATAGCGGCCATCGGCGGCATCGCGGCGATGGCGGCGGCATCCTTGAGCGCTTCCTCGAGCAGGCTTGCAGCAGGCACGATACGGCTGACAAGGCCGGCGCGCTCGGCTTCCTCCGCGCCCATCATCCGGCCGGTGAGGCACATGTCCATCGCCTTCGCCTTGCCGACGGCGCGGGTCAGGCGCTGCGACCCGCCCATGCCGGGCGCGACGCCCAGCTTGATTTCGGGCTGGCCGAACTTCGCCGTGTCGCCGGCGATGATATAGTCGGCCATCATCGCCAGTTCGCATCCGCCGCCCAGCGCAAAGCCCTGCACCGCCGCGATCCAGGGCTTGCGGGTCGCGACGACGCCGGTCTGCCAGCCGGAGAAGAAATCCTCCAGGAAGAAGTCTGCGGCCTCTTTCTCGACCATTTCCTTGATGTCGGCGCCGGCGGCGAACGCCTTTTCGCCGCTGCCGGTCAGCACCGCACAGCGCTGCGAGGTGTCGGCGTCATAGGCGCGGAAGGCGGCGCTGAGGTCGGCGAGCACCCGGCTGTTGAGCGCGTTCAACGCCTGCGGCCGGTTGAGGGTGATGAGGGTCACCGCGTCGCGCTGTTCGACCAGGATCGTTTCATAGGCCATCGCTATCTCCCTTGAGGCTGTTTGTCCCCGCTTTATGGGTAGCGACGCCGCCGCGCCAGCCCCCGCCGCCTCGGCATTTCCGCCAGACCTATCGGCACAGATGCATGAAGTCGCGGTCGTAGCTTTTCAGATGCGCGCCGCCATCGACATACAGGGTCTGGCCGGTCGTCGCCGTCGCCTGCGTCAGATAGAGCACGGCCTGCGCGATCTGCTCCGCCTGCGGCAGCAGCCCGAGCGGCATCAGGTCGGCGAGGCGCGCCATCTGCTCCGCGTCATAATCCGGCGTGGCGATGGTAAGGCCGGGCGCGACGGCGTTGACGCGGATGCGGGGGGCAAGGCTTTGCGCGGCGGTGCGGGTGAGGCCCGCAAGCGCCAGTTTGGAGAGAGTATAGGCGAACTGGTCCGCATGCGGATGGTCGATCCGCTGGTCGAGGATGTTGACGATGCAGCGGTCGCCGGGGCCTGCGGGGATGGTGGCGAACGCCTTGGTCAGCATCGCCGGGGCGGCGCAGTTGACGGCATAATGGCGCATCAGATCGTCGGCGGTCACATCCTCCAGCCGGTCCTGACCGAAGAGGGCGGCGCTGTTCACCAATATGTCGGGCGGGCGGCCGAAGCGCTCTGCGACCATCGCCACCAGTTCCTCCGCGCCTTCGGGATCGGCGAAGTCGACGACGAAGCCCTCCCACTGCGTGCCCTCCTCCTCGAAGGTCAGGGCGAGATGGGAGTCGAGGCGGGTGTCATGGCTGCCATGGATGGCGAGCGAGTGGCCCGCCTTCGCCAGCGCGGCGGCGATGATGCCGCCCAGCCGCCTATGTCCGCCGGTGACGAGCGCCAGCCGCCTGCCCGCCAGCGGCGCGCCGACCGGAGCGGCGTCGGCGCGCGCCTTGCCCAAGGGGCGATAGGGTGGCTCGTCGGGGTCGGTCATGAGGCGATGAGTTTGAGTACTTCCTCGCGCGATTTCTCGTCGTCGCGGAACACGCCCAGCATACGGCTGGTCTTCATCACGACATTGGGGGTCCGCACACCACGCCCGGTCATGCAGCCATGCGTCGCCTCGATCACCACGGCGACGCCCTGAGGCTTGAGGTTCTCCCAGATGCAGTTGGCGACTTCGGAAGTCAGCCTTTCCTGGACCTGGAGCCGGTTGGCGAAGGCGTGGAGGACGCGGGCGAGCTTCGATATGCCGACCACATATTGGCCGGGGAGGTAGGCGATGTGCGCCTTGCCCACGATCGGCGCCATATGATGTTCGCAATGTGACTGGAACGGGATGTCCTTCAGCAGCACGACATCGTCATAGCCGCCGACCTCATGGAAGATGCGCGAGAGATGATAGGCGGGATCATCATCATAGCCGCGGCAATATTCACGCCAGGCGCGCGCCACCCGCTCCGGCGTTTCCAGCAGGCCTTCGCGATCGGGTGCGTCGCCAGCCCAGCGGATCAACGTGCGGATCGCATCGCTCACTTCTGCGGGAACGGGCAGCTTGCCCTCGCCGACCGTTTCGGCGTCGGCGTCGATGTCGTGGGCCATGGGCAGCATCACTCCTGTTTTCGTTACGGCCGCATATGGCGAGCCGTCCCGCCGCTGACCAGAGCTTTTCCGCCCAACTGGACACAAGTGCATAGTGGTGGCACATCGGCGCATCGGGACGCCATAAAAATGCCATCTCTGCTTCTTCGCCATGCGTACTGAAAGGATCGCCGCCGTGCTGCTGGCGGCCGGCATGTCGTCGCGCTTCGGCGAGGAGGACAAGCTGATGGCCGACCTGCGCGGCAAGCCGGTCGTCGCCCATACGCTGGAGACGGTGGCGTCAATGGCTTTTGCCGAACTGGTGGCGGTGGCGCGGCCGATCCGCTTCGCACCGGTGATCCATCGCAAGCTCGACCGGCGCGGCTACACGATCATCACCAACGATCGGCCGCAGGAGGGTATTTCCGGCAGCATCGTTCGGGCGGTGCGGCATGTGATGCCCGATCAGAAGATACGCGGCATCCTCATCTGCCTGGCCGACATGCCCGACGTGCCGCAGAGCCATTATAACCGCATCTGCCTGGCGGCGGAGGACATACGGTCGGTGGTGGCGAGCACCGACGGCTTCTCCTCCTCCCCGCCCGCCTTCATCGGCCGCAAGCATTTCGAGGAGTTGCTGAGCCTGAAGGGCGATCAGGGGGCGCGGGCGCTGCTGAGCCGGGGATTGCAGATCGAGACGAGCGGGGCCATCCTGCACGATATCGACACGCCCGAGGATCTGGTCGGGCGGCCGCAGATCACGCCGGGGGGATCGCCTAGCTGAGGCGGGTCGGATCGGTCAGACCGCCGCCCATTTCGCGCGCATCGGGGCCGCGGCTGATGGGCAGCGATGCCGTCTGACGCTCGATCCGGCGATGGACGACCGGTGCGTCGGGGCCGGCATGAAGCGCGTTGATCGCATCGCTATTGGCGATGTCGGCGACGGTGCGGCGCTGGTTGTGGCGGACATAATCGAGCCAGGTGGCGACATGATAGCGCTCCACCCAGAGGTCGGGTTCGCCAAGGTCGCGCAGCAGCTGCCAGCCATGCGCGCCATCGCGGCGGCGGATGCGGCGGCGTTCGGCCATGGCGGTGAGGAAGGGGACGACCGATCCCGCCGGAATGCGATATTCGATGGTGACGACGATCGGGCCGCTGCGCGGTTCGACCGGGACGGCGGTGTCGGGCTCGTGCCAGTCGCCGCGCGGATCGAGATTGTCCTCGCCCACCTGGGGCAGCGGTCGCCACAGGCCGAGCAGGGCGGCGGCGAACTGGGCCCCGGCGGCGGCATAGAGGCCGGCGGCAACGCCCTGATGCTCGGCGATCCAGCCGAACAGCCATGCGCCCAACGCCATGCCGCCGAACGCCATCATCTGGTAGAGGGCGACGGCGCGGGCGACGACCCAGCGCGGCGCGGACATCTGGACCGAGACGTTGAAGGTGGAGAGCGCCAGCACCCACCCTGCCCCGGCCATCATATAGCCAAACAGCGCCAGGGCCAGCCAGGGGCTGGCTGCGGTGAGCGCGGTGCCGAGCGCAAGGGCGAGGGCCGAGCAGCGGACGATGGTTTCGACCGAGTAGCAGGCGCGCAGCCGGCGCGAGGAAAGCGCGCCCAGCACCGCGCCAAGGCCGAACGCGCCGCTGGTGACGCCGAAGGTCAGCGCGCCGCCGCCCAGCAAATCGCGCGCGACCAGCGGCATCAGCGCCGATACCGCGCTCGCCCCGATGCCGAATGCCGCAGAGCGCAACAGCACCAGCCTGATCTTGGGTGAGGCGGCGACATAACCGACTCCGTCGAGCATGGCGAAACCGATGCGCTCGCGCGGCAGCAGCTTGGGCGGGATCGCCGGCCGCCAACGGAACAGCACAGTCAGCAATGCGACATAGCTGAAGGCGTTGGTCAGGAACGCCGCCGCCGCGCCTGCCGTCGCGACGATCACGCCGCCCAGCGCCGGGCCGATGCTGCGCGCAAGGTTGAAGCCCATGCTGTTCATCGCCACCGCGCTCGGCAGCACGGCGCGCGGCACCATGTCGCCGACCGACGCCTGCCAGGCGGGGCCGTTCACGGCCGTCGCGCAGCCGATGAGAAAGGTGAAGGCGAGCAGCAACCAGGGCGTCATCCAACCCGCCCAGGCCGTCGCGGCAAGGGTGACCGAGACCGTCAACATGGCGAGCTGGCAGGCAATCATCACCTTGCGCCGGTCGAGATTGTCGGCGACCGCGCCGGCCCAGAGCGAGAGCAGCATGATCGGCAGGGTGGTCGCGGCCGGCACCAGCGCGATCAGCAGCGGCGAGGCCGACAGCGAGGTCATCATCCATGCCGCGCCGACCGATTGGATGAGGCCGCCGAAGTTCGACGCAAGGCTCGCAAGCCAGATGGCGCGGAAGATGGGGATGGAGAAAGGCGACGGCGGCTTTTGGATCGAAGAGGCGGCGACGCTGTCCATGGGGTCGATATAGGCCCAAAGGCCGAGGGCGCAACGACGAGATTCGCGATGATTTGTACAGCGAGTTGGACAGTTGTTTGGCGGTTTTCGGATGAGTGACGTTACGGCAGGGCGGCGCGGTGACGAGACGCTTGCACTTTACGTAAACGTAAATACATTCGTCCCAGCATCCCAGGCGCCGCTTGCGTCCGATGGAGAGGGAAAAGACAATGGAAGCCTATATTTACGACGCTGTCCGAACGCCCCGTGGGCGGGGCAAGGCGGACGGATCGCTGCACGAGATCACCCCCATTCAACTGGCGACGCAGGTCCTGGAGGCGGTGCGCGACCGCAATGCGATCGACACGGCGGATGTGGACGATGTGATATTGGGCTGCGTCAGTCCGGTGGGCGAACAGGGTGCGGATATCGCGCGGGTCGCGGTGCTGAATGCCGACTATGCCCAGACCGTGCCGGGAGTGCAGATCAACCGTTTCTGCGCGTCAGGGCTGGAAGCGGTCAACATGGCAGCGGCAAAGGTCTATTCGGGCGAGGCGATGTTCGCGATCGGCGGCGGGGTCGAATCGATGAGCCGGGTGCCGATGGCGTCGGACGGCGGCGCCTGGGCGATGGACCCGGCGGTCGCCTACAAAACCTATTTCGCGCCGCAGGGCATCGGCGCGGACGTGATCGCGACCAAGTTCGGCATCAGCCGCGATGATGTGGACGCCTATGCCGTCGAGAGCCAAAATCGAGCGAAGCAGGCTTGGGACGAAGGTCGGTTCAAGAAGTCGATCGTGCCGGTGAAAGATGTGATCGGGCAAGTCGTGCTCGATCATGACGAGCATATGCGGCCCGACGCGACGATGCAGTCGCTAGGTTCGTTGAAGCCGAGCTTTGCCGCGCTGGGCGAGGAGATGCCGGGCTTCGATACCGTCGCGCTGCTGCGCTACCCGGAGCTGGAGAAGGTCAACCATGTCCACCATGCCGGCAACAGCAGCGGCATCGTCGACGGCGCGGCGGCGGTGCTGGTCGGCAACCGGGAGATGGGCGAGAAATATGGATTGAAGCCCCGCGCCCGGATCAAGGCGATGGCCTCGATCGGGTCGGAGCCGCTGATCATGCTGACCGGGCCGGAATTCGTCGCGGGCAAGCTGCTGAAGCGGGCGGGCATGAGCCAGGCCGATATCGACCTGTGGGAATTGAACGAGGCGTTCGCGTCGGTCGTGCTGCGCTACATGCAGGCGATGGAGCTGGACCATAGCAAGATCAACGTGAACGGCGGCGCGATCGCGATGGGCCATCCGCTGGGCGCGACGGGCGCGATGGTGCTGGGGACGGCGCTGGACGAGCTGGAGCGGAGCGGCAAGGGCACGGCGCTCGTCAACCTGTGCGTCGGCGCGGGCATGGGCACCGGGATTATTATCGAGCGGGTTTAAGATAAGACCCGTTCGTGCTGAGTAGGGGCTGAGCCTGTCGAAGCCCCGTATCGAAGCATCCTTCGATACGCCATTTCGACTTTGCTCAATGGCTACTCAGGACGAACGGCGGTTGGGAAAGGTAGCCTTCCAATGAACAGCATCAACTTCACCGTGGACGCAGATGGCGTCGCCACCCTCCTCATCGACGTGCCGGGCCAGTCGATGAACGTCATCGGGCCGGACCTGCTCGCTGATCTGGACGAGGCCATCACGCGCATCGCGTCGGACGAGGGCGTCAAGGGCGCGGTCATCGCGTCGGGCAAGGACAGCGGCTTCATGGCCGGCATGGACCTTAAATATTTCGGGTCGATGCTGGCGACGGGCAGTGGCGAGCGCCCTGCCCCGGCCGACATCTTCGACAAGGTGTTCGTCCTCAACCAGTTGTTCCGCCGCCTCGAAACTTGCGGCAAGCCGGTCGCTTGCGCGATCGAAGGGACGTGCGTGGGCGGCGGGTTCGAGCTGGCGCTGGCCTGCCATCGCCGTTTTGTCGGCGACAGCCCCAAGACGCAGCTTGGCCTGCCGGAAATCCTGATCGGCCTGTTCCCCGGCGGCGGCGGATCGCAGCGGCTGCCGCGCATCATGGGCGTGCAGGCGTCGTTGATGTATATGCTCCAGGGCAAGCTGTTCCGCCCGGCCGAAGCGGCGATGCTGAAGGTGGTCGACGCGGTGGTGCCGCAGGGCGCGGCGCTCGACGCCGCGCGCGAATGGGTGAAGGCTAACCCGACCGCCAACACCCAGCCCTGGGACGTGAAGGGCTTCAAGGTGCCGGGCGGCGCGGGCGGCTTCAATCCGGCCTTCGTCCAGACGATGGCGGGCGCATTGCCGATGACGTTGAAGCAGACGCAGCGGAACATGAACGCGCCCATCGCTTTGCTGTCGGCGGTCTATGAAGGCATCACCCTGCCGATGGACCGGGCGATCAGAATCGAGAGCAAATATTTCGCCAAGGTCGCCGCAGACCCGCAGGCGAGCAACATGATCCGCACCCTCTTCGTCAACAAGCAGGCCGCCGAGCGCGGCGCGCGCCGGCCGAAGGACGAGGCCAAGGCGCCGACCCGGAAGCTCGCCATGCTGGGCGCGGGCATGATGGGCGCAGGCATCGCCACCGTGGCCGCTCAGGCCGGGATGGACGTCGTGCTGTTCGACCGCGACCTCGCCTATGCCGAAAAGGGCAAGGCGCATGTCGAGGAAGTGCTGAAGAAGCGGCTGGGCAAGGGCATGACGCCCGAGAAGATGGCTGAGACGCTGGCCCGCGTGATGCCGACCACCGACTATGCGGCGCTGGCCGGCGCGGATTTCGTGATTGAGGCGGTGTTCGAGGACGTGAGCATCAAGGCCGAGGTCACGAAGAAGGTTGAGGAAGTGCTGGGGGCGGACACGATCTTCGGGTCCAACACCTCGACGCTGCCGATCACTCGCCTCGCGCAGGCTTGGTCGAAGCCGGAAAATTTCATCGGCGTCCATTTCTTCTCGCCAGTGGAAAAGATGCCGCTGGTGGAGATCATCCTGGGCGAGAAAACCGGCCCGGCGGCGATCGCCAAGGCGCTGGATTTCGTGGCGCAGATCAAGAAGACCCCGATCGTCGTGCATGACAGCCGCGGCTTCTACACCTCGCGCAGCTTCGGCACCTATGTGCAGGAAGGCGCGGAGCTGATCGGCGAAGGCGTCAACCCGGCGCTGATCGAAAATGCCGGCAAGCAGCTGGGTATGCCGACCGGGCCGCTGGCGGTGAGCGACGAGGTGTCGATCGAGCTGGGCGTCAAGATCATGACGGCGGCCAAGAAGGAGCTGGACGATGCCTATGTTCACCAGGCGTCCGACGATGTCGCGGTGAAGATGGTGGAGGCCGGGCGGCTGGGGCGCAAGAACGGCAAGGGCTGGTATGACTATCCCGAAGGCGGGAAGAAACATCTGTCTCCGATTATCGGCGAGATGTTCCCCCGCGCGCTGCATCAGCCCGATGTCGAGGCGGTGAAGGAACGGCTGCTCTATCGCCAGCTGATCGAATGCGCGCGCTGTTTCCAGGAAGGCGTTCTGGAGACGCCCGAGGATGGCGACATCGGCGCGATCTTCGGCTGGGGCTTCGCGCCCTATACCGGCGGGCCGTTCAGTCATATGGACACGGTCGGCATCGGGCAGGTTGTCGAGACGCTCGACCGGCTCGCGGCGGAGCATGGCCCGCGCTTTGCCCCGACGCAGCAGTTGCGCGACATGGCTGCGAGCGGCGCGACCTTCTATGGCAAGGCCAGCGCAAAGGCGGCGTGATCGCCCTGTAAATCGTCAGGCGACTAGGTTAGGTCTCCCCGGCATCTGCTGAGGAGACCTAATCTTTATGAGCGACAAGCCGACGGTATTGGTGACGGGCGGCGCGGGCTATATCGGAAGCCATGCGGTGCTGGCCCTCAAGGACGCCGGCTATGGCGTGGTGGTGATCGACAATCTGGTCACCGGGTTCGACTGGGCCGTGCCGGACGGCGTGCCGCTGGTGCGCGGCGACATTGCCGACCAGCCACTCGTCGAAGCGACGCTGCGCGAGCATGACGTGCGCGCGATCATGCATTTCGCAGGGTCCGTGGTGGTGCCGGAATCGGTCGAGAACCCGCTAAAATATTATCACAACAACAGCGCCAAGACCCGCGACCTGATCGAGAGCGCGGTGCGCGTCGGCGTGCCGCACTTCATCTTTTCCTCGACCGCCGCGACTTACGGCACGCCCGATGTCGAGGCGGTGCGGGAGGATACGCCGCAGCGGCCGATCAATCCCTATGGCATGTCGAAGCTGATGACCGAATATATGCTGCGCGACGTGGCGGCGGCTCACCGCATGAACTTCTGCGCGCTACGCTACTTCAACGTCGCGGGCGCGGACCCGGAGGGGCGGACGGGGCAATCGACTGCCGGCGCGACCCATCTGATCAAGGTCGCGGTGGAGGCCGCACTGGGCAAGCGGGAGAGCGTAGCCGTGTTCGGCACCGATTTCGACACGCCCGACGGGACCGGGGTGCGCGACTATATCCATGTGACCGACCTCGCCGCCGCGCATCTGCTGGCGCTGGAGGCGCTGATGGCGGAGCCGGGGCGCAGCCATCTGCTCAACTGCGGCTATGGCCGGGGCTTTTCGGTGCTGGAGGTGCTGGACGCGGTCGACCGGGTGACCAACATGCCGGTCAAGCGGGTGATGGCCGGGCGGCGCGCGGGCGATCCGGGAAAGCTGATTTCCGACAATAAAGCGATCATGGCGACCTTTCCGTGGCGGCCGCGCTTTGCCGATCTCGACCAGATCGTCGGCCATGCGCTGGCGTGGGAGCGCCAGCTTGGGGAGCGGCAATGAGCGAGGCGAGCGTCCGCGCTTTCTTCGCGGCCCACGCGCCCGACATCGCGATCATCGACCAGGGGGTGAGCACGGCGACGGTGGTGGAGGCCGCCGCCGCGCTGGGGGTCGAACCTGCGCGGATCGCCAAGACCTTGTCGCTGCGGGTAGGCGATCAGGTGGTGCTGGTCTGCGCGCGGGGCGACGCGCGGCTGTCGAACGGCAAGGCGAAGGCGGCGCTGGGCGGCAAGCCGCGGATGCTGGGCGGCGATGAGGTAGAGGCGATCACCGGGCATCCGGTTGGCGGGGTGTGTCCCTTCGGGCTGGCGTCTCCCCTGCCCGTCTATTGCGATGTGTCGTTGAAGGCGTTCGACACGGTTTTCCCGGCGGCGGGATCGCGCACTACGTCGGTCGAACTGACGCCGGAGCAGCTTGGCGTCTTGACCGGGGCGATGTGGGTGGACATCTGCACGCTTCCAGACGCGCCGGAGTAAGCCCATGCCGACCGAACATCTTTTCGCCACCGGGGCGGAGGCCGCCGCCGACCTTGCCGCGCGGATCGCCGCGATCCTGGGCGATGCCATCGCGGCGCGGGGCGTCGCGACGCTGGCCGTGTCGGGCGGGCGATCGCCCCGGCCGGTGCTGGAGGCTCTGGCGAAAGAGCCGATCGACTGGACGAAGCTGATCGTCACGCTGGTGGACGAGCGGTGGGTCGAGCCGGTGAGCGCTGACAGCAATGAGCGGCTGGTGCGCGAGACGCTGTTGCAGGGGCCGGCGGCGGCGGCGCGGTTCGTGCCGATGAAGAATGGCGCGGCCGATGCCTATGCGGGGCAACCCGAAGCGGAGGCGCGCTTCGCCGCCCTGCCCTGGCCGCTCGACATCGTTCTGCTGGGCATGGGGGATGACGGGCATACCGCTTCGCTGTTTCCCGAAGCGGCGGAGCTGGCGGAGGGGCTGTCATCCACCGCGCGCACGATCGCCGTCACGCCGCCCGCCGCGCCGCACCAGCGCCTGTCGCTGACCGCCAGCGCGATCCTCGACAGCCGGCATATCTTCCTCCAGATCGGGGGGCCGGCCAAGAAGGCGGTCTATGACCGGGCGCTGGCGGGCGGGCCAGTGGAGGAACTGCCTATCCGGCTGGCGCTGTTGCAGGATGGCGTGCCGGTGGAGGTGTGGATCAGCGAAGGATGAGTTCATCCTCCCCTACCAGGGCAGGATGCGATTAGTTGCGCACTTCATGCTTCGAGATCAAATATCGCCAGACGCCGACGGCGTTGATGACCAGCAGCGCGACATTCTGCCAGCCGATGCCTTCGCTGTTTTCGTCGAGAAATCCCCAGCCAATGAGGGCGATCGAGCTTGTCACGAAGAGGACGAAGGCCCATCCGGTGACCCGGCGGCCGAGGTTGAGTGACACGATGAGCGCGGCAAGGGTAGCTGCGCCGGCACCATAATATTGCAGGGCGGTAAGCATGGTCTGGTTCATGAACGCCCGAACGCTCGCCCAATCCGATCGTTGCCCGCACTGACATAGGTTATACAGCTTTCATGGTCGCAGAAATCGCCCCCTTCCACGCCATTGCCATCAGCCGGGAGGCGCATGCGCTGGCCGCGCAGGGGCGGTCGATCCTGCACATGGAATTCGGCCAGCCATCGACCGGCGCGCCCGCTGCCGCGATTGCGGAGGCGCACCGGGTGCTCGATACCGAGCCGATGGGCTATTGGGAGAGCGTGCCGCTAAAGGAGCGGATCGCCCGGCTCTATACCGAGCGGCATGGCGTCGCGGTCGATCCCGAACAGGTGCTGTTGACCTGCGGCGCGTCGCCGGGGCTGGTGCTGGCACTGACCAGCCTGTTCGCGCCGGGGGCAAAGGTGGCGACGGCGCGGCCGGGCTATGTCGCCTATCGCAATAATCTGAAGGCGCTCTATCTGGAGCCGGTCGAGGTCGCCTGCGGCCCGGCGGAGCGCTACCAGATCAGCGCGGACGCGCTGGCGGCGATCGATCCCGCGCCCGACGGGCTGATCATCGCCAGCCCGGCCAATCCCACCGGCACCATCATTCCGGCGGACGAGCTTGCGGCGATCGCGCGGGTCTGCGCGGAGCGTGGCATCGCCATCGTGTCGGATGAAATCTATCATGGGCTGGGCTTCGGCGAGCCGGCGCACTCAATGCTGGAGTTCACGCCCGATGCGGTGATCGTGAACAGCTTTTCCAAATATTACAGCATGGCCGGGTGGCGGTTGGGCTGGATCGTGGTGCCGCCGCGTTTGATCGACGTGGCGCGGGCGCGGATGGGCAATCTGTTCCTGACCCCGCCGGTGCTGGCGCAGCGGGCGGGGCTGGTCGCGTTCGATTGCACCGAGGAACTGGACGGGCATATCGACACCTATCGCCGCAACCGGCAGCTACTGCTCGACGCGTTGCCCGCGCTCGGCCTCCAGCGGATCGCGCCGCCCGACGGGGCCTTCTATATCTATGCCGATGTCGGGCATCTTACCAATGACAGCCTCGCCTTCTGCCAGAGGCTGCTGCGCGATACCGGGGTCGCGACCGCGCCGGGGATCGACTTCGATCCGGTCGACGGCCACCGCTTCATGCGCTTCAGCTTCGCGGTGTCGACCGACCGGGTGGAGGACGCGATCGCGCGGATGATGCCATGGTTCGCGGCAGGGACCGCGCGCGCCGGGTAACATAGCCGGATAGGTGGTGCGGGTGGTCGGGCTCGAACCGACACTCCTTGCGGAACCGGATTTTGAGTCCGGCGCGTCTACCAGTTTCACCACACCCGCAACGGTTGGGAGAGGCCAGATGGCAAAATCATCGGCCTTCGTCCAGCCGAAAATCCGCAGGTCAGCCGGACCCGCCGCGTCGCGGAGGGACGAAGGCGAGCTGGGCGAGCCGCCATAGCCGCTGTTCGTCCGCAGGCCAGTGGGCGCGCGCGTCGACCGGTTCCTGCGGGCTGCTGACGCCATGCACTTCGGCATGGATCAGCCGGCCGGTTTCGCGCAGGCGCACGTCCGCGCCGGCATAGCGTTGTTCCAGCCGGCTTTTGAGCGCCTGCGCCTCCTCCGACAATTGCGGGCTGGACAGCCCGCGCGGCGCGCCGTCGATCAGTTCGGCGGTGGAGGAGCGCAGCGCCTTCCACCCGTCATTGATGATGTCGACGGAAATCACCGCCGCCGCCACCGAATCGGCCCACCACCAGCCAAGGCCGAGGCCGACGATGCCGGCGATGCCCGCCGCGCCGGTCAGCCAGTTGGCCTTGTTCATCAGCGCGTCGGTGTGGAGCAGCTTGTCGTTCAGCGCTTCGGCGAGCGGCAGTTCCTTGCGCCCGATGATGAGCGGGGGAATGAGCGCATAAAGCTGCGCCGCCAGCATCAGCCAGCCGAGCCATATGTCCTGGCCGAAGAGGCGCACCGAACCCACGGTAGCATGTTCGGCGCGGATCAGGGTCATCGCCGAATCCCACAGCAGCAGCGCCCCGGTCGCCGCCAGCGCCACCGCGGCGAGGAAGAAGCCGAGGCCGTTCACCCGCTCGAAGCCGAAGGGGAAGCGCACCGATGCCTGCCCCCTGCGCTCCATGCGCGCGGCGACGAGGAAGGCGATCGGCGGCACGAGGCCCAGCGTATCCTCCACCCAGGCAGTCTTCATCGTCTGGCTCTGGCCCATCACCAGCCCCATCGCGACCACGATGCTGATGGTCCAGACGATGTTCCAATATTCCAGCCGCTCGGCCTTGCGGAGCGTGTCGACGATATGCGGCGGAAGGCGGTCGGCGTCGGTCATTGGCCCGCCCCTGGATCGACGACCGCGCGGGCGGCCTTTTCGACGGTCATGATCCAGCGATTTTCGCCGTTGCGCAGGACGGCATATTGATCGAGTTGGTCCTCGCCCGTTCCGCGCGTCGCGAGCGGCGGGCTGAAGGCGACCATCGTCGCCCAGGGGCTTTTGGGCGACAGGGGGGCAAGAACCATGTCGAGCCGACCTTGCCGGAGGTCGGTGAAGAGCGGTTCGGTGGCGCCGGTCCGAAGCTGCGGCCGCGCACCGGTGTCGCGCGCCAGCCGGTCGAGCAGGCGAGCCGAGGCGGCGCGGCCGAAATCCTTGGCGCCGATCGCGACCCCGACCCGGATGACATGGCGTTGCGCGATCCGTTCGCTCGTGCCCGCCGGGTCGCGCGGCAGGGCGTTGCAGGCGATCAGGAGAAGACAGGTGGCGGGCAGCAGCGCTTTCATTTCGATGCTAAAACGGTGTGAGGCGGAGCCGGGTTCCCGGCCTGGCGATCCTTCAGCCACGCATAGGCACATCGATCCTGTTCCCCGGTGAAAGTAGGGGCCCGGGAGCCCAACGCGCTGCGTCCTTGAACGCTGGACCCCGGCTTTCGCCGGGGAATAGGGCGGGTTCACTCGTCGGGCAGGCCGGGGAAAGGATTGGCCTTGAGCAGGCCCGCGAGATGGGCGGCGTTACCCGCCACCATCCTGGCGGTTTCCAGCACCTTGTCGGGTGTCTTTTCGAGATCCTTGAAGTCGGTCGACCCCATCGCCTCGCCCACCCAATAGCAGGCGGCGACGGCGGGAATGGTCCAGCCGACATCGTTGAGCGCCTGGAACATCTGCGCGGAGGCGGCATGGGCGCCATCCTCATTGCCCACGATCGCGGCGACGGCGACCTTGGACCAGCTCGGCATCCGCCCCTTGTCGTCGGTTTCGGAGAGGAAGGCGTCCATCCGCTCCAGCACGCGCTTGGCGACGCTGCCCGCCTGCCCCATCCAGATCGGCGTGCCCAAGATCAGGATGTCGGCGGCGAGGATCTTCTCGCGGATGGCGGGCCAGTCGTCGCCCTCGCCCTCGTCGGAGGTGACGCCGGGCAGGACATTGTGCGCGGCAACACGGATCGTGTCGGCGACGGTGACCCCCAGCGCCTTGAACTGCGCCGCCAGCACCGCGATCATCGCGTCGGTGGAGCTTGGTTCGCCATTCCCTCGCTTCAGGGTACAGTTGAGCGGCTGGACGGTCAGCATGGGACTCTCCTTGGAACGGGGGGCTGGCAATGGGGGAAGATCGTGCGTGCAGATGCGGCGTGAAGCGCGCGAAGCCGGCCGAAGTTCCGCCATCGTTGCGGCGGTCGCGCAGGGGCTATAGCGTGGCTTGCGTAACGATCGCGGCCCGTTATAAGGGCGGCTTCGTGCAGACATCGTTATGACCCAAGCGGAGAAGGATGATCCTTTGACCGATCCGTCTGCCACGTTCCTGCTCTTCGGCGCCACGGGCGATCTCGCCCGCCGGATGATCTTCCCCTCGCTCTACAACCTCCATGCCGACGGGCTGCTGCGCGACGACTTCCTGATCGTCGCGTCGGGGCGGTCGGAGATGGACGACGCCGCCTTCCGCGAGGATGTGGACGCGGCGTTGCAGCAGTTTCTGGGCGACCGCTATACGGCGGAGTTGGCGGAGGGCTTCCTGCCGATGATCTGCTACCAGCCGGTCGAAGCGGGCAATGCGTCGCAACTGGCGGCGCTGGCCGAACGCATCGATGGTCGCGCCGAGCGCGGCCTGTCGGTCTATCTCTCCACTCCGCCCTCGCTCTTCGCGCCGACCGCGCAGGGGTTGGCCGACGCGGGCCTTATCCGCCCCGACACGCGGATCGCGATGGAAAAGCCGATCGGCAAGGATCTCGCCTCCTCCAAATCGGTCAACGATGGCATCGGCGCGCTGTTCGACGAGAGCCAGATTTTCCGCGTCGACCATTATCTAGGCAAGGAGACGGTGCAGAACCTCCTCGCCCTGCGCTTTGGCAATGTCATGTTCGAACCGCTGTGGAACGCGACCGCGATCGACCATGTGCAAATTACCGTCGGGGAGACGGTGGGACTGGAAGGCCGCGTCTCCTATTATGACGGGGTCGGTGCGCTGCGCGACATGGTGCAGAACCACATGCTCCAGATCCTGTCGATCATCGCGATGGAGCCGCCCGCGCGCATGGACCCGACCGCCGTCCGCGACGAGAAGGTGAAGGCGCTGCGCTCGCTCCGCCCGATGACCGGCGAAACGGTCAAGACCCACAGCGTGCGCGGCCAATATACGCCGGGCGCGGTGGCGGGGCAGATCGTCACCGGCTATGCCGACGAACTGGGCCAGCCGTCCGACACCGAAACCTTCGTCGCGCTGAAGGCGCATATCGACAATTGGCGCTGGCAGGGCGTGCCCTTCTACCTGCGGACGGGCAAACGAATGCCCGCGCGCCAGTCGGAGATCGTGATCCAGTTCAAGCCGGTGCGCCACAGCATCTTCGGCCGCGACGGCCACGGGTCGGGCCTTGAACCCAACACCATGGTCATCCGCCTCCAGCCGGAGGAATATATCCGCCTTCAGATCATGTCGAAGCGGCCCGGCCTCGAACGGCAGGTGCGGCTGGAGGAAGTGACCCTCGACGTGTCGCTGACCGCCGCCTTCGCCGGGCAGCGGCGCCGCATCGCCTATGAACGGCTGATCCTGGACCTGCTGGCCGGCGACCAGACTTTGTTCGTTCGCCGCGACGAGGTGGAGGCGCAATGGACCTGGATCGACAGCATCATCGACGGGTGGAAGGACGCCAATATGAAGCCTGCCCCCTATAGTTCGGGGAACTGGGGGCCATCGTCGGCCATTGCCCTGATCGAACGCGACGGAGCAAGCTGGCATGACTGACCTTCACCCGACCATCGCCAAGGTGACGGAACGCATCATTGAGCGCAGCCGTCCGAGGCGGCGGCAATATCTGGACCTGATCGAACGCGGCCGCGACGCGGGCACCAACCGCGCGCAGCTGTCCTGCGGCAACCTCGCCCACGGCTTTGCCGCGAGCGGCGAGGACAAGGCGGCGATCCGCACCGGTCAGGCGATGAATATCGGCATCGTCACCGCCTATAATGACATGCTCTCGGCGCATCAGCCCTATGGCCGCTACCCCGAGCAGATCAAGATCGCCGCGCGCGAAGTGGGCGCGACGGCGCAGGTCGCGGGCGGCGTGCCGGCGATGTGCGACGGCGTGACTCAGGGTCAGGCGGGGATGGACCTGTCGCTCTTCTCCCGCGACACGATCGCGATGGGCACCGCCGTCGCCCTGTCGCACGCCATGTTCGAAGGCGCGCTGCTGCTCGGCATCTGCGACAAGATCGTGCCGGGGCTGTTGATCGGCGCGCTGCGCTTCGGCCATCTGCCGACGATCCTGATCCCCGCCGGGCCGATGCCATCGGGCCTCGCCAACAAGGAGAAGGTCCGCATCCGCCAGCTTTATGCGGAGGGCAAGGTCGGCCGTGAGGAATTGCTGGAGTCGGAGAGCGCCTCTTATCATGGCGCGGGCACCTGCACCTTCTACGGCACGGCGAACAGCAACCAGATGATGATGGAGATGATGGGCCTGCACATGCCCGCCGCCTCCTTCGTCAATCCCGGCACGAAGCTGCGGACCGAGCTGACCCGCGCCGCCGTGCATCGGGTGGCAAGCATCGGCTGGGATAGCGACGATTACCGGCCGCTGGGGCACTGCGTCGATGAAAAGGCGATCGTCAACGCGATGATCGGCCTCATGGCGACGGGCGGCTCCACCAACCACGCCATCCACCTGCCCGCCATCGCCCGGGCGGCGGGGATCAGCATCGATTGGACCGACCTGGCGGAGATTTCGGACGTGGTGCCGCTGCTGGCGCGGGTCTATCCCAACGGCTCGGGCGACGTGAACCATTTCCATGCGGCGGGCGGCATCAGCTATGTGATCCGCGAACTGCTCGACGCCGGGCTGCTGCACCGCGACATCCTGACCGTCGCGCGCGCCGACCTGACCGACTATGGCAAGGAGCCGGTGCTGGAGAATGAAGCACTGGTGTGGAAGGACGTGGGCGCATCGCGCGACGAGAATATGCTGCGCCCTGCCGCAAACCCGTTTCAGCCCGATGGCGGCATGAAGCTGCTCCAGGGCAATCTGGGCCGTTGCGTCATGAAGGTGAGCGCGGTCGACAAGGCGCGCTGGACGATCGAGGCGCCCGCCGCCGTCTTCCACGATCAGGACGATGTGCTGCGCGCCTTCAAGGCGGGCGAGCTGGAGCGCGACGTGGTGGTGGTGGTCCGCTTTCAGGGGCCGCGCGCCAACGGGATGCCCGAACTGCACAAGCTGACCCCGGCGCTGGGCGTGCTCCAGGATCGCGGGTTCAAGGTCGCGCTCCTGACCGATGG
This sequence comes from Sphingobium agrisoli, assembly GCF_041877245.1. Lineage (NCBI taxonomy): Bacteria > Pseudomonadati > Pseudomonadota > Alphaproteobacteria > Sphingomonadales > Sphingobiaceae > Sphingobium > Sphingobium agrisoli. Next base: position 874,420 of record NZ_JBHDJI010000001.1, read on the forward strand.
CCGCATGTCCGGCGCGAGCGGCAAGGTGCCCGCCGCGATCCATCTCTCCCCGGAGGCGCTGGGCGGCGGACCGATCGCCAAGCTGCGCGATGGCGACATGGTGCGGGTCTGCGCCGAGCAGGGCGTGGTCGAGGCGTTGGTGGACGCGGCGGAATGGGATGCGCGCGAGCAGCCCCCTGCCCCACCGCCGCCCTACGACACCGGTCGCGAACTCTTCGCCCTGTTCCGCCACCACAGCGACCTTGCCGAACAAGGCGCGTCGGCCATGCTGGCGGCGATGGAGAGCGAGCTTCAATAATCGCCGTCATGCCAGCGCCGGCTGGCATCTCAGGCCGCAACGCGCCGCCCGGCCTCTCGAGATCCCAGCTTTCGCTGGAATGACGACATAAGGAATGGATGCTCTGATGACCGACATCATCGCCGCCGACATCGGCGGCACCAACGCCCGCTTCGCCCGCGCGTCGCTCGACAACCGGGGCGTGCCGACGCTTGGCACCGTACGCAAATATAAGGTGGAGGATTATGCCAGCCTCCAGTCCTGCTGGGCCGCGTTCGCCGCGGACGAGGAGAAGGCGGGCGCAGGCCCGCTGCCGGACGCCGCCTCGATCGCTTTTGCGACGGCCATCGGGCGCGAGGTCATTAAGCTGACCAACAGCAACTGGGTGATCCGCGCCGATACGCTGGCGGAGGATCTGGGCGTCCGCACCGTGCGGCTGGTCAATGATTTCGAGGCGGTGGCTTTTGCCGTGTCGCGCCTGCCCGCCGAGAATCTTCCCTTGCTGTTCGGCGAGGACAGGCCCTTTCCCTATGACGGCGGCGTCACTGTGATGGGACCGGGCACGGGCCTGGGCGTCGCGATGATCGCCTATGACAATGGCGAGCCGCATGTGGTGGCGACCGAGGGCGGGCATCTCGACTTCGCGCCGCTCGACCATATCGAGGAGCGCATCCTTTCGTACCTGCGCGACAAGTTCCTGCGCGTGTCGACCGAGCGGATCGTGTCGGGGCCGGGCCTCAACTATATCTACAAGGCGCTGGCGACGATCGGGCATGAGCGGGTCGTGCTGATGGAAGATCCCGAATTATGGCAGGCGGCGCTCGACGGCAGCGACGAATTTGCCCGCCGCGCGCTGGAGCGGTTCTGCATGTGCTACGGCTCCGTCGCCGGAGACCTGGCGCTCGCCCACGGCCCGCACGCGGTGGTGCTGGCCGGTGGCCTGACCCAGCGGATGAAGGATTTTCTGGCGCAGAGCGGCTTTCACGCCCGCTTCACGGCGAAGGGCCGGTTCGAAAGCCTGATGGCGACCGTGCCGATCCGCTGCGCCATCCATGACGAAATCGGCCTGTTCGGGGCCGCAGCAGCTTTCCGGGAGAAGTGAAATGACCGACCTGACCGTAGCACAGGTGATGGAACTGGCGCCGGTGATCCCGGTGCTGGTGGTGGACCGGGTCGAGGACGCGCTGCCGATCGCCCGGGCGCTGGTGGCGGGCGGGCTGCCTGCGCTGGAAGTGACGCTGCGGACGCCGGCCGCGCTCGATGCGATCCGCGAGATGGCGCAGGTGGAAGGCGCGGTGGTCGGCGCTGGCACGGTGCTGAACCCCAGGCAGCTCGACGACGCGATGAAGGCGGGCGCGCGCTTCGCCGTCAGCCCTGGCCTCACCGAGCCGCTCGGCCGCGCGGCGATCGACGCCGGCCTGCCCTTCCTGCCGGGCACGGCGACGGCGGGCGACATCATGCGCGGGCTGGACATGGGGCTCACCCATTTCAAATTCTTCCCGGCGGCAACGTCGGGCGGCATTCCGGCGCTGAAAGCGCTGGCCGCGCCGCTTTACGAAGCGCGTTTCTGCCCCACCGGCGGCATCACGCTCGAGAATGCGCCCGATTGGCTGGCCCAGCCCTTCATCAAATGCGTCGGCGGCACGTGGCTGGTGCCCAAGGGACCGGTCGATCCGGCGCAGATCGAGGCGCTGGCGCGCCAAGCCGCCGCCTTGCCCCGCGCGTGCGCCTGATCCGGTTGCGCGCGGCGCGGCAGCCCCCTAGATGCTATGGCATGACACCGCGCCGCCTCCTGACCGCCCTCGCCCTGTTCCTGTCGGGCTGCGCTGGCGCGCCGCAGACCTACCCCTCGCTCGCCAAGCGGCCAATCGAGAGCGCGCCGGTCGCGGACGTCGCGCCGCCGCCTGTACCCGCCCCCGCCGATCCGGCGTTGTCGGCCGAGATCGCCCGCTATGTCGAACAGGCGGACAAGGGCGCGGCCGCGTTCGACGCCGCGCATGAGAAGGCCGACCGGGCGGTGCGCGCAGCCGCTGGCACGGCGGTATCGAGCGACGCCTGGGTCGCCGCGCAGGTCGCGATCAGCGCGCTCGAATCGGCGCGCAACGACAGTGTGTCGGCGCTCGCCAGCCTCGACACCCTCTACGTCCAGCGCAGCAATGCAGTGGCGGATGGCAAGGCGGCCGGCGGCCTGGAGGACATAGACGCCGCGCGCGCGGCCGCCTTGTCGCTGGTCGATCAGCAGAATGACCGCATCGACGCGATGAAGGCACGGCTCCCGCAGCCTTGAAGTTGGATCAGGCGGTGCGGCGCGGGTTGTGGCGTCCAGCCCCCTCACCCAGCTGCGACTAGGCAGCGAGCTGCCAAGTCTTCGGACATTTATCCCGCCGCCTTAAGCCAATCCGCCACCTTTCGCGCGACACTCATGAAGGCATCGGCATGAACCCCCTCCCCCGCTGCCGGGGGATCGCCGGCATCGGAGCGGCGGCGGATGTCGATGGCGAGGGGGATGCGGCCAAGAAAGGGCATGGCGAGCGCTTGCGCTTCCCGTTCCGCGCCGCCCTGGCCGAAGGGATCGGAGATTTCGCCGCAATGCGGGCAGGCATAGCCGGACATATTCTCGACCAGCCCGACCATCGGCACGCCCGCCTGCGCGAACAGGCTGACGGCGCGGGCGGCGTCGATGAGGGCCAGATCCTGCGGTGTCGAGACGATGAGCGCGCCGGCGGGCTTGTGCTTCTGGACCATGGTGAGCTGGATGTCGCCGGTGCCAGGCGGCATGTCGACCACCAGCAGGTCAGTGTCGCCCCACGCCGCCTCGATCAGTTGCGTCAGCGCATTGCCGACCATCGGCCCGCGCCAGGCGAGCGCCTTGCCCGGCTCCACCAGATGCGCCATCGACAGCATCGGAATGCCGAGCGTGCCGGTAACGGGATTGAGTTTCTTGTCCTGCGCGGTCGGCTTGCTGTCTTCGCTGCCCATCAGCTTCGCCTGCGATGGCCCGTAAATGTCGGCATCCACCAGCCCGACTTTCACCCCCAGCCGGTGCAGCGCGACGGCAAGATTGGCCGAGAGGGTGGATTTTCCGACCCCGCCCTTGCCCGATGCGACGGCGAGGATGCGCGGCGGGCGGGGCGCGCTTTGACGCTCGGCCGTTTCGACGATCCGCACCTCGCGCACATCATTGACGGTAAGGCCGCCCTCGCGGATTGCGGCCGTCAGCCCCTCGCGCTGCTGGGGCGACAGGCCGGCGACGTCCAGCGAAAGGGTCATCACCCCATCGCGGATGCGCGGCGCACTGGCGCGGCCGTCGGTCAGGGCAGTCAGGCGGGCGGCGAAATCGGCTAGATCGGTCATGGCGGGACGCTCTAGGAAATTATCGCGGCCATTTGCACTGTTTTTCGGGCGGGAGCCTACCTATAGAAGGGGCATGACACGACTATTCGGGTGGATGCCCGCGATAACAGCCATGGTCCAAGGCCCCTGGGGCGGCAAGAATGATGGGCCGGACGGAGACGGACAGAAAGGCGGCGACGCTGGCCCGCGCAATCCGTGGACGCAGCCGGGCAAGCCGGCCGGCGGGCAGAAAGGCCCGTCCGCGATCGAGGAACTGCTGCGGCGGGGCCGCGAAAGCTTCGGCAATGGCGGCGGCGGGTTCGGCGGATTGCCGCCGCGTGCCACCGGCCGCACGCTCTGGCCGATCGCGATCGGAATCGTCGTGCTGCTGTGGCTGGTGCTCACCAGCTTCCACCGGGTCGGGCCGCAGGAGCGCGGCGTCGTCACCATGCTGGGCAAATATAGCCGCACATTGTCGCCGGGCATCAGCCTGACGCTGCCCGCCCCGTTCGAGGCGGTAACGACGGTCGATGTCGAGGAAATCCGCACGATCGACATCGGATCGTTGAGCGCGGAGAGCGAGAATCTGGTGCTGACCGGCGACCAGAACATCATCGACCTCGCTTATTCGGTGCGGTGGAACATCCGCAATCCCGAGCTTTATCTGTTCCAGCTGAGCGAGCCTGACGATACGGTACGCGAAGTAGCGGAAAGCGCGATGCGCGCGGTGCTGGCCAGCGTCAGCCTGGACGATGCGCTGGGCGCGGGGCGCACCACGATCGAGCAGCAGGTCGAACAGCGGATGCAGGAGATACTGGACGGCTACCGCTCCGGCATCCGCATCCAGGGCGTCGCGATCAAGCAGGCGGACCCGCCGGCCGCGGTCAACGATGCCTTCAAGGCGGTGTCGGCCGCGCAGCAGGAAGCACAGAGCTACCTCAACAAGGCGCGCGCCAACGCGCAGCAGGTGACCGCGCAGGCGCAGGGCGAGGCCGCCGCCTTCGACAAGGTCTATGAGCAATACAGGCTCGCGCCCGACGTTACCCGTCGGCGCATGTATTACGAAACCATGGAGGGCGTTTTGTCCACCGTCGACAAGACCATCGTGGAGGGCGGCAATGTGACGCCTTACCTGCCGCTGCCCGAGATCAAGCGGCGCGCGGCGCAAGGCGCGGCCGCCAACGCGGCGGAGGCGCAGTGATGGCCCTGTTCCGCCACCCCGTCGCCCTGGCGCTGATCGCGCTGTTCGCGCTGATCCTGCTGGGCAGCACCGTCGCGATCGTGCCGGAAACCAAGCAGGGCGTGATCGTCCGCTTCGGCAACCCCGAATATATCGTCAACAGCTATCGCCCGAACGAGACGTTCGGCAAGACCGGCGCGGGGGTCATCCTGCGCGCGCCCTTCGTCGACCAGATCGTGTGGATCGACAAAAGGGTGCTGTCGGTCGAAATGGAGCGGCAGCAGGTGTTGTCCACCGACCAGCTGCGCCTTCAGGTCGATGCTTTCGCCCGTTACCGCATCACCAATCCGCTGCGCATGTATATCGCGGCGGGCAGCGAGGAGCGGGTGTCCGACGCGCTGCGGCCAATCCTTGGCTCGGCGCTGCGGAACGAGCTGGGCAAGCGGCCCTTCGCGGCGCTGCTCAGCCCCGAGCGGGGGCAGGTGATGCAGAATATCGAGACCGGCCTCAACCGCGTCGCGCGCCAATATGGCGCGGAGATCGTGGACGTGCGGATCAAGCGCGCCGACCTGCCCGACGGCACACCGCTGGAAAGCGCCTTCACCCGGATGCGGACCGCGCGCGAGCAGGAGGCGCTGACCATCCGTGCCCAAGGCACCAAGCAGGCGCAGATCATTCGCGCCGAGGCGGACGCCAACGCCGCGCGCATCTATGCCGAAAGCTATGGCAAAGACCCGGACTTCTATGATTTCTACCGGGCGATGCAGAGCTACCGCTACACCTTCTCCCCCGACCGGAGCGGGCAGACCAACATCATCCTGTCGCCGGGCAATGAATTCCTGCGGCAATTCCAGGGACGGCGCTGATCCGGAGCGGCTTCGTTACGGAACCAGCGCCATTCAATGAGGGTTAAGGCAAGGCGGCGCATTTCCTGGGCTCCTGTTCAGAGTCCCGCCTTCCCATCCTGAAGATCCATGAGAGGACCGTCACGAGTGCGTTACGCTTATGCCATCACCGGCGCCCTGCTGCTCGGCGGCACCGCCATCGCCGTCACCACCGCTTCCAATGTGGGCGCGCAGGTCGCGCAGAACGAAGGACTTCAGGCTGCCGCCCCCGCCGGCGCGCCGGCGAGCCTCGCCGACATGGTCGAGAAGCTACAGCCGGCGGTCGTCAACATTTCGACCAAGCAGCGGGTAAAGGTGCAGAACCCCTTCGCCGGCACACCGTTCGGCGACCTGTTCGGCCAGGGTCAGGGCGGCCAGCCGCAGACGCGGCAGGCGCAGTCGCTGGGCTCTGGCTTCATCATTTCGGCCGACGGCTATATCGTCACCAATAACCATGTGGTGTCGGCGGGCGCGGAAGGCGCGAGCGTCGAGCAGATCACGGTGACGCTGACCAACAAGGAAGAATATACCGCCAAGCTGGTCGGCCGAGATCCCGCGACCGACCTGGCGGTGCTGAAGATCACCTCGTCCAAGCCCCTGCCCTTCGTCAAGTTCGGCGACAGCACCAAGGCGCGGGTGGGCGACTGGGTGGTGGCGATCGGCAACCCGTTCGCCCTGTCCGGCACGGTGACGGCGGGCATCATCTCCGCTTTGCATCGCGGCACCGGCGGCACATACGACAAGTTCATCCAGACCGACGCGTCGATCAACCAGGGCAATAGCGGCGGCCCGATGTTCGACATGCGCGGCAATGTGATCGGCATCAACAGCCAGATCCTGTCGCCTTCGGGCGGCAATGTCGGCATCGGCTTTGCGATCCCTTCGGAACAGGCCGCACCGATCGTAAACACCCTGATGAAGGGCCAGAGCGTGAAGCGCGGCTATCTGGGCGTGCAGATCAGTCCGCTGGGCGAGGATCTGGCCGACTCGCTGGGTCTCGCGAAGAATCGCGGCGAATTCGTCCAGGGCGTGGAGCCCGGCAAGGGCGCGGACAAGGCCGGGATCAAGGCGGGCGACGTGATCGTCAGCGTGGCAGGTCAGGAAGTCAGCCCCGACCAGAATCTCTCCTCCATCGTCGCCAGCCAGCCGATCGGCGCTCGCGTGCCGATCGTCCTCATCCGCAACGGCCAGCGCCAGACGGTGACGGCGGTGGTGGGCGAGCGCCCGTCCGAGGATGAGCTGAACAGCTTCGCCCAGCAACAGGATGGCGACGATTTCAGCCAGCAGGACCAGACTCCGGGCCAGGCGGCCCAGCAGTCGCTGGGCATTTCGGCGATCCCGCTGACGCCGACGATCATCCGCCAGCTCGGCATCGCCGCCGACACGCGCGGCATCGTCATCACGGCGGTCGACGGATCGACTGACGCAGGGGCCAAGGGCCTGCGGCGCGGCGACGTGATCATCAGCGCCAACAACCGCCCGGTGCTGACCCAGGCGGACCTCGACGCGCAGGTGAAGGCGGTTGCGGCGCAGGGTCGCAACGCCATCCTGCTTCAGGTGCTGCGCCGTGGTCAGCCGGCGATCTTCCTGCCGGTGCGGTTGCGGGATAAGTAAGGGGCGCTTGCCGAGACGATCCCGATCGCTAAAATTCGCAGCGTCATATACAAAGCCCGTTCGGGCTGAGCCTGTCGAAGCCCTGCTCTTCCTCCGAAGAAAAGGGGCCCCCTTCGACGCCGCCTGCGGCGTCGCTCAGGACAGGCTTCGACAGGCTCAGGGCGAACGGGTCTTTGCTTTTGGGGGAGAATGGCAATGAGCGAGGGCATCTTCATCGGTCTGGGCGCGCCGGAGAAGGATGGCGGCGTTCCGCAATGTCTCAATCTGCGCCGGGCGAACCGGCACGGGTTGATCGCAGGCGCGACCGGCACCGGCAAGACGGTGACCTTGCAGGGTATCGCGGAGAGCTTCTCGGCGCTCGGCGTGCCGGTGTTCCTGGCCGACGTCAAGGGCGATCTGGCCGGCATTTCGATGGCCGGCTCCCCTACCGCGAAAAATGCCGACAAGCTGGTCGCGCGCGCGGCCGAAGTCGGCATCGCAAATTACAGCTATGCCGACAATCCGGCGATCTTCTGGGACTTGTACGGGCAGCAGGGCCATCCGGTCCGCACCACCGTCAGCGAGATGGGGCCGCTGCTGCTGGCGCGGCTGATGGGCCTCAATGAAACGCAGGAGGGCGTGCTGTCGATCGCCTTCAAATATGCCGACGAGGAAGGGCTGCTGCTGCTCGACCTCGGCGATTTGCAGGCGATGCTGGCCTATTGTGCGGAAAACGCTGACACGCTGTCCGCCCGCTACGGCAATGTGACCAAAGCCAGCGTCGGGGCGATCCAGCGGCAGTTATTGCAGCTCGAATCCCAGGGCGGCGACCACTTCTTCGGCGAACCCGCGCTCGACATCCACGACATGATCCAGGTGGATGACAAGGGGCGCGGCTATATCAACGTGCTCGCGGCCGACAGGCTGATGCAGAGCCCCAAACTCTATGCGACATTCCTGCTGTGGCTGCTGTCCGAACTGTTCGAGACGCTGCCCGAGGTGGGCGATCCCGACAAGCCCAAGCTCGTTTTCTTCTTCGACGAAGCGCATCTGCTGTTCGAGGACGCGCCCAAGGCGCTGACCGACAAGATCGAACAGGTTGTGCGGCTGATCCGGTCGAAGGGGGTAGGCGTCTATTTCGTGACGCAGAACCCGATCGATATTCCCGAGGATGTCGCGGGGCAGCTCGGCAACCGGGTGCAGCATGCGCTGCGCGCCTTCACCCCGCGCGACCAGCGGGCGATCAAGGCGGCGGCGGAGACGTTCCGCATCAATCCCGACCTCGACGTGGAAACCGCGATCACCGAATTGAAGGTCGGCGAGGCTCTGGTGTCGCTGTTGCAGGAGGATGGATCGCCGGGCGTCGTGCAGCGCACATTGATCGCCCCGCCTCGATCGCGGCTGGGCCCGCTGGAACCGGAGGAGCGCGCGATCATCCAGTCGATTTCGCCCTGCGCGGGCAAATATGATCAGGCAATCGACCGGGAGTCGGCCGAGGAAATCCTGGCCGCGCGCGGACAGGCAGCGGCAGCGGCAGCGCAGGCGCAAAAAGCGCAGGCGGAGGCCGACAAGGCAGCCGCAGCGCAGGCGAAGGTCGAGGCGAAGCAGCGCGAGGCGGAATTAAAGGAGCAGGCGCGGCGCGATGCGGCGGCGGCGCGGGAGGCCGCCAAGCCGAGCGCGTTTGACCGGGCCGTGCAGTCGGCGACGCGGGCTGCGGGATCGTCGGTCGGGCGGCAGGTCGCCAACGAGCTTGGCCGCGCGGTGTTCGGCGGATCGTCGCGGCGGCGATCCTCGTCCGGCGGTATCGCCGGGCAGCTGGTGCGCGGCATATTGGGCGGCCTGTTCAAATAGCTGGCGCGGCGCGCCGGAGCGTGTAGCATCAGCCCCATGCAGAAGATGTTCGTCAGCGGCGAGCCTGTGCCCTGGTTCCGCGCCCCGGCGCTCAGCGGCAATCCACGCTACGCCTTCGATTCCGCCGCCGGGCGGTGGATGGTCATGCTGTTCCTGGGATCGGCCGGGCAGGACGCGGCGACGGGTCCGCTCGCCACGCTGGCCGCGCATCGCGACCTGTTCGACGACGACCGCGCCTGCTTCTTCGGCGTGACGATCGACCCGCAGGATGCGGCGCAGGACCGGATCGCGCAGAGCCTGCCGGGCATCCGCTGGTTCCTGGACTATGAGGGAGAGGTGTCGAGCCAATATGGCGCGGCCAAGGTGGAGGGCGGCAAGGTCACCTATACCCCCTTCTGGCTGCTGGTCGATCCGATGCTGCGGGTCCGGCGGCAGGTGCCGCTGCGCCAGGGCGGGGAGATCATGGCCGAGTTGCGCGGGCTCCTGGACCGGCCGATGGAGTTGCCGACCGCACCGGTGCTGGTGCTCCCCGGCATATTGCCGCCCGACCTCTGCCGCCGCCTCATCGACCTCTATGACGGGCATGGCGGCGAGGAGTCGGGCTTCATGCGCGAGGAGAACGGCATCACCGTCCACAAGATGGACCATAGCCATAAACGGCGCGCCGACTATCATATCGAGGATATCAAGCTGGTCGATGCCCTCAAAGCGCTGATGGGGCGCACCATCCGGCCCATGATGGAGCGCGCCTTCCAGTTCAGGTCGACGCGGATCGAGCGCTTCATGGTCGCCTGCTACGACGGCGCGGTCGGCGGCCATTTCCGCCCGCATCGCGACAATACCACCAAGGGCACGGCGCACCGCAAGTTCGCCTGCACCATCAACCTCAATGCCGATGACTATGAGGGCGGCGAGCTGCGCTTTCCCGAATATGGGCAGCGCCTTTATCGCGCGCCGACGGGCGGGGCGGTGCTCTTTTCCTGTTCGATGCTGCACGAGGCGACGCCGGTGACGCGGGGCCGGCGCTATGCCTTCCTGCCCTTTTTCTACGATGACGATGGCGCGCGGCTGCGCGAGGCGAACATGGCCTTCGTCGCGCCGGAATTGCAGGGCTATCAAGCGGGGCTGGAGACGCAGGGCGGCACGGGCCGATAGGCCGATTTTGGCCACGACAAGGAAAAGAAGGGCAGCAGCACCCCTGCACGCGATTGCCTTGACGGTTGCGACCTGGCTAAGCCTACGCCCATGACCCCCTCCCCCCCATCGCGCCATCCGCTGCGCTTCCCCAATTTCCGCGCCTATCTGGTGGGGCGGTTCGCCGCCATGCTGGCGCAATACAGCATGATGATCGTGCTGGGCTGGCAGGCATATAATATCGCGCGCGAGACGATGAGCACGGCGGGCGCTTCGGCGCAGCTCGGCCTCATCGGTCTGGCCCAGTTCCTGCCGCTCTTTTTCCTGACGCCGGTGACGGGGTGGGTCGCGGACCATTTCGACCGACGGATGATCACGCGGCTGACGCTGACCTTGCTGACGGCCGCCTCGGCATTGCTGGCGTTCGCGACATACGAAGGCTGGGTCAGCCTGCCGTTGATCTTTGGCATCGCCGTCATCGTCGGCATTGCCCGCGCGTTCAACGGTCCGGCCTACGGCGCGCTCGCGCCCAATCTGGTGCCCGCCGCCGTGCTGCCCAACGCCATCGCCATATCGAGCGTCGCCTGGCAGACCGGCATGATCGCAGGACCGGCGCTGGGCGGCTATGCCTATGCAGCGACGCCCTGGGGCGCCTATGCGCTGGCGGCTGGGCTCTATGGCTTTGCGCTCGGCGCGATCTTCTTCATCGGGAAAGTGCCGCAGCCGCCGCGCGACACGACCCGGCATCCGATCCGGCAGATGATCGACGGCCTCACCTATGTGAAGGGCAACCGGCTGGTGCTGGCGACGATCACGCTGGACCTGTTCGCGGTGCTGCTCGCGGGGGCGACGGCGCTGCTGCCGGTCTATGCCCGCGACATATTGCATGTGGGATCAGCGGGTCTGGGGCACCTCGCCGCCGCGCCGGCGGTCGGCGCGGGGCTGATGGCGCTCTGGTTCTCGTTCCGGCCGATGAAGACCGAAGTGGGATTGAAGATGCTGGGCGCCGTGGTGCTGTTCGGCCTTGCCACCATCGCTTTTGGTTGCACCGCGTTCCTGCCCCGCTCCATCGCGATGGAGGCGGGTATCGGGGCGCTGGTGGTGCTGGGCGGCGCGGACATGGTGTCTGTGTTCGTGCGCCAGTCGCTGGTGCAGCTGCACACCCCCGACGCGATGCGGGGGCGGGTATCCAGCCTGTCGCAGCTCACCATTTCCGCCTCCAACGAACTGGGCGAGGCGGAAAGCGGCTTTCTCGCCGCACTGGTAGGACCGGTCGCGGCAGTGATCGGCGGCGGGATCGGCGCGATCGCCATCACCCTGTTCTGGGCGCGGCTCTTTCCAGAATTGCGCCTTGCACGTAGCTTCGATCCACCCGACATCGGGCGAGCGGACATCCATCAGGAGAAGACCTCGTGAAAGCTGCCTCGATACTCGAAACCATCGGCAACACCCCGCATATCCGCGTGCAGCGCCTGTTCGGCGACGCTGAGGTGTGGATCAAGTCGGAGCGCTCCAACCCCGGCGGGTCGATCAAGGACCGAATCGCCCTGGCCATGATCGAGTCGGCCGAAGCATCGGGCGCGTTGCAACCGGGCGGCACGATCATCGAGCCGACATCGGGCAATACAGGCGTTGGCCTGGCCATGGTCGCGGCGGTCAAGGGATACAAGCTCGTGCTGGTCATGCCCGAGAGCATGTCGATCGAGCGCCGGCGACTGATGCTGGCCTATGGTGCCAGCTTCGACCTTACCCCGCGCGAGAAGGGCATGAAGGGCGCGATCGAGCGCGCGCTGGAACTGGTGGCGCAGACGCCCGGCAGCTGGATGCCGCAACAGTTCGAGAACCCAGCCAATATCGACGTGCATGTCCACACGACGGCGGTGGAAATATTGACCGACTTTGGCGACGCGCCGATCGACGCGCTGATTACGGGCGTGGGCACCGGCGGGCACATCACCGGCACGGCCGAGGTGCTGAAGAAGGCATGGCCCGACCTCAAGGTCTTCGCGGTCGAGCCGACCCTCTCCCCGGTCATCAGCGGCGGCCAGCCGGGACCGCACCCGATCCAGGGGATCGGCGCGGGCTTCGTGCCGGCGAACCTGCACACGCAGCTGCTCGACGGGGTGATCCAGGTCGATCCCGCCGACGCCAAGGAGTTCGCGCGCCGCGCCGCGCGCGAGGAAGGGATGCTGGTGGGCATCTCGTCCGGCGCGACGCTGGCGGCGATCGGCCAGAAGCTCAAGGAACTGCCCGCCGGCAGCCGGGTGCTCGGCTTCAACTATGATACGGGCGAGCGTTACCTTTCAGTGCCCGATTTCCTGCCGGAATAGGGGCGAAGCGCCGGTCGCATGACATCTTCTGCTTTTGGCGACCGGCCGCATCCGCTGTCCTGGCTGATCTGGGCTCTGATCCTGATCGGCCTGCCGATGGCGGTCGCGTCGTGGGAAAGCCGGCCGCGCGCCACGGCGGCGGCGCGCTTCGATGCGGTCGCCGCCGCGCGGATGCGGCGGCCTGTCACCCCGCCCCCGCCGGTCGAGCCGGTCAAGGTCTATGCCCTGCCCGCCGATCAGGCGCGGGCGCTCAATGCCGCCATCCCTTTTTCGCGCGATGCCAATCCGGCAGCGCGGCCATTCCTGTTCGCCGGGTCTGACGAGGATCTGGCGCGGGCGGTCGACTGCCTCGCTGCGGCCGAACTCTATGAGGCGGGCGACGACGCTGTCGGCGAGCAGGCGGTGGCCCAGGTGGTGCTGAACCGGGTGCGCCATCCCGCCTTCCCCAAGACGGTGTGCGGCGTGGTGTTCCAGGGGCAGGAGCGCGCGACCGGATGTCAGTTCACCTTCACCTGCGACGGCGCGCTCGCGCGCACGCCCGGCGAGGCAGCGTGGGCACGGGCGCGGGCGATCGCCCGCGCCGCGCTTGCCGGCAAGGTGTTCAAGCCGGTCGGCTATGCCACCCATTATCACACCGACTGGGTCGTGCCCTATTGGAGCGGCAGACTGGACAAGATCGTGGCGGTGGACACGCATCTCTTCTTCCGCTGGCGCGGATGGTGGGGCACGCCGCCGGCCTTTCGCCTGAGCCGTGCCGGCGGCGAGCCGCTGATCCCGAAGATCGCAGCGCTGTCGCTCGCGCATCGGGAAGCCGCTCCGGGAGCCCTACCGGTGCCGGCGGCGACCGCCCCGGCGGAAGCACTCGCGGCGCTCGCTGCCCGGCCGCAGCGGGCGATCGGGGCGGAGTCGCTGGGCAAGAGCCTAGGCGGCGCGCGGCTGGTGGCGATCGCGCCGGACGGCAAGGGGTTTCTGGTCGAGCTGCCGCGCGGCAGCGCGCCGGACGGCTGGCCCGCCGTCGCGCAGACCTTCTGCGCCGGGCGGCCCGACTGTCGGATCATGGGCTGGAAGGCGGGCAGCGCGCCCGCCGGCCTGCCGCTGACCGAACCGCAGATGGATGCGATGAGCTTTGCCTATATCCACGCGCTCGGCGTAGGGTTGCAGCGTTCGCTATGGAATTGCGCGCAGACGCCCCGCGCCCTGCCCCGCGATTGCATGCGCGATCGCGTGCCGAGGGCCGCAACCTCTGCCGCGCCGCCCGTGCAGCCGGGGCTTGCCGGGGTGCGGCGCAAGGAGCGGTTCGAGACGGTGAAGATCGCGCCGCCCGTCCCGCCAGCGGGCGCGAACGCGGTCAGTCCGGGGCGTTGAGCCGGGGCAGACGGGCGACTCGGGCAACCAGTTCCGACTGGCGACTGCACTCCATCTTGAGATAGATGGTCTTCATCTGGGTGCGGACGGTGGCGAGCGCCACGCCGCGCTCCTGCGACACCTGCTCCAGCGGCTTGCCCTCGCTCAAGCCCACCACCACCTCCGCCTCGGCGCGGGTGAGGCCGTAGAGCGCGCGGACGCGCGCGGCAAGGCCGGGATCGCCCGCTTGCGGATCGGTGACGATGAGGACGATCTGCCGCTGGTCGTCCGACCAGATGGCGGCAACCGATATGGCGAGCGGCAGCCCACCCGCGCGCCGGACGAGGCAGGCGGTCGCCTGGGTCGATTCCCGGTCCGCCGCCGCGCGCAACGCTGCCTGAAGCAGCGCATCGTCCTGCACATGGCGCGCGGCGATGTGGCGGTGGCGCAGCATCAGCGCGTCCTGCCTTCGCAGCATCGCCTCCGCCGCGGCATTGCCGTCGATCAGCCTGCCCTGCGCGCTCAGGAGGAACACCGCATGATCGACCACGTCGAGCGTGGCGCGCAGCGACTTGCCTTCTCCCGAGGCGCGGTCGAGTTTGCGGCGGATGTCGAACATGCGGCCGATATGGCCGACGCTGTCCTGCACCAGGGCGCGCTGCCCATCGTCGAACGGGCACTGGGTCCGGCCGCGATGCAGCCCGACATGGCCGACCGTCTCGCCATGCTGGACGATGCCGCCGAGGCAACGGAAGGTGTCGTCGCCCATCGGGCGTATCCATTCATTATAGATGCGGCTGCCTTCATAGGCGCGGTCGGGCACCAGCGCCTCGACATCCCAGACGCGATTGGGGGCCAATCCTTCCAGCGCCTCGCCCCACAGATCGTCGTTCAGGAATTCCTCGTCATAAAGGGCCATCTGCTCCCCGGAAAAATAGCCCGAATAGCTGATTTCCGCGACATGCGCCGGGCCATGACCCCAGTGCAGCACCGCCGATCGCGCTCCGACCGCATCCGCCAGCCGCGCCGCGAGCCGATCGAAGGCGGCGTCGTCGGTCGCTGCGTCGTAAATCTCCTCGGTGCGGATCAATTCTTCATCCTCGGCCTATTAACCGCCTGGTCGGGGACAGCCTGCTTACACGGCTACACCGACAAGAGCATTGGACAAATCGGACATCTTCTTGTTTTGAGACATGTTAAGACTGCTTTATCCATTGTGCCGCTGGCGATTGCATCCCTAATAAGCCCGTCATGATAAGGCGCGGATGGTGACGAAAGAGGCGGCAGCCTGGCGATCGGTCGGGGCGCTTTCGGCCATCGCGCTGCTGGTGCACGGGGTCACGCTCTTCTCGCTGGGGCTGGTGATGCCGGCTATGGCGAAGGATTTCGGCGGCCATGCGGGATGGGCCGGAACCGCGCTGCTGATCGCGCTGAGCCTGGCCAGCCTGCCGGTGGGCTGGGCATTGACGCAATTTGACGCGCGCCGCGTGATAGCGGCGGGCATGCTGCTGACAGCGGCGGGATGGGCCGCGGCGGCGGCGAGCCATTATCGGCTGGCGCTGCTCTGTGCGATGGCGGTCGCCGGCGCAGGCATCGCCGCCGCGACGATCGTGCCGGGGATCGCGATCATCACCCGCGACACCGCCGCGCGACGGGGCACGGCGCTGGCGCTCTTCCTTGGCGCGACCATCGTCGCGGGCGCGGCTCTGCCGCCGGTAAGCGCCTGGGCAATCGGGCTTTGGGGCTGGCGCGGAGCGATGGCGCGCGGCGCGGGAGCGATGCTGGCGCTGGGCCTGCCACTTGCGCTGATGGTGACGCGCGGCCCGGCCGGCGTTCTGGACAGCGGCGTGCGTCCCCCGCGCGCAACGCTGACCCAGCGGGATTTCCTGCTGGTTGCGGGGGCGATGACCTTGTTGCAACTCGCCATCAACGGAATCCTGTTCGCCACCATCGACGCGCTCACGCATCAGGGGCTGGGCCGGGCGCACGCCGTCGCCGCCTACAGCTTGGCCAATCTCGCTGGGCTCCCCGCTCTGCTGCTGGCGGGGCTAGTGACCGATCGGGTCGGCGCGCGACGGGCCATGGTGGCGATCAGCCTGACGCTGGCGGCGGGAAGCGCGGCCCTGGCGAGCGCGGGGCCGATGGAGCCGGCGGGCCTTGCCGCTTTCGTCCTGCTTTGGGGCGTGGCAAGCGCTCTGCCAGGGCAAGCCGGAGCCATGTTGCTCGCCGATGTGACGGGGCAAGCGGCCTTCCCCCGGATGCTGGGGATCGTGACGGCGCTCATCGGCCTGGTGGGCGCGACAGCCCCGGTGCTGACCGATGCGCTGCGAGGGGCGGACGGCAGTTATACAACTGCAATCCTCGTCTATGCCGGGCTGGCCGGCGCCGCCGCGCCGTTCATCGCCATGGTCCGGCGCGGACGATCGGACTGACCCCCTTCACAAAATCCTATTGTGCGCCTATATGGCGGCTTCCAAACCGATCTACCTTCCGCTTTTATGGGGGGAAGATCGTCCCCCGGTCCGCCCGGGGTCCGGTGTCGCGTAGCTCACGAGACCGGCGGGATTGGGCGGATATCGGCGGGTCACCAGACGCTGACAGTGCGGATCGGACAGTCCCGGCCCGCACTTTTTTGCGTGGGATGGCAGGTGCGAATCACCTGGCATAACGCCGCAACCGGGCTGAATTTCCGCTGCAATGCGGGAAAACACGACGAACCGTTACAGGCAGGAACCGCATGGCGACCAAGGCTCTCCCCCCCATCAGCAACACCGGCGCGAAGAAGCGCATCCGCAAGGTGTTCGGCGACATCCACGAAGTGGTGCAAATGCCGAACCTGATCGAGGTTCAGAGGGAGAGCTACGAACAATTCCTGCGGTCCGATCCGTCGATCGGTTATGTGTCGGGCCTGGAAAAGACGCTGCGCAGCGTGTTCCCGATCCGCGATTTCGCCGGCACCGCCGAAATGGACTTCGTCCATTATGAGCTGGAAGACCCGAAATACGACGTCGAGGAATGCCGTCAGCGCGGCATCACCTATGCCGCGCCGATGCGCGTGACGCTGCGCCTCATCGTGTTCGAAGTGGACGCCGACACCGAAACCCGCTCCGTCCTGGATATCAAGGAGCAGGACGTTTACATGGGCGACATGCCGCTCATGACGGGCAACGGCACCTTCATCGTCAACGGCACCGAGCGCGTGATCGTCAGCCAGATGCACCGTTCACCGGGCGTCCTGTTCGACCATGACCGCGGCAAGACCCATGCGTCCGGCAAATATCTGTTCGCCGCGCGCGTCATCCCCTACCGCGGCTCTTGGCTCGACTTCGAATTCGACGCCAAGGACATCGTCAACGTCCGCATCGACCGCAAGCGCAAGCTGCCGGTGACGGCGCTGCTGTTCGCCCTGGGCCTGACGCCTGAAGACATATTGGGCCAGTTCTACAACAAGGTGACCTATGTCCGCGGCGAAGGCGGCTGGCAGATTCCCTATGTCGCCGAAGCCTGGCGCGGCCTGAAGCCCGCCTTCGACATCGTCGACGCAAAGTCGGGCGAAGTCGTGTTCGCCGCCGGCCACAAAATTTCGCCCCGCGCCGCCAACAAGGCGGAGAAGGACGGGCTGGAGACGCTGCTCATTCCGACCGAGGAAGTCTATGGCCGCTATAGCGCCTACGACCTCATCAACGAGAGCACCGGCGAGATCTACATCGAGGCGGGCGACGAAGTGTCGCCGGAAAACCTCGAAAAGCTCGACAAGGCGGGCGTCGACCGGCTCGAGCTGCTCGACATTGATCATGTGACGACCGGTCCCTGGATCCGCAATACGCTCAAGGCCGACAAGGCCGAGGATCGCGACCAGGCGCTGTCCGACATCTATCGCGTCATGCGCCCCGGCGAGCCGCCGACGAAGGAGACGGCGGAATCGCTGTTCGCCGGCCTGTTCTTCGACCCCGAGCGCTACGACCTGTCGGCGGTCGGCCGCGTGAAGATGAACATGCGCCTCGACCTCGACGCCGAGGACACCGTCACAACGCTGCGGACCGAGGATATCCTGGCCGTGGTCAAGGAGCTGGTGAACCTGAAGGACGGCAAGGGCGAGATCGACGACATCGACAATCTCGGCAACCGCCGCGTGCGTTCGGTGGGCGAGCTGCTGGAGAACCAGTATCGCGTCGGGCTGCTGCGCATGGAACGCGCGGTCAAGGAGCGCATGTCGTCGGTCGATGTCTCGACCGTCATGCCCAACGACCTGATCAACGCCAAGCCCGCCGTGGCCGCGGTGCGTGAGTTCTTCGGCTCCAGCCAGCTGTCGCAGTTCATGGACCAGACCAACCCGCTGTCGGAAGTGACGCACAAGCGCCGCGTGTCGGCGCTCGGGCCGGGCGGTCTGACCCGCGAGCGTGCGGGCTTCGAGGTCCGCGACGTTCACCCGACCCATTATGGCCGCATCTGCCCGATCGAAACGCCCGAAGGGCCGAACATCGGCCTGATCAACAGCCTCGCGACCTTCAGCCGCGTCAACAAGTACGGCTTCATCGAGACGCCCTATCGCAAGGTCGTGGACCACAAGGTCACCAACGACGTCGTCTATCTGTCGGCGATGGAAGAGGCCAAGCACACGATCGCGCAGGCCAACGCCGAAGTGAACCCCGACGGCAGCTTCGTGGAGGATCTGATCTCCGCGCGCGAAGCCGGCGAATTCCTGATGGCGCCCAAGGACCACATCACCCTGATGGACGTCAGCCCCAAGCAGCTGGTGTCGGTCGCGGCCTCGCTCATTCCCTTCCTGGAGAATGACGACGCCAACCGCGCGCTGATGGGCTCCAACATGCAGCGTCAGGCGGTGCCTCTGGTCCGCGCCGAAGCGCCGTTCGTCGGCACCGGCATGGAAGGCACCGTGGCTCGCGACTCCGGCGCGGCCGTCGCGTCCAAGCGCGCGGGCATCGTCGATCAGGTGGACGCCACCCGTATCGTCATCCGCGCCACCGGCGACGTCGAACCCGGCCAGTCGGGCGTCGACATCTACACGCTCCAGAAGTTCCAGCGCTCCAACCAGGACACCTGCATCAACCAGCGTCCGCTGGTTCAGGTCGGCGATCTGGTCGAGGCCGGCGACGTGATAGCCGACGGCCCGTCGACCGAGTTCGGCGAGCTGGCGCTGGGCCGCAACACGCTGGTCGCGTTCATGCCCTGGAACGGCTACAATTACGAGGACTCCATCCTGATCTCCGAGCGGATCGTGAAGGATGACGTCTTCACCTCGATCCATATCGAGGAGTTCGAGGTCATGGCCCGCGACACCAAGCTGGGGCCGGAGGACATCACGCGCGACATCCCGAACGTCGGCGAGGAAGCGCTCCGCAACCTCGACGAGGCGGGCATCGTCTACATCGGCGCCGAAGTGGAGCCGGGCGACATCCTGGTCGGCAAGATCACGCCCAAGGGCGAAAGCCCGATGACGCCGGAAGAAAAGCTGCTCCGCGCGATCTTCGGCGAAAAGGCGAGCGACGTGCGCGACACGTCGCTGCGTCTGCCGCCGGGCGTCGCCGGCACGGTCGTCGAAGTGCGCGTCTTCAACCGCCACGGCATCGACAAGGACGAGCGCGCCATGGCGATCGAGCGGGAGGAGATCGACCGCCTCGCCAAGGACCGCGAGGACGAACGCGCCATCCTCAACCGCGCGACCTTCAACCGGTTGCAGGAAATGCTACTGGGCCAGACCGCGTCCGCGGCTCCCAAGGGCGTCAAGAAAGGCGTCGTCATCGACGAGGCTCTGCTGGGCGAGGTCGAGCGGCACGAATGGTGGAAGTTCGCCGTCGAGGACGATCAGCGCCAGGCCGGCATCGAAGCCGTCAAGGCGCAGTATGACGAGGCGGTGAAGCTGATCGTCGAAAAGTTCGAGGATCGCGTCGACAAGCTGCAGCGCGGCGACGAGCTGCCGCCGGGCGTGCTCAAGATGGTCAAGGTGTTCGTCGCGGTGAAGCGCAAGCTGCAGCCGGGCGACAAGATGGCCGGCCGTCACGGCAACAAGGGCGTCATCAGCCGCATCCTGCCGATCGAGGACATGCCGTTCCTGGAGGACGGCACCCATGTCGACATCGTGCTCAACCCGCTGGGCGTGCCGAGCCGCATGAACGTCGGGCAGATCTTCGAGACCCATCTGGGCTGGGCCGCGCGCGGCCTGGGCGAGCAGATCAAGCATGCGCTCGAAGACTGGCGCGAGGCCAATCCGAACGCGGAAGCGGGCGCGATGCCAGATGCGGTCAAGCAGCGGCTGCTCGACACCTATGGCCCGCAATATGCCGATCAGATCGAGGGCCGCGATGCCGACCAGATCATCGATCTGGCCGAGCATCTGGGCCGCGGCGTGCCGATGGCGACGCCGGTGTTCGACGGCGCGCGCGAAGCCGACGTGTCAAAGATGCTGGAACTGGCCGGGCTGCACAATTCGGGTCAGTCGGACCTGTATGACGGCCGCACGGGCGACAAGTTCGACCGCAAAGTCACGGTGGGCATCATCTATATGCTGAAGCTCCACCACCTGGTCGACGACAAGATCCACGCCCGTTCGATCGGGCCCTACTCGCTCGTTACCCAGCAACCGCTGGGCGGCAAGGCGCAGTTCGGCGGCCAGCGCTTCGGTGAAATGGAGGTGTGGGCGCTCCAGGCTTATGGCGCCGCCTATACCTTGCAGGAAATGCTGACGGTGAAGTCCGACGACGTGGTCGGCCGCACCAAGGTCTATGAGGCGATCGTCAAGGGCGACGACACGTTCGAGGCCGGCATTCCCGAGAGCTTCAACGTGCTCGTCAAGGAAATGCGATCGCTGGGCCTTAATGTCGAACTCGCTGCGATGGACGAAGTCGCGGACGACGGTGACGGCTTCGCGCAGGCGGCGGAGTAGCACCTTAAAGCCCCTCCCCTTCAGGGGAGGGGTTGGGGGTGGGGCCGTGCCCCCGGTGCCCACTCAGCGAATTAGGATAGCCCCCACCCCAACCCCTCCCCTTAAGGGGAGGGGCTAAGGAAGGTAGAGATATGAACGAACTGACCAACTTCGCCAACCCGGTCGCCAAGCCGGAAACCTTCGACCAGATCCAGATCGGCCTTGCCTCGCCCGAGCGCATCCGCAGCTGGTCCTTCGGCGAGATCAAGAAGCCCGAGACGATCAACTATCGCACGTTCAAGCCCGAACGTGATGGCCTGTTCTGCGCGCGCATCTTTGGTCCGATCAAGGACTATGAATGCCTGTGCGGCAAGTATAAGCGCATGAAGTATAAAGGCATCGTCTGCGAAAAGTGCGGAGTCGAGGTTACTGTTTCGAAGGTCCGCCGCGAGCGGATGGGCCATATCGAACTGGCCGCGCCCGTCGCGCACATCTGGTTCCTGAAGTCGCTGCCCAGCCGCATCGGCCTGCTGCTCGACATGCAGCTCAAGCAGCTTGAGCGCGTGCTCTACTTCGAAAGCTACATCGTCACCGAGCCGGGCCTCACCCCGCTGGAGAAGTTCCAGCTGCTGACCGAGGACGAACTGCTCGACGCGCAGGACGAATATGGCGAGGACGCCTTCTCCGCCGGCATCGGCGCGGAAGCGGTCAAGCAGATGCTGATGGACCTCGACCTTGAGGGCGAGAAACAGGCGCTGCTCGACGAACTGGCCGTCACCAAGTCGGAACTCAAGCCCAAGAAGATCATCAAGCGCCTCAAGGTCGTCGAGAGCTTCCTGGAGTCGGGCAACCGCCCCGAGTGGATGATCCTGGACGTCGTGCCGGTCATCCCGCCCGAACTGCGTCCGCTGGTTCCCCTGGACGGCGGCCGCTTCGCGACGTCGGACTTGAACGACCTCTATCGCCGCGTCATCAACCGTAACAACCGTTTGAAGCGCCTGATGGAACTGCGCGCGCCGGACATCATCGTCCGCAACGAAAAGCGCATGTTGCAGGAAGCCGTCGACGCCCTGTTCGACAACGGCCGTCGTGGCCGCGTCATCACCGGCGCGAACAAGCGTCCGCTCAAGTCGCTGTCCGACATGCTCAAGGGCAAGCAGGGCCGTTTCCGCCAGAACCTGCTCGGCAAGCGCGTCGACTATTCGGGCCGTTCGGTCATCGTGACCGGGCCGGAACTCAAGCTGCACCAGTGCGGGCTCCCTAAGAAGATGGCGCTCGAACTGTTCAAGCCCTTCATCTACGCCCGCCTTGACGCCAAGGGGCTCAGCATGACCCTCAAGCAGGCGAAGAAGTGGGTCGAGAAGGAGCGCAAGGAAGTCTGGGATATCCTCGACGAGGTGATCCGCGAGCATCCGGTGATGCTGAACCGCGCGCCCACCCTGCACCGTCTGGGCATCCAGGCGTTCGAGCCGGTCCTGATCGAGGGCAAGGCGATCCAGCTGCACCCGCTCGTCTGCTCGGCCTTCAACGCCGACTTCGACGGCGACCAGATGGCCGTTCACGTTCCGCTGAGCCTCGAGGCGCAGCTGGAAGCGCGCGTGCTGATGATGTCGACCAACAACATCCTCTCTCCCGCCAACGGCAAGCCGATCATCGTGCCGTCGCAGGACATGGTGCTGGGCATCTATTATCTGTCGATGGAACGGGAGAATGAGCCGGGCCAGGGCATGCTGCTCGCCGACATGCAGGAAGTGCACCAGGCCCTCTATGCCAAGGCGGTGACGCTGCACTCCAAGATCATCAGCCGCGTGCCGCAGACCGACGAGGCCGGCAACCAGTATATGAAGCGGTTCGAGACGACGCCGGGCCGCATGCTGCTGGGCGAATGCCTGCCCAAGAGCCACAAGGTTCCCTTCGACGTGGTCAACCGCCTTCTCACCAAGAAGGAGATCGGCGACGTCATCGACCAGGTCTATCGCCACACCGGCCAGAAGGACACGGTGCTGTTCGCCGACGCAATCATGAGCCTGGGCTTCCGCCATGCGTTCCAGGCCGGCATCTCGTTCGGCAAGGACGACATGGTGATCCCGGACAGCAAGGTCGCGACGGTCGACGAGACCAAGGCGCTGGTGGCCGACTATGAGCAGCAATATCAGGACGGCCTGATCACCCAGCAGGAAAAGTACAACAAGGTGATCGACGCATGGAGCCGTTGCGGCGACCAGGTGGCGAACGCCATGATGGACGAAATCCGCGCGATGCCGATCGACCCGGAAACGGGGCGCCAGAAGCAGATCAACTCGATCTACATGATGGCGCACTCCGGCGCCCGTGGTAGCCAGGCGCAGATGAAGCAGCTTGCCGGCATGCGCGGCCTGATGGCCAAGCCGTCGGGCGAGATCATCGAGACGCCGATCATCTCGAACTTCAAGGAAGGCCTCACCGTCCTTGAATATTTCAACTCCACCCATGGCGCCCGCAAGGGTCTGGCCGACACTGCGCTCAAGACGGCGAACTCGGGCTATCTGACCCGCCGTCTGGTCGACGTCAGCCAGGACTGCACGGTCGTCGAGGAGGATTGCGGCACCGACAAGGCGCTGGAGATGAAGGCGATCGTGCAGGGCGGTTCGACCATCGCATCGCTCGGCGAACGCATCCTGGGCCGCACCACGGCGCAGGACATCGTCGACAGCAAGGACGGCAGCGTCGTCATCCCGATCGGCACGCTGCTGGACGAAGCCATGATCGCACAGATCGAGGCGATCGGCACGCAGGCGGTGAAGATCCGCAGCCCGCTGATCTGCGAAAGCAAGATGGGTGTGTGCGCCAAGTGCTACGGCCGTGACCTGGCCCGTGGTACGCCGGTCAACATCGGCGAGGCGGTCGGCGTCATCGCGGCGCAGTCTATCGGCGAGCCGGGCACGCAGCTCACCATGCGGACCTTCCACATCGGCGGCGCGGCGAACTTCAACGAAACGTCGAACCTCGAATCCGTGGCCGACGGCACGATCGAACTGCGCGACATTCCGACGATCATCGACAAGAATGGCCGTCGCCTGAGCCTTGCCCGCAACGGCGAGATCGCGATCATCGATAATGAGGGCCGCGAGCGCGCGACGCACCGCCTGCCTTACGGCGCGACCATTCTGTTCGCCAATGGCGACAAGGTGGCGCAGGGCGACCGGATCGCCGAGTGGGATCCGTTCACCATGCCGGTGATTACGGAAAAGCCGGGCGTCGTGAAGTATCAGGATCTGATCGACGGCAAGACGCTGACCGAGCAGACCGACGAAGCGACCGGCATCGCGCAGCGCGTGGTCACGGAATTCCGGGGCTCGGCCCGCACCAAGGAGGATCTGCGTCCGCGCCTGACCCTGCTGGACGACCAGTCCGGCGAGGCCGCCCGCTACATGCTGGCGGTTGGGGCCACCCTGTCGGTCGATGACGGGGCACAGGTCCAGGCCGGTGACGTGCTGGCGCGTGTCAGCCGCGAAGCGGCCAAGACCCGTGACATCACCGGCGGTCTGCCGCGCGTCGCGGAACTGTTCGAGGCGCGCAAGCCCAAGGACAATGCGATCATCGCCAAGGTCTCGGGCCGCGTCCAGTTCCTCAAGGACTATAAGGCGAAGCGCAAGATCGCCATCGTCCCCGAGGATGGCGGCGAGCCGGTCGAATATCTGATCCCCAAGAGCAAGGTGATCGACGTTCAGGAAGGCGACTATGTCAAGCGTGGCGACAACCTGATCGGCGGCTCGCCCGACCCGCACGACATATTGGAAGTGCTCGGCATCGAGCCGCTGGCCGAATATCTGGTCGCCGAAATCCAGGAAGTCTATCGCTTGCAGGGCGTGAAGATCAACGACAAGCATATCGAGACGATCGTTCGTCAGATGCTGCAGAAGGTTGAGATCACCGTGTCCGGCGATACCACGCTGCTGGTGGGCGAACAGGTCGACCGCGAAGAGATGGACGAGATCAACAGCAAGCTCGCGCCCGGCTTCCAGCCGGCCGAGGGCAAGCCGGTACTGCTCGGCATCACCAAGGCTTCGCTCCAGACGCGGTCCTTCATTTCGGCGGCGTCCTTCCAGGAAACCACGCGCGTCCTCACGGAAGCGGCGGTCCAGGGTAAGAAGGACACGCTCGTTGGCCTGAAGGAAAACGTCATCGTGGGTCGCCTGATCCCGGCGGGCACGGGCGCTGGCATGAACCGGCTGCGCGTCGCCGCCTCGTCGCGTGACGCCGCGCTGCGGGCCGCGCTGCGGGCGACCAACGACGCGCACCGCATCGCCCCGCGCACGGCGGCGGAGGAACATGCCGCCGAACTGGCGCAGGGACCGGAAGCCGCGATCGGCGACGATCCGCTGGGCGCGATCGGCGGGGAAACCCACGGCACCGACGCGGACGCGGGCGATTACCTGATCCAGAGCGACGAGGGCTGAGCCCTGATTTGAAACGGCGGGAGCCATCGCCTATATAGGCCTTGGCTCCCATGCCCGCCGCGCCTTAACAGGGCGGCGATAAGGCCCGCCGGATGCGCGCAGCGCCCCGGCGGGTTTCTTTTTGTCCCGGGCGCGGGGTGCTGTTTCCGCCTCAAAAACCCCTTGACCACCCGCCAGCCCGCGCTTATCTGCGCCCGTCTAGCGACCTAGCGGCCGCCGATGATGCCCGATCCTCTAATGGTAAGAGAGCGGACTCTGACTCCGTCAATCAAGGTTCGAATCCTTGTCGGGCATCCACAATTTCCCGCAAAATTTCAACGCCCTAGGCCAGTGACGGCGTGGCCAAAATCGCGCAACTCGGCCCATCTATTGGGTGCAGCTTTCCGGCGTTTCGCGACGGGGTCCATTAGCTCTGGGCGGTTGAATGGCCCATGGATGGTGCAATGATCGTTCGGTAAACATGTGAGCGCCCTAGCGAAGCTGGCGCCGCATCGTAAACACCGGATCGGCCGGGTTGAGCAGGACCGGGATATCACCATGTCTTAACCGGCGGCCCGTTGGCGGACGAAGCGCAATTTTGTGGAGCATCCGGCCTCATACATGCTTGCCAAGGCCAAGGGGCTGCGACCGGCGTTACAGAAACGGCCGGATCGCGGCGAGGAAGGCGTCGCCATAGGCGTCGAGCTTCTTCTGGCCGATGCCGCTGATATGGCTCAGCGCGCGGGTGGAAGCCGGGCGCTGTTCTGCCATTTCGCGCAGCGTCGAATCGTGGAAGATGACGTAGGGCGGCACCCCCTGTTCCTGCGCCAGTTCGCGGCGGCAGGCGCGCAAGGCGTCGAACAGCGGATCGCCGACCGGGTTGGCATCCGCGCCGCTGCGGGCGTTGCGGGCGCGACGCTCGCGTTTGGGCGGCATCAGGATACGAACCTCCTCCTCGCCGCGCAGGATCGGTCGGGCGTTGGGGCCGAGCATCAGCCCGCCATGCTCGGTCGTCTCCAGCGCGTCGCGCACCAGCAAGGCGCGCTGGACCGGGCGAAGCAGCGCCGCCTCCTCGCCGCCGACGATGCCGTGGACGGAAATCTTGTCATGGCCGCGCTCGCGCACCTTGTCGTTGGGCGCGCCGGTCAGCACCGCCTCGATATGGCCCGCGCCGAAGCTCTGCCCGGTGCGATAGACGGCGGAAAGATATTTGCGCGCCGTCTCGGTCGCGTCGACGCTGGCCGGGGGCGAGAGGCAGTTATCGCAATTGCCGCAGGCGGGCGGCGGGCTTTCGCCGAAATGGCGCAGCAGGATCGCCCGGCGGCAGGTCGCCGTCTCCACCAGCGCGCCTAGGGCCGCGATGCGGGCACGCTCGCCCTGCTGGCGGGCCGGTTCCAGTTCGGCGATCCGCATCCGCGCGCGGGCGAAATCCTCCGCACCCCAGAAGAGATGGGCGACCGCCGGCTCGCCATCGCGGCCCGCGCGGCCCGATTCCTGATAATAGCCCTCGATCGACTTGGGCAGCCCGGCATGGGCGACGAACCGCACGTCGGGCTTGTCGATCCCCATGCCGAAGGCGACGGTCGCGACCATCACCATATCCTCGCTGGCGATGAAGGCGGCCTGGTTGGCGGCGCGCTGGGATGGCTCCATCCCGGCATGATAGGCGCGCACCGGGCGGCCGCCCCTGCCCAGCGTCTCCGCCAGCTTCTCGGTCGCCGCGCGGGTCTGGGCATAGACGACGCCCGGCCCCTTTTCGGTGGCGAGCAGGTCGGCGAGCTGGCGGGTGAGGCCGTCGCGCGGGTGGACGGCGTAGCGAATATTGGGCCGGTCGAAGCCTGAGATGATGAGGCCGTCTTCGGGAATGCCGAGCTGGACGAGGATGTCAGCGCGGGTGTGCGCGTCGGCAGTCGCGGTGAGCGCAAGGCGCGGCACCTGCGGAAACTCGTCCAGCAATGGACGCAGCAGGCGATAGTCGGGGCGGAAATCATGGCCCCATTCGGACACGCAATGCGCTTCGTCGATGGCGAACAGGGCGATCCTGGCCGAGCGCAGCAGGCTGCGGAACCCTTCCCCACTCGCGCGTTCGGGCGCGACATAGAGCAGGTCGAGATCGCCGTTGCGGAGGCGATCCTGCGTTTCGCGCCAGTCGGCGTCGACGCTGGTGAGGCTGGCGGCGCGCAGGCCCACCGCATTGGCCGCGCGCAGCTGATCGTGCATGAGCGCTATGAGCGGCGACACCACCACGCAGCAGCCATCGAGCGCGGCGGCGGGCAGCTGATAGCAAAGCGACTTGCCCGCCCCGGTCGGCATGATCGCAAGCGTCGGCCGCCCCGCCATGACGCGCCCCACCACCTGTTCCTGCACCCCGCGAAAAGCGGTGAAACCGAATATGTCGTGAAGAAGCGTCGGGATGTCGCGCGGCATCGGCGGGCCTTAGCCCTAGCGGGGCACAGGTGCCAACCGCTTTCCCGCGTCATCTGCCCTTGGCAATCCCCCGCCGCCCCGATAGCCCCGTCGCCATGACCGCCCCCGCCCATCCGCGCCGCACCGCCGCCATCGCTTTCATCCTGGTGACCGCGCTGCTCGACGTCATGTCGATGGGCATCGTCATCCCGGTGCTGCCGCAACTGATCGAGCAATTGTCCGGCTCGATCGCCGCGGCGGGGCTGTGGAACGGGCTTTTCGTGGCTTTATGGGCGGGGATGCAGTTTCTCTGCTCGCCGGTGATCGGGTCGTTATCGGACCGCTATGGCCGCCGCCCGGTGATCCTGGTCTCGGTCGCGGGGCTGGCGCTCGATTATGTGCTGATGGCGCTCGCGCCCAATCTCTGGTGGCTTGCAGTCGGCCGCATCCTCGCCGGCGTCACCTCGTCCAGCTTCACCTCGACCTTCGCCTATATGGCCGACATCACCCCGCCGGAGGGCCGGGCGAAGGGCTATGGCCTGATCGGCGCGGCGTTCAGCGCGGGGTTCGTCGCCGGGCCGCTGATCGGCGGGGTGCTGGGCGAGGTTTCGCTCCGCGCACCCTTCAGCGCGGCGGCCGGGCTTTCCGGCCTCGCTTTCCTCTATGGCCTCGTCGTGCTGCCCGAATCGCTGGAGCCGGCCAAGCGCATGGCCTTCAGCTGGGGCCGCGCCAATCCCTTCGGCGCACTGAGGCTGCTGCGGTCGCACCCGGAACTCTCCAGCCTAGCCGTCGTCAATTTCCTCCTCTATTTCGCCCATCATCTCTTCTCCGCCGTATTCGTGCTCTATGCGGGCGCGCGCTATGGTTGGGGGGCGTGGGAAGTCGGCGCGCTGCTGGCGCTCGTCGGCCTCCTCGACATGGGGGTGCAGGGGATGCTGGTCGGCCCGGTGGTGAAGCGGCTTGGCGACGGGCGCACGATGGTCATCGGCCTTGCCTTCGGCGCGATCGGCATCGGCGCGATGGGGCTGGCGCCGACCGGCTGGCTGTTCGTCGCGGCGATGTTGCCCAACGCGTTCTGGGGCCTCGCCATGCCGACCATCCAGTCGCTCATGACCCGGCGCGTGTACGAAAGCGAGCAGGGCCAGCTTCAGGGCGCGAACAACAGCGTGGGCGCGATCGCGGGCATCCTCTCCCCACTGTTCTTCGGCGCGGTCTATTCCGCCTCGGTCGGCGGCAACCCCTTCTTCCCGTGGATCGGCACTTCCTTCCTGATGGCGGCGGGCATCATGGTGGTCGCGGCGCTGCTCGGCTGGCGCGCGGGCCGGCATGCGACGCCGCAACTGGACATGGACGCGGCGGGGCACTAACCGAGCGCGAATCCCTTCACTTCCTTGCCCAAGGCGATTCCCATGACGCTGCCTCATCAGGACACCATCCTCATCGTGGATTTCGGCAGCCAGGTAACGCAGCTGATCGCGCGGCGCGTTCGCGAGGCCGGCGTTTATTCGGAAATCGCGCCCTTCACTGCCGCCGCCGAAGCCTTCGAGCGACTGAAGCCCAGGGGCATCATTCTCTCCGGCTCGCCTGCCGGCGTGCCGGAGGAAGGCAGCCCCCGCGCGCCCCAGGCGTTGTTCGACGCGGGCGTGCCGATCCTCGGCATCTGCTACGGCCAGCAGGTGATGAGCCATCAGCTCGGCGGCGAGGTCCGTCCCGGCCACGAGACGGGCGAAGGCGGCGAGTTCGGCCGTGCCTTCCTGACCGTGACCGAGCCCTGCGCGCTGTTCGACGGCCTGTGGAACGTCGGCGAGCGGCATCAGGTCTGGATGAGCCATGGCGACAAGGTCACGAAGTTCGCGCCGGGCTTCAAGATCGTCGCGGTGTCGGACGGCGCGCCCTTCGCGGTGATCGCCGACGAGGAACGCAGATTCTACGGCACGCAGTTCCACCCGGAGGTCGTTCATACCCCCGACGGCGGCAAGCTGATCGCCAATTTCGTCCGCCATGTCTGCGGCCTGGCCGGCGACTGGACCATGGCCGAGTTCCGGCAGGTCAAGATCGCCGAAATCCGGGAGCAGGTCGGCAATGGGCGGGTCATCTGCGGGCTGTCGGGCGGCGTCGACAGCGCCGTGGCGGCGGTCCTAATCCACGAGGCGATCGGCGACCAGCTGACCTGCGTGTTCGTCGATCATGGCCTGATGCGGCTGGGCGAAGCGGAGCAGGTGGTCAGCCTCTTCCGCGAACATTATGGGATCAGGCTCGTCCACGTAAATGCGGAGGAGCGTTTCCTGGGCGGCCTCGCCGGCCTCACCGACCCGGAAAAGAAGCGCAAGTTCATCGGCGGCGAATTCATCGCGGTGTTCGAGGAGGAAGCGGCCAAGATCGGCGGCGCGGACTTCCTGGCGCAGGGCACGCTCTACCCGGACGTGATCGAGAGCGTCAGCTTCACCGGCGGACCTTCGGTGACGATCAAGTCGCACCACAATGTCGGCGGCCTGCCCGAACGCATGAACATGAAGCTGGTCGAGCCGCTGCGCGAACTGTTCAAGGACGAGGTGCGCGTGCTGGGCAAGGAACTGGGCCTGCCCGACATCTTCGTTGGCCGCCACCCCTTCCCCGGCCCCGGCCTTGCCATCCGCATCCCCGGCGAAGTCACCAAGGAACGCTGCGACATTCTCCGCAAGGCGGACGCCATCTATCTAGAGGAAATTCGGTCCGCCGGCCTCTACGACGCGATCTGGCAGGCGTTTGCGGTGCTGCTTCCCGTCCGCACCGTCGGCGTGATGGGCGACCATCGCACCTATGACAATGTCTGCGCGGTGCGCGCCGTCACCTCGACCGACGGCATGACCGCCGACATCTATCCGTTCGACGCCGCCTTCCTGAGCCGCGTCGCGACGCGGATCATCAACGAGGTGAAGGGCATCAACCGCGTCGTTTACGACTATACGTCGAAGCCGCCCGGCACGATCGAATGGGAATAAACCGGACAAAGTGACCGTCCGGGGGACGGTCACCCGGTTTATTCGGGCGCGCAAGCGACCGCGCCACCACGCCCAATTTCTACCCCCGCAACGATTCCGCATTGCATTGCAGCAAGGGGTGGCGTTTGATCGCGCCATGCTCAAGGCCGCGCTCCATCACCTCACCGCCTATCGCTACAGCCGCCCGATCCGCTTGGGGCCGCAGGTCATCCGCCTCCGCCCCGCGCCGCACAGTCGCACCAAAATCCCCAATTATGCGCTGAAGATCGAGCCCGCCAACCATTTCCTCAACTGGCAGCAAGATCCGCACGGCAATTGGCTGGCCCGGATCGTCTTTCCCGATCCGGTCGATCATTTCTCGATTCAAGTCGATCTGCTCGCCGATCTCGACATCATCAACCCGTTCGACTTCTTCGTGGAGCCTTATGCGGAAGCGTATCCCTTCGCGTATGACGAGCAGCTGAAGACCGACCTCGCCGCCTATTTCGATGTCGATGCGCAGGGGCCGCTGTTCGAGGCGCTGGTGGCCGAGCATCAGGGGCATGAGGGCCGCACCGTCGATTTCCTGGTGCAGGTGAATCGCCGGCTGCAACAGCGCGTGGGCTACGTGATCCGTATGGAAGCGGGCGTCCAGAGCCCTGAAGAAACGCTGGAAATCGGCACCGGCTCCTGCCGCGATTCCGCCTGGCTGCTCGTCCAGCTGCTGCGCCGGCTGGGCTTTGCCGCCCGCTTCGTGTCGGGCTATTCGATCCAGCTTGTCGCTGATGTCGAGCCGATCGAGGGGCCAAAGGGCGTCACCCAGGACGTGGTCGATCTCCACGCCTGGGCCGAAGCCTATGTGCCCGGCGCGGGCTGGGTCGCGCTCGACGCGACCAGCGGCATGTTCGCGGGCGAAGGGCATATCCCGCTCTGCGCAACGCCCCATTACAAATCCGCCGCGCCGATCAGCGGCATGGCCGAACCCGCCGAAGTCGATTTCCATTTCGAGATGAGCGTCAGCCGCATTGCCGAGGCGGTGCGGATCACCAAACCCTTCACCGACGCGCGCTGGGACGCGGTGATGGCGCTGGGCGCTCAGGTCGACGCCGACCTTGCCGCGCAGGACGTGCGCCTCACCATCGGGGGGGAACCGACCTTCGTGGCGGAGGGCGGCGGCGAGGCGGGCGAATGGAATGGCGATGCGGTCGGGCCGACCAAGGCGGCCTACGCGGATCGCCTCATCCGCAAGCTCCGAGCGGAGTTCGCACCGGGCGGCCTGCTCCATCATGGCCAGGGCAAATGGTATCCGGGCGAAAGCCTGCCGCGCTGGGCCTATGCGGTCTATTGGCGACAGGACGGGATGCCGATCTGGGGCGACGAGAGCCTGATCGCCAGCGACACGCCCCCGGCAGGCGCGCGCGCAACCACGTCGGAGGACGCCCGCGCCTTCCTCGCCGCGCTGGCCGGCAATATGGGTTTTACCGAGGAATATACACACCCCGTTTATGAAGACCCGGCAGTGTGGATGGTGAAGGAGGCCGACCTTCCCATCAACACCGACCCGACGGACCCCGCCATCGCCGATCCCGAAGCGCGCGCGCGCATGGTGAAGACGTTCGAGCGCGGGCTTAACCAGCCGGTCGGCTATGTCCTCCCCGTCCAGCGCTGGCAGGCGGCCGCGCAGACGCCGCGCTGGCAGAGCGAAATCTGGCAGCTACGCCGGGGCAAGCTGTTCGCGGTGCCGGGCGACTCCGCGCTTGGCTACCGCCTTCCGCTCGGATCGCTGCCGCATGTGCCGGAGTCCGCCTACCCCTATATCCACCCCCGCGACACAAGCGAACCGCGCGGGCCGCTGGCGGATTTCCGCGCGCAGGTCAGCGAACCCGCCAGCCATGAGGAAGCGCAGCGCGTCCAGCGCGTCGCCGATGCCGAGGGCGGCGCGGCGGCGCAGGAGCGGGTCGAGCAGGTCTTCATCGAAGGCGCGGTCCGCACCGCCGTCACGGTCGAGCCGCATGGCGCGCATCTCTCGGTCTTCCTGCCGCCGGTCCGCGAGCTTGAGGATTATCTTGAGCTGATCGCCGAGGTCGAGCGGGTGGCCGAAGCAACCCGCATCCCCGTCCGCATCGAGGGCTATGCGCCGCCGCCCGACCCCCGTCTCAACGTGCTGAAGGCCACGCCCGACCCCGGCGTGATCGAGGTCAATGTTCACCCCGCCGCCAGCTGGGCCGCGACGGTGGAGATTACCGAAAAGCTCTACGCCGCCGCGCGCGAATGTCAGCTGACCGCTGACAAGTTCATGGTCGACGGCCGCTCGATCGGCACGGGCGGGGGCAACCATATCGTGCTGGGCGGCCCGACCCTGACCGATTCGCCCTTCATCCGCCGCCCGGACCTTTTGAAGAGCTTCGTCCTCTACTGGCAGCGCCACCCCTCCCTCTCCTACCTCTTCTCTGGCCTCTTCATCGGCCCGACCAGCCAGGCCCCGCGCATCGACGAGGCGCGGCATGACGGCCTCTACGAACTGGAGATCGCGCTGGCGCAGGTGCCCGATCCGGTTGCGGAGGGGGAGGACAAGCTGCCGCCCCCATGGATCGTCGACCGGCTGTTCCGCAACCTGCTGGTCGATGTGACCGGCAACACCCACCGCACCGAAATCTGCATCGACAAGATGTTCTCGCCTGACGGCCCGACCGGGCGGCTCGGCCTCCTCGAATTTCGCGGATTCGAGATGCCACCCGAAGCGAAGATGAGCCTGGTCCAGCAATTGCTGCTGCGCGCGCTCGCCGCCTGGTTCTGGCGGCAGCCGCAGCAGGGCGGCTTCGTGCGCTGGGGCACGGCGCTGCATGACCGCTTCATGCTGCCCCATTTCGTCTGGAGCGACTTCCTCGAAGTGCTCGCCGACCTGCGCGGCGGCGGCTACGACTTCGATCCCAACTGGTTCGAGGCGCAGCGCCAGTTCCGCTTTCCGGTCCATGGGCAGGTGGACGCGGGCGGCGTTGCCCTCGAAATCACCCATGCGCTCGAACCCTGGAACGTGCTTGGCGAAACCGGCGCGATCGGCGGCACGGTGCGCTATGTCGACAGCTCGACCGAACGGCTTCAGGTACGCGCTACCGGCCTCGTCGCCGGCCGCCACATCGTCGCCTGCAACGGCCGCCGCGTGCCGATGACTCCGACCGCCGTGCCGGGCGAGGCGGTGGGCGGCGTCCGCTACAAGGCGTGGGCGCCCGCCAACTGCCTCCACCCGCAACTGCCCGCCAACGCGCCGCTCACTTTCGATGTGCTCGACAGCTGGAGCGGCCGCTCGCTGGGCGGCTGCGTCTATCATGTCGCGCATCCGGGCGGGCGCAATTACGACACGCTGCCGATCAACGGCTATGAGGCGGAAAGCCGCCGCAAGGCGCGCTTCCAGGATCATGGCCATACCCCCGGCCCGGTCGATATGCCCGCGCCCGAAACGCCCGGCGAATTTCCGATGACGCTCGACCTGCGCTTGCCGCATTCGGCGGGGTGATGGCGACCACGCTGACTCGCGACTGGGCCGACGCCTATCTGGCCGCCGCGCCGCAGGGCGACCTGTTCGCGGGCGCGTCGGCGGAGATAGCCCCCCGCTGGCGCATGATGCTCGATCGCCTCTCGACCCAGGCGCAGGGCGATCCCGCCATCCTCGCCGACCATGTCGGGCGGCAGGCGGCGGAGCAGGGCCTCGCCTTCCGCCTGACCGGCGACGAGCAGGAACGCGCCTGGCCGCTCGGCCCCGTGCCCTTGCTGATCGGCGCAGCCGAATGGACGCATATCGAGCGCGGCCTCGCCCAGCGGGCCGAACTGCTCGAACGGGTGATCTCCGACATCTATTCCACCCAGTCGCTCGTGCGGGACGGCAAGCTCCCCGCCAGCGTCGTCACCGGCAGCCCGCATTATTGGCGGGTGATGACCGGCACGCCCCCGCCGCGCGGCCATCACCTCCATTTCTACGCCGCCGACATCGGGCGCGGCCCGACCGGCGAATGGCGCGTGCTCGCTGACCGGGTCCGCACCCCTGTCGGTGTCGGCTATGCGCTGGAAAACCGCCTCGCTCTCTCCCGCGCCACCGGCGACCTCTTGAGCGCGATGCACGCCCGCCGCCTCGCGCCCTTCTTCACCGAACTGCGCCGTGGCCTTGCCGCCGACTGCGCCCGCGCCGATCCGCGCATCGGCCTCCTCACCCCCGGCCGCTTCAATCAGAGCTACGCCGAACAGGCGCATCTCGCCCGCTATCTCGGCCTTCTGCTGGTGGAGGGCGACGACCTCATTGTGTCGGACGGGCGGCTGTTCGTCCGCACCATCCAGGGTTTGAAGCGCATCGATGGCCTGTGGCGCTGGATGGACAGCCGCTTCATCGACCCGCTCGCCTTTGATCCCAAATCGCGCATCGGCGTGCCCGACCTCTATGACGCCTGCGCACGCGGGGGCCTCATGGTCGGCAACTGGCCCGGCGCGGGGGTGATCGAATCGCGCGCCTTCGCCGCCTTCCTGCCGCAGCTTTCGCGGGCGCTCATGGGCGCCGACCTTATCCTGCCCAATATCGCGACCTGGTGGTGCGGTCAGCCGCGCGAGCGCGATCATGTCCGTGCCCGGCTCGACGATCTGGTCGTCGGCTCCGCCTTCGATCAGGATGTCCCCGGTCTCGGCCACAATCATTTCATGCCCGGCGCAGCGCTCGATCCCGGCCAGCGCGCCGCCCTGCTCGACGCGTTGGCCCGCCGCCCGATGGACTATGTCGGGCAGGAACTGGTGAAGCTCTCCACCACGCCTGCCATCATCGACGGCCAACTCGCCCCCCTGCCCTTCACCCTGCGCCTCTTCGTCGCGCGCGACGCGGCCGGGCACTGGCGGGTCATGCCCGGCGCCTTCGCCCGGCTCGCCGCCCATGGCGACATTCGCGCAGCGCTGATGGGCCGGGGCGACATGTCCGCCGACATGTGCGTGGTCGATGACAAGCCTGCGCCGCCCGACAGCCTGCTTGGCGGCGGCACGCCTGCCATCCGCCGCATCGGCGGGATGCTGCCGGCGAAGGCGGCGGACAATCTCTTCTGGCTCGGCCGCTATATCGAGCGGGCCGAGGCCACCACCCGCCTCGTCCGCGCCATCGCCGGCGGCTCGATCGAGGCCGATCTCGGCCCCTCGCTCGCCAGCCCAACCATGGCCCGGCTGGTCGATCAGCTCAGCCTCTGGGGAGCGGTGCCGGGCAGCGGCGCGGCGGTCGGGCCCTTATGCGCCACAGCTCTGGGCGACACGCGCCAGCCCGGCAGCGTCCGCGCCCTCATGGCCAGCGTCGCCAATATCGGCGAAGGGCTGCGCGACAGGCTGGCGAGCGATTTCTGGCGGCTCGTCCGCCTGCCGCTCCCGGCCTTCGACGGCGCGGTCACCGAAACATTGCTCGACGCCTCCTCCCGCCTCATCGAGCGCTTCTCCGCGCTTTCGGGTCTTGCGGCGGAGAATATGGGCCGCAGCGACGGCTGGCGCTTCCACGACATGGGCCGCCGCTTGGAGCGCGCCATCGCTGGCTGCCGCCTCCTCAGCCTGTTCGGCAGCGACAATGCGAGCGACGACGACCTCATCCTGCTGCTCGATCTCATGGACAGCCAGATCAGCTACCGCACCCGCTATCTCGCCGGTCCCGCGCTTGGGCCGGTGCGCGACCTGCTCGCGCTCGAACCCCATAATCCCCGCGCGATCGTCTTTCAGGCGCAGCGGCTCGCCGATCATGTCGCCGCGTTGCCGACCCTACGCGCCGACGGGATGCCCGAAGAACCCCGCCGTCTCGCCGACGCGCTCGTCGCCCGCCTCGCCCCCTTGACCGGCGACATGCTGACCCTCGCCGACATAGCCGACGCGGAAACCCGCCTGCTCGGCCTGTCCGACGCGATCGGCCAGCGCTATTTCCTTCAGGTGCGGAAAACCGAAAGCGCGGACCTGCTCGCATGATCTACCATGTCCGCCACCGCACGACCCTCCGCTACGCCGCGCCCGTCCGGCTCGCCCGCTTCAACCTGCGCCTCAAACCCGCGCCCTGGCCCGGCCAATGGACCTCCGACCATGTGCTGAGCGTCGATCCCGCCCCCGCCATCATCGAATCGCGCCCTGCCGCCTGGCCGGTACAGGTATCGCGGCTGGTGATCGAAAGCCCGATCCGCGAACTCATAATCGAAAGCCGCTTCCGCGCCGGGGTGCAGGGTGGCGTCATCGCGCCGCAGCCCGACGATCCCGTGATCGCCTCGGTCGCCGACGCCGCGCTCTCCGCCCGCGACATGGGGCCGGCTGCCCCCGCCCATTATCTCTATGCCTCTGCGCGCGCGCCGCTGCTCTCACAGATCGGCGCATGGGCGGGCGCGACCCTCGCCCCCGACCGCCCCATCGTCGCCGCCGCGCTTGACCTTGCGCAGCGCATCCGCGCCGAATTCCGCTATCAGGCGGGCGTCACCGATGCCGGCACGCCGGTCGCCGACGCCTTCGCTGCGCGCCATGGCGTCTGCCAGGATTTCGCCCATGTCATGCTGGTCGCGCTGCGCCATGCGGGCCTTCCCGCCGCCTATGTCAGCGGCTATCTCCGCACCCTGCCGCCGCCCGGCATGCCTCGGCTCGTCGGCGCGGACGCGATGCACGCCTGGGTGATGCTGTGGTGCGGGCCGACGCGTGGATGGATCGGCTTCGATCCCACCAATGGCTGCATCGCGGGCGAAGGGCATCTGTTCGTCGCCATGGGCCGCGACTATGCCGATGTCGCGCCGATGGACGGCCTGTTCGTCGGCGGCGCGGGCCAGAGCCTGTCGGTCAGCGTCGATGTCGCGCCGGAGGAGGAAGCGCCGACAAGAGCAGGCCGCATTGAATCTGAGCCACTCCGTTCGTCCTGAGTAGCCATTGAGCGAAGCCGAAATGGCGTATCGAAGGACCAAGCGCTGCGCCTGATGCTTCGATACGGGACTTCGACTTCGCTCAGCCCCTACTCAGCACGAACGGATCAAATTAAGCGCACGATGCTTACCCGATCGGCTCGAACATCAGCTTCATTCCCCGGCGCGGCCGCACCGTCAGGCGGCTGATCGGCTCGGGCTTGAAGCCGGGCGCAACGGTCAGCCGGTATCGGCGCACGATGCTGGCGATCACCGTCATCCCCTCCTGCTGGGCGAAGCCCGCCCCCACGCACACGCGCGGTCCCCGGCTGAACGGGAACCACGCCTGCTTCACCATCTCCGCATTGGCGGGGTCGGCGAAGCGGTCGGGATCGAAACTGTGGGGGCACGCCCAATTGTCCTTGTTCCGCTGCGTCAGCCATGGCGCGACCACTAGCATCGCGCCGGGCACCAGCTGCTTGTCGCGCATCTGCATCGGACAGGGCACCTCCCGCGGGAAAAAGGCGAGCGGGGGATAGAGGCGCAGCGTCTCCTTGAAGACGTTGCGGACCATATGCATGTCCTTCAGCATCGCGGCGGTGAAGGGCTGATCGCCCGCAATCTCCGCCACCTCGGCGCGCGCGCGGTCCTGGATATGCGCGCATTCGGCCAGCAGGTAAAGCGCCCAGGTCATGGTGCTCGCCGACGTCTCATGCCCCGCCAGGAAGATGGTCGCGACCTGGTCCATCAATTCCTTGAGGGTGAAATGCGCCCCCGTCTCGGGATGCTTCGCCTCTACCAGCGACTGGAGGATATCCTTGTGCTCGCTCGCCTCCCCGGCGTGAAACCCATCGAACCGCGCCTCCACGATCGGGCGGAACACATCGCGGATCGCTTCCGCCGGCCGCTCCGATCGCCGCTCGAACCAGCGGCTCGGCAGGCCATAGAGGCCCAGCATCGACGCCGAATGGGACAGACGCTGGAACCGCCCGAACGCCCTGTGGATGATCGCCGAGCGCTTGAGGTCCAGCGTTTGCGAGAACAAGGTGCGGAAAATGATGTCCGCCGCCACATGGGTCATCATCGGATCGACGTCGATCGGTCGGGTCCGGTCCAAGCCCTCGACCCGCTCCAGGAAGGCGTCGGCCGCCCCCACCATCAGCGGCATCGACTTGGTAAGCGCGGTATGGGCGAAGGCGGGATTGACCATCGCCCGCTGATTTTCCCAATCCTCGCCATTGGCGGAAAAGACGCTGTTGCCAATCAGCGGCCATAAGCCCTTCACCAGTTCGCGATGCTTCGGAAATTCGGTCCCGCCTTTGAGGATGCGATCGACCAGAGGCAGCTCGTTGGCGATGTACATGAGCTGCCCCTTCCCCCGCACCTCGCCCATCTTCATCGTGTAGCTTTTTTCGAACAGCACATGGATCCAGCTGTGCCAGCCGATGAAGAAGCGGCGCAGCATTGTGCGCTTATTGCGCGTCGGCTGCGGAAAGGGCGGGGTGAAGAGCGGCTCGCTCATGGGATCGCCCTGAAGTCGGCGATGGCGTCGTCCAGCCGGTGCGGCCCGGTGGTCAGGCTGATGAAATCGACCGGCGACACTGTGTCCCCCACGCGCAGATAATCGAAATGCGCCTCATATTTGTTCGACCAGCCCTTATTGTGATTTTCGGGGCGGTAGAAAAGGTGAAAGCGCGGCGAGAGCATGTCCACCCGCGCGGCATGGGCGTCGCTCTCCAGCAGCAGCGGATTGACGTTGAAATAGGCCGCGCCGTCGGGGGGGTAGGACAGGTCGACATAGCGGAAATGCTTGTCGGCAAGCGCCTTCAGGTCCGCATGATACCAGCGCGCATCGGTCCGCAGCGCGATCACCGGCACCACCTGCCCCAGCCCCACCATCGCGAAATGATCGGGCAGCGTGTCGCCGCGCAGGTCGAAGATGCGCCGCATCAGCGACATGCCCAGGATCGTGCCGGCGCTGTGGGTGACGAGCAATATCTCATCCCACGGCCCGTCCAGTTCCTCGACGATCCGCCGCGCGAACAAATCCAGCCGTTCGTCGAGGTCCGGCCCCGGCCCCCGTGCCGCCAGCCCATGATGATAATAAGTGAAACGCAGCAGCCACGGCACCACCAGCTTGGTCAGCCACTTGCCCGAAAAGGCCGCGCTCACCCCGATGCCGATCAGCGCCGCCGCCCAGAAGGGCAGGACGATCCACAGCAATAGCGCCGGGATCACCGCGAAGAGCAGCGGGATCATCACCGCCAGGAAGGGCGGGTAGCAGATCGTCAGCACCGGCCCCGGCCGCAGCTTTTTCATCCGCCCGAACTGCATGAAGCGCGCATGGCCGACATAGGTGGCGAGCGACCGCCAGGCCAGCGTCAACGGGTTGCGGACCCAAACCTTCCCGACCAGATCCTCCCAGCGCAGATATTCATAGTCGGTCTCGACCCCGGCGGCGGGGTTCTCGACCGTCCAGATCGCGGACGATGCCGGTCCCGCCCGCCGGGCGCTCACGTCGATCGGATCGCCCGTCAACGCCGCGTGCCGCGCCGCCTGCTCGCGATAGAGCTGGTGATAGAAACGCACGCCGCGCGGGTCGAATCCGCCCAGATAAAAGACTTTGCGCTTGAACTTTTGCACCGGCCCCGCCCTAATCGCGCGCATGACCACGCCCGAACGCGACTACTGCTATTTCATCGACCACCGCAAATACAACCGCAATGTCGGGTGCCGGCGGCATGACAATATGTACGGCATCAATGGCGGCGGCGGCGAGCGGGATCGCTGGCACGCCGATCTGACCTTCTACCGCCATATGAAGGCCAACGGCGATCCGATGGCGCTTCCCGCTTTGGTCGCCTGCCTTGTCTTCGGCTGGTTCTGCTGGAACTATCACCCCGGCAAGGGGCTGTGGCGCGGGCAGTTGCTCCGCCGCTTCGTGAAGGCGCCCAAATGAGCGCCCGCACCGTTCGGGTTGGCGACGTGACGATCGCCAACGACCGGCCCTTCGTCCTCATCTCCGGCCCCTGTCAGATCGAGAGCCGCGACCATGCGCTGTTCATGGCGGAAGCACTGGCGAAGGCGGCGGCGGGCGCGGGCGTCCCCTTCATCTTCAAGAGCAGCTTCGACAAGGCGAACCGCACCTCCGTTTCGGGCCGGCGCGGGGTCGGCATCGATTCGGGCCTCGCCATTCTTGCGGAAGTGAAGGCGACCCTTGGTTGTCCCGTCCTCACCGACATTCACGACGCGACCCAAGTGGAGGCCGCCGCGCAGGCCGTCGACATCCTCCAGATCCCAGCCTTCCTCTGCCGCCAGACGGATTTGCTGCTTGCCGCCGGCCGCACCGGCGCGGTCGTCAACGTCAAGAAGGGCCAGTTCCTCGCCCCCTGGGACATGGCTGCGGTGGCGCAGAAGGTCGCCTCCACCGGCAACGACCGGATATTGCTCACCGAGCGCGGGGCAAGCTTCGGCTACAACACTTTGGTCAGCGACATGCGCGCGCTGCCGGTGATGGCGCAGACCGGCTATCCTGTGGTGTTCGACGCCACCCACTCGGTGCAGCAGCCCGGAGGGCTGGGAAGCGCGTCGGGGGGTCAGCGGGAGTTCGCTCCCCTCCTCGCCCGCAGCGCCATCGCCGCCGGCGTCGCCGCGATCTTCGCCGAAGCCCATCAAGACCCGGACAACGCGCCCTCCGACGGCCCGGTCATGCTCCCGCTGGAGTGGGTCGGCCCGATGCTGGAAAAGCTGAAGCGCATCGACGAGGTGGTCAAAAACTAAACCATCCCCGTTCGGACCGTGCCTTTAAACAGGACCGTTCGTGCTGAGTAGGGACTGAGCGAAGTCGAAGTCCCGTATCGAAGCATTCGCGCCAAGTCCCGTCCTTCGATATGCCATTTCGACTTCGCTCAATGGCTACTCAGGACGAACGGAGTGGTTCAGACTGAGCGCAATCGGTTCAGTGTATCAGGGCCGCGTCTGCCCCGTCCCGCGCACGATCCACTTGTAGGTCGTCAGCCCCTCCAGCGCCACCGGCCCGCGGGCGTGCAGCCGCCCGGTCGAAATGCCGATCTCCGCCCCCAGTCCGAACTCGCCGCCGTCGGCGAACTGGGTGGAGGCGTTCCACATCACGATCGCGCTGTCGACCGCGTTCAGGAAACGCTCGGCGGTCGCCGCATCCTCGGTGATGATCGCATCGGTATGGTGGCTGGCATGAGCGGCGATATGCGCGATCGCGCCTTCGACCCCATCGACCTGCGCTACCGAAACGATCGCATCGAGATATTCGGTATCCCAGTCCTCGTCCGACGCCGCGCTCACCCGCGCGTCCATCGCCTGCACGCCCGTGTCGCCGCGCACTTCGCAGCCGGCGTCAAGCAGCGCCGCGACGACCGAAGCGCCCTCCCCGAAGGCCCGGTCGATCAGCACCGTCTCGGTCGCACCGCAAATGCCGGTGCGGCGCATCTTGGCGTTCACGACCAGGCTGCGCGCCATCGCCGGATCGGCAGCAGCATCGATATAGCTGTGGTTGATCCCGTCGAGATGCGCGAGCACCGGCACCCGCGCTTCCTCCTGCACCCGCGCGACCAGGCTCTTGCCGCCGCGCGGCACGATCAGGTCGACGAACTCGGCCGCCTTCAGCAGCGCGCCCACCGCCGCGCGGTCGGTCGTCGGCACCAGCTGCACCGCCTCGGCGGGCAGGCCGGCGGCGACGATCCCCTCGATCATCGCGGCATGGATCGCGCGGTTGCTTTCCTTCGCCTCGCTACCGCCGCGCAGGATCACCGCGTTGCCTGCGCGCAGACACAGGGCGGCCGCATCGGCGGTCACATTGGGCCGGCTTTCGTAGATGATGCCGATCACCCCGAGCGGCACGCGAACCCGGCTCAGTTCCAGCCCATTGGGGCGGACGATCGTGTCTATGACGCTGCCGAGCGGATTGGCCAGCGTCGCCACCTGCTCCACGCCCGCCGCCGCGCCCGCGATCCGTCCTTCGTCCAGCTTCAGCCGGTCGAGCATCGCGCGCGACAGCCCGTTGGCGGCGGCATTTTCCATGTCGCGCGCATTGGCCGCGATGATGGCCGGCGCATGATCCCGCACCGCCTGCGCCGCGCGGACAAGCGCATCGGCCTTCTGCGCGTCGCTCGCCTGCGCCAGCACGGCGGCGGCGGTCCGCGCCCGCGCGCCGAGCGTCGCGATCAGCATTTCGGGGGTCTGGGTCAGATCGTTCATGTAGAAGGTCTCGCCGGGAAAGGACGAGGCGCGCCTTAGCATGAAAGCGATCCGCGACAAACGGGCTGCGCCGCCAAAGGTTCGACGGCCGGATCATGGGTCGCATATGATCCGGCCGCCGATGGGCGAACTGCTCCGCCACGCCTTCGTCCTATCGAGTCCGCGCGGCATCCACATACCCCATACGCGGTAGGGATGCGGCTTTTTTTCATGACATTCCCGTAACAAAAGCCGAGCCGCCAGCCTGATCAGGCCGCCTGCGCCAGCTCCGCCTCGCGCGTCGCGCGGATCATCCGGCAGGGCGGGATGTTCC
Source organism: Sphingobium agrisoli (assembly GCF_041877245.1). Classification (NCBI taxonomy): domain Bacteria; kingdom Pseudomonadati; phylum Pseudomonadota; class Alphaproteobacteria; order Sphingomonadales; family Sphingobiaceae; genus Sphingobium; species Sphingobium agrisoli. The sequence goes on from NZ_JBHDJI010000001.1 coordinate 917,430, forward strand.
GCCATTCCAGCTCATCGGCAATATCGTCGAACAACGGTCGCAGCAGCCGAATCACGAAACGCGAATATTGGTAGATCAAAAACGATCCGCCGGGCCGCAACGCTGCCTTGGTCTCCGCGCAAATCCGCGCGCCGACGCCATCGGGCAGGGTCGAAAAGGGAATGCCCGACAGGACATAATCGGCCTCGACATGGCCGGCTTCCCGGATGAACCGCCGCACGTCGGCCGCCGATCCATGAACCACCCGCAACCGGGGATCGTCGATATGCGTTTCCAGCCAGGCGGCGAAATCGGGGTTGAGATCGATCGCGATCAGCGTGGCGTCGGCGGGCAGCCGGTCCAGGATCGACCGGGTGAAGGTGCCAACGCCCGGCCCATATTCCACGAACAGCCGGGTCGATCGCCAGTCCACCTGATCCAATATTCGGTCGACCAGCGTGGCCGAGGACGGGATGACCGACCCGATCATGCCGGGGTGTCGCACGAATTGGCGGAAGAAGAGCGACCACTGGCTCCAGAACGACCCCGCGACTTTATCATTCTTTTTCAGTGGGATGGAGGCCATCAACGCTCGCCTACTTCTGTTTGTGTCAACTGCCGTGCAATGGGTGCCGGTCGGCAGCCGCTTTTGCAACCAACTTGTCATGAACGCGGCGGCGGCGGATGGGTTCATCCGCCGCCGCTCACCGCTCATCCGTCGCGGTCGCGCGAACGGACCATGCCCGGCGCGATGAAGCCGATCGGCGACACGTCCATCGCCCGCTGTTTCAGCTGCGACTGAATCTTCTCATATTCGCGCTCCATCTCCGGCGTCACCGATGCGCGCGTGTCCTTCAGCGCCTCCTCGAAATGCGCCTGCGTGACCTTGTCGACGCTGAGCGACTGGCGCAGCGCGACAAGGCCGGCCCGCCGCACCAGGTCCTCAAGGTCCGCGCCGGTGAAGCGCTCGGTCTCCCGCGCCAGCATGTCCAGGTCCACATCATCGCCCAAGGGCATCTTGCCCGTATGGATGCCAAGGATGCGTCGCCGGCCCGTTTCGTCGGGCACCGGCACATAGATCAGCTCGTCGAACCGACCCGGCCGCAGCAAGGCCGGATCGACCAGGGTCGGCCGGTTGGTGGCGCCGATGACGACCACCGACTGCAATTCCTCCAGCCCGTCCATTTCCGCGAGGATGGTGTTCACCACCCGCTCGGTCACTGCCGGTTCGCCCAGCCCCCCGCCGCGCGCGGGCACGAGGCTGTCGAGCTCGTCAATGAAGATGACGGTCGGCGCCACCTGCCGCGCCCGCGCGAACAATCGGGCGATTTGCTGCTCGCTCTCACCATACCATTTGGACAGGAGATCGCTCGATTTGGTGGCGATGAAATTGGCCTGCGCCTCGCGCGCCACCGCCTTCGCCAGCAATGTCTTGCCGGTGCCGGGCGGACCATAGAGCAGGAAGCCCTTGGCTGGGCGGATGCCGATCCGGCGGAAGGCGTCGGGGTCTTTGAGCGGCAGCTCAACCCCTTCCTTCAGGCGCATCTGCGCCTCGTCCAGCCCTCCTATATCCGACCAGCCGATATTGGGCGCCTGCACCATCACCTCGCGCATGGCGGAAGGCTGTACCCGCTTGATGGCGGACATGAAGTCCTCGCGCGTGACCGACAATTCCTCCAGCACGTCGGGCGGGATCGTTCCTTCCTCCAGGTTCAGGCGCGGCATGAAGCGCCGCACCGTCTCGATCGCCGCCTCGCGACTGAGCGCCGCCAGGTCCGCGCCGACGAAGCCGTAGGTCATGCGGGCCAGCTCGGACAGGTCCACCTTGTCGCCCAGCGGCATGCCGCGCGTATGGATGCCCAAAATCTCGCGCCGACCGCGCTCGTCCGGCACGCCGACGATGATCTCGCGATCGAACCGGCCCGGCCGCCGCAGCGCCTCGTCGATCGCCTCGGGCCTGTTGGTCGCGGCGATCACCACCAGATTGGCGCGTGGCTCCAGCCCGTCCATCAGCGTCAACAGTTGCGCAACGAGGCGCTTCTCGGTCTCACCGGTCACATTGCCGCGCTTGGGCGCGATCGAATCGATCTCGTCGATGAACAGGATCGAGGGCGCGGACTTGCTGGCCGCCTCGAATATCTCGCGCAGCTGCTTTTCCGACTCGCCATAGGCGGAGCCCATGATCTCCGGCCCGTTGATCAGGAAGAATTCCGCATCTGCCTCGTTCGCCACCGCGCGGGCGAGCCGGGTCTTGCCGGTGCCCGGCGGGCCGTGGAGCAGCACGCCCTTGGGCGGATCGACACCCAGCCGCTCGAACAGTTCGGGATAGCGCAGCGGCAGCTCCACCATCTCGCGCAACTGGTCGATCGTGTCGGCCATGCCGCCGACATCGTCATAGGTGACATCGGCGCGGCGCAACTCGCGCGGTTCCTCATATTCGGCGCGCAGCTCGACCTCGGTGTCGCCGTCGATATGCACGACCCCCTTGGGCACGGTCGAAACCACGACCAGCCGGATTTCCTGGAGCGCATATGCCGGGGCCGCCAGCATCTGGCGCAGTTGCGGCGGCATATCCGTAGGCGGCACCTGCTGCTGCCCCGCGGTAGCGACAATGTCTCCAGCGGCCAGTGGCCGCTGGAAGAAGACGCGCTTGAGCGCATCTGGATTGCCCTGGAGGCGCAGGTTATTTTGTGCAGGCGCGAACACCACCCGCTGCGCCGGGCGCGGCTCGATCTTGGCGATCTGGACGAAATCGCCCGACCCGATGCCGGCATTGGCGCGCTGGAGCCCATCGAGACGGAGCACGTCCAGCCCTTCATCCTCTTTGTAGGGACGCACCACCCGCGCGGAGGTCGACCGCTTGCCGATGATCTCCACCACATCGCCCTCGGCCAGATGCAGCTCGGCCATCACGGCGAGCGGCAGGCGCGCAAGTCCGCGCCCCGCATCCTCCGGCCGCGCGTTTGCGACCTGTATCCTTCGCCCGGTGTCGTCCTGATCGGCCACGCATCGTCCCCGTCTTTGTCATTCCGTAACGAGATAGGGAACGCAGCAGCGATCGGAAAGACCCCTGCGCAAACGACAACATGGGACAAAAAAAGGGCCGGCAAAATGCCAGCCCTGAAAGTTTTAGGAGAGGATGCCTGAAAGGCCCTTCCTATATGCGTTGCAGCGTGAAATATTGCAAGTGCGAAAGGCGGGCACTGGTTGCAAAAATTGCATCTTGCCATTTTCCGCGATTTCCTGCTCACTAGGGGCAGGATGCTTGGAACCGGGCTGCGCGCCGCTCGATAAAGAGAATTGACGCGGCGCAGCGGATCGGGTTCGGACGATAACAGATTATGCGTAGATTGCCGCCCCTCACGGCCCTGGAGGCCTTTGTTCAGGTCGCGCGCCTCGGCTCGGTCAAGGCGGCCGCGGAGGAGCTTGCGCTCTCGACTCCGGCGCTCAGCCGTCGCGTCCAGGCGCTCGAACGCTTTATCGGCCGCCCCTTGTTCGACCGCAAGCATCAGGCGCTGGAGATCAACGCCGACGGCCAGCGCCTGCTGGACGATATCGCCCCGGCGCTCGATTCGCTCAGCCTCGCGCTCGAAAATATCCAGAGCGGCGGCAACCAGCTCCGGCTTCGCCTTGCGGTGATGCCGCTCTTTGCCACGCAGCGGCTCTTCCCCCATCTGGGAAAGCTCAGGCAGCAGCATCCACAGCTTCATATCGATATCGAAACCACGCCCCATGCCGTGGCGCGGCTGGGCGAAGGGCTCGACGCCGCGATCGTCCTGTCGAAGGACATCGACGCGGCCCTCTACGCCCATCAGCTCGATCATGAGGAAGTCTATCTGATCGGCCGCCGCGAACTGCTGGAGGGGCCGCACGCCCTCACCAGCCCGGAGGAGCTGGCGCAGCAGACGGTCCTGCTCCATCGCGACATGGCGCTTTCCTTCGACGCGTGGAAGGAGGCGGCGGGGCTGCCCGACCTGCAACCGCTGGCGATCGACAATTATGATTCGGGGCAGCTCATGCTGGAGGCCGCCGCGCAGGGCCTAGGCGTCGCGGTCATGCACGCCAGCCATTATGAACAGGCGGGCGATCCGCGCCTGGTGCGCCTCTTCCCCATCCATGTCGACAGCCCGTACCGTTATTTCTTCGTGTGCCGCCCCCGCGCGCTCCAGACCCGCGCGGTGCGGATTTTCCGCGACTGGCTGATCGCCGCCGACATCTGACGCGCAAATCCGCAACCGCGCCCTTAACCTTGTCGCCGCGCGGCCGTATTAAGGGGCATGACCGGGGGAACGACCATATCCGCTAGCCCGCAACATGGGCTGACCGACCGTCTGGCGCGCTGGGCGCGCGGTATATCGGGCCGATCCGACGAGGAGCAGGAGCCGGAAACGCAGCGCCCCCGCTCCGGCACGGCGTCCAACCGCGAAATCAACCGCCGCCGTCAACTCTACGCCGATATCGGCGATTTCCTCTTCGCCCATGATCTCGATCTCACCCCGATCAACTTCAGCGTCGCGCTCGATTATCTGACCGGCGCCAACATCGGGGTCGAAAAGGCGATCCGCGCGGTCATGATGGAGCGCGGGAAGATCACCAACGGCTGGATCGAAAACCTCGCCGCCGAACAGCGCAGCGACGAAGTGACGCCCGACTCGCTCGCCGCCATGCTCGACAAGGTCGAGGAAAATCTCAGCAATTTCACCGGGCTGATGCACGAATCGCGCAATTCGGCGAAAAGCTACGGCGCCGCGCTTCAGGAGGAGGCAAAGGAGCTGGAGGGGCGCGACAGCGAGCCCGTGCTCGCCCGCCTCGTGGGGCTGACCCGCTCGATGGTCGAAAAGACCCGCCAAGTCGAAGGGCAATTGCGCGAAAATCAGAAGCAGACGCAGGCGCTCAAATCCAGCCTCGAAAATGCCCGCCGCGCCGCCGAGCATGACCATCTGACCGGCCTGCCCAACCGCCGCGCTTTCGAAGGCGTGCTGCGCGAGGAGGTCAAGCAGGCGCAGGACAATGGCGAGATGCTCTCGGTCGCCTTCTGCGACATCGACCATTTCAAGCATGTCAACGACACCCACGGCCACGACACCGGTGACCGGGTGCTGAAGTTCGTCGCCGGGCTGCTGGCCAAAGTGTCCGACGACCGCTGCCATGTCGCACGCCATGGCGGCGAGGAATTCGTGATGCTCTTCCGCGGCAAGACCGCCGCCGAAACCTGCAAGGCGGTGGACGATGTGCGCGAGGATCTCGCCGGCCGCAGCCTCGTCAACCGCACCAATGGCGAGCGGATGGAGCGGATCAGCTTCTCGGCCGGGGTCGCCAACGTGCTCGCCTATGAAGACCCGCGCGCTGCGCTCAAGGCCGCGGACCGCGCCCTCTACCTCGCCAAGGAACATGGCCGCAACAGGGTCTATCTCGCGGCCGAGACGGATTGACCTGCCCTAGAAGTCCGGCTTTTCATAATGGGGCGGCGGGGTGATGACCTCCATCCGCTCCGACAGCAGGGGGCGGAAGGACGGGCGCGACTTGAACCCCGCATACCAGCGCTTGACCGGCTCATGCCCGGCCCAGTCGATCCCGCCCAGATAATCCGCGACCGACAGATGCGCCGCCGCCGCGATGTCGGCCAGGCTCAGCGTCCCCCCGGCCATCCAGCTGCGATGATCGAGCAGATAGTCCATATAATCCATATGAACGTTCGCCCGCTTCATCGCTTCGCGCAGCACGCGCGCGTCGGGCGGCGCGCGGTCGATCAGGCGCTTCTTCATCCGCTCGTGCAGCAGCGGGCCGACCACGTCGCCATAGAAATTCTGGTCGAAGAAAGTGGTCAGCCGCCGCACCTCCGCGCGGCCTGAGGCGGTGCCGGAAATCAGCGGGAACTTCTCCACCGTCTCCTCGAAATATTCGCAGATCGCCTGACTGTCGATCAGCGTGACGCCCTTCTCCTGCTCGACCATGACCGGTGTCGTGCCGGCAGGGTTCAGGTCCAGAAACTCGTCCCGCATCGCCCAGGGCGATTCGCGCACCAGATCGTAACCGATCCCCTTCTCGCCCAGCAGCAGGCGAACCTTGCGGGAAAAGGGGCAGAGCGGGAATTGATAGAGCAACCACATAGGCGATCCCTGTTAGGCGCGCTGGCGGAAAGGGGAAAGCCGCAAAATGCCGTGCCGGCCCCCATGATTTCAGCTTGCAGGCTGGCATAAACGGCATGTTCCGCCCTTGTGATGCGGTAGTGCGGCGATAGAAGGGGCGCAAACCTGATTGCGCGATGGAAAGGATGCCCGATGTCTGACGATTATTTCCCGGTGCCGGGCGCGTGGGCGAGCGAAGCGCTGATGGACCGCGCGGCCCGCGAAGCCGATTATCGCCGCTCGATCGACGATTCCCATGCCTATTGGCAGGAGCGTGCGCAGCGGCTCGACTGGATAAAGGCGCCCACCCTGACCAACGATAGCAGCTTCGCCGAGGCCGATTTCGGCGTCCGCTGGTTCGCCGACGGCGTGCTCAACGTCAGCGCCAACTGCATCGACCGCCACCTGCCCGAACGCGCCGATCAGACCGCTATCATTTGGGAACCCGATTCCCCCGATGCGCCGGCACGGTCCTACACCTATGCGCAGGTGCATGAAGAGGTCTGCCGTCTGGCCAACGTCCTCAAGGCCGCTGGCGCGAAGAAGGGCGACCGCATCACCGTCTATATGCCGATGATCCCGGAGGCCGCCTTCGCTCTCCTGGCCTGCGCGCGGATCGGCGCGATCCATTCGGTCGTGTTCGGCGGCTTCTCGCCCGAAGCGCTTGCCGGCCGCATCCAGGATTGCGATTCCACGCTTGTCATCACCGCCGACGAAGGCTGCCGCGCCGGGAAGAAAGTCCCCCTCAAAGCCAATGTCAACGCCGCGCTCAAGGAGTGTCCCGGCGTCAGGACGGTACTGGTGGTGAAAGCCACCGGCGGCGACATCGCGATGCAGCCGGGCCGCGACCTATGGCTGCACGAGGAAGCGGACAAGGTCTCGGCCGACTGCCCGCCCGAGCCGATGAACGCCGAAGACCCGCTTTTCATCCTCTATACCTCCGGCTCCACCGGCAAGCCCAAGGGCGTGCTGCACACGACCGGCGGCTATCTTCTCTGGGCAAGCCTCACCCACGAACTCTGCTTCGACTATCGTCCCGGCGATATCTACTGGTGCGCGGCCGACATCGGCTGGGTCACGGGCCACAGCTATATCGTCTATGGCCCGCTGGCGAACGGCGCGACGACGCTCATGTATGAAGGCGTGCCCAACTGGCCCACCCCCTCGCGCATCTGGGAAGTGGTGGACAAGCATCAGGTCCAGACCATCTTCACCGCCCCCACGGCGCTGCGCGCGCTGATGAAGGAGGGCGACGAGTTCGTGACCCGCACCAGCCGCCAGTCGCTCCGCCTGCTCGGCACGGTTGGCGAGCCGATCAACCCGGAAGCGTGGCGCTGGTATCATCATGTCGTTGGCGAGGATCGCTGCCCGATCATCGACACCTGGTGGCAGACGGAGACAGGCGCGGCGATGATCGCGCCGATGCCCGGTGCCACCGACCTGAAGCCCGGTTCCGCCACCCTGCCGATGCCGGGCGTCGTCCCGCAGATCGTGGACGCGGAAGGGCAGGTGCTGGACGGCGCGTGCGAGGGCAATCTCGTCATCGCGCAAAGCTGGCCGGGGCAGATGCGGACCGTGTGGAACGATCATGACCGCTTCTTCCAGACCTATTTCACCACCTTTTCCGGCAAATATACCACCGGCGACGGCGCACGGCGCGACGCGGACGGCTATTATTGGATTACCGGCCGGGTCGACGACGTCATCAACGTGTCGGGCCACCGCATGGGCACGGCCGAGGTCGAAAGCGCGCTGGTGCTGCACGAAGCGGTGGCGGAGGCGGCGGTCGTCGGCTTCCCCCATGACGTGAAAGGCCAGGGCATCTACGCCTATGTGACCCTGAACAGCGGCGAGGAACCGAGCAACGCCCTGCGCGCTACTTTGGTCAAGTGGGTCCGCACCGAAATCGGCCCGATCGCCACCCCCGATGCGATCCAATTCGCCCCCGGCCTGCCCAAGACACGCAGCGGCAAGATCATGCGCCGCATCCTCCGTAAAATTGCGGAGGGCGAAGTCTCGGCGCAGGCGCTAGGAGATACCAGCACACTGGCCGACCCGTCGGTGGTCGACAATCTTGTCGCGAACCGGCAGGGTTAGAGTGCAGACCTGGACGGAGCCGCCCTTGGACCGCTACACATTCGTTGCCCGCGCGCTGCACTGGATCATGGCGGTCCTGATCATCGCCAATCTGATCCTTGGCATTGGCCATGATGCGCTACCCAAGGACTGGGCGATAATGCCGGTCCACAAGTCGATCGGATTGACGGTGCTGGCGCTCACCCTGGTGCGGTTGGGCTGGCGGCTGGGCCACCGCCCTCCGCTGCTCCCGGTTGCCATGCCAGGCTGGGAAAAAGCGGCCGCGCACGCCACCCATTTCCTCTTCTATGCCTTCATGCTCCTCGTGCCGCTGACCGGCTGGATCATGACATCGGCTGGCACCCGGCCGCTCAACTGGTTCTTTCTGTTCGACGTGCCTAGAGCGAGATGACGTGAGGCTGAATCGAGAGGGGTTTTGCTCGGGCCTATTATGTGATTCAAGATGCCGGCTGGGGAATGGAGGCCAGCGGGCATGGCGAAACCCTAT